>NZ_JBIVBC010000010.1:0-285390 GCF_044745865.1 Streptomyces sp. NPDC086787 | reverse complement strand
CGACTTCCTTCACACCTACAACTACCATCGCTGCCACACCGCACTCGGAGGCCAACCACCCATCAGCCGTGTCAACAACCCTGCGGGTCAATACAGCTAGGGCCCGTGCAGAGTCGTGATAAGTGTTGGCTGCATGGCGTAGGAAATCGATCTGGCTCCACGCGGTCATGGCGGCGGGAGGCGCGCGCCTTGTCAGCAGCGACGGCGTCGGGCCGGATCCGCGGCCGCACCACCGGGCTGCGGACCTTGATGCCCCGCAGGACGGGGATGAGCTGCGGGCCGTCGGCTGCCTGCCCCGGGGTGAGCACGAAGGACAACGGACAGCAGCGCCGTTCGGACGCCAGGCGCACTTTGGTGAAGCCCCGGTCACAGCCAGTTGACCCTGCTGCCAGTCCTTGGGGCCGCAGTCCGGCGGCAGGACCGACGACGTCACAGCTCGTCATTCAGCAGCGAGTACATGAACATGTCCCGGCGCTCGTCCCCCACCTGCTGCCACCCTCGCAGCAGCCCCTCCTGTCGGAACCCAGCACGCTCGGCGGTGCGCACGGACGCCGTGTTCCACGGCTCCACCCACAGTTCGAGTCGAGGAATCCGCAGATCACGCAAGGCCCAGCCGGCCACTGCGCCGACGGCGGCCACGGCGGCACCCTGACCACGCGCCGACTTGACGACCCAATAGCCCAGCGACACCCGCCCCTGTTCCAGGTCCCTCAGCCACAGCCCCACCTGGCCGACCGGCCGACCGTCGGAGGTCACGATGACGAACGTATAACCGGCCCTCGTGGTTGCCCGGCCCCACTGCCGTTCGATGAACGCGACGCCCGCCGGCTCGGAATAGGGCGAAGGCACCGTCGTGATCAACGGGATGTAGTCGTCTTCCGATGCCTCAAGGACAAGCGGAAGGTCCGAAAGGCGCCAGGGCCGAAGCGTGAATCCACCGTCAGCGGTGAGTTCAGGCACGTCAAGAGGCTTCATCCGCCCATCCTGTCGTGGGTCCAGGTCAGTCCGCACCTACGTTTCGAGCACAGCCCCGCACTGACGTCATTTCTCGGGCTCTGGCTCCAATTCCGTGATCGGTCGCAGTGCGTGCTGGCCACTGGTATCTGGCAGTGGCGCGCTGATGGCCAGCTCGTCGAGTCTGGCTGCCAGATCCGCGGCGAGAGTCGGGACGTGGCGAGCGGCCCACTTCCTGCACAGAGCAAGAACGCCTTGCAGTCCCTCCTGCACGGTATGCAGGATCCCCGGCAGGTCACACATCACGATCTCGATGGGCTGCGCGGAGGGAGTTTCTTCAGCGTCGGCGCTGTCCAGCCACAACTGCACGACCTCGTCGGCGTGCTCAAGCCTTGGTGAAGGGTCATGGCCGGGCCACAGCGTTTCCCCGTCTACGACGTCGAGCCACTCACGCCAGTCCTCCGGGCCACAACAACATCCCGGCTGGGCAGTGACATTGCTCCGGGTGTCGTGAACGCGCAGACCTCCCGGTGCGATGTTCCTCTCTGACTCCAGCAGGCGGCGAGTCGTCTAGCTACCGTCCATCAGGGGGCGTTCGTCGTCGCATGTACGCGAGTTGTGGGCAGCCAGCATGGCGGGCCGGATCGCGCTGCTCGGTGACGCGGCACACGCGATGACGCCCCACCTCGGACAGGGTGCCTGCCCAGGGCTGGACGACGCGGTCTCGCTGGCCGCCGCGCTCGTCAACGAGCCCAGCGTCGAAGCCGCACTTCGCCGCTACGACGCCGAGCGCCGACCGTGCAGTCAGGCAGTCGCGCGAGCCGCCCGGCAGGCCGGGCGGACGGGCCGGCAGCCCTCCCACCCACTGGCCGTCGCCCTGCGGAACACGGCGATGCGGCTGACACCCTCCCGCGCCGCAACGCGCATGATCCTTCGGCACCACGCCTGGGTCCCACCACAGCTGAGCTGAGCTGATCACAGACCGGACTGGCCTCCCGCCAACGCGCCAACAGCCCGCAAGCCGCTTTGGACGAGCGGCGGCAGCCGCATCACCCTTCGTCGCGCAGCCGGGCCGCCAGGGAGGTCAGCGGCTCGGTCTCCTCGGTGTGGCCGAGGGCGGTGAGGTTGGAGACCGCCGCGTCGAGGCGGGTGAGGGCTGGGGCGGGGCGTTCAAGGAAAATGCCCTCCACAGCACCCGCGAGACGGATGCATTCGGCCCACTCTCCGATGTGGTCCGCGTCGGGTCCCGGTTCGCCGAGGAGGGCGAGGCACTTGTCCAGTGCGGCCAGGGCGGTCTCGTACTCACCGGCGTAGGAGTTGACCCGTCCGTGTTCGTAGGCGAGGGCGCTGTCCAGGGAGCGGCCATGGGCCTCGTAACCCGCGGCGCGGGCCTCGTCGGCGACGCTGCCCGCGTCAGCGAGGAGGGCGAGGGCGTCGGTCAGGCCGTCGGAGCCCTGCCGCTGGGCCTGGAGCCGGGCGAGTTCGCGCAGGCAGTTGCTGAGCTGCTCGTAACGCGGGGCCTGCGCGTGCGCGGCGAGCGCCTGGTTCGCGGCCTCGCGAGCCGGGCCGAACTCGCCGGACTCGGCGAGGAGTACGGCGGTCTCCGCGGCGATCACGGCGTGGCTTCCGAGGTCGTCGTGCCAGTCGGCCGACTCGGCCGCGAGGGCGGCGAATTCGGCCGTGGCTGCCTTGAGGTCCTCCCCCGTGTGCAGCGCGCGTGCGCGGGTCAGGCGCAGTTGTGCCACGAGCCGGTCGTCCAGCTCTCCGGCGGCGACTTCCGGTTCGGCCAGGAGGGAGTCGAGCAGGGCGATGCAGTCCTCGACGCGGCCCAGGTCGAGGCTGAGTTGGGCCGCGTTGCTGTAGGTGCAGAACGCGTCGGTCCGGTTGCCGTGGCGCAGTTCCAGCTCGGCGGAGCGTGTGAGGTGCCGCAGTGCCTCGTCGGGGCGGCCCAAATGCATGCCGGCCTCGGCCAGGTCTCCGTGGAAGCGGGCGGTGTCGACAGTGGCGGACGGCCAGTCGGCAGCCAGTCTCAGGCTCTCGGTCAGATCCGCGTGCGCGGCCTCCGCGTCCCGTAGGCCGAGCTGGATCCGGCCGCGCAGTCCGAGTGTGCGGGGCAGGTGCCAGGCCGGGCCGTGCGCCTTCAGCCGGTCCAGGAGGGCGTCGATCTCCGTGACCGCTGCGGGCAGGTCGCCGGAAAGCGCGTACGTACTGGCCCGCAGCAGGAGGGCGCCGGAGACCTGGCTGACGATGTCGTACCGGGTGGCGAATTCGAGCAGCAGGTCCACTTCGGCGAAGACCGGCGCGACGTGCTCCTCGTTCCCCGACGTCTGCAGCCGCAGGCCGAGCGCGGTCGCCCTCAGCCGTAGCAGACGGGCCTCCTGGTACGGGGGGAGCCCGGACGCCTCCTCGTGAAGTCGTACGAGGGCGGCGTGGGCGGCGGTCAGCGCGGCGGCCTTCGCCTCGGCTCCCTCGGCATGCTCCGCGGGGGTCCCGCCCGCAGGGAGCAGGGCACAGGCGCGGGCGAGTACCGCGTGACCCGGTGCTCCGGCCTCGTCATACAGACTCGCGGCCTCCTCGTAGAGGGCGGCGGCTGCGCCGACCTCGTCCTTCTCGCCCGCCCTGCCCGCCTCGTCGGCCGACAGGTCCGCCCGCAGCTGTACGAGTGGTCCCACGGCCGGGTCGTCGGGGTGGGCGTAGTCGGGGGCGGCGACCAGCGTGCGCAGCCGTGCCCAGCAGGCCACTGCGTCCGGATGTCCCTGCTCCTCCAATGCTCGTGCCCGGGCGATGAGTTCGGGCAACGTGTCGGGGACGTCGGCGGCCGCGCGGGCGGTGGGCGCGGCAGCCGGGGCGGCCGGGGTCACGTCGTCGAGGCCGCGGGTGCGCAGGGTCAGTTCCAGGGAGCCCAGGAGGGGGGCGCGGTCGAGGCGGGCTCTGCGCCGGTCGGTGTGGGCCGTGGTTCCGTTGCGGGCGTCGAAGCGGGCGGCGAGGTCGTGGGCGCGGTCACGCACCTCGGCGCGCAGGCCGGCCACCGTCCAGGTGCGGCCGGCGTATCCGGCCGCGGGCAGTTCGCCGTGGCCGAGGTGTTCGACGCGCTGGAGGAGGACCTCCACGCCGGTGAGGAAGCTGAGCAGGTCCAGCGGGGAGTCGACGTCGTCGAACAGGCTCCGGTTCTCCGCGAGCAGTTCAAGCCCACGTGCCTCGTTGCCGGTCAGCGCGCAGAACTCCAGGTGCCGGCCGATCTCGCCGGACATCGAGGGGTTTCGGCGGCAGGAGCGGTAGCCGGTGAGGTGCAGTGCGCGGGCCCGGTCGGTGTGCCCGGTGCGCAGCAGGGGAAGCAGCGCGTACGAGGTGGAGCGGGCGGGTTCTTCCTGGCAGGACTCCTTCCCGGTCAGGACGGGCTCCCAGGTGCGCAGCGCCCGCTCGTCGTCGCCGGTCGCGAGGTGGTACCGAGCGCGCTCGCAGATCTCGCAAGCCTCGCAGTCGGTGAGGTTGGTGCGGGTACGGGCCGCCCACAGCTCGTACGCGAGGGTGGTGTCCTCGCCGACGTGGGAGGCGAGCTGGTATGCCTGTCCGTAGTAGGGCTGAAGGCCGAGGCCGGCCTTCTCGTACCGGTCGCGCATCTCCGCCAGCCACTGGCGCAGGCTGGCCAACGGCACCTCGGGCAGCGCGCGCAGGGCGTTGGCCACCCACTTGAACCGCCAGAACAGCGTGCGACGCAGGCGCTCGTCGAAGACGTCGGGCTGCTCGTCGAAGAGGGTGAGCACACGGGCGAAGACGACGGGTGACTTCCGGGGCTCGGAGCCGTAGGTGTACGCCTCCTGGAGTTCGAGGAGTGCGTGGACGAGCGGGCGGGGCTCGGCGAACTGCTCGGCGGCGTCGACCAGTTCCTCGGCCGTGACCGTGCGGGAGCGGCCGTAGGGGCGCCGGTCGTTCTCCCGAAGCGCCTGGTACAGCTCGTCGGTGGTCTGGGGTGCGGTCGTCATCGTCAGCGGTCCTTGCGGAGGGCGTGGGCGAGAAGGTCGAGGAAGGAGCGGTTGATGAGGCTCGACTCGGCGGGCCTGAGCGGGCGCCGGGACAGCATCGCGGCCTGCCCGTAGAGGGCTTCGGCACTGGTGCGGGCCAGCTCGGGTTCGTCGATGGTGACGGCAGCGCGGACCAGCGGATTGAGCTGGTTGAGGATCAACTGAGCCTGCGGGGCCTCCTGACGAAGGTGGCCGAGGATGTCGCCCCACACACCCCCCTGCTGCTCGCGGGCGAGCTGGGAACGGGTGCGCTCGTGCCGGGCCTCGCGGCTGTCGAGGAGGAGGGCGGGGGCCGAGGCGGGCTTGAAGGTGCGCAGCGCGACGTCGCAGTCGAAGACGGCGAGGGCGTCGCGGGCCAGGGCGAGGTAGGCCGCTGCAGCCAGTTCCGTCTCGCGGTCGACGGGGTCGAGGTGGGCGGTGAGCGTTGCCGGGTCGAGGTCGGCGACGCTGACGTCCGGCCTGATCTCCGGCAGCCGGTGGACCAGTTCACGGTCGTAGGTGTAGCCGCCGTTGACGACGCCGAGCCCGGCGGCCGAGGCGATCGCGGCGACCTGCCGGAACTCCTCCACGCTGGATGTGACGAGCACGGTGCGGTGGGTGCGCGCGAACTCGTCCAGCGTGGCGTGTCCGTCGGTGGTCTCGAAGGGCAGCCACGGCAGCAGCATCCGCAGGATCTCGTCGTCGTGCACGGCCAGCGACTTCACGGCCAGGTGGTGGGCCTGGAGGAAGCGGCCGAGGAGGTCCGGGTCGCTGGCGGCGGTCCGGGCCATCCACGCGCGCAACCGCTCGGCGAGGGCGTCGCGGACCGCGGCGAGGGTGTCGTCCTCGTACAGGGACTCGCGGGAGGCAGTCGGGCGCAGGCTCTCCGCGTCGAGTACGCAGCGGACGAAGAACGCCCACTCGGGCAGGATCTCCTCGGCCTGCTCGGACAGCAGCATGCCCTTGACGTGCACGCGATGGCCGTGGCGGCGCCCGGCCGGCACGGCCTCGGGGAGCACGCACGCGATGCCCTTCAGGCCCACGGCCGGCAGGTCCAGCTCGATGGTGTCCAGGGGCGTGAATCCGAAGATCTCCTCGCCGTACGCGGCCAGCGCACGGGAGCGTGCTCCCGGCGTCGGGTACGTACGCGCCCAGGGCGCGGGCTCGGGGTTGACGGCTGCGCCCGGGCCGCCCGTGCCGTCGGTGAAGGTCACCGGATGGCGCAGCAGGGAGCCGAAGTGTCGGGCCAGCGCGTGCACCTGCGCCGGCCGGGTCCACTCGTCCGCGTCGGCGCGCGGAGTCAGCGTGACGGTGGTGCCGGGGCGCGGGCGGGCGGAGGCGGGCAGGGTGCGGACGGAGTAGCTGCCGTCTCCGCGTCCCCGCCACTCGACGGCGGGGCCATTCGGGGTGCGGGCGGAGCGGCTCACGACATGGATCTCGTCCGCGACCAGGAAGCAGGAGAGCAGGCCGATGCCGAACTGGCCGATGAAGTCGGCGCGTTGATCGGCGATCCCCTCGGCACGCTTGCTGCTGCGGCCGATCGTGGCGAGGAAGGCGTGCACGTCGGCCTCCGTGAGACCGACGCCGTCGTCCTCCACTCGTACGACCGAGCCGTCGGCGTACAGGCGGATACCGAACGCGTCGGCGGGGGCGCCCGGTTGGAGGGTGTGCCGCGCGGTCAGCGCGTCCACCGCGTTCTGCAGGAGTTCGCGCAGGTAGACGCGGGGGCTGGAGTAGAGATGGTGGGAGAGGAGATCGACGAGGCCGCGCAGATCCACCTGGAAGGTGCGGTCGGAGCCGGCCGGGGTCGAAGAGGTGTCGGGCAGAGTCATCGGGCAGTCCGGGGTGAGGTGGGCGACGAGCGGCGGGTGGGGTGGCGGGGCGACGGGTTCAGGCGTTGCGCCGGGCGCGGGCGTACATCTCTTCCGGCCGCGCCATGTACTCCCAGGGCCATGGGGTGTAGGCGCCTTGCAGCTCGCGGAAGACGCGCGGCGTCGCGGTGCTCACGACGGCCAGGGACAAGGCCATGGCGAACATGTTGAAGTCCTGCTGCCAGCCCGGGCGACGCACGTAGGCGGGGTGGAGGATGCTGCGCTCGGCCGCTTCCACCAACTCGTCCTGGATCTCGGGGCTTCTGAGGCAGTCCTTACGGTCGGACTCGACCCAGTCCTCGATGTGCGCCATGGCGATCACACAGCCGAGGCGATGGCCCTCGGGCGCGCCGGCGAACGCCTTCCGGGCGTACGCCAGGGCCTCACCGGGCTCGCCGCCCCAACGGGGCTGAAGTTGAGACACCCACCCGATGTGGGTCTCCAGGTCCAGCGGGTCGCGGCGCAGGGCGGCGGCGAGCCGGGCCTCACTGACGGCGGGGGCAAGCGACATGCCGCGGCCGGAGGTGAGGAGGCGGCGCCAGGGCGTGATCCATTCGGGCCGCAGCTCGGCGGCTTCGAGCAGCTGCTCCTCGGCGATGCAGAGTCGCTCGTGGAAGACCCGCCACTGCTCGGGCGTGACGTTCACCGCACGGTCGCTGGTGCGCGCCTCCCAGCCCCAGTTGATGTGGCGCGCCCCGGATATCAGCAGAGCCGTCGCCCGGTGCTCCTTGTCCTCCTCGACGGCCCGGCCTATCCAGTCCTGCACGCCGTCGAGGTCGGCCAGCTCACCGAGGACCTGGTGGTCGCGACCGAGATCGAAGGGAGCCAGCGCCGCCTTGACCGCCGCCCAGTCACCCTCGGTGGCGGCCTCCACCAGCGCGAGCACCCGTGTGTCTCCGAGCGCGCGCAGCGTGTATGTCCCGTTCTTCGGCCTACGCGGGACGGGAAGGGCGTACGGATCCGCCTCCGGTCTCTCCGCACCCCTACCGAACAGTCTTTCAAACATGCCGCGTTCCCCCGCTCTCCGCGTGATCGTCCAGAGCAGCATAGGTGCCCCCACCGTCACTACTTCCACAGGGTTTCCACCGGTGCTTCACCATTTCGTTCCCGCCGTCGCGCATCTTCCCGGTCCCAGGCGACAACGCGACGGGAACAGTGCAACGGACGGGTGATCAGACCGCATGCCTGCCTGCTGGCCCGCAAGCCTGAAAAGCCCTGACGGGGCTTGTTCCTGCGGCGAGGCTGCTCATGTCACGTCGCTGGGTGGATCCCTACGGCGACAGCCTCAAGGGACGAGGACGATACGGATCGGGTTGCCCGTCTTATGTTCCAGCCGGGCGACCGCCTCCTTGGCGTCGGCGAGGGGCAGCCGGTCGCTGACGGAGCCGGACAGGTTCAGTCGGCCCGTGGAGACGAGTCGGATGAGCTGCTCCACATGTTCCGGCTCGGAGCCGTAGTGACCGCGGATCTGGTTGCCCAGGAAGCCGAACCGCCGGCCGTCGCTGAGGACGAGTGGCTGTCGGGTGATCCCGACCAGCACCAGTGTTCCACCCGGCCCCAGACAGAGCGCGGCCTGCTCCCGTACCGCCGGCACACCCGCGAAGTCGAAGGCGAACCGCAGTCCACGTCCCTCGGTGGCCGCCCACATCGCCTCGACGAATCCCTCATCGCTCGGATCGAGGGCGAGATCCGCTCCCAGGCGCTCGGCACGTCGCCGTGCCTCGGGCAGCGGATCCACCGCGATGACCGGTGCGGCACCTGCCAGCCTGGCCACCATGATGCCGTGCGCTCCGAGGCCACCCGCACCCCACACGGCCACCGCGTCGGCGGGGCGCACCTGGGCCGTGGCCACGACGGCGGCGTAGGGGGTGGAGACCGCGTCGGGGATGATGGCGGCCTGCTCGAACGGCAGATGGTCCGGGATCCGGCAGAGGGTGTCCTCCCGTGCCAGGGCAAATTCCGCCCACCCGCCGTCGTAGTCCACCCCGCGGGTGCGCGGCGCCAGGCACCCGGGGCGGCGCTTGCGGCAGGCGTCGCATTCACCGCAGCTCTGACCGGCCTGCAGGGCCACGCGTGTGCCCGGCGACCAGGAGCCGGTGAGGTCTGGTCCGGGAGTGTGGATCACCCCCGACACTTCGTGTCCGAGGGTGATGACGCCGTCCGGGTGAGACCGCGGCCTGAGGCTCCCGTCGATCAGGTGCACGTCGGACAGGCACACTCCGGCCGCTTCGACCTTCACCAGCACTTCGCCCGGTCCGGGGCGGGGAACCGGGACCTCCTCGACCGCGAACGTCCCCGACGCGAGATGGAGACGCCCGGCAAGCATGGTGTCCATGTGACTCCCGCGACGTGATGGTTCGGCCCGGTCCGCCGCCTGCCAGGTACGGCCGGATCTGCGTCCTTTATACCTCCGGTGTCGTACGTGGACACCTCGGGCAGCCGGTGGCTACGGCGCGGAACTGCTTGAGTCGGTTGAAGCGGGGTTCGACGTCGAGATGTTGGTGGATCTCTCCTTCGTAACGACATGGACGCCGTACTGATCCGACCCGACGGATACATCGCCTGGATGCAAGTCCTCCATGTGGCGCCCGGCAATTACCCCCGAGGTAATCGCGCTGCCCAACCACCCACGGCTACGTTCTGGGCATCGCTCACACCCCCGGCACGACCGGAACGAAAGGAGGCCCCACGGTGCCCGCTTACGGCTTCGCTCATCTCCGCAGCCGTCGGAATCACTCCGACATCATCGAGTACCTGGAGCGCATCCAGGCAACCCTCGACCCGTTCGCCGGCCGCTTCGTCATCCACGGTCCGCCGGTCGAAGTCGTAGAGGGTACGTGGCCCGGCAGCATGGTGCTGATCGAGTTCCCCAGCCTGACCGAAGCCCGTGCCTGGTACGACTCCCCCGCCTACCGGGCCATCCTGAGTTTGCGTACCGACCATGTGGAGGGCGACCTGGTGCTGATCGAGGGCGTCGGTCCGAACTACGACCCGGCCGAGCGAGCCCACAAGCTGCGCACAGAGGACGCCCGAGCGGGCCGGTCGGCCACGTAATCCTTCGGCCACCGACCGCCATGGGTGCCTCCTGTTGAGGAGGAACTGCTACTGGCCGCCCGGGCATGCGCGTTGGGCCGGTGGCATCCATCTACCAGTCACAAGCCGCCCCGGAGGCCGTGGTCGCCGTTGAGACCTTGGTGCGGGTTCTGGGCATCGACAGTTGAAGCCTGCGGCGAGCCGGCATGTCCCCCGCCCCGGTCCTGGCGCATCGCCACTCGACTCGGCCCACGGGCTGAGGGGACCGTTCTCAAGGTGCTGACCACCATCGGTTCGGCTGGAGTGGCCTTCCAGAACGGCCCGCGCCGGAGATCCCCCGACAGTGTCAGGTCCAGGAGGAGCAGAGCTGGGCCCGTGACCGACAGCAGCAGGCGGAAGTCTGGGACGAGCGCCGCCAACCGTGGTGGGAGGTCCGGCATCCGAAGTCACCGTATGCGGCACAAGACTCCTGAGGGGCGTCCTGGCGTGTGGCGGCTCGCGGCAGGCTACGTTTCACTCCCGCGTTCCCCCGGTTCGGGAACGGCTGTCGCCACCACTCATTCTCCTCTGGAGAGCGATGAGCCCCCGAAGGATCGCGCATGACACACGCCCGCCTCGCCGTCCTCGTCACGACCGGTGCTCTGCTGCTCCCCGCGACGGCGTCCGCCCAGGTGCATGCGGCGGATGTCGGCGTGGCCTGCGACCCCGGTGACCTGATCGCAAAGGTTGCCGCGGCCAACACCGGCGGCGACCCGGTACTCAGTCTCGCCTCGTACTGCGTCTACGAGTTCGGTGTCGGCGACGCGAACGGCGACGCCATCCCGCAGATCACTCTTCCCGCCGGCATCACCATCCACGGGAACAACGCCACGCTGCTGCGCTCCACGACTGCCGCAACCGACTTCCGCCTCCTCGAGGTCGCTGTCGGCGGACAGCTCACTGCGGACAACCTCACCGTCATGAACGGCCGCGCCTCCGGCAACGGCGGTGGCGGGGTCCGTGTCACAGGTGCGGGCAGCACGCTCACCACGACCGACGTCTCCTTTCTCGGCAACGCCGCGGGGGAAGGAGCCGGCGGAGCCGTCCTCGGCGAAACCGACACGATCACCTCCCTGACCGGAGGCTCCGTCCGCGACAATCGCGCCCAGATCGGTGGCGGCGTTGACAGCGAAACCGGTGCCGTCGGCTCCACGACCCTCACCTCGGTGACCGTCTCCGGGAACAGGGCCACGGCCGTGGGCGGCGGTGTGGCCACCCTCAACGGCGGCAACATCAACATCAGCGGCAGCACCATCAGCAACAACACCTCGCACTTCGCCGCCGGGGGCATCCTTGCCACCGGGGGTGTCGGCAACCTCATGATCGATGGCGGCAGCGTCATCTCCGGCAACAGCGTCAGCAATTTCGGCGGCGGCGGCCTCTCGGTCACGCTTCCGGCCTCGATCACCGACTCCACGATCTCCGGCAACCTCGTGAACGGGGTCAACGCACCCGGTGCGATCCCCAGAGGCGGCGGCATCGCGAGCGCATCGCCCTCCCTCACCCTGGACAACACCAAGATCACCGGCAACCGGATGGTCAACGTGAGCAGTCTGGGTGGCGGCCTCGCGGTGGTGGGAGGCACGGCGAACGTCACCAACGGCAGCCAGATCACCGGAAACGTCGCCGCAGGCGCGAACTCCCTGGGCGGGGGGCTGTACTCCGACACCGCCATGGGACCCTCCACCGTCAACGTGAACGGCTCCCTCATCGACCGCAACACCGTGTCCGGCACCGGCTCCGTCGCCGGCGGTATCTACAACAACGGCGCCACCGTCAGTCTCACCAACGCCTCCGTCCAGAACAACAAGGCCCCTGCTGCCCCCGCCCCCGGCGGCATCTGGACCACGGTCGTCATCGTCCCCGTCAGCACCACCATCGCCGCGAACAGCCCCACCAACTGCCTCCTCAGCCCCGCCGCCGTCACCGGCTGCGCGAACTGACTTCCGCCCACCCATACGGCTGCCACGGCCCCCGGGCCGAGTGTTAGTCTCAGGGCACTGGAAGTAAAAACGCGTGTGCGCTGCTGGGCATCAACACCAGGTTGACGGAGCAGGGTCCACGCGCGCATACGCGGTATCGGACGAGCCGTCACTTCTTCACATCGAAGGAGTGCGCAGTGCATGTCCGCCGTAATGGAGCTGCCGAGAATGTCGGCGCCCCGACCGAAGCCTCTCGATCACCACGCTCCCTCCGTGAAGCCTGGACAGCCCTCGCAGGGCTGTCAGCGGTGTTTCTGTTCGAGATGCTCGACAACTCGATCCTCAACGTCGCACTGCCGACCATCGGCCGTGAACTGTCGGCGTCGACGACTGCGCTGCAGTGGGTCACGGGCGTGTACGCCGTCGTGTTCGGCGGCCTGATGCCGGCCTTCGGCGCCCTGGCCGACCGGGTCGGCCGCCGCAGGGTCATGCTCACAGGGCTGGTGCTGCTGGGCGCGGCAAGCCTGGCAACGGTGTTCGTCACAACGCCGGAGCAACTCATCGCGATCCGGGCGGCGATGGGCGTGGCGGCCGCGATGACGACGCCGGGCTCCCTCGCTCTGGCATTCCGTCTGTTCGACGAAGACGGGCTCCGTGTCCGTGCGACGACGCTGATCTCGACCGTGGGCCTGGTCGGACTCGCGATCGGGCCCACGACAGGTGGCTTCGTGCTCGCGTTCGCTCCGTGGCAGGCGTTGCTGCTGGTGAACGTGCCGATCGCCGCACTCGCGTTCATCGGCATTCGACGCGGCATCCCCGCCGACAAGGCGCACGAGCTGCACCTCGACCCGATCGACGGCGAGGGTGCCCTGCTCGGCACGGCCACGATCGTGCTCACGCTGGTCGCACCGACACTGTTCGTCGACGCGGGCACCGCATCTCCGCTGCCGTGGCTGACCGCTGCGGCGGCCGTCGTGATGGCCGTGCTGTTCGTCGTCCGCGAGCGATCCGCCGACCATCCACTGCTCGATCTCAGGCTCCTCGCCCGTCCGCTCGTGTCGAGCGGCCTGGCGTTCAAGGCGGCCGCGGGTCTTGCCACCGCCGGCCTCGGCTACCTCGTGACGCTGCAGCTCCAGCTCGACTGGGGCTGGACGCCCGCCCAAGCGGCTGTGGGAATGTTGCCGCAGGTCGTCGTGCTCATCGCGGGCGGTGCTCTCATCGGTCCGCTGGTCACACGCGTCGGTCTCGACAGGGCCGCCTGGCTCAGCGCCGCATCCGTCGTGTGCGGGCTGGCCGTCTACGGGCTGCTGGGCCGCTTCGGGTACGTGTGGGTCGCCCTCGCGCTCGTGCTCGTCGCCGCCGGTATGCGGGTCGTAGGTGTCGTCGCCGGGACCAACGTGATGCGTGGCCTCCCGAGCAACCGCACCACCGTAGGTGCGGCGCTGGTGGACACCGCCGGCGAGGTCACCACCGGAATCGGCATCGCTGTCAGCGGGACCATCCTCGCGACGCTCTTCACCGGTGACATCGCCGCGTCGAGCTGGAGCACGTCCCAGACCACGGAGTTCCGCGAGGCGGTCACCCGCGCCGGCCTCGTGCTCACGGTCCTGGCCGCGGCACTGGTGGGGTGGGGCATCATCCGAGCCCGGCGCTTCACGGACAGCACGACGCCACCGCCCGCGGCCGAGCCGGACGGCAGGTAGGCGCGGGGAACGGCGGGATCAACACCCGGCTCACCCGGCCAAAGCAGCTTCTGCGCCGTCAGGTTGACGTCGCCCTGTATGGCCGGGGTCGGGAGTGGTGGGCGCCGCCCGTCGGCGGACGGGCGGCGCCGAGATCATGACGTGGTTGGAGCGCTGAGCCCACGACCGCTGAAGAGTGGGCGTCAGCGCTCGAACACGTGAAGGACCACGTGCTTACCGTCATCACGTGCCTCGATGTAGCCGGTTGCCCTGCTGAAGCGACCCGTTCCGCCCGTGATCGCGCTTGTCTGCGTGTTCTGCGGATCCCGTGGCTCGAGATCCTGGTCGAGGATCTGAGTGGTGATCTGGCCTTCCGGTGTGTGGAAGGTCGCCACGACCTGCTCCTCCAGAGCGTCCCCGTGCACGGCCAGAACCACGCCTTGATAGCCCCATGTTCCGTAGGGCGCACCAGACTTGGTCAGGGACGAAGTCCCGAACTCGACCCATGTCGAGCCAGGAATGGCATCGGGGTGCGTCCCGTCGGTTTCGGTCAGGGTGAGCTTGATGATCCGCTCGCTGGAGCCCCCGGTCGTCGACACGGCCGGCGGCGATGCGGCTGCCACCAGTCCAAGTACCGTAACTGCCAAGCCGGCTACGCATCCAGCTGCTCGCTTCGTGAACATGTACGCGGCACTCCTTCGCTGCTCATCGGTTTCAGGCAGACACGGTTGATGAGAACTCGTTAGTCATTTGGGGTCTTCGAGTGTGCTGATTTTCAGTATGAGTATTCTCATCCGATTTCAGCGTTCGCGATCCTTTTTCGTTCAGGAGTTTCCCTGGATGGAGTACTGAGCCGGATCGACCGGACGGCCGACAGCCCTACCCCTGTACTGACGACCGCCGGAAGAGTGCTCTTGTCATCACGCCGCATCCGCCCACAGCGATATGGTTTTCGCAGGTCAGATAGCACTCTTCGCCGCCAGGTACGTCGACTTCCAGCGACCTCGGCCCATGAGGCAGCGTGGATTGCCTGGCGATCCGTTACTCCGGGGCAACCGACACAGCCCCTGCGTCATGCGTGTTCAGGCGTTAGCGTAACGCTTGTCAATCTCTCGGAATGATATGAATCAGGGCTTTTGACTTCGCGAAATACTCAACTCCGCCAAGTCGTGCAAGGAGGCCAGTCGTGCATGCGTCCATGTCTCACCGTCCGGTCGGGGTCTGGCTGATCGGAGCACGCGGCTCCGTCGCCACGACCTCGGTCGCTGGGTGTGCTGCCATTGCCACCGGCCTGTATCCGCCCACAGGCTTGGTGACCGAGACGTCTGTCTTTGCCGACGCGGGACTGCCCGCGCTTTCGTCCCTCGTCTTCGGCGGTCACGACACCGCGGACGGCCCCTTGCCCAAGCGGGCTGAGATGCTGACGGCCGAGGGAGTCCTGAATCACGACGTCGTGAACGCAGTCGGGACCGAACTGGCCGCGGCGGACGAGGAAATCAGACCAGGTGGTCCCCTGCGTGGTGACACACGGGACGAGGAACAGTTGATCAGTGCCTTCGCCGCTGACATCCAGGAATTCGTACGCCGCCGAGGGCTGGCGCGCGCTGTCGTACTGAACGTGGCGTCGGCCGAACCTCCGACCCTCGGCGACACCCTCCCCGCGAGTTCTCTGTATGCGGCGGCGGCATTGCGCGCGGGTTGCCCGTACGTCAACTTCACCTCCTCGACGGGCCTTCACCATCCTGCCCTGGCGCGGCCGGCGGCAGCGAGCGGGCTGCCGTACGCAGGGCGCGACGGCAAGACCGGCCAGACACTGCTGCGCTCCGTGCTGGGCCCCATGTTCGCGCAGCGCGCGCTCGCGGTACGGGCCTGGTCGGGAAGCAACCTGCTGGGCGGCGGCGACGGCGCCTCCCTGGCGGACCCCGGCGCCGCGTCCGCCAAGTACGCGGGCAAGGAGCGGGTCCTCGCCGACACTCTCGGCACGGCTCCGGAGGGCGAGGTGCACATCGACAATGTGCCGGCCCTCGGCGAGTGGAAGACCGCCTGGGACCATGTCGCCTTCGACGGCTTCCTCGGAGCGCGCATGGTGTTGCAGACCATCTGGCAGGGATGCGACTCGGCTCTCGCCGCACCGCTGGTCCTGGATCTGGTCCGGATTGTCGCCCGCGCTCACGAGGCGGGAATGTCCGGACCGCTGCGCGAGGCGGGCTTCTACTTCAAGGATCCGGTCGGAGACGGGCCGTCAGGACTCCAGGAGCAGTACCTGGAACTCGCCGGACTCGCCGAGCGGCTGAGGTCTCACGCTCCTCGGTCGGGTGATGGGTGATGAGGCGAAGAAGGCCGGCCGAGCGTTCGCGGGTGGCGGGACGTACAGGGCTTTCGGGCCTGTGGGACGGGGCGGAGCATCGGACGGCGGGGTCGACCGCGGCCCGGCGTGAAGAAGCCGGTGCGGGGCAACGGGGAGGGGGACGGGGCTCGCGGGAGCCGCGCAACCGGATCCTCGGCGTGCCGACGGACGACCGGGGTCGTACGCGGGCTCAGGCGGGTCCGGGCCGCGCGGAGCGCGTGGCGACCCTTGGGGACTGGGCCGAGCTGCTTCGCCTGCCGGCCGTACTCACGGTGCCCGGGGACGCGCTGGCCGGCGCCGCCGTGGTGGCTGGTCGCCCCAACTCCCGGACCATGCTGGCCGTCGGCTGCTCCTTGTGCCTGTACGAGGCCGCCATGGCTCTCAACGGCTGGGCCGATCGGGTCGAGGATGCCGTTGAGCGCCCGCACCGCCCGATTCCCTCCGGACGTATCCGACCGGACGACGCGCTGGTGGCGGCCTGCGCTCTCACGGTGGCCGGCCTCGCCCTGGCGTGGCGTGCGGGGCGTCCGGCATTCGCCCTCGCGACCTCCCTCGCGGTCACCGTCTGGGCGTACGACCTGGTCCTGAAGGACGGTGTGCTGGGCCCGGTGGCCACTGCGGCCGCCCGGAGCCTGGACCTTCTCATGGGGGCCGCGGCCACCGGGGGACGGATCCGCCCGGCGGCCGCGCCGGCCGTTCTGCTGGGTAGCCATACGCTGGCTGTGGCGGCGCTGTCCCGCGAGGAGACGAGAGGCGGCTCCGCGCTGCCCGCCTCGGCGGCTCTGGGCACGGCGGCCATGCTGACCGGCCTGCTCTCCCGCCGCCCTGCGTCCCCGCGCCGCCCCGCCGCCGAAGCGGAGACAGGCTCCGGAGCCTTCACCGGGGCGACCGCGACGGCCGGATGGCTCACCGGCTCGCCGCACGGCGCCGTACGAGCCGCATTCGCCGCCGCCTACGCCGCGGCCGCCGCCCGGCCCTACGCTCACGCCGCTCTCAACCCCTCCTCCTCACTCATCCAGCGCGCCGTCGGGAGGGGCATCCATGCCACGATCCCGCTCCAGGCGGCGCTCGCGGCGCGCTCCGGTGCCGTGACCACCGGTCTGCTGACCGCCTTCCTCGCTCCCGTCGCGGCGAGGTACATGAGGAAGGTGAGCGTGACATGACCCCGGGCGGAGCGCTCTCGCAGGTCACCAGGGCGACCGCGCCGACGGTCCCCGGCACACTGCGCTTCGGCTACGGCACCAACGGCCTGACCGACCTGCGCCTGGACGACGCCCTGAACCTGCTTGCCGACCTTGGTTACGACGGGGTCGGGCTGACCCTCGACCACATGCATCTCGACCCGCTGGCCCCCGATCTCGCGGCCCGCACCCGTAGGGTCTCCCGCCGGCTGAACGCACTCGGCCTGGAAGTCGCGGTGGAGACGGGCGCCCGCTATGTGCTCGACCCACGCCGTAAACACGGTCCGTCCCTCTTGTCCCCCGACCCGGAGGAGCGCGCGCGTCGTGTGGGGCTGCTGTCCCGGGCGATCCGGATCGCGGCCGAACTCGGCGCCCACGCGGTGCACTGCTTCAGCGGGATCCAGCCGGTCGGAACGGACGAGGACACGGCGTGGCGCCGGTTGGCCGACGCTCTGGCCCCTCTCCTCGATGACGCCGCCGCCGCGGGTGTCCCCCTCGCCGTCGAGCCCGAGCCCGGGCACCTCCTCGCCACGCTCAGCGACTTCCACCGTCTCCGCGGCGCACTCGGTGACCCCGCCGAGCTCGGTCTCACCCTGGACATCGGCCACTGCCAGTGTCTTGAGCCCCTCCCACCCGCCGAGTGCGTGCGCGCGGCCGCCCCCTGGCTGCGGCACGTCCAGATCGAGGACATGCGTCGTGGCGTCCACGAGCACCTCCCCTTCGGGGAAGGCGACATCGACTTCTCAGCCGTCCTCGCGGCCCTGGCCGCCACCGACTACCGGGGACTGAGCGTCGTCGAGCTGCCCCGACACTCCCATGCCGGGCCTCACTTCGCGGAACTCTCACTGCCGTTTCTCCGAAGAGCCGAGGCGGCGGCCTCTGCCCCGTCGCACGGAGCCCACCGAGTGCCGTCGGCCGGCCGGGAGGAGAGCTCCGTATGACGCGTTCACCTGCCGCCTCCGGCTCTTGTGCCGCCGACGTGTCCGCCCCCGCCTTCGTGGGCGAACTGCGGGACAGGCTGCGCGCGAGCCTGCCCGAGGCAGCCAGTGCCTGGCTGGATCGGGCCCTCGACGAAGCGGTCGCCGGCCCGGTCGCGCCGGGGCGCGTCCCCGCATGGGAGGTACGCCTCGCCGAGGCCTCACGCCGCTGCGGGAGCGCCCACGGCGACGCCGTTCGCGTCCTCATCCTCGTCACGGCCCGCGCCGACACCGCCGTACTCACCCGCGTGTACCGCCAGGGCACAGTCGATGAGCGCCGTGCCGTCCTGCACGCCCTTGCCCATCTCGTACCGGGCCCCGAGGCCGTCACGCTCGTCGAGGACGCTTTGCGCTCCAACGATTCCCGTCTTCTGACCGCCGCCGTCGGCCCGTACTCGGCCCGCCACCTCGCGCCACACCTGTGGCGGCACGCCCTGTTGAAGTGCCTGTTCACCGGCGTGCCCGTCGACAGCATCGCCGACCTGCCGCGGCGGGCCCACGGCGACGGTGAACTCGCCCGCATGCTCCACGACTACGCCGCAGAACGCGGTGCCGCGGGCCGTCCCGTGCCCGAGGGGCTGTACCGAGTCCTCGGCCTGACCCGAACCACGGCCGGGCCCCACGTCAAGGAATCCTGATGCGCATCTTCGACCCGCACATCCACATGACATCAAGGACCACGGACGACTACGAGGCCATGTACGCCGCGGGTGTCCGCGCCGTCGTCGAGCCCTCTTTCTGGCAGGGGCAGGCACGTACCTCCGTCGGCTCGTTCGTCGACTACTTCGACTCACTGCTGGGCTGGGAGCCGTTCCGCGCCGCCCAGCACGGCATCGCGCATCACTGCACCCTCGCCCTCAACCCCAAGGAGGCCAACGACCCCCGCTGCGTGCCCGTCCTCGACGAGTTGCCCCGGTACCTCGTCAAGGACCGGGTCGTGGCGGTCGGCGAAATCGGCTACGACTCGATGACCCCCGCCGAGGACACCGCCCTGGCCACCCAGCTCCAGCTCGCCGCCGATCACGGGCTGCCGGCGCTGGTGCACACGCCTCATCGCGACAAACTAGCCGGTCTGCGCCGCACGCTCGATGTCGTACGGGAGTCCTCGCTGCCGCCAGAACGCGTGGTCGTCGACCACCTGAACGAAACCACCGTCGAGGCAGCCAGAGCCGGCGGATGCTGGCTCGGCTTCTCCGTCTATCCGGACACCAAGATGGACGAGAAGCGGATGGTCGTGCTCCTGCGCCGATACGGGACCGAGCGTGTCCTGGTGAACTCCGCGGCGGACTGGGGCCGTAGCGACCCGCTCAAGACCCGCAAGGTCGCGGACCTGATGCTCGCCGAGGGATTCAGCGAGGATGAAGTCGACCAGGTTCTCTGGCGCAACCCCGTCGCCTTCTACGGGCTCAGCGGACGCCTCGACCTGAAGCCTCCCGCGACCGGTGCCACACACGAGGGCAACTCCGTCCTCCGCGGCGGAGAGTGACATGCGCTTCCGCCATCCCGACGGTTCCACCATCCACCTCGCGTACTGCACCAACGTCCACCCGGCCGAGACCCTCGACGGCATCCTCGCGCAGCTTCGCGACTACTGCGAACCCGTGCGTCACCGTCTCGGCCGCGACCGTCTCGGCATCGGCCTGTGGCTGGCCGGCGACGCCGCTCACGTCCTCGCGGACACACCCTCCGCCCTGCGCGGCCTGCGCACCGAACTCGACCGCCGTGGTCTTGAAGTCGTCAGCCTCAACGGCTTTCCATACGAGGGGTTCGGCGACGAACAAGTCAAGTACCGCGTCTACAAGCCGGACTGGGCGGATCCCGAACGTCTCGAGTACACCGCCGCCCTGGCCCTCGTCCTCACGCGGCTCCTCCCCGACGACGTGACCGAGGGCAGCATCTCGACCCTGCCGCTCGCCTGGCACACCGCCGACCGTCACAGCGCGAGGTCGGCCCATGTCGCCCTGCGTGCGCTGGGCGACACCCTCGACACCCTCGCCGACCGAACGGGCCGTTCCATTCGTCTCGGCCTGGAGCCGGAGCCGGGCTGCGTCATCGAGACCACCGGAGACGCCATCGCACCGTTGAACGCGATCGCCCACGACCGCATCGGCATCTGTGTCGACACCTGCCACCTCGCCACCTCGTTCGAAGAGCCGCACAACGCCATCGACGCACTCGACCGAGCGGGCATCCCCATCGTCAAGTCCCAACTGTCGGCGGCGCTGCACGCCGAGCACCCGCACCTGCCTGAGGTCCGTGATCGGCTCGCCGCCTTCGACGAGCCGCGCTTTCTGCATCAGACCCGCACCACCACCGTGACCGGTGTGCGGGGCACCGACGACCTCGGTGAAGCCCTCGACGGTGCCGCGCTGCCTGCCGGCTCCAGCTGGCGCGCCCACTTCCACATTCCCCTGCACGCGCCCCCCACCCTGCCCCTGACTTCGACGCTCCCCGTACTGAAGGCCGCCCTGGCCCGGCTCGTCGGCGGTGCACATCCGCTCACCCGCCACCTGGAGGTCGAGACCTATACCTGGCAGGCCCTTCCGCCGGACCTGCGGCCCGGCACGCCGACCCAGCTCGTCGACGGCATCGCCGCCGAACTCACCCTCGCCCACGACCTGTTGACCGACCTCGGTCTGAAGGAGCTTCCGTGACCACGCAGCGGACCAGCGCCCAACCCACCCCGCTCCTCCTGCTCGACGTCGTCGGCCTCACCCCCCGCCTACTCGGCCACATGCCCAACCTCGACGCGCTCGCACGGTCCGGTTCGCACACGCCACTCGGCACGGTGCTGCCCGCCGTCACCTGCTCCGCCCAGTCCACCTTCCTGACCGGCCTCCCGCCCTCCGAACACGGCGTCGTGGGCAACGGCTGGTATTTCCGCGAGCTCGGTGACGTCCTCCTGTGGCGACAGCACAACGGCCTGGTCGGCGGCGACAAGGTGTGGGACGCCGCCCGGCGGGCGCACCCCGGCTACACCGTCGCCAACATCTGCTGGTGGTATGCCATGGGCGCGGACACCGACATCACCGTCACCCCTCGGCCCGTCTACTACGCCGACGGCCGCAAAGAGCCGGACTGCTACACCCGTCCCGCGGACCTTCACGACGAACTCACCGAGAGATTCGGCACCTTCCCCCTCTTCCAGTACTGGGGTCCCGGCGCCGGCCTGGCCTCCAGCCGGTGGATCATCGAGGCCACCCGCCACATCAACCGCACCCGACGCCCCGATCTCACCCTCTGCTATCTCCCCCACCTCGACTACGACCTGCAGCGCTTCGGCCCCGACGACCCACGCTCGCTGAAGGCCGCCGCCGACCTGGACAGCGCCATGGCGCCTCTGCTCGACGACGCGAAGGCCGAGGGCCGTACCGTCGTCGCGCTCTCCGAGTACGGCATCACACACGTGGACCACCCCGTTGACATCAACCGCGCCCTGAGACGCGCCGGGCTCCTCGAGGTGCACATCCAGGACGGCATGGAGTACCTCGACCCCATGGCATCCCGTGCCTTCGCGGTCGCCGACCACCAGATCGCCCATGTCTACGTGCGGCGCCCCGAGGACCTGGCAGCCACCAGAGCGGCACTGGACGGTCTGCCCGGCATCGAGCGACTCCTCGACGACGACGGCAAGAAGAAGAACGGTCTCGACCACCCCCGCTCCGGCGAACTCGTGGCCGTCGCCGAGCCCAACGCCTGGTTCACGTACTACTACTGGCTCGACGACGCCCACGCCCCCGACTTCGCACCACTCGTCGACATCCACCGCAAACCCGGCTACGACCCGGCCGAACTCTTCATGGACCCCCTCGACCCCCATGTGAAGGTGAAGGCGGCAACGGCACTGGCCCGAAAGAAACTCGGCCTGCGCTACCGCATGGCGGTCGTGCCGCTGGACCCGTCACCCGTCCGCGGCAGCCACGGCCGTCTCCCCCTCAGTGACGACGAGGGCCCACTCATCATCTGCTCGCTCCCCGACGCATTCGGCGACCACCTCGCGGCCACCGAAGTGAAGCCGCTCCTTCTCCGTCTCGCTGGTCTCGCCACCTAAGGGCTGTCTCTCCCGGTGTTTGAGGGTGATGCCCCGGCCGGCGCGATGCCGTGATCGCGTCGTGGCTGATGTGATCACGGCCGCGGGACAAGCCTCGGGGAGCCGATTTGGCCGCGGCTCCCGCTAGGCCCTGGCGGACTTCGTCAGGGGTCTGCGGGTCCGTGGGCGACGGGTGACGGCGAAGTCAAGGAGATCGATCAGGTCTTCGTGGACGGCGGGTGGCAGCGCAAGGGTGTCCAGCAGGTTCATCGCCTGTGCGAGATGTGTACGGGCCACCTCCCGGGTGTAGGCGCGCCCACCAGCGGCGTCGATGAGATGGGCCGCCCGGTCCAGGGCGTTGTCGTCCAGGTCGCCCTTGAGGAGGCAGGCCAGTTCGTCGGCGGCGGGATGCCCGCTCTGGAGGGCCGCGATGACGGGGAGAGTGCGCTTGCGGCTTCGGAGGTCCTGGAATCCGGGCTTGCCGACCAGGGCCGTGTCGCCCCAGATGTTCTCCAGGTCGTTCGTGGCCTGCCAGGCCCTGCCCACCTTGTGGGCTGCTTCCCTCAGCACCTCCGCCTGAGCGGCGGGAGCTCCCGCCAGGACGGTGCCGATCACAGCCGCGGAACCCAGGAGCGCGCCTCCTTTGCCCTCACAGACGTACAGGTAGTCGTCGATCGAGAGAGCGGCTACCGGGCCGCTGTCGAAGTCGGATTCCCGGGCGGCGGCGTGGATCATGCATGTGAGGGCATTGTTGAGTTCTCTGGCTGCCACAGGCCCCGCCGGACCGTCGACGGCCAGCAGACCGTCGACGGCCGCGGCCCACAGCGCGTCACCGGACAGCAGCGACGAGCCGGTGCCGTACACGACCCAGGCCGTCGGCCGACCGCGACGGATGTCGTCGCCGTCGATGATGTCGTCGTGCAGCAGAGAGAAGTTGTGGATCAACTCCACAGCCACCGCGCCGGGCAACGCCAGCTCGGCGTCGGCGCCGACGGCCTCGGCCGCGAGCATGGCCATGCACGCCTGAAGGGACCGGCTGCCACGACCGGCGACAGGACTGCCGTCGGCGTCCCACCAGCCGAAGTAGTACCCGGCGACACGCTCCAGGCCGGAGGGGAAGCGCGCGACTGCCTGGGCGAGAGCCGGGCGGACGAAGGCGCGGGCTCGCTGGACGACGGCGGGAACCGCCGGCTGCGTGGTCGGCATCGGATCAGCTCTCCTTGCGGGAGACGATACGGATGTAGCTGATGCGGCCGTTCCGGTAGCCGTCGAGGTAGGTCTGTTCGATGCCCGTGGTCAACTCGGAGTGGGAACGCAGTTCCCAGTAAGGGATGGCTGCTTGGGTGAGATCGTCAACCTGGTACGGAACGAAGCCGGCGTCGAGCAGAGAACCCAGGTATCCGCGTCGGCTGTGCGTACGGCAGTGGTAGTGGGCGTCGATCGTCGTCTCCACCGGCTGCTCTTGCGTGACCTCGTCGTTGACGCACCAGGTGAGGAGCACGTACGGACCACCTGGCTTGAGGACCCGGGCGAATTCGGAGAAAGCCTCTTCGAGCTCTACGTACATCGTCGTCTCGTTGGTGACGACGGCATCGTAGGATTCAGCCGGAAAGTGAGTGTCCGTCATGTTGAGGTCATGGAATCTCACCGATTCCGCCACGCCTCGCTGAAGCGCCTGAGTACGCGCGAAATGATTCTGGTAGGCGGAGAAGTTCACACCGTCCACCTGGCAGCCCAGCACGTGATGCAGGAGAAAGGCCGTTCCTCCCCGCCCCGAACCGGCGTCCAGGATTCGGGATTGCGCCCCCAATTGCGGTAGGGCGCTCACCACCGAGTCCACCTGCCTGGTCTCGAGTCGATGAATCTCACGACTGATCGCCCTCTGCTGCTCACTGCCGCTCAGCTTCAGGACGGACCGGTCGAAATCACCTACGGCGAAATGATGATGATAGAGACCGTCGAGATGACCCAGATGCAGGTTCAGAGTGTCATCACGTTTGGTGTCGTAGTAGGTGAATGCCTTGGCCTCGAAGTGGTTCCGTACCAGAGTCTTTCCTGGCACACTCATCGTGATCATCTCCTGAAAGGCTGGCCTGTGGGCAAGCGCCGAGCAGCAGGGCGCCCGGAGACCTCGGGCATACCCGCCCCCTACGCATGGGACAGCCTCGCTTCCCCTGACGCACCTCATTGCTCTCCGTACGGGTGAAGGTGTGCCCGGTCGTCCCGTCGGTGCCCGATCGGTCGCCGGGGAGCCACCGCTGCCTGCGATGCTCCGACGAGCTGAAAAAGTCCGCCGGATGGGCCGACGGACAGTACATGAGCTCGGGGTTTGGTCATCCTGGAAATCAGAGGACCAAAAGGCGGAGCATCTGGGAGACACGATGGACACCGAAGAGTTTGCCGCCTGCCCCTTCCCCGCGGGACCGCGAGGTGGCCCGCCGGCCGTGCTCGAACAACGCCAGCAGGACGATCCACTCGGGTGGGTCCGCATGCCGAGCGGGGAGGTCGCCCGCCTCGCGGTACGTTACTCGGATGTCGCGCAAGTCCTGTCGGACAGCCGCTTCTCGAGGGAACTGAACGACAGCGCCGCTCCGCGCTTTCTTCCGGGGTTCGACTTCATGGCATCCAACCTCGGCCTTCTCATCAATCTGGACGGCAAACGCCATCAACGGTTGCGCAGCTTCGTCACCAAGGCGTATTCGCGCGTGCAGGTCGAGCACTGGCGACCGAGGGTCTACCGAATCGTCGACGATCTCATCACCGACTTCGTCGCCCAAGGGCCGCCGATCGACTTCGTCGGCCAATTCGCCAACCCGCTGACAAGCACGGTCATGGCTGAACTTCTCGGGATCCCACCGGAGACCTGTGCGCAGCTCCGCGACGGAGCCGGCGTCCTGTGCTCCATCGCCACCGGTAAGGCCACGATGGAGCGTGCCAGGGAGCAGTCTGCCACCTACACGGAGCTTGTCACCGAGATCGTGCGGACAGTGGAGAAGGCTCCGAGTGATGGTCTGATCAGTGAACTGATCAGAATCCGGGACGAGAGCGCCGACTTGTCCGACTCCGAGGTGTGCGACCTGGTCCTCATGATGATCATCGCGGGCCACACTCCTGCGGGCATCCTCACGCGAGCGGCCGTCACCGTGCTGTCGGATCCGGACCTGTACCGCTTCTTCAGTGGCACCAGCGGGCTGTCGTCCGCTGTCGAGGAGCTGCTCCGTTGCCATTCGGTGGCGCTGTCGAGCCTGCGTGTGGCTACGGAGGACGTCGCCCTGCCGTCCGGGACGATTCGAAAAGGGGAAGCGGTTCTCGCCTCGATCGAAGCGGCCAACCACGATGCACGCGTGTTCTCCACTCCTCTCAGCTGTCGACTGTCACGTGACGAAGAGGATTCGACCGAGCGTCATCTGGCTTTCGGGCGGGGCTCGCACTTCTGTCTCGGATCCCACCTCTCGCACCTCGAGATCGAGGCCGCGTTCTCGTCCCTGGCACGCAGGCTCCCCACACTGCGGTTGGACGTCGACCCGGACGACATCAAGTGGGGCGCCCTGATGCGAAGCCCGGTGAAGCTTCCTGTGAGCTGGTGACGTCACCGCCACGGTGGGCGGCTCCTCCAACGATGTCCGACTGACGGCGCCTTGCCCACGAGGCGTGAGCGGAACGGGCCTCGGTGAGAATGACGAGATGGATCATCGTTTCGTCGGTATTCCGGAACTGACCGACGTTCCGCGCGTTGCGGTCGTCGTCGACGTGATGCGGGCTTTCACCGTGACTGCCTGGGCGTTCTCGCGCGGTGCCGAGAGGATCGTGCTGGCCTCGTCCGACGGTGAGGCACTGGCCTTGAAGGAGAGTCGCCGGGGTTGGCTGGCTCTGAAGGACGGTGCCCCGGCGGCGGGCTTCGACACGGTGAATGCACCCGGTCTGATCAGGTCGCTCGATCTGACCGGTCGCACGGTGGTGCAGAAGACGACAGCCGGTACCGTCGGCGCGCTGGCCGTCGCGAGCACTCCCCTTGTCCTGTGCGCGAGTTTCGTGGTGGCCGGCGCGACGGCGCGGTTTCTCAAGACGGAGGGTGGTTCCGGGCCGGTGACGTTCGTCGTGACCGGCGACGCGGGTCGGGCCGCCGAAGACCTGGCCTGCGCCGAATACATCGAGCGGCGTCTCGTCGGAGACGATGTCGGGGTGGCTCCGTATCTCCACCGTGCGCGGACCTCCCGGGCAGCCGCCGACCTTGCCGACGGGGTGCGACGTGGATATCCGGGTGTTCATCCCGACGATGTCGACCTCTGTCTGGAGGTCGACACCTTCTCCTACGCCATGGTCGCTCGCCAGGAAGACTCTCTGACTGTGCTGCGTCCCGTCACGGTGCCCGGCGGATTGGCCGGCGCCGGCTGATCTGCCGGTCCCACTGGCCCCGCCACGCTCGACGAGGGCTGCGCCCTCTCGCTCGGGCAGCGAAACGGCACGGTCTGTCGTGGCATCCTGTGGGCGGTCACTGACGTCGTAACTGTGAGGAACCGTGCCGCAGAACACCAGCCTTGACGTACGTCCCCTGGCATCCGGCGACCGGGCAGCGTGGGAACCGCTGTGGCAGGCGTATCTGGAGTTCTACGAACACACGCTTCCGGACGCGGTTTCCGACCTGACATGGGCGCGCTTCGGTGACCCTGGCGAGCCGATGGCGGCGTTGGGGGCGTGGGACGACTCAGAGCTGGTCGGCATCTGCCACTACGTCCTGCACAGGTCGACCTGGGCCTCCGGCACCTACTGCTATCTGGAGGACCTGTTCACCGTGCCCGCCGCCCGTGGCAGAGGTGCGGGCAGGGCGCTCATCGAGGCGACGGCCGCGGCGGCTCGGGAGGCCGGAGCGGAGAAGCTCTACTGGCAGACACACACCGGCAATACGGCGGCACGCGCGCTATACGACCAGGTGGCCCGGCACGAAGGCTTCCTCGTCTACGAGCGCCCGCTCGACTGAAGTCGACGAGCGGGCCGGCCCATGGGGTCAGGTGGCCGGCCGTTCAAGCGTGGCTGTCTCCGGCGCGTGGTGGGTGGTCAAGGGTGTCGTGCGGGCGACGGCTCGGTCGCCTCGTGGGCCGAAAAGGTGCAGGACCTCCACGGCTGTCGTGTTCGCCGGGCCGAACCAGTGCGGTTGGCTCGTGTCGAACTCGACCATTTCTCCGGGGTGGAGCGTGCACTGGCGTTCACCGAGGATGAGGCGTAGTTCGCCCGCGAGGACGTAGAGCCATTCGTAGCCCTCGTGGGTCACCAGCTTCGGCTCGCGCGGAGCGAGTACCTGCTTGAACACCTGCACCCGGCCCGGGTACTGGGTCAGTGGCACAAGGACGCTCCCGTCGCCTCTGCGCATGGGTGTCAGATGCACGCGGGGGTCGCCGGTGGCCGGTGCGGCCACCAGCTGGTCCAGTGAGACGCGGTGGACCCGGGCGAGTGGGATGAGCAGGTCCAGGGTCGGGCGCCGTATGCCCGACTCGAGACGCGACAGCGTGCTCACGGAGATCCCGGTCACGGCTGCCACCGCCTCCAGCGTGAGTCCGCGGTCCCGGCGCAGCGTGCGCAGCCGCGGTCCCACGCCGTCGATTATCTGTTCCAGTTCCGTGTCCACGGGCTCAGTGTGCCCTCCGTTCTTTGCGATCCTCGCAAAATGGCTGGTCAGCGGTTTCCGCCCTGCTCGAACCTGAGTGGGCAGAGACTCCTCGACCCGAGAGGCAGACCGTGACCGCGGCTACTCCTACGACTACGACTCACCTTGCTCCACCCGTCCTGAGCGCAGGCAGGCGCTGGACCGTACTGGCCGTCTGTTGCCTGAGCATGTTCCTGGTGGGGCTCGACACCACCATCGTCAACGTGGGCCTTCCGGCCATCGGGCGGGGCTTGGACGTCGGGACGCGCAGCCTTGAATGGACGGTGGACGCGTACACCATCGCCCTGGCCGGATGGCTGATCTCCTCCGGTGCGCTGGCGGACCGCTTCGGGCGTCGTCGGGTGTTCCAGTCCGGGTTGATGGTGTTCGGCACGGCTTCGCTGGTCTGCGCCATGGCTCCTTCGGTGGGCGCGCTGGTCGCGGCGCGTGCCGCTCAGGGCCTGGGCGCCTCGATGCTCAGTCCGGTGGCCCTCGCGATCGTGGTGAACGCGATGCCCGATCCCAGGGAGCGGGCGCAGGCGATCGGAATCTGGGCGTCGGTCTTCGGGCTGAGCATGGCCGTCGGCCCGATCACGGGCGGGGCCCTCGTCGCGGGGCTGGGCTGGCGAGCGCTGTTCTGGATCAACGCTCCCGTCGTCGCGGCCGCGCTGGTGCTCACCCCGGTGTTCGTGCCCGAGTCCCGTGGGCCGAGAGCGCGACGCCTCGACATTCCGGGGCAGGCTCTGCTGACCGTCGTCATCGGAGTCTGGGTCGGTGTCCTCATCGAGGGGCCGCACGTCGGCTGGACATCCCCGGCAGCGCTGGCCGCCTACGCGGTCGCTGTAGTGGCGACGGTCGGGTTCGTATGGGTCGAGGGTCGCAGGCACGAGCCGCTCATCGATCTGCATCTCTTCCGCAGCCCGTTGTTCAGCGGAGCGGTCCTGGGAGCCGTGGCGGTCTTCGTCGCGCTGAACGTGACGCTGCTCCTCAACACCTTCTATCTGCAACACAACAGGGGGTTCACGCCGCTCGCCGCCGGAGTGGCGACCTTGCCCATGGCTGTCGGCGCCACCGTTTGCGCCCCCTTGTCCGGTCGTCTTGTCGGCCGCGTGGGACCTCGCCTCCCGTTGGCCCTGGCCGGCGGCAGCACCATGGCCGGAGCGCTCTGCCTGGTCGGGCTGGACGGCCACACGGACATCTCTCTGCTCCTGCTCGCCTACCTGCTCATAGGTGTCGGCGTGGGCTTCGCCAACGCGCCGATCACCAACACCGCGGTCAGCGGGTTGCCCGCCGCCCGGGCCGGTGTCGCCGGAGCGATCACATCGACCGCCCGTCAGGTCGGTTCGGCGATCGGCATCGCCCTCGCCGGCGGTCTGGCAGCGAACTCCACTCCGGCCGGGCTCGCACACGCTTCCCGGCCCGGCTGGATCCTGGTTGCCTGCTGCGGACTCCTGCTGGTTCTCGTGGCCCGTGCTGCGGAGTCGAAGAAGTGAGACGGCCGCTCGATGGAGTGGTCACGTCTCGCGGCACCTGTGCGGTGGTGCCGCCGTAGGTGCAGGGTCTGGCGTCCCGACGGTTCCGGTCGGGACGCCGTGCGGGGCCCGGGACGGACCGGGTCAGGCCGTCCAGTCGGGGGTGCGCTTTTCGCAGAAGGCCCGGGCGCCCTCGGTGGCTGTGCCGAGGACGGGGGCGGTGATCGGGTCCTGGACGGTGAAGGCAGTGGGGTCGTCGAGGCCCCGGGTGGCTTCGACGACCTGTCGGGTGGCCCGGACCGCGTGCGGGGAGTTGGCTCGGATGCGGGCGGCGAGGGTGAGCGCGGCGTCGAGGGCCTTGCCATCGCCGGTGAGCTGGTCGACCAGTCCGTGGCGGGCGGCGTCGGCGGCCTGGAGCGGGGAGACGGTCAGGAGCATCTCCATGGCCAGATGGTGCGGGAGGCGGCCGGGCAGGCGGATGGCTCCGCCTTCGGAGGCGACCAGCCCGCGGGCGACTTCGGGCAGGGCGAAGAAGGCGGTGTCGGCGGCGGTGATGAGGTCGCAGGCCAGGGCGAGTCGAATCCGCCGGCGACCGCGGCTCCTTCGACGGCGGCGATCAGGGGCTTGGACCGGTGGGCACGGGTCAGGCCGGCCGGGCCCCGGTCGGCGACCCGGGGTACTCCTTCGGTGGGGAAGGCTCTGAGGTCCATGCCGGAGCAGAAGTGGCCGCCGGTTCCGGTCAGGACGCCGACCTCGAGACCCGGATCGTCCTCCAGCGACATGAGTGCGGCATCGACGGCGTCGGCGAGGGTCCGGTCGACCGCGTTGCGGACGTGGGGCCGGTTGAGGGTGATGACCAGGACGCCGTCGCGCCGTGAAGTCAGCACCACCGGATCCGTGGAATGGCTGCTCATCATCTCCTTCGCGTGCGAGGTACTGGTGGGGGGCGGGGCTATCGGCGGATCAGGGGCAGGGCTGCCAGGCCGCGCATGACGCGGGCCGGACGCCAGGACAACTCCCCGACCGGCTTCGCCAGTTGCACCGGCCCCAGACGTTCCAGCAGCAGGGGGAAGGCGACCGCGCCTTCGACGGGCGAGGGCCGCGCCGATGCAGAAGTGCGGCCCGTACCCGAACGCGAGGTGCTCGTTGGGCGTCCGCCCCAGATCGAGGCGCTCGGGGTCCGTGAACGGTTTCTCCGGCTCGGGGCGGGTCGATGCGACACCCCACCCAACGAAGGCCCCCACCAAGGCCCCCACCAGGGGATACGGCAGCACACCAGCCCTCCCGGCGCACCCGGCCGCAACCGGACGGACACCAGCGCGCCCAGCGCACCCGGCCGCGGGAGAGCGGCGCCCCGGAGTCCTCCCGAACCACCCGGCCGCCCCCGGCGGTTTCCGACACGCGGGTATGTGGCCTGCCGTTGATGGGTTTCCAACGGACCGAGGAGGCGACCGGGATGCTCGGGTCAGTCCATGCGCTCGTCGACGAGGCGCACGAGTTTGCCGGTGCGGGGGTTGACGGTCAGGCCGTCGGCGTCCGCCCATTCGACGGCGAGCGGGTGGACGAGGCCGCGCCGTACGTGGTCGGCGAACATCGGCCGCAGCTCGTCCAGCCGGCCGGCGATGCGCTCGCCGAGCCGGTCCCGGTCGTCCTGGGACGCCTCGGAGGCGGTGACGGCCTGTGCGAGCCTCAGCACCAGTTCGTCGCGCTCGTCGCGGTGCCGCAGTACCACCTGGAGGTCGCCGATCCGGCGCCCGTCGTCCGCCTGGGCGACGACGCTGCGCAGGTCCTCCAGGTAGACGGTGACCGGACCGACGCGTGCGCCCTCCGCCGAGCGGCCCAGCAGCCGGAATCGGCGGGCGGGGAAGTCGACCCATTCGGCGAGGTCGCCCACCGGGTAGCGAACGATCGGCATCAGGCGGCGGGTGAGGTCGGTGGCGACGACCAGACCCGGGCGGCCGGTCTCCTCGATGGGTTCGCCCGTCTCGGGGTCGAGGAGCTCCACGATCCTGTCGGCGGTGAAGACCTGGTGGACACGGCTGTCCGACTCCCCAGCGACCGGCCCGGCGAGGATGCCCGCGTCCACGCTGGCGTAGCCGATGGACTGCACGCGGGCGGCCGGGAAGGCGCGTGCGAGCAGCGCGAGTTGGTCGCCGTAGAATGCCTCGCCGCTGAAGAGCACGAGCCGGATGCCGGGGAGGGTGCCCTCGGTGGCGAGGACCTCGCGGGCCAGTCTGCACAGCGAGGTCGGCGGTGCGGCCAGCACCGTCGCGGACAGGTCGCGCAGTGCGGCGACGGTGTAGTCCGGCGCGGCGGCGCCGCCGATCGGGAGCTGGACGGTGGGGACTTCCGACTCCTGGAGGAGGTTGAGGGTGAAGACGAAGCTGGAGTACAGCTCTCCGGCGTAGAAGAGGTTGGCGACCCGGTCGCCGGGGAGCAGTCCCGCCGCCGGCAGGCCCTCGCCGAACCGGCGGCACATCGCTCGCCACTCGTCCCGGGTGTACTGGGAGATACGCGGTGCTCCAGTCGTGCCGCCGGTCTTGAAGACGATGCCGTCCTCGTGCGGGCCGGTCAGTACGCGACTGCGTGCCTCGCCGTGAGCCGCCCAGAAGGCTGTGTGGTCGACCAGCGGCAGTGCGGCCAGGTCGGGGGTCTTCGTCGGCAGGTGCGCGTACAGCTCGCGGTAGAAGGGCGAGTGCTCGCGGACGTACGCGAGCAGCTCCGCTGTCTGGTGGTTCATGGGGGTCCTTCGTGGTGGTGGCGGCGCGATGATCCGCCGGGGCCGCCGGGCCGGGTGGCATTCACCGTCCGGCCCGGCGGCGGGGCAGGGTCAGCCGGTGGTACGGATCCGGCGGTCGACGACGGCGGGCAGCTTGCCGCTGGCCGCGGTGCGGTCGAACGCGTCGGCCCGGAGCCGTTCCACCCGCAGCCGCACCAGGTGCTCCCGTACCGCGTCCGCGAGTTCGGGGTAGCCGTCGAGGAAGCCCTGCGCGGCCGCGTCGGCGGTCGGCCCGTCCGTCTCCGTGGTGGTCTCCAGGCGTACCGTCAGCGACTCGCCCGAGGTGTCGGCGTCGAGCACGATCTGAAGGGCGCCCCGGTGGCCGAAGGTCTCTTCCGCCACGGCGGCGAAGCGGCGCACGTTGAAGAAGTAGCTGCCGCTGCGGAAGACGTCCCCGAACCTTCCCAGCAGCTCGAACCGGGGCGTGCGCCGTCCGCACGGGCAGTCGCCGGGCACCCAGCGGCCCAGGTCGCCGATCTCGTAGCGGTCCAGGCGCTGCCCGCGCCGAGTGTGTGCGGTGAACACCAGGCGGCCGGTCTCCCCCGCCTGTGCCGGGCGGTCCTCCGCGATCGCCAGGATCTCCAGTGTCTGCAGTCCGCTGAACAGGTGGTGGACCCGGGCGGGAGCGTGCGCGCACTGGTAGCCGAGCGGTCCGGCGTCCACGCTGCCGTAGGCCGCGGAACGTATCAGCTCCACGCCGAACTCCTCGCGGAGCCAGTCCTGTTGGGCCTGTGGGAAGTGCTCGCCGCCGAAGAACAGCTTGCGCACCCCCCGGTAGGTTCGCAGCTCCGCCGCTCCTTCGGTGAACAGCCGCAGCAGGTAGTTGGGCATGCCGAAGAGCGTGTCCACGCGGTGGTCGACGATCGAGCGGGCGACGAGGGCGTGGTCGTCCTGCGCGGCCATGGGGAACTGGACCGCCCGGAGGTTCTCCAGCACCGAGAAGAAGCTGAGGAAGCCGCCGTAGAGCTGGCCGCCGAAGAAGAGGTTCATCGTCCGGTCGGTCTTGGGGTCGAAGCCCGCGGCGAGCAGGCCCTCGGCGCCGGATCGCATGTGCTCGTGGTAGTCGTCCCAGGCGAACGCGGACAGTTTGGGTGCGCCCGTGCTGCCGCCGCTGCGGAAGAACACCTCGGCCCGGCCGAGGTCGTCCTGGAGCAGCTCGAAGTCGCCCTTGGACACCACCTCGACGGCGGGCGGAGCGAGTTCACGGGCGCCGACCAGGTCGTCGAGGCAGGCGTCGCCGCTGAAGCGCTCGTCCAGCTGCACGTCCACCCGGCGGCTGTAGCGCTGCAACGCGTAGACGCCGTCGTGCGGTTCGCCGTCGTAGCTGTCGAGCATCCGGCCGGGTACGGTGACCCGCTGTGCGCCGGCACCGAGCACCGCGCCCGCCAGCAGCGCGGTGTCGGACCGTTCGGCGCCGACCGCGACTGTCTGGAGGTAGCTGCGCATCGGCCGCAGCACGTCGCTGATCCGCGTGCGGGGCAGCGGCTTGACCCACACGGTGCGGTGCAGGGGCGAGGCGCGTAGCGCGGAGCGGGTGTCGGCCAGGACCCGCCACGCGCCGGCCGGGTCCTCGTGCACCCGGGTCAGCCCGAGGTGTTCTTCGTGCCGTGCGACGAGCACCGTGTTGGTGATCTCCGCGGCCTCCAGCAACGACGGCGGCTGGGGCGCGAGTTCGGCGACGGTCGCGTCCAGTACGGTCGAGAAGCGCTCGGCGAAGGCGAAGACCTCCTCGGTCTCCTCCGTGTCGAGGTAGACCACCTGGGGGCTGGAGCACGCCTGCTGGTCGAGCCGGCAGATGTCGTCGGCGATACCGCGCAGTGCCTCGGGCGAGGACCAGGCGTCCTCGGTCAGATAGGCGAAGGACAGCTTCGGGCCCCAGTCGACCAGCCGGCAGCCGGGCGGCACCAGCGCCGCGACGCCGGCGATCGCCTCCTCGCCGCCCCAGGCCGCAACCGCGTCGGCCTGCGCGCACATACGGCGCAGCCAGTCGACGCGGCTGGAGGGGAAGCCCAGGACGATCGTCCGGGCGGCGATCAGCCCGCTCGGGTCCAGGTCCGCGAGTTCCGCGAGCAGCAGTTGGGTGAAGCGTGAACCCCCGCTGGTCTTGACGGCGTTGACGTTGCCCGCGAGCAGTCCCTCGACGGCGCTCATGGCGCCGGCGGCCGGGGCGTTGCCGGGGGCGACGTGGACGAGCAGGCCGACGGGCAGCCAGCCTTCGAAGATCTCCCGGCGGAAGTCGAAGCGGGCCAGCCGGCCCGGATCGATGCCGCCGAGTTCACGCATGAGCTTGGTCTCCAGCGGCTCGCGGCCCAGTGCCTCGGCGAGGTCGCGCAGCGTGCGGGCCGCCTCCTCGGGCGGGACGCCCGCGGCGTCGAGTTCGGCGGCCAGCCGGAGCGAGGCGGGGCTGTCCGGGTCGGCGAGCGCCGTGGCGAGCCGGTCGCAGGCGGCCAGAACGACCAGCGGGCTCATGGGAGTCGCGAGAGCGGAGCGGACGGCCTCGCCGAGCCGGTCCAGGCGGCCGTCCGCCTCGACGTCGTCCAGCCAGGTGCCCTGCCAGTAGTGCTGATCGGTCGTCATGAGGTCCCCTTGAGCATCTCGGCGGCGGCGACGGCGCAGCTGCGGTTGCGGCTGACCCCGGCCCGGCCGTGCACGGCGAACCAGGGGGTGGGCAGCCCGCAGCCGCACTCCTGCGGGGAGTGCTGCGAGACCAGGTCGCCCATCAGCACCGACTGGGCCGGCACCGAGGTGATGTACGGCGAGACGAACTGGGCGTAGCCGCGCTCGCCGAACGGAAGCGGCTCCAGGGTGCGCACGTCGCGGACCAGCATCCGGGACCAGGTGGGCACATGGAGGCGGTGGTTGCGGCACTCCATGTACAGCACCGAGTGTTCGACGGCACCGTATCCGTCGCGGATGCGCTCGTCAGGGATGCCCAGTTGCTCGTGGATGCGCCGGTACAGCTCCGGCTTGGCGACCTCCTTGTCGGCGTGGCCCTTCCAGCCACCCCCGAAGACCACCAACGAGCGCGGGTTCAGCTGTACAGGTGGTATCCCGAGGTCCCGCATGCGGTCCAGGGTGAAGGAGAGGAAGGCGGGGAAGCCGAGGATCCGGACCGGGGCGCCCTCCTCGGCGTAGCGCAGCAGCGTGCGCACACAGCCGAAGGGGTCGAACTCATGGCCGCTGCCGGTGTGTTTGAGGGCGTACTCGACCGACCGTACCGGTGTGAAGTGGCACAGGTACTCGTCGGTGAAGGAGGTGCCGAGGTTGAGTCCCGGCCTGGGCTGGTAGTTGGACAGCAGGTAGTTGACCGGCTCCTCGTCCAGCCAGCCGTAGGAGTCGAAGACCCGGGCGACCATGCGCTGGCCGTTGCGCAGCGTCCAGTGGTCGAAGAACATCTGCGACTTCTGGCCGGTGGTGCCGGAGGAGGTGACGTGCAGGGCGACGTCCTGCTCGGGGATCGAGACGACTTCGTGCGCCTTGAAGAAGTTGGCGTGTACGAAGGGCAGTCGGCGCAGTTCGTCGATCGAGTCGAGTGGCTTGCCCGCGGTGGGGCTCGACTGCCAGAGGCCCGCGAAGAAGGGGGACCTGGCCGCGTGCCAGGCATTGGACTCGTTCATCGCCTCGGTGAAGAGGGCGTCCAACTCCGGGCCCACTGCGTAGGGTTCGGCGACGTCGCACAGTTGCTGGACGTGCGCGAGCGCGGCTGGGTCGGGAACCGCGACCGGTTCGAGGTACTGGTTCACTGAAAAACCCCGTGTGTGTTGAGGTATCGCTGTTTCCACAGCTCGATGTACTGCTCGGTGAAGGGCCTGAACGCGGCGTCGATCGCGAGGCCTCGGAAGTCGAGCGGCTTCATGGTGCGTGCCATCACCACGTAGTCGCGCCAGCCGTCGCCCTCGCGGCGCATCGCCGGATACGCCGCGGCAGGCAGGAAGCCGTGGCTCAGCAGGAGTTGCAGATCGGCGTGGCGGTCCAGCGGCAGCAGCGTCTCGATGTGCAGGGCGCCGTGGCCGGTGAGCCGGTCGATCATCGCGTCGAGGTCCTCGCCGAGTGCGGCGAGACCCGGCGTCGTCCCGATCAACGCGCAGTAGCCGTCGGTGCGATTGACCTGTGCGAAGACCTCGAAGGCGCCGTCTGCGGCGGCCACCAGCGTGTTCGGGGCGTGGAAGGGGTAGAAGCGGTCGGCCGGATCCGGCAACACCTCGGTGAAGCGGCGCCGGACGAACGCGGGGGCGCCCACCAGTTCAAGGATCCGGTCGGCGCCGCCGCCGCCGGCTCTGGCATCGGCCGTGCGGTCGTCGCTCGGCGTCCTCTGGTCGTCGACCGCGGGCAGCGGCTGGTCCGGTGAGCCGACGGCCTGGTGCAGGGCGCTCACGAGACCGCCGAGTCCGGCGGGGACCCGGTCGACGGGCAGCCGCCGTTCCAGGACTCCGGGGCGGTGGCGGCCGAGCAGCACCATCGTCTCGTGGCGCTCGGCCTTGCGCAGGTTGGGGAAGATGCCCAGCGCCCGGAACCCGCTCTGCAGACAGATGCGCTGCGGCGCGGTGGAGTTGGTGCGGGCCGTGGCGTAGACGGAATCCACCGGCTGGTCGCCGTTCAGCAGCCGGTCGCTGAGTTCGCGTACCGCCTGCCGGGCCAGTCCGCCGCGCCGGGCGTCGGGGTGGATCACCAGTCCCTGGAGTTTGCCGATTCTCTCCTCGGGCGCGAAGTTGCCGACTATCGAGGCGACCAGGCGTCCGCTTCCGCTCTCTCTGGCCACGAGCCAGCAGGTGTTGGGTGAAGTGATCTCCTTGGCCATCACCTCGCGGTCGGTGCCGAGCGGCAGTGCGTATCCACTCCCGTAGACCGTCCGGTAGAGCAGTAACAGTTCTTCCCTGTCGTCGAGGCCGGCGACTTGGAAAACCGCAGCCAACATCTCTCCTTGAAGCTTCGGACGCCCGGGGTTCGGCCCGGGCGCGTGTTGTCATCCCTCGTGATGCCCTGTACGGCAGGCCACAGCGCGGCTCGGCGGATGGATGAGGGCCGAGCCGGGAAACGAACGAAGGAGTCGCGTCCGCATGTTGAGCGGACCGACGTGATTCACCCTATCCCTAAGAAATGGCGATTGATGACACGTCAGTGCCTTTCTTAGCAAGGCGCACCATAGGTGCGACAAGGATCACATCGGTCGCCGACGGGATGGTGAAGGTAAGAAACTCGAAAGAAAAAGATCTGCGAATACCCAAAGGCGCTTCACGGTCGACCAGGGGGCCTGATCGGGCATTGGCGGAAATCAGTCGGCGTGCCGGGCGGCTAAGGGTGGTACAGAGCGCGGGCGCGCGCGCCGTCGAGGGGCTCGTCAGGCCCGAGGGAAAGAAAGTGGTCCACCTGCCATGCCTGGGTGCCGCTTGCCTGGCGGCTGGTTGGGGTCACCCACGGTGGATAGACGCGGAAGCCCCGCTTTCCGCCGGAGCCGTTCCTGGACACGACGTCCCGCTCGCACAGCACCTCTCGGGGGAACACGAAGTGTCCGAAATGGCTGTCGTCACGGCTGCTGATGACGAAGAGGTCAACGCCGTCATCGGCGTCGAAAGGCCGGATCGGGCCTTGTGCGGATCGCTGCCACACGGTGACGAACTGGCCGACCTTCGTCGGGGTGGTCTTGGCCACGCGGAATCTGACCGACAGGCCGTCGAGCATGAAACCGTGAGCTGCGTACTCCGCGCTCTCCGGTTCGGGGACGGGCTGTGAGCAGGAAGAACCAATCGCGTCGTACACCAGTGTCCTGGCCGCCAGCAGGTCACCGTGCAGCCCTGCCCACGGCTGATTCGTCGCCATGCGTACATCCTGCCATCACGCCCGCCACGCACTGGCACGTCGACGGGAGGGCTGTCCGGCCGCCACCGCGCCACGGGGCGGCGGCCTCTGGACCACACCTGCCCGGTCACCCGGACGGAGCCGCTCAGCCCGGCGTCACACCGGCTTGTGCGCTCGAGGCGGCCGCCGTTACGGCGCGCACGACGAACACGGCGGCCACGGCCGCGCCCACCATCGCCGCGTCGGACACCAGCAGCGGCCACACCTCGGTGTAGGCCCGTTCGATGATCTTGTCCTTGGCGTCGGCGTACACCACACCGACACCGCTCGGCAGGCCCAGAAGCCACAGGCCCCACCACACGTTGAGTGCCGGCGGTACCCGGGTACCGCCGGTGCTCGTCCGGTAGGCGTCCGCGACGATCCCGCGGGGCACCCACAGATTCGCGATGGGCAGCCACCAGCCGATGTACACCCACAGACCGGTGTAGCGCGGCGGCTGTCCCGACAGGGCCCGCGCGTTGTCCCGGACCCGCAGGAGCCACGAGAGGAACATGACCGCGCAGAGCAGTACGGCGAACCCGCCCACCGTCGTGACGAAGTGGTACGAGTCCTCCAACGAAGTCAGCGGGCGGTGTTGGCCCTCGCCCTGGTCCGGCGGCCCGGAGGCCGGCTCCCCCGCCATGGCCAGTCGGATCTCCCACACCGCGCGCACCGTCCATGCGGCACCGGCGAGCAGGAGGGTGGCCACGGCGCAGTGGGCGGCGATCCGCAGCCTGGCTGTGCGTTCATCAACTATACGGTCGTTCACTCGTGCATCTTGTCCTACGAACCTGATCGAATCCAGGCCGTGCCGCGCGAGTGATGCGTCAGCGGCGGGAAAGCGGGCCGATGTTTTCCGTGCCGTGTTTTCGTTTCCGAAACAGCCGACTCGGGAAAATGTCGACCCGCTCTTCTCTTTTATCGCTTCGCAGCAGTAGTCACCGATACTCTGCGACGTAATAGAGGGATTTACGGAGTCATCTCGTAGGCACCGGAGAGGGCCTCCACGCGCTCCCAGACCCGTGCCGAGCGGTCCTCGTCGATGACCGGTCGGCGTACCGCGGACAGCGCCCAGGTCTGCTGTGCCTCGTTGGCGGAGTCCTTGCCGTGCAGTTCGACGGCGTGGGCGGAGAAGTCACGTACGAGGACGGCGAAGAGCTCGTCCAGCACGTCCGTGTCGAGGCCCGTCAGCTCGGCCTGCTCCAGGATGAGCTGGCCGTGGACGACGAGAGCGAACAACTGGCCGACGGCGAGAAGGAGGTCGAGGTCACGGCTCTGCTCGTCGTCCGGAGCCGCGGTGGTGACGAACTCGCAGAGGGCGTCGGCCTGTTCGCGGAAGCGGCGGATGTTGGGCACGTGGGCGAACGCCTCGTAGGCGGCGCGCCAGTCGTGGAAGCGGATGGAGCCCAGCCCACGGGCCGGACCCTGCTGGAAGAGGAACGTGTCGTCGGCGGCGTCGAGGCGGGTGGGTACGGCCGGGTAGTCGACCGGGCTGAGCAGGTGGTTGCGCATGAACTTGAGGATCAGCGCGAGGTTGACGTGGACCGTGCCCTCCAGCTTGGGCAGCCCGCGGATCTCGGTGGAGGCCTGCGCGAAGTACGTGTCCTTCTCGAAGCCCTTGGCGGCGATGACGTCCCACATCAGGTCGATGACCTTCTCGCCCTCGGTGGTCACCTTCATCTTCGTCATCGGGTTGAAGAGGAGGTAGCGCCGGTCGTCGGGGCCGGCGGAGCGGAAGTAGTCGACGGCGCGGTCGCTGAACAGCTTCATGCCGACGAGACGGACGTACGCGTCGGTCAGCTCGCGGCGGACGTGCGGGAACGCGGTGACGGGGCGGCCGTACAGGATGCGGTTCTGCGCGTGGGTGACAGCCTCGTACATCGCGTGCTCGCAGATGCCGATCGAGGCGGTGCAGAGGTTGAACTTGCCCACGTTGACGGTGTTGAGGGCGGCGTCGAAGGCGGCGCGGCCGGTGTGGAGCACGTCGTCCGGGGAGACGGGGTAGTCCTCGAGGCGGAACTCACTGACGAACTTCGAGGAGTCGACGACGTTCTTCACCACGTGGTAGGCGGGGTGGCGGCTGTCGGCGGCGAAGAAGACGTAACCGTCGGGCCCCTCGACATCGGTACGGCGACCGAAGACGGAGACGAGTCCGGCGGCGTTGCCGTTGCCTATGTAGTACTTCGATCCGGTGGCGCGGAAGCCGCCGTCGCCGTCGGGCTCCAGCAGCATGTCGGTGGAGTAGATGTCGGCGCCGTGGGCCTTCTCGGACAGGCCGAAGGCGAACACCTCGCCCTGGGAGAGGAGTTCGGCCGCGCGCCTGCGGGCGGCAGTGTTGTCGCTCTGCCAGACGGGGCCGAGTCCGAGGATGGTCACCTGCCAGGCGTACCAGTAGTCGAGGCCGTAGAAGCCGAAGATCTCGTTCAGGGCGGCGATCCGGGCGGTGTCCCAGCGCCTGTCCGAGTGGCCGGCGGCATCGGAGGCCGGGGTGAGGAAGGTCGAGAACAGCCCTTCCTTGGCGGCGAACGCGAGGAAGTCGGCCAGCCAGGCACGGTCGCGGTAGTCCTCGATCAGCCTGCGCTTGCCCCGGTCCTCGAACCAGTCGACCGTGGCACGCAGCAGCCGGCGGGTCTCCGGGTCGAAGTGCGCGGGGTCGTAGGTGCGGGGGTTGAACAGCAGGGAATCGGACATGAGGTCCACCTTCCGAAAAGTCGGGGATCGAAGGGTGCCGGTGCCCGGCCCTCGGGCCGGGGGCAGTGGCGGTGGTGACGGCGGGGTCGGTTCAACCGGGCGGGCGCCCGGGGCCGAGGCGGCGAATCGTGCCGAGTACGTCGTCGAGCCAGGCGATCGTCATTCGCTCGTAGGCGATGCCGCCGCGCAGCACTGCATGCTGGAGTTCCTGACCGGCGTCGGGTACGTCGGGCGCGTCGGGTCCCGTGAAATCGCGGCGCTCTCCGGCGAGATAGTGGTCCAGCCGGTCGCTGTGCACCTGCCGGTGCCGCTCGATCTCGCGGATCAACGCGGCGGGATCGTCGAAGGCGGCGCCCCGGATCTTCACGGCCAGGTCGTGCCGCACGCTCTCCGGTTCGATGGGCTCGTGCAGCCACTGGGAGAGGACGGTGCGGCCGGGGCCGGTGACGGAGTACTCCTTCTTGTCCGGCCTGCCCTGCTGCGGAACTTCACGGGCGTCGATCCATCCGTCGCTCTCCATGCGCTTGAGCACGCGGTAGATCTGCTGGTGCGTCGCGGTCCAGAAGTGGCCGATGGACCGGTCGAACCGCCGGGCCAGTTCGTAGCCTGAGCCCGGCTGCTCCAGCAGGGAGACGAGGATCGCGTGATCGAGCGCCATGCCCTCGATCCTTCTATGCAACTCGTTGCATAGACAAGCGGTGCTGCACGGGTGAGACGAGGCTCACCCGGGAGGCGCCCGCCTCAGTCCCCGTCCGCCTTGGTGAGGGCGTCGGCGATGAGGCGGGTGGCGAAGTTGGTGTCGTCGGTGAGGCGGTTGATGTGTTCCGCGAGCAGGAAGACGGTGGCTTCGAGCGGATTCATCTCCTCCCTGGTCCAGTACCCGTACTACTTGCGCCACAGGTTGGGGCTCAGGCCGGTACCCGCGGCGATGATCAGGCCCGCCATCGTGGGAATGGTCTCGGGTCGGACACTCTTCGGCATCCTGCGCATCGACGCCACGAGGTCGGGCACCACGCATGCGATGACGTCCTTGTCGTGGTCCTCATAGGCCAGCCGCAGCCACTTCATGAACAGGTAGATGAGCGTGCAGGCGCCGTCCAGCAGATCGTCGGCCCCCTTGGGACCCAGTGACGCCGTGTACTGGTCGATCAGGGCCTGCTGCTCGGGGTCGATCGCCGTCTTGCCGCCATAGACGGTCTTGAGCCGGGAGTCGATCATCATCAGCGCAGCACCTACGTCGCCGGCGGCCGCGTACTGGGGGTGACAGGGCGATGGCACTGGTTCCTCCTCGGACGACCGCGGTGGGCAGCGCGGCGTGCCCGCACAGTAGACCGGCACTGAACCAGAGGTCCGACGAATGAGGAGAAGGGACTTCTAACGGATGTATTCAGCGCTGCCAAGGTCTCGAACGCCGCAATCGAACGGATTCGTTCGCCCGTGGGCACCGTGATCGGTGTGGGCTGCTTGCATGACAAGCCGATCTGTGGCGGCATGTCAACATTGCTGCCGGTATTCCACGGTTACGTTGGTTCCTGCGGTCCGCATGTGCGGACCGTGCATCCCAGTGGAGGAATGCGATGAGCTGGCGGAAGGCGCGGGCCGGGGCGGTTGTGGCGGCCGGGGGGCTGCTCGTGGGCTCGGCGGCGTTTCCGGCGCATGCGGTGCAAGACGTGGCCTGTTCGACGTCGGCGCTGGTCACGGCGATCAGCGACGCAAATTCGGGCATGGACGCCACACTGGCGCTCACCCCGTACTGCGTGTACACGCTGACCAACTCCGACGGCTCGCTTCCTACGATCACCAAGCCGCTGGTGATCCACGGCCGCCACGCCACGATCCGCCGCGACCCGAACGCCACCGCAAACTTCCGCGTTTTCGACGTCGACGCGGCCTCCCTGACCATGGACGACCTGACCGTCATGAACGGCAGTGCGAGTCCGGGCGCCGGTGGTGGTGTGTTCCTCGGTGTCAGTGGCGGCTCCCTGACCACCACCGACGTGCGCTTTCAGGGCAACGCCGCAGACGTGGGCGGTGCGATCGTAGCCCTCGACGGCACTTCGGTCTCCCTCACCGGCGGCACGGTCGACGACAACAGCGCCACCGCCCAGGGTGGCGGCATCGTGGCCCTTGGGGCGGCCACGGTCACCCTGGACTCGCTGACCATGACCGGCAACCGCGCCGGCAGCAGCGCCGGTGGGGCGCTCCTCGACACCAGCCAGCAGGTCACCATCAAGGACAGCAACATCAGCCGCAACACCGGGAAGCAGGCCGGCGGCGGCATCGTCTTCGGCGGGTCCGACGAGTTGTCCATCACCGGCACCACGATCGCGGACAACCGGGTCCCGCAGAGCATCTCGGGCGGGGGCGGAATCCTGTTCGCTCCGGCCTCCGGCGGGAGCGGCTCGATCACGGACTCCACGATCAGCGGGAACACCGTCACCGGATTCACCGCCAACGACGGCTTCAGCAACCGTGGCGGCGGCATCTTCAGTGACGGCGGTCCGCTCACCCTGGACAACACCACGGTTTCCGGCAACCAGCTCATCGGCCCCTTCGGCCAAGGCGCGGGCATCGCGGCGGTCGGAGACATCTCGGCGGGCACGCTGGTCCTGCAGCACGGCACCGCGATCACCGGCAATCTGGCCTCCGGCACGCTTTCTCAGGGCGGCGGGCTCTACACCGACGACACCTTCGGCGCGGTGTCCGTGTCGGTGGCCGGCTCCCACATCGACGGCAACAAGGTGGGCGGCACCGGTTCCGCCGCCGGAGGCGTCTTCAACGTCGGCGGCGCGTACTCGTTCACCACCTCCAGCGTGAACGGCAACATGGCCCCGAGCGCCCCCGCGCCCGGCGGTGTCTCCACCACCGTGGCGATCACCAGCGTCGACGCTGCCAGCACCTTCACCGGCAACACACCGACCAACTGCCTCCTCAGCCCCCAACCCGTCACCAACTGCAGCGGCTGAGCGGGGATCGGGCTTTCCCCCTCCGGGGACCTGGCAGTCTCAAGCCGGACGCCATCTCGGGGTGGTGGTGAGACCACCGCCCGATCGTACTCCGGCTCACAAAATGGCATTCAGGCTTGTTAGTCGATAGTCACACTAACTCCCTATGGCCTCACATACGCCCTGTTGCCCACGTTGAACTTCTGGCGTAATGGCTTCAGGTGACGCTGGCAGCGCGCTCTCGGACTCGGCACCGGCCTCTTCCTCTCGGGATGCCCTCTCCTCCTGACTGAGGTCCGGTAAGCAGGTCTTCACAAAGCCGCCGCGCCTGGCACAGAGCGGGCTCAAATCCGTCCGCATCATGTCGAATTCACGAGCGTTCGCCGGTCTCGTCCGCTTTCTCCGCGACTTCACGTCCCGCCCGTACCACGGGTGCCTCTCGCGGACACGGATCAGGTACCACAGCGCCCTCCTGCCATTCCGCACTCACAGAACACAACCAAAGGAAAGACATGGCAACCATCACATCGTTGGTCGACACCACCACCTCAACCAACCAGGGCAAGGCCGGAGACACACTCCACATCAACGGCACGGGCCTGGGAACCACCACCAAGGTGACCTTCGGCTCGGTGACGGTCACCAGCGGGCTCACCGTCACCTCAACGCAGGTCTCCCTCACGATCCCCTCGGTGCAGTGCGCCGGCCAGGTCTCCGTCAGCGTGACCAGCAACACCAACGTCACCAGCAACGCGCTGCCCTTCTTCCTCATCTCGTCACCGAGCGCCACGGGCGTGAGCACCACCTGTGGGCCGACGGCCGGCGGAACCTCGGTCACGCTGTTCGGAAGCAACTTCCTCACCGGCACCGGCGTCACCGTCGGCGGTACCGCGGTCACCCCCACCCCCACTTTCTCCTCGGCCTCACAGGTCACCTTCACCACCCCGGCCCACACGATGGTCAACGCGTGCGTCGACACGGTGGACATCGCCATCACCACCGCCGGCGGCACGAGCCCTCCGACCAGCAACCTGACCCAGTTCTCCTACTACGCGGTCCCGGCCATCACCTCCCTGTCGCCCGACACGGGCACGGACGGTGACCTCATCACCATCAACGGGACCTGCTTCATCAACGTCTCCGCAGTGGAGTTCAGCGACGGGGACAACACCTTCGCCGCGGACTGGACGAGCTTCGGTTCCGGTCAGCTCACCGCCACCGTTCCCGCCGGACTCACCGCCGGCGCCGGAACCATCACGGTCACCACGTGCGGCGGACCCTCCAACGACGAGGACTTCACCATCCTCGTCTGACACCTGTCGCCGGGGACGGACGGACAGCACCACACTGTCCCGAGGCCACAACACGTGGGACATGGGGCAACGTCCCCGCCGCCTTGACCGAATCCGTCGGCCAGGGCGGCGGCCCAACGGCACGAGAAGGAGCGTCATGGCCCCACCCGTCGTGTCCAGTGTCAGCCCCAACCAGGGCCCGCCCCTGGGGGGCACCCCCGTCACCATCACAGGTAGCGGTTTCACCGGCGCCACCTTGGTCCGGTTCGGCGCCAACCCCGCCACGAACGTGATCGTCGTCAACAACACGCAGATCACCGCCACGACACCCTCCGGCAGCGGCACGGTCAATGTCTCCGTCACCACGCCTGGCGGTACCAGCAGCCAGACCGTGCCCTTCACCTACACCAGCGCCGGCATTCCAACGCTCACCAGTCTCAGCCCCACAGCGGGACCGGCGGCAGGCGGCAACACGGTCACCCTCAACGGCACCGGCCTCAACGGCGCCACCTCGATCCGGTTCGGCGCCAACCCGGCCACCAACGTGATCGTCGTCAACAGCACGCAGATCACCGCCACAGCACCCACCAGTACCTGCGCCGGCACGGTCAATGTCACCGTCACCACGCCGGTCGGCACGAGCAACCCGCTGCCGTACATCTATCTCGCCGCGCCGACCGTCATCGATCTGACCCGACACTTCGGCCCCAGCACCGGAGCCAACACGGTCGTCATCTTCGGCACCGGTCTGAGCCTCACCAGCGCCGTCAGCTTCGGCGCGAACCCTGCCACCGGTATCACGGTCGTCTCCGACAACCAGCTGACCGTCACCGCCCCGGCAGGCACCGGCACGGTCACCGTCACTGTCAGCACGCCTGGCGGCACCAGCATCCCGAACGGCGACACCTACTACACCTATCTCGCGGCGCCGGTCATCCAGACTCTCACCCCATCGCATGGACCGGACACCGGTGGCAACTCGACCGTGCTCACGGGCACCAATCTGACCTACACCGACACCGTGACCTTCGGGGGCGTCCCTGCCATGTTCGCCGCGATCTCCGACACCCAGGTGGTCGCCACCGTCCCCGGCGGGCCGCCCGGCACCGTCAACGTCATGGCACACACCCCGGGCGGAAACAGCAACCTTCTTCCCTACCTCTACGAGGTGTCGTAGCCCAGCCCCACGACGCACGGTGATCTCCCATGAACCTGGTGGTCCTGTTCCTCACCCTCGGCGCCATATGCCGCGTCACGCGTTTCATCACGAAGGACACCCTTGCCGCAGGCATACGTGTATGGGTGGCCGACCGATTCGGCGACGACTCCCGGCCCACCTACCTGGTCACCTGCGACTGGTGCGCCAGCATCTGGGTCTCCTCCGCCGCAGTCCCCCTCGCCCACCTCTTCGGCGGCACGACCTGCTTCCGGATCGCGGCGACAATTCTGACCCTGTCGTACGTCACGGGAGTCGCCTCGAACTGGCTCGACTGAAGGAGAACAACCAATGGGCTGCAACTGTGGCGGACAGGCACACTCCCACGGCCGCCGTACGGTCACCGTCTTCCGGCTGACGAAGTCGGACGGAACCCAGCACGACTACCTCACCTCACAGGAAGCCGACGCGGCCAACAAGCGATCGGGCAACGACGGCACCATCACCATCTTCACCCGCCCGGCCTGAGACGCCTCCGCAGTCGCCCTACCGGCGAGCTGCTGTCCGAGCCCATCGGCGTCAGCCGCAGGACAGCAGGCCCGCCTTCTGCTTGGCGGTCAGAACGCGTCGGACGCTCTGGTCCATCTGTGTGCGGAAGGCCGCGTTCTGCGTCATACGGGCCTGTACGGCCTTGGCCATGGTCGGGATCAGGTTGGGCTCGACGGTCAGTACCAGGTCTCCGCCGGCCGACAGGAAGTTCAGGGCGCGGTCCGCCGGAGGTACGTCCTTCACGGAGACCGCGTTGCCGAGGTCGTCGGAGATCACCACGCCCTTGAAGCCGAGGTCCTTGCGGAGCAGTCCCTGGATCACCGTGGAGGAGAAGACGGCCTGGTGCTTCGGGTCGATCTTGCTGTACTTGGCCAGGGAGATCATCACGAAGGGCGCGCCGGCCTTGATCCCCGAGCTGAACGGGGTGATGCTCGCGCTCTTGCTCGTCGTCACCGAGTCCACCACGTTCGCCGTGGTGTCCGTGTTGCCGCGGACAGAGCCAAGTCCCGGGAAGTGCTTGAGGGTTGCCAGAACCTTGGCCTGGGCGAAGCCCGCGGCGAACGCGTCACTGTGGGAGGCCACCGTCGAGGCCGTGTGGCCGAACTCGCGGTCGTACCGGCCTATCGGGCCGTTGTTCCTGCCCAGTCCGGCCGGGACGACGTCGGCGACGGGCGCGAGGTTCAGGTTGACCCCGGCGGCCTTGAGCTGCTCTGCCCAAGTGGCGGCCTCCGTACGGAGTTTCGAGGGTGACCAGCTTCCCTGGACCAGTCCGGTCGGCATGGTCGAGAACCCGGGGCCGGACAGCACCTGCACGTGGCCGCCCTCCTGGTCGGTGGACACCAGCAGGCCCACGCGATGCCCCGAGACCGTGTCGGCCTTCGCCTGGAGGCCGTCGACCAGGGTCTTGGTCGCCTTCGTACCCGACGTGCTGCGTCCCGCCAGGAACACCGATCCGACGTGGTACTGGCGCAGGATCTGGACCTGCTTCTGGTCCGGCTTGGAGGCGGCGACGGCGCCCATGAACAGCTGACCGACGCGCTGCGACTGCGACATCGCCCCGAAGACCTTGTCGACACAGGTCGCCGCAGTGCTCGCGGTCGCCGCGTCGGGGGGCGTCCGTGATGTCGGCGCGGCGTGCGAAATGCATGCGCCGCCCATGGTCGTGGCCGCCAGCGAGAGGGCCAGCAACGGCACGGGCCACACGGCCCGCCTCCCTCCGCGTCGGTGGGATGACGTCTGCCGCGTTGTCATGCGGAGCCCCTTCCGGTACGCCGACCATGGGCCGGGCGCCCCTTGCCCGGCCGTCGACAGCGGTCGCGCAGCCAGTGGGTTCCAACGTAACTCCATCGGACCACGTCCGCCTCCGCGCCTCGGTCCGCGCGGTCCTGGAGGCGCCGCCGATCCCCGTTGCGCGGATTCGCTACTGCGTCGAACCGTTCTCCGCCGGTCCCTTCTCGGCGCCGAACCACCTCGGCAACTGGCTGGTCAGATCCGCCGGGTCCTCGCCGACCCAGGCCACGTGACCGTCCGGTCGCAGTAGTACGGCGGGTACGTCGAGTTCCTCGCTGGTGTCGACGACATGGTCGACCCGGTCCGCCCAGCCCGCTGCGGAGAGCCGGCCGGTCTGGTCGAGCAGCAGCCCTCGGCCGGAGTGCAGCAGTCCGTAGAGGCGGCCTCGCTTCAGCCCCACGTCCCGCATCCGCCGACCGAGCAGTGCGTGGCCGGATCCGAAGTCGTAGCGGATCCCGATCGCGGTGATCTTCTCGATGAGGTGCCGGTTCACCTGCTCGAAGTCCATCAGCTCCGAGACCAGCCGACGTACCGCCCGGGAGCCCGGGTCCGTGGACATCAGCTCCATCTGGGCACGGGTGTTGTCCAGCACGTCGGTGGCCACGGGATGCCGTTCGGCGTGATAGCTGTCGAGGAGGCTCTCGGGCGCCCAGCCGGCCACCTCGGCGGCCAGCTTCCAGCCGAGGTTGAACGCGTCCTGGATACCGAGGTTGAGCCCTTGCCCGCCCGTCGGCGGATGGACGTGCGCCGCGTCGCCCGCCAGCAGCACCCGCCCGACCCGGTAGTGCTCGGCCTGCCGGGTGGCGTCGCCGAAACGGGAGAGCCAGCGGGGTGAGTGCACGCCGCAGTCGGTACCGGCGACCAGTCGTAGCTCCCGCTGGAAATCCTGGAGGGTCGGCGGCACCGAGCGGTCCTCGGCCACTGTCTCTGCGGGCACGACTACTCGGTACGCCCCGTCGCCGAGGGGCATGAAGCCGAACCGCTTCTGGACCTTGCGGACTTCGGTCATGATGATGGCAAGTTCCTCCGGTGTGGCGGTCACCTCCATCTCCCCCAGCAGCGTCTCGACCCGGCTGGGTTCTCCGGGAAAGCCGACGCCGAGCAGCTTGCGGACAGTGCTGCGGCCGCCGTCGCAGCCGACGAGATAGCGTGAGCGCAGCCTTGTGCCGTCGGCGAGTTCGGCGGTGACGCCGTGGTCGTCCTGGCTCAGCCCGACCAGTTCACGGCCGCGTCGGATCTCGGCGCCGAGCCCGGTGGCGTGCTCGGCCAGCAGGCGATCGGTGGTGGGCTGCGGGATGCCGAGGACATAGGCGTGTGCGCTGTCCAGGCCGCCCGGCGAGGGCTTGTCGATGGCGGCGAAGAAGCCGCCCACCGGGTACTGCCGGCCGTGCGCGAGGAACCGCTCCAGCAGACCGCGCTGGTCCATGACCTCGATGCTGCGGATGTGCAGGCCGAGCGCGCGGACCACCTTGGTCGGCTCGGTCTCCTTCTCCAGTACGACCGTGTGCACGCCGTGCAGCCGCAACTCTCCGGCGAGCATCAGACCGGTCGGTCCGCCACCCACAACGATCACGTCAATCATTACGTCTCCCCTGGAAGTTCCCGGCTTCGGCGGGTGATTTTGCAGCACGCCCGGGGTCTTGCCGCAAGGCCCCGGGTGCGCTATAGGTTGAGAGTGGCGAGGGGATGTCAGCAGCCCTTGTGGCGCTTCCCACCGCGGTCAGGGGCTCCGGCCCAGTCGGCCAGCGCCGCGCGGTGTGTGCCGGGACGGCTGTCGTCACCGTGCCGGGCGGCCCAGGCCATGTGCCCGTCCGGGCGGACCAACAGCTTGCTGACGTCGGCCAGTTCCGGGTGGTCGTCGTGGGCGGTGACCGTGACGGGCCGGACGCGTCCGCCCCACTCGGCTTCGATGCCTGAGTTCAGTGCGGGGTCGTCCCCGGTGAGGTCCAGCAGCACGAAGCGGCCGTCGGCCAGGAGTTCGTGGACCCGTTCCGCGGCCGATCCGACGGCGGTCAGCCCGACGTCGGGCACGCGGTGGCCGGTCAGCGGATCGCGGCGTCCGGCGTGGTGGGCGGATAGGTCGTACCAAGTCCGAAGACCAGATCGGCAAGCCGTCGGTTCCCCTGTTCCACGCCCAGGAACTCGTCGAGAAGGCCGCGCAGGGCGATCGCGGGGCGGGCGTACTGTTCCACGAGGGTCAGTTCCAGCAGGAGCGTCTGGATCCCGGTGTTGCCGGTGACGGTCGCGCCGACCGCCCGGCGCTCGCGGTCGTAGCTGGCGAGCAGCCCCGGCGGTGCCCAGCCGTGCACCTCGGCGGCCAGCTTCCAGCCCAGGTTCATGGCGTCCTGCAAGCCGGTGTTGAGGCCCTGTCCGGCCGCCGGGAAGTGGATGTGCGCCGCGTCCCCCGCGACCAGGAGGCGGCCCGCGCGGTAGCGGTCGGCGAGGCGGGTGGCGTTTCCGAAGCGGGACAGCCACCGGGGCCGGCCGATGCCGCAGTCGGGAGCCACACAGGCTTGCCAGGGAGGTGCGGAACTCCTCCAGGGTGACGGGTTCGCGGGACGGGACCCGCATCCTGGCCGGGTCGACCAGGACGAATCGGGTGACCCGGCCGTCCTCGCCGTCCACCGGCGCGGTCAGCACCCCTCGGGCCCGGGCCCCGGCGAGCGCCGGGTCGTGCGGATCGGCGTCGGCGAAGTCACCGAGGAGTCGGGGCAGCGTCTCCGGCGAACCGGGGAAGCCGATTCCGGCCGCCGTCCGTATGAGGCTGCGTCCGCCGTCGCAGCCGACCACGTACGCGGCACGCAGGGTCTTCTCGCCGTACGGCCCGCGGATGTCCACCTCGGCTCCGCCGGCGTCCTGCCGTACGGCGACGGCTTCCGTTCCCCGGGTGATCTCGACCCCGGGCTCGACCTGCTGGTGGGGGGCCTGCGGGCGCTGCGGCCGCCGCCGGTCCAGGGCGTCGGCGGGCCGGTCAGACGTCCTCGTCCTTGAAGACCAGCACGCCTGGCAGCCGTAGCACCTCCGAGGACAGCCCCTCGGTGGTGCTGCGGCCGTGGAAGGTCAGCCTGACGGTGATGATCGCCGGCGTGCTCGTCGGGTCGGGGGCGGTCTTCCTCGGCGAACCGGTCCTCGCCGCCTCCACGACTGAGATGTCGGACAAGCCGAAGCCGGAGTCCCGCAGTCGGTGCAGCACCTCCGGCAGTACCTGGTAATCCGCGACATAGGTGAGCCGATAGGAGAACGACGAGACCCGAAGCCGATCCACTCGCGACATCAGCGGGCGCACCCCGAGGACGAGGACGAAGTACGTCACGGTGGTCATCACCGCCAGCACGGGCAAGCCGGCCGCGGCAGCACAGCCGATCGCGGCCGTGAGCCAGATCGTCGCGGCCGTGTTCAGGCCACGCACCGACATGCCGTGGAAGAAGATCACGCCTCCGCCGATGAACCCGAGACCCGACACGATCTGGGCCGTGACACGGGAGGGGTCCAGGACAACAGTTCCGGCACTGAGCACGTCGGTGAACCCGTACTTGCTCACCAGCGTGAAGAGCGCCGCGCCGACTCCCACGATGGTGTAGGTGCGCAGTCCGGCGGCTTTCTGGCGCAGTTCACGTTCCACGCCGATCGCGCCCGACAGCAGCAGTGCCAGCCCGAACTCCGCCACCTGCTGCCAGCCCTGCCCGGAGGGCTCACCCAGCAACGCCATCATCACCATGCGGCTCATCCTGACAAGGAAGTCTCCTGCGGTATCGCATGGCACGCACACCGGACGCGCGCCACCAGAAGCCGTACGCGGGCGCTGCCGATTGGTCCACTTGAGGATCTCATTCGTCTGATTTGCTGATTATTCGAGTGCGTCATGACGCAACACGCCGCTCGCGCACGGACGCAGACCTCCCGTGCACGGAACATTCCCGCCGCTGACAGCTGACAAGGGAGTACGCACGTGAGGCCTGACGGCACGAGACGGTCCCCATACGGGCCACTGACACGCGACCGGTTCAGGAGGGCAGGAGCGCTGACCTCGCTCGCGCTGGTCATGGCGACCGGTGCGGCCGGCCCGGCCATCGCGCAAATGCGGGGCGCCGCGGACCACACGGCCGTGGCGTTCGGCGGCGACAAATGCGATGACGGCTCGGGCGGCCACGGCAGGCCTGGCGGGCGGGCCGACTCTCCCGCCGGCGGCGACGGCAATGACAAGGGCTGCCCAGGAAAGACGGGGGCCACGGGCCCAACCGGGCCCACAGGCCCAACCGGGGACACGGGAGCCACTGGGCCGACAGGAGCGACCGGAGCGACCGGAGCGACGGGCGCCGCCGGAGACCCCGGTCCGACGGGGGCCACCGGAGCGACCGGAGACCCCGGCGCGACGGGCGCGACGGGAAGCACACGCCCTACCGGAGCCACAGGACCTACCGGCCCGACAGGAGCCACAGGAGCAACCGGAGCGACAGGAACCGCAGGGGTGTCCGGCTACCAGCAGGTTTCCAACGCCCAGACGTGCGGGGTCGACACCTCCTGCACGTTCACGGCGACCTGTCCGGCCGGAACAGTGGTCACGGGTGGGGGAATGACCACCAACAACTTCATCAGCAGTGGCGTGTACGCCTACGAATCCGGACCGACCAGCACCACGACGTGGAGAGCCACCATCCGCAACGTCACCGGCCCCGCTTTCACGATGACGGTCTGGGCCATCTGCGTCAACGCCAGCTGACGCGCTCGTCGTCCGGATTCACCGGGCCCCGGCGCGAAGTCGGGGCCCCGCGATGGTCAGGTCACCGCCCGGCAAGGTGAACTGCGAGACCGTCGCTCCGGAGAAGGTGACCGCCCCGGTGCGGGTGGCCGGGTGTTCGAGCCAGGGTGGTACGACGTCAGGGGTGATGGTGACGGCACGGTCGGGCGGAAGCGGGGCACCGTCGAGGGCCGTGACCGTGCCGGACAGCTCGCGCGCGTAGAAGGTCAGCACGGCGCTGCCGTCCCGGCCCTTGAACGTGGCCGTGGTCGCGCGCCCGGCCGCCAGCCGCATCGCCGTACTGCCCCGGCCCGTGGCCAGGTCGAGACCGACCGCGTCCACCGACCGCGCGGTGAACTTGAGTAGCCGCGCGGTTCCGGTCGCGGTGTGCACGGTGGTCGTGCCGCGGAAGCTGAAGGCATGGAGTACGAGGCGTTCCGCGCGCAGCGTCCAGGCGCCGTTCGCGGGACGGGGCCGCGGCGGGGTGGAGGGTGTGCCGGAGGGCGCGGGTGTGGCGTGCGCGGCGGTGGGTGCCGTACTCGCGGATGCCGGCGCGATGTCCGCGCGGGTGATCCCGGGGCCGGGGGCGGCGGAGCCGGCCGGAGCGGATTCCGGGACGGTGCTCCGCTGGGCCGGCAGTGCGCTCACCCGGGCCGTGGGACTGCCCGAATCGCTCGGGGTGGGGAGCGGCGAGTCGGTCGGCCGGGGTACGGGGAGATGGAGGACGAGAGGCACGGTGGCCACGGCCAGCGCGCGGGCGAGAGGCCTGGGCAGCCTGCCGAGCACCGGGCCGGACGACGCGACGCGGCCCGGGGTGCGAGAGGCGGCCTCGCGAGGAGCCGCGGTCCGATCGGTGCCGTCGGTGTCGTGGTCAGCTGCCACCTGTGCTGTCTCCTCCCGGAGCCGCCGCGGACACATGGGTCGCCGCCGCTGTGGACGGCTCGGGGACGTCGGGCGGCATCCAGGAGCAGGCCAGGGAGCCGCCGATCAGGGCGGAGAACAGTCCGAGGAAGAGACCGCCGAAGTTCGCGACGGGGAAGGAGACGAGGGCGAGCACGAGCGTGGCGATCCCGGCGAAGAAGCGGAGGTGCGGGGAGTACCAGAGGGTCACCCCCAGGGTCATGAGCAGGACTCCGATGACCAGGGATCCGGCACCGGATGTGGTCGAGAGGGCCAGTGGGAGGGCGCCCGGATCCAGGTTGGCGTACGGCCAGTACAGAATGGGGAGGGCGGCCTTGAATGTGAACAGCCCGGCCCAGAACGGGCGTTCGCCACGCCAGGTCCGGAATCTGAACCGGGCGTGTGCCGCGGTGGCGCGCGTTGGCCGGTGTCTGCCGAAGAAGCTGGTCATCACCTGTCGCATGTGCCTTGTGCGGGGCCCCTGGTGCGTGCCGGGCCTCAGGGGCATTCGTGGCTGCCCTGCTCGACCTTCGCGCTCAGGCCGGGAACGTTGAAGGTGGCGGCGCTGACCGCGACCGCGGTCACGTCGACGTCGGTCAGGACCACCGACGTGGCCTGCTGGCCGAAGCCGCTGGGGTCGAAGAAGCGTGACTTGCGGTCGCCGGGGTTGATCGGCCCCTTGGTGATCGCTCCCTGCGCGATACCGATGTCGAGGTCGCGGAAGTTCGCCTGTTCCGCCGATGTGATGGGCGCGTCGATGAACATGTTCGAGGCCTCGACGGGGCGTTGCCTGCCGCCGGTGAGTCTCAGCGTGTACTCGCCCAGCATCGGAACGTCGACCAGGACGGACTGACACAGGTTGTCAATGGTCGCGTGCCGGGCTCCGGTGACCGTGACCGGCACGAGCTCGTGATCCTTGGTCACGTCGACCATGCTGTAGATGCTGAGCCCCCGCACGGTGAACGTGTCCGCGGTGACCTGGAATCTCTTGCCGGAGATGAGGAACGACGCGGCCAGCGCTCCCTGGGCCATGGCGATGCCGAGCGCCGCGCAGGCAGCGACGCTGGGTACCAGGACCGCCGCGAAGCGCCGCCACCGGGTTCTGCCGACACGGTGCGACATCCCGTCTCCTTCGGTCGTGAGGTGGGTCCGCCCGTGCCTGGACAGGGCGGGGGTCGCCCCCCTTGTCCGGTGACGGATCCTAGACTTCCGGGTGCGGCAACCCGCCGCACGTCAGGTCCGCCGTACGGGTGACACAACTCACGCTGGGCCCTTCGGGTGACAGTCCGCACCGGGTCTTTCGAATGGCCACAGGCGGTTCGGCACACGGCAGCAGGGCTCCGGAGGCGCGCTCGATCGACTTGCAGACGAGGTGCCCCCATGTGATCGAATACCTCGATGCGTACCCCCCACATACCGACGCATCAACCGGCTCCTTCCGATGACGCCGTCCCCAAAGGGGTTCCGGTCGGCCGTAATCCCCATGACGAACTGGCCTCGCTGGCAGACGATCCGTCGGACGGCGTCCTCGCCAGGCGCAGTACGAAGGGGCGGGAGGACGACGGCGAGGAGCCCTGGGCGCCGCCCAACCACCGGCGCAAGAGCCGTCGTCGCAACCGTGCCACCGGCCTGCCCACCATGGCCCGCGTCCTCGTCTGGGCTCTCACCCTGGCCTGCCTCGTCACCCTGGCCGACCGCTGGGCGCTGCTCTACGCCGAGCACAAGGCCGCCGACCGGCTCAAGGACCAGTTGCACCTCGCCGCCGCCCCCGAGGTGCGGATCGGCGGCTTTCCCTTTCTGACACAGCTGGCCGCGCAGAATCTGGACTCGGTTCAGGTCACCCTCCCCGACATTCCGGCCGACCGCGTCACCCTCACTCAGGTGACGACCACCGCGAACAACATTCGTATCGACGGTGACGGTCCCACGGCGATACGCGGCGCGCTCGTTCGCCGGTTGCACGGTCAGGTGCTGCTGTCGTTCGCCGACATGAACCGCGAACTCGGCGCCTCGCAGGTGGCCTTCACGGCCCATGGCCCCGGCCATGTGCTGGCCCGGGGTGCCCTGCGGGTCGCGGGACGTGACCTGCGCGTACGGGCCGAGGCCGGCATCCGGCAGGAGGGGGACCGCGGCATCGCCACCTCGGTGGACGGCATACGGCTCGACATCGACGATCTCGCGACCTACCGGCCCGGTACCGGACCGGCCGACGGGCTGCACCTGACCCGGACCTCGGCGCGCCGTGTCACGCGGGAGGCGGAGAGGATCAGGGCGTTCCTGGCGGTTCCGGAGGTCGTGCACCGTCTGGGTGTCCCCGACGGCGCGGTGCGGTCCGCGCTCCATGACGAGGACGAACTCCACCGGCTCACCGGCGCGCCGCGCTTCCTGCACGAGCTGACCAGGATCAACCTCGCGGACGTTGCCCTCGCCCACCCGGAGCTGCTGAAGCGGCTGGGTCTCGACGTGTCCCTGCTCACCTCGCTGACGAAACTCACCCGGCCCCAGATCGCCGACCGCTTCTCCTTCGCCTTCCAGCTCCCGAAGCCGCCCAGGGGTTCCCTGCGGTTGGAGCGCGTGACGGTGGACAAGGACGGCATCCGCGCGGACGTGTCGGGGACGGGCCTGCTGCTGGGGCACTGAGCGCCCTTCTCCCCTGCCCGATGCCGGATGCCGGACGCGCACCTGGCGCACGTCCGACCTGCTGGTCGCCGAAGTCCGTGACACCATCGAAGAGTTGAACGGCCGCCCAGGACATGTGCGCCTTCGTTTCCGGCGGGCCCGAGCCCGCCGACGGGGAGGACGGAGGTAAGGTCGCCCCGTCGAGAGGAGAGCGCGCACATGACCGCATCACCGGCCTCCACTCCTCCTCCGCCCCGGCGGCGGCTGCCCAGGACCCTGAACATGTGGCAGGCGGTGGGCCTGTCGGTGGCGCTGATGGCGCCGAGCATGGCCGCCAACATCAACCCGCAGGGCACCGAGCCCTCGGTCGGCCGTGCCGTGCCGCTGGCGTTCCTGCTGGCGGGCGTGGCGGTGCTGCTCGTGGCGTACGTGTTCGTTCGGCTCTGCCAGCACTTCCACAGCTCCGGTTCGGTGTACGCCCTGGTGGGTGCGGCTCTCGGGCCGCGGGCGGGACTGGTCGCCGGGTGGTGCCTGCTGGGGGCGTACGTCTTCTTCGGGGTGGTGACGTCCTCGGCCGCGGGTATCTTCGGCACCGCCTTTCTCCAGGACATCGATGTCTGGCCGCACCCCGCCTGGTGGTGCCCGTTCGTCCTGGTCGCCGTCGCGCTGTCGGCCGCACTGGCGCTCAGTGTCACCCCGGCGAGACGTGCCACCCGCGTGCTGCTCACCCTGGAGGGCGCGACCGTGGCCCTCATCCTGCTGGTCACCGTGATCGTGCTGGTCCGCCTGGTCGCGGGCAGCGCGCCGGGCGGTCACCGCTTCACGCTCAGCGTGTTCCAGATTCAGCACGGCACGAGTTGGTCGGCGTTGTTCCTCGGTGTGGTGTTCGGTTTTCTGTCCTTCGCCGGCTTCGAGGCCGCCGCCGCTCTCGGTGAGGAGGCCACGGAACCACGGCGTGACATTCCGCGCGCCATCCTGTTCACCGCGGTGTTCGGCGGGCTGTACTTCACGGTCGTGACGGCCGTGGAGGTGATGGGTTTCGGCGCCGACGAGGCCGGCCTCAGGGCCTTCTCCGCCTCCTCCTCGCTGCTGGGTGACCTCGGTTCGTCTTACGTGGCCTCCTGGGTCGGCGACGCCATCACGTTCGGCACCGCCGCGAGTGCTTTCGGATGTTGCCTGGCCTCGGTGGTGGGCGCTTCGCGGGTGGCGTACGCGCTGTTCCGCGACAGTGTCGGTGACCGTGGGCCGGGGCGGGTTTCGGCCTCCGGCACTCCCGGTGCCTCGGCCGTCCTCGTCACGGGTGCCATGGGGCTGATCATCGTGATCTCCGTCGCCGTGTTCTCCGCTCGGCCGATGGACACCTTCCTGTGGAGCGGGACGATGGGCACCTTGATCCTTCTGGTGGCGTACGCGCTGACGACGGTCGGGGGGATCTGGCTGATCTTCTTCCGGCGGGTGATGCCGGTGGCGATGTGGCAGATCGTCATTCCGCTGGGTGCGCTCGCCCTCCTGGGTTACACCCTCTACCGCAGCGTCATCCCCTATCCCGCCTCGGGTGCGGCGCGCTGGTTCCCGGTGGTGTCGGGCGGGTGGGTGCTGCTCGCGGTCGTCGCCGTCGTCGCTGCGCCCGCCCTGACGCGTCGTCTGGGTACCGCGCTCGCCGGGCACGAGGGCCTCGCGTCCCCCGTCCAGGCTGTGCCGGATACGAAGGGTCCCGAGGAGACGTAGCGGGACAGCGGAACGCGTGCCGGGAATTACCGGTGCGGCTCTGGGCATCGCGTGTGCCGCCCTCTACTCTCGGTGCCGGTTTCGGCCTCTTCCCCCCAGGAGGGCGTACGGACATGAGACGACCTGGAACGGACCGCACGGACCGCACGGACCGCACGGACCGCACTCGCACTCGCACCCGCACCCGCACCCGCACCCGCACCCGCACCCACCGCTTACGGCGTTCGGCTGCCTGGCTGATCACCCTGATGCTCGCCCTCGCCGCGACGATGACCGCCGGCGGACCGGTGCAGGCGGCGGCCGGGGCGGGACCGCACGCGCGAACCGGCCGGGCTTCCGCCGCGACGGTGGACCTGTCCCGGTGGATGGGCGACATGCGCGGCTATCTCGACGACCAGCCGCTGAACCGGATCGCGATGCCCGGCAGTCACGACTCCGGCAGCTGGAGCATCCCGGCCGACCCGGGGCTGTGCACCAGCGGCTGGTCCTACAACGTGGCCAAGCTCGACCCGAAGCTGGCCGCCAGCATCTCGCGGACGCAGAGCGGAAGCCTCACCGACCAGCTCGACCAGGGCGCCCGCTACCTCGATCTGCGACTGTGCTTCGAGGGCGGACAGTGGCGGACCTTCCACGGTGCCCCGATGGGCGGGCTGTTCTTCGACGCCACCACGGGTGAGGCAGCTTCGGTCAAGCGCTGGATCGACGCGCACCCCTCGGAAGTCGTCGTCATCAACGTGTCGGCGGCCGTTCCGGCCGGCGCCGACGCCAGTGAGCCGCTGACCAGGCTGCACGACCTCCTCGGCTCCCGCGTCGCCGAACGCACCGAGCTGTCCCCGACCTCCCCCTACGGCGACTTCGTGAAGGCGGGCAAGAACGTCGTGCTCGTCGACTCCTCGGCGGGCCTCGACCAGCCCTGGGCCTGGCACTCGGACAGCGTCTCCGACCGGGGCAGCTACCCGGCGGGCGACCCGTCCTGGTGGGAGATCCTCAAGGCCTTCCTGAGCGGGAGCCCGCCGCAGCGGATCTACGACCAGACGCTGACGCTCAACCAGGCCGCTCTCGCCCGCGACCCAGGGGCGGACGGCGACCGGTTCTTCGTGCTGTCGAGCATCGTCCAGCCGGATCTGCAGATTCCCCAGTTGTTCCTGATCCGGCTGCTCTCGCCGTTCTTCCCGGCCTCGGTCCGGGACAACTACCTCATGCACCTCGCGAACGGGCTGAACCCGCAGCTGGTCGGCAAGCTGACGACGGACTGGCGGGCACCCGGACTGGCTCGCAACATGAACGTCGTGGCGATCGACGACCTCGGCCACCGACCGCAGGGCGATCTCCAGCGCGCCGTCATCGACATCAACACCCTGCCGGGGCGGACTCCCTGACGGGACCGCGGCCGACGGCGGCGCGGCAGGGGTGACGGGCGCGCTCGCGCCATCATTCTGGCCCGCCGCTACGGGGGAGAGCGGCGGGCCAGATATATCTACGGTGCCACAAGGTCGCCGTGTTCGCACCAGGTTCCCGAAGAATCGGTGCGAGGGGACCCGGTTACTGTCAGGGCGGGCAGCCGAACCAGCGCACCGCACTGTTCCTCTGGATGTACCCCAGGCACCTGACGGTCTCGTCGTGCACGGTCTCCTTGCGGGCGACCCCGTCCTCCAGGTGACTCGTCCTGTAGTGGGTCTGTACGAGGCTGTCGATCTCGATGGTGTACCAGCGCCGCCTGTTGTCCGGCATCGTGCAGCTGTGGCCGATCACGTCGGTGCCGGCCCTGCTCCACATGTCGCGTTCGCCGCGGTCGCAGTGCGCGCGCCCCCCTGCGACGGCGGTTCCGGCGCCGGTTCCGAGCAGGGCCGTCGCGCCTATGGCCACCGCCGCCCCGGCGCCGAGCAGGCGTGTGAGACTGAGGTTCATCAATTGGTCCTCCTGCCAGCCGAGGTGACGGCCGAGCGCCGCCACATCACCTCGATGCGATAGTCACACTCATCCGGGGAATCCGGCTCGGCGGGTGAGGGCCCAGTCCCCCTAGCCGGTGACGTGAGTGATGCCAATGCAGCAGGCGGCGTTCAACGGGCCGTCACGACGGCCCGGGGAATTGTGGCTTCCGCCGTCGGCCCGCGCCGTGAGTGGGTGATCCCGGCCGAGAGCGGGCGAGGCCGCCCGAACCGGGCCGGACCGCCATGCGGGTCGGCCCAGGCGGTACACGCCAGGGCGGCACCCCGGGAGGAGTCCCGGGGTGCCGCCCTTCGTCGATGTGTGGTCAGCTGACGCTGACCGCGGTCCAGGCCGCCGCGACCGCCTTGGACTCGGCGCTGTCGGCGCCGTAGAGGTCGGTCGCCGCCGAGAGAGTGCCCTTGCGGGCGGCGGCGTAGTCGGTGGTCGACGTGAAGTACGTCGTCAGCGCCTTGTACCAGATCTGCAGCGCCTTGTCCCGGCCGATGCCCTTGACGGTCGAGCCGTCGGCGGTCGGCGAGTCGTAGTCCACGCCGTTGATCGTCTTCTTTCCGCTGCCCTCGGACAGCAGGTAGAAGAAGTGGTTGGCGACGCCGGACGAGTTGTGCACGTCCTTGTCGCCGACGCCCGAGGACCAGTTGTCGGCGGAGCCGCCGTCCTTGCTCGGCTTGTCCATGTAGCGCAGCGGGGTGCCGTCGCCGTTGATGTCGATCTTCTCGCCGATGAGGTAGTCACCGACGTCGGAGGTGTTGTTGGCCGCGAACTCCACGCCGGTGCCGAAGATGTCGCTGGTCGCCTCGTTGAGGCCGCCCGACTCGCCCGAGTACTCCAGACCCGCGGTGTTGGCGGTGACGCCGTGGCTCATCTCGTGACCCGCCACGTCCAGCGCGGTCAGCGGGGCCTTGTCGCCGGTGCCGTCGCCGTACGTCATGCAGAAGCAGCTGTCGTCCCAGAACGCGTTCACGTACGCCTTGCCGTAGTGGACGCGCGAGTAGGCGCCGACACCGTCGTTCTTGATGCCGTTGCGGTTGAAGGTCTTCTTGTAGAAGTCCCACGTCTCCTGCGCACCGTAGGCGGCGTCCGCGGCGGCGGTGCCCGCGGTCCCGGCCTTGCCGTCGCCCCACGTGTCCTCGGACTGCGAGAACAGGGTTCCGGTGCCCGACTCGCCGTGGTCCAGGTTGTAGGTCTTGTGGCCGCCGCGCGAACCGTCGGTGAGGGTGTACGAGGACCCGGACTTGGTGGTCGTCAGGTCCACCTTGCCGCTGTACTGGGTGTTTCCGACGCCGGTCTCGATGCCCTGGTACTCGTAGAGCTTCTTGCCGGTGGCCGCGTCGGTGATGACGTGCAGCTGGTTGGGCGTGCCGTCGTCCTGGAGGCCGCCGACGACCGTCTCGTAGGCCAGGACCGGCTTGCCGGTGGCCGCCCAGATGATCTTCCGCGGGCTCCGGTCCGCGCCGGTCTTCGCCGAACCGGCCGCCTTCGCCAGGCCCACTGCCTGCTTCTCGGCCTTGTCCGCGGAGATCCGCGGCGTGAGGGAGGCGAACTTCAGGGTCGCCTTCGCTCCTCTGGTCACGCCCTCGGTCCTGCCGGACTTGGCCGTGTGGACGATCAGGTCGCCGCCGAGGACCGGGAGGCCCGCGTAGGTGCGCTCGTAGCGGGTGTGCACGGTGCCGTCGACGTCCTTGACGACGTCCTTGACGACCAGCTTCTCCTTGGCGCCGAGGCCGATGTGCTGCGCGGTGTCGGCAGCGCCGGCCTGCGCCTTCTGTATCAGCGTGGTCCGGGCCGCGGCGGACAGGACCGTCGGCGCGGCGGCGAGGTGGTTCTGGCCGGTGGTGGGCTGTGCCGTGGCAGCGCTGGTCAGCCCCGTGCTCATGAGGGCGCCGGCAACGACAGCGGTGGCGATGGCCAGAGTTGTGCGCGGGTGACGCACATGACGGAGAGTCACGCAAACTCCTTCTTGTGGGGGGAAGGTCCGGTCGGTGTGGGGCCGGCCGGAAGTTTGTGGAGGTTGTCGTGTTCGTACGGCGGACGGACAGGAGCTGTCCGACTGTCACGTACATGACACTACGAGCACCGTGAATGACTTTTGGTGCACGCAGGCGAAGGACTATCCACACAACGAGCCGTGAGCGACATCGACGCCTGTCGGCGGACGGTCGGACGCAGGCAGGCCGAAGTCGGCGCGACGCATGAAGTCTCCATGTTGTGTGGGGGGTTGGAGATGTGTCCATGAGAAAACCGCAGCCGCGGCCCATCCGCTATGCACATCGGCGAGAAATGACAACTCCCCCACGCCACCTTCACCCCACGTACACCTGTGCGACCTGTGGCCGCTGAAAACACGTCAGCCGACGCCGGCGCCGGCGTCGGCTGACGGATCCAACCCCTCTCGCGGGGTGCCCATCGTGACAGCCCGCCCTTCGACGGCCGGCACGAAGCCGACACGCGCGACGGATTGGGCTGCCACCCCCCGGAGAGGATGGGCGGCCCATCGTTGGACATGACAGTTATCCGCCCAGTTGGCATATGGCAGCAACAGGTGACAGGGCTCAAGCACCCGAATGGCCTCTTCATATGACGGGCGAGTCGTTCACGCGTACGCCGATTCAGTCATTCTCTTCACACCAGGCAAGAGCGCACCACCGGGCCCAGCGCACACCCTCGTTGTGCCGTACTCCGATCGGGTGATGCAAGGGGCACTGCCCTTGCTGTATCCATCGCCCTTGCGGCATTACTGGAATACGAACCGGCGGGTTGCCCATCCCCTTTCCGGGGACGTGACTGCCACCCGTTCCGGCCGTCTCCAGCACGCGACGTGCGCGGCGAAATGACCGGGGTCCCCGTCCCGCCGGCGCATCCACGAGCTGACATCCATGAAAGGGCCCTGCGCCGCACCCCGGCGCACGCCCAGCTCGGCTCCCCCCGGACCGACGCGCCCCCGGTCCGGGGGGTCTGAAGGCCGAGCACTCGTCGTCAGCCGGGTCAATCACGGTGAGTGCTCGGCCCATCCGCGAGGTCATCATGCTCCTTTCTGCCTTTCTCAAATCCCTGAGTCGAACTTGCTTGCTGACAGCCCGGCTCCTGATTCCCGCTCCCGCCTGTTTCACCGCCGCACCCAAGAACACACCCGCACCGGAGTCGGAAATGCCGAACGTCATCCAGATCAAGCTTTCCGGAGGACCGGACTGGATTCCCGTTCCCGTCATGTGGGAAGTCGAGTCCATCGAATCCGAACCCAAAGTGAAAATCCTGTGCGGGAACGCCTACGAACACTTCGAGTTCTCGGGCGCCTATTCCGCGCACAACGGCCGGGAAATTCCCGTCTACCGCTGGTCCCGCCGCACCTACGTGGCCGAATAACCGGTCCCGTTCCCACGTTTCCGAAAAGGAAGACCAATGATCGATCGACTGTCATCTGCGAGCATCTCGTGAACCGGCGTGCCGGGTCGCGCGCCCGGGACGCCGTGGTCACCGGAATCGGGCTGTGCCTCCCGGGACAGGACTCCCCGGTGTTCACCGCGGACGACCTCTGGAGCGTCGCCTCCACCGGAACGTCCTGCCTCGTGAAGAACGGCGTCTACTACGGCAGCGTGAACCTGCCCAAGGAGATGTTCGCGGAACGTGTCCCTGGAATCCCCGAATTCTTCTCACGCCACTACACGGACGCCCACCGCTTCGGACTGGTGTCACTGACACAGGCATGTGCCGACGCCGGCCTCGACGTCCAGCGCGACTTCGAAGACGCCGCCATCCTGGTCGGCCGCGGCGGTGTGGACGCCAACATCGACAGCTATCTCGCCGTTCTCCGGGCCGATCCGGCGACCTATCCCATCGCGCAGGCGCTGGAGATGTTCGTCGCCGCGGAGCAGGCCGTCACCCCCTCGGACGTGGCTCTGGTCCAGGGCGCGCTCACCCGGTCGAGAGGCGCCAACTTCACCGTGTCGTGCGGCTGCGCGTCCTCGGCTCTGCAGATCGGCAACGCCCAGCGCATGATCGCCGCCGGTGAGGCCGACATCGTCGTGGTGACCGGGGTCGACGTCTTCAGCGTCACCCTGATCCGTAACATCCAGCGTCTGCTGAGCGGGGCCCAGCACGCCTACGACGCCATGCGCTCCCCGGACATGCCGAGCCTGCTGCCGTCGTTCGACGCGCTGATGCGCCCGTACGACAGGCGTGCGGACTGCATCAACCACGGAGAGGGCTCCGCGACCGTCGTCCTCGAGAGCCGGGAACACGCCTTCGCGCGGGACGCCCGTCTGTACGGTCAGGTCCTGTCGCAGGCCACCACCCGCGACGGGCTCGCCAATCCGCTGGCCTCCGAGGAGACCGGGAAGGCACTGGTGTCCGCGGTGCGTCGGTGCCTCGGTGACACCTGGGACATCGCCCAAGTGCCCTACCTGCACGGCGGCAGCGACGGCAACGTGGTGGTCACGGCGTTCGAGGCGAACGCGGTCAGGGAGCTGTACGGTCCGGCGTCCCGCGAGCTGCTCATGACCTCGCAGGAGGGCTGCTTCGGGCACAACGGCGCCCCGGCGGGCTGCCTCGGAGTGGCGCTGACCCTGCTGATGATGAACCGCGGCCAGGTGTGTCCGACCGCCAACTGTGAAGAGCCGGCGGACTGCCTGACCTTCGACCCGGTTCCGGGGACCGAGCCCCGCCCGCTCGACTTCGACTACGCCTTCACCTTCAACTACCAGGTCGGAGGCGTGAAGAGCGCGATTCTGCTGGGCAGCGCCGACGTCTGAGGCAGCCCGTCCGCACACATGGCTCACACATCGGTCACATCGACGAACGGCACATCGACGACCCACAGACGACACCTGGACGACAAGGAGACTCCCGTGGCGAACGACAAGCGCGGCCCTCGCCTCGCGTACCCACCCATCGCCGTCATCGGCATGGGCTGCCGGCTTCCCGGAGGGGCCGACTCCCCGGCCGCCTTATGGCAACTGCTGATGAAGGGCCGTGACGCGGTGGGCGCTCCGCCGCCCGGCCGGGAGGCGGGCCGCCCCGGCGAAGGGGCACCCGCCGAGCTCCGAAGAGGCGGCTACCTGGAGGACGTCTCGAGATTCGACGCGGACTTCTTCGGAGTCGCCGGCCGCGAGGCCGATGTGCTCGACCCCCAGCACCGGCTGCTGCTGGAGGTCGTCTGGGAAGCCCTGGAACACGCCGGGCTGCCTCCCGACCGGCTCGCCGGCTCCCCGACGGGCATCTTCACCGGCCTGAGCTACAACGACTACATGGACCAGCTGGCCGGCCGGCCCCAGGAACTCGAAGGCTCCATACTGACGAACGGTCACTGTGTGGCGCCCGGCCGTGTCTCCTATCTCCTCGGCTTGCACGGCCCCAGCATCGCCCTGGACACCGCCTGCTCGTCGTCGCTGGTCGCCTTCCACCTGGCCTGCTCCGCACTGCACCGTGGGGAGTGCGATCTCGCGCTGGCCGCCGGCGTCACGCTCATGCTCGCCCCGCGCATCAGCCGGTCCTTCGCCAGGATGGGCATGCTGTCCCCGACCGGGCACTGCCACACCTTCGACGCCGCCGCGGACGGGTTCGTGCGCGGTGAGGGGTGCGGTGTCGTCGTACTCAAGCGCCTGGCCGAGGCCCGCAGGGACGGTGACCGTGTCCTCGCCGTGGTCCGCGGGTCGGCCGTGAACCAGGACGGCCGCTCCGACGGACTCGCCGCCCCCTCCCCCGCCGCCCAGCAGGCTCTCTACCGCACGGCACTCGCGCGGGCCGGTGTCGACCCGGCCCACCTCTCTCTGATCGAGGCCCACGGCACCGGCACGCCCGTGGGCGACCCGGTCGAGTTCTCCAGCCTGGCCGCGGTGTACGGCAACGGCCTGTCGCCCTGCGCTCTGGGCTCGGTGAAGACGAACCTCGGCCATCTGGAGCCCGCCGCCGGTATCACCGGGCTGATCAAGACGGTTCTGTGCCTTCAGCGCGGGATCATCCCGCCCAACCTCCACTTCACCCGGTGGAGCCCGGCCATCGACGCGGACACGACCCGCTTCTTCGTACCCCGTGCCGCCACGCCGTGGCCGGACAAGCAGCCGGTCAGGCTGGCCGCCGTCTCCTCGTTCGGATTCTCCGGCACCAACGCCCACGTCATCCTCCAGGAGCCGTCGCGGGCGCCCCGGGGCGTCCGGGTGCCGGCTCCCCGCCGGCCGGGTTCGGCCCCGCCCGAGGTGCTGCTGGTGGCGGCCGGATCCCAGCGGGCCCTGCCGGACGCCGCCGGCCGGTTGGCCGACTGGCTGGCCGCGGGCGGCGCCAAGGTCCCGTTGCGGGACGTCGCCCACACCCTGGCCCTGCGCCGCAGCCCCGGCCGAGGGCGGCTCGCGGTCATCGCCCGGTCCCACGGTGAGACCGTCGATGCGCTACGGCTGTTCGCCGCCGGAGCGCCCAGTCCGGCCCTCATCGCCGGCACCGCCGATGTCACCGCCCCCCGCCGGCCGGTCTGGGTGTTCTCCGGCCAGGGCTCCCAGTGGCCCGGCATGGGGCGCGAACTCCTCACCCGTGACCCGGCGTTCACCAAGACCCTGACCGAGGTCGACGGTCTCATCCGCGCCGAGGCGGGTTTCTCCGTCCTGGACCTGATTCGAGCGGGTGATCCCGTCACCGGCTGCCCGCGCGTCCAACCGGCCATCTTCGCCGTCCAGTTGGCCCTGGCCGCGGCCTGGCAGGCCCACGGTGTGCAACCCGCCGCCGTCATCGGCCACTCCATGGGAGAAGTCGCGGCCGCGGTCGTGGCCGGAGCCCTCACTCCCGCCGACGGTGTCCGTGTCATCTGCCGTCGCTCTGCCCTGCTCAACCGGATCGCCGGGACGGGAGCGATGGCGGGCGTCGGCCTCGACCGGGCCACGGTGGAGGCCGCGCTCGCCGATGCCGGAACCGACGCCGTCTCCGTCGCCGTCCTCGCCTCTCCCGACACCACCGTCGTCTCCGGCGACTCGGACCAGATCACCCAGCTCATCAACCGTTGGAGCAAGCGCGGAGTCCACGCCGTCGCCATCGCGGTCGACGTCGCCTCGCACAGCCCGCACGTCGACCCGCTCCTGGCCGAGCTGCGCGAGGCCCTGGCCGACCTGGCGCCCAGGCCGCCGCGCATCCCCTTCTACTCCACCGTGACCGAGGATCCGCGCCACAGCCCGCCGCTCGACGCCGCCTACTGGTGCGACAACCTCCGCCGGCCCGTCCGCTTCCACCCCGCCGTGACCGCCGCCGCCCTGGACCGGCACCAGGTCTACACCGAGATCTCGCCCCACCCCGTGATCACCCAGTCGCTCACCGAGACCCTGGCCCCCCTGGTCCCCGACGCCGTGGTGCTGCCCACCCTGCGTCGCGGACAGGACGACACCACCACCTTCCGGACCCAGCTCGCCGCCCTCCACTGCAACGGCGGCACCGTCGACTGGACCCCCCTGTACGGCGCCGGGGCCCTGGCCGACGCGCCCACCATCACCTTCGACCGCACCCGTCACTGGGCCGGAGGCCAGACGCCGGCCGCCGACACGGGCGCCCTGCCCGGCCGGCACACCGAAGTCCCCGGTGACCGGATCCGCCACACCTGGAGTGCCGCCGCTCCGGCCCGCCATCTGCCCTGGCTCGAGGACCACCGGGTCCACGGCACCTGCGTGCTGCCCGGCGCCGGTTTCAGCGCGCTGTTGCACACCGCGGCACGTACCGCGCTCGGTGGGGCCGCCGCCACGGAGATCGAGCTGACCGACATCACCTTCCATGACCTGCTGCCCCTGAGCGACGACACCGAACTCAACACCACAGTCACCCTCACCAACGCCGAGCAGGCCGCCTGCGAGATCCACTCCCGCAACCCGGACGGCAACTGGCAGCTGCACGCCTCGGCCGTCGCCCGCCGCGTTCCCCCGCCGCACGACACCCGCGCCGCCTCCGTCCCCGGCCTGGACGAAAGACATCCGGTCCCCCTCGCCCCCGAAGAGCTCTACGCCCGGCTGCGCGCCCGCGGACTCGAACACGGCCCCGCCTTCACCGGGATCACCACGCTGCGAACCACCAAACGGAGGGACGGCTTCTGGGCCCGCGTCGAACTGCCGCAGGTCGCCCGCAGCCCCGAACCCGGCCTCGGCGTCCATCCCGTCCTCCTCGACCTGTGTCTGCAACTGCTGGTCGCGGGGGCCGACGACGAAACCCCGCCGGCCCCGATCCTGCCGGTCGAGGTGCGCGGTCTCAGGATGCTCGGCGACCCCGCGCTGGCCGTGCACGCCCACGCGCGGATCACCGAGAGCGGCGACACGACGCTCGCCGGAGACGTCCGTGTCCTGGATGCCGAAGGACGGCTGGTGATCACCCTCGACGGGGTGCGCTTCCTCCGTCGTGCCCCCGCCGAGGGTTCCTCCGTCGACCAGTGGTTCATGGAACTGGGCTGGCACCGCGCCCCCCGTGCCCGTACCGGCGCGCCCGCCGCGCCCGGCAACTGGCTCGTCGTCGGCGAGGGCGACGGCGAGGCCGAACGGCTGGCCGCGCTCCTGCGCGCCTCCGGCGCCCTGGCCGAGGTGCGCGAACTCCCCCTGAACACGGACGGACTCGCCTCACTTGCCGACACCTACGGCCGGTACCTCGCCACCCGGGGCGGCACATGGCGCGGTGTCGTCCTGCTGTGCGGCACCCCGTCCGCACTCCACACCGAGCCCACCCAAGGCGCGCAGGAACGGGCACGTCGGCTGCTCGCCTTCGCCCAAGCCGCCGACAGGCACGGCGGAACCTGCCGCCTCTACGCCGCCACCCGGCGCGCGTTCGCCGTCACCACCGGCGAGCCCGGGCACCCCGCCCACGGCACCGTGCGCGGCGTGCTGCGGGTCATGGCCGTCGAACAGCCGCACCTGCGCCCCACTCTCGTCGACACCGAACCCGGCGACGCGGGGCTTCGGGCGCTGGCCGGTGAACTCCTCGCCGACGCGCCCGAGGACGAGGTCGCCATGCGGGGCGGCGGCCGCTACATCGCCCGGATCGACCGCGCTCCCGTCACGGCCGCCGAACGCACGGCCCGCAGCACCCGGACGGTCCGGTTCGGGCAGGACGGATTCCGGCTGCGCGCCGGACAGCTCGGTGATCTCGACAGTCTCGAACTGGCCGTGAGCGCACGTCGCCGACCGGGCAAGGACGAGGTCGAAGTCCGGGTGCGGGCAGCCGGTCTGAACTTCCGTGACGTCCTGACCGCGCTCGGCCTGCTCGGCGCGGAGCCGGCCACCCCCTACCGCATCGGCTTCGAGTGCGCGGGCGTGGTGAGTGCCGTAGGACCTGGCGTGGACCATGTGCGTCCCGGTGACAGCGTGCTCGCCGTCCAGCTGGAAGGCGGCGCCTTCGGCTCCTTCATCACCGTCCCCGCCACCGCCGTCGCCGCGGTGCCGCGCGAGCTGCCGCCGGTCACGGCGGCAGGGCTGCCCACGGCATACCTCACCGCGTGGTACGCCCTGCGGCACGTCGCACGGCTCGCTCCCGGTGAGCGGGTGCTCATCCACTCCGCCACCGGGGGTACCGGTCGCGCCGCGACAGCGGTCGCCCGACTGCTGGGCGCGGACGTCCTCGCGACCGCCGGCACGGAGGACAAGCGGAACCATCTGCGGGGGATGGGCATCCGCTGTGTCATGGACTCGCGCACACCGGACTTCGCCGAACAGGCGCGGCGGGCCACCGACGGCGAGGGAGTCGACGTCGTCCTCAACTCCCTGTCCGGTGAGGCCGTCCGGGCAGGGCTGGAAAGCCTGCGCCCGTTCGGCCGCTTCGTCGAACTCGGCGTACGCGACATCATGGCCGACGCCGCACTCGGGCTCGCCCCGCTGCGCCACAACATCAGTTTCAGCACCGTCGATCTCATCGAACTCCAGCAGCGGCGACCGGAGTTGTTCGCCACCGTGCTGCGGGAGGTCATGGAACACCTTGCCGCCGGGCGGCTCGAACCGCTTCGGTGCACCGAGTATCCGCTCGCGCGCGCGGCCGACGCCTTCCGTCTGATGGCCCGCGCGGGTCACAACGGCAAGGTCGTGCTGACCGTCCCGGACGGCGGCGAGACCACGGCGGTGCTGCCCGACGGGCCGCCCGTCGTACACGGCGACGGGGCCTACATCGTCACGGGAGGCCTGGGAGGTCTGGGCCTGGCCACCGCGCGCTGGCTGGCCGAACGGGGAGCCGGGCGCGTCGTGCTCAACGGCCGCAGGCCTCCGTCGCCCGACGCCGCGCGCGTGGTCGACGGCCTGGCCGCCGAGACCACGGTCGTGCTGGGCGACATCGCCCAGCACGGTACCGCCGAGCGGCTGGTCGAGGCCGCCACCGCGGACGGTGTGCCGTTGCGCGGGGTCGTGCACTGCGCCATGGTCCTCGACGACGCCGCCTTGACCACCACCCGGGACAGTCAGCTGAAGCGGGTGTGGGCCCCGAAGGTCACCGGCGCCTGGAACCTGCACCGGGCCACGGAGCATCAGCCGCTGGACTGGTTCGTGCTGTACTCCTCCATGAGTTCGCTCCTCGGCAACGCGGGGCAGGGAACGTACGCCGCGGCCAACGCCTGGCTCGACGCCTTCGCCGACTGGCGCACCCGGGGCGGCCTGCCGACACTGGCCGTCGACTGGGGGCCCTGGGGTGAGACGGGACAGGCCGTCGACTTCGCCGAGCGCGGCTACGAGACGATCCCGACGGACAAGGGCCTGGAGGCTCTTGGCTCCCTGCTCACCCACCGGCGGGTGCGGACCGCGGTCATTCCGGGTCCGCCCCCGACCTGGATCCCGCGCGCGGCCGCGGCTTCCAGCCTCTTCGGTCTCCTCGCCCCCGACGCGGCCCAGGCCGAGGAGGAGGCCGTGACCGACGGCTCGGACATCCACACCCGTCTCAAGGCGCTGCCGGTCGGCATCGCGCGGCAGACCGCTCTGGAGAACTATCTCGCGGACCACATCCGGGCGATCCTGCGCACCGGAGGCAGCACGCTGGACCCGCACACCCCGCTCAAGTCCCTGGGCTTCGACTCCCTGTTGGCCACCGAGCTGCGGATCCGTCTCGACACCGATCTCGCCGTCCGGCTCGCGAGCAACTTCATCTGGCAGCACCCCACCGTGGCGACCCTCGCCACGGCCCTGATGGTCCTCATGGGCCTGGCGCCCCAGGAGGACTCGTCCCCTTCCGGCGCCTGAAGCGACACGGCCGGTGCCCGGTGTATGCCGGGGCCGGCCGGCTTTCGCTGCCCGTCAGACCGCGTAGCGGCCCGGGGCGAACAGGTGGAGGTGGGACGCGATCCAGTCGGAGGTGTGGCGCAGGCCCTCGTCGAGGCCGACCTCGGGCTTCCACGAAGCCCAGGTACGGGCACGGGAGTTGTCCGACAGCAGCCGGTGGACCTCGCTGCCGGTGGGGCGCAGACGGGACGGGTCGACGACGATCTCGGCGTCCTTTCCGGTGACGGCGATGAGCTTGCGCGCCAGGTCCCCCACGGCGATCTCCTCGCCGGTGCCGAGGTTGACGACCTCGCCGAGCGCACGGTCGCACTGTGCCATGGCGAGGAAGCCCCGGGCGGTGTCGGTGACGTAGGTGAAGTCGCGGGTCGGGGTGAGCGAGCCCAGGTGTATCTCGCGGGCGCCGGAGTGCAGTTGGGCGAGGATGGTGGGGATCACGGCGCGGGCCGACTGGCGGGGGCCGTAGGTGTTGAAGGGGCGTACGACGGTCGCGGGCAGCTCGAAGGCGTGGTGGTGGGAGAGGACCATCATGTCGGCGCCGATCTTCGAGGCCGAATAGGGGGACTGCGGCTGGAGCGGATGGTCCTCGCCGATCGGGGCGGTCAGGGCGGTGCCGTAGACCTCGCTGGTGGAGGTGTGCACGAGGCGGCGGACCTGGTGGCGGCGACAGGCCTCGGCGATGTTCTCGGTGCCTGTGACGTTGACGGCGACGTAGGCGCCCGGGGAGTCGTAGCTGTAGGGGATGCCGATGAGCGCGGCGAGGTGGAAGACCGTGTCGCAGCCCTCGACCGCGTCCATCACGCGTCCCGGGTCGCGGACGTCACCCTGGATCAGCTCGACCCGCGGATCGTCCATGAGGTGGGCGAGGTTGCCCTTTTCGCCGTACGGCTTGTAGTGGACGAGCGCGCGGACGGTGGCGCCCTGCTGGACGAGGAGGTCGACGAGCGTGGAGCCGATGAATCCCTCGGCGCCGGTGACGAGGACGGTGCGGCCGCGGAAGAAGTCGGTTGCGTGCATGGGGTGGTTCCTCACTGTGCGCTGGTCAGGGATGTGGTGTGGGCGGCGTGGGGATGGCCGGCGAGCCGGAGGACCCGCAGTGCGAGCCGGTCGGCGGCGTCACGGTGGTGCGCTCCGTCTCCGGCCGCGGCGGCGGCCTGGGCCATGGCGCAGAGGCGGCCGGGATCGTCGAGCAGCGGGCCGACGTGGGCTTCCAGGGAGACGGCGGTGGTGTCCTCGTCGCGCAGCAGGACGCCGGCTCCGATGTCGGTGAGGGTGCGGGCGTTGTGGGTCTGGTGGTCCCCCGGAGCGTGCGGGTAGGGGACGAGCACGGCGGGCAGACCGACGGTGGCCAGTTCGGCGACGGTCGCCGAGCCCGCGCGGCACACCACCAGGTCGGCGGCGGCGTAGGTCTGGTCGATGCGGTCCAGGTAGGGCACCGCCGCGGCGATCCGGTCCGCGCCGGTGGCGCGCAGCCGGGCGCTCGCCTCGTCCACGGCGGCGGGCCCGGTCTTGATCAGCAGGCGTACGTCATCGCGCCACCGCCAGCGTTCCGCCAGGCCGAGTGCCGCCTCGGTGAGCCGGGCGGCGCCCAGGCTGCCGCCGTTGACGAGGAGCAGTCGGGTGCCGTCCGGGATGCCCAGGGCCCGGCGGGCGTCGGCACGCTGGGCGTCCCGGTCGAGTGCGGCCAGTGGGCCGGAGAGCGGCATGCCGACCACTTCCGGTCGGCTGGCGGCGGGCAGACCGGCGCCACTCGCCTCGAAGGCGAGCGCGACATGCGGGGTCAGCCGGGCGGCGAAGGCGTTGGCCCGGCCGGGCACCGCGTTCGACTCGTGGATGAGGCTGGGCAGACCGGCGAGACGCGCGCCGAGGATGACGGGGGCGCTCGGATAGCCGCCCATGCCGACGGCGACGTGTGCCCGCTGCTCGCGCAGGATCGCGCGGCACTGTCCGGCGGATTTCAGCAGTGCGACGGGCAGGGTGAAGCGCTTGGCGCCGAGCGACCGGTCGAAGGGGATCATGTCGACCGTGTGCAGGCGGTATCCGGCACCGGGTATCAGCCGGGTTTCCAGGCCTCGCTCGGTGCCGACGAACGAGATCACCGCGTCGGGCACCCGATGGCGCAGCGCGTCGGCGAGTGCCAGCCCCGGGTAGATGTGGCCGCCGGTGCCCCCGGCACCGATCACGACGGAGAGTGGATTGTTCATGCCCGGCACGCTCCCGAGCTGGTCTAAGAGGCTTCTAAGAACCGTTTTTGGCAGGCTGGACGCCATGAACGAGGCAGCTCAGGACGATTCCCGTGGCACTCCCCCGCGCGTGCTCGTGGTGGACGACGACCCCGAGGTGAGAGCCGCCCTGGAGGACGGGCTGGATCTTGAGGGTTTCACGGTCCGGGGTGTCGCCGACGGACTCGCGGCGCTGACGGCCGTGGCGGAGTGGGAGCCGGACGCCATGGTGCTGGATGTGATGATGCCGGTGGTGGACGGCCTCGCCGTGTGCCGGCGGCTGCGGGACCTGGGCGACCGTACCCCGATCCTGGTGCTGACGGCGCTCGACGCCGTCAGCGACCGGGTGGACGGGCTGGACGCGGGGGCGGACGACTATCTGGTCAAGCCGTTCTCGCTGGACGAGCTGGCGGCCCGGCTCCGTGCGCTGCTACGGCGTACCGGTCCCGGAGAGACGCCGTCCGCGGCCCGGCTGGGCTTCGCCGACCTGGTCGCCGATCCGGAGACACGTACGGCGACTCGGGCCGGACGGCGGCTGGAGTTGACCCGGACCGAGTGGACGCTGCTGGACCTGCTGCTGCGCCACCCCGGTCAGGTTCTGGAGCGTGAGACGATCATGCGCTGGGTGTGGGGCCGGGATCTCGGTCCGGATTCCAACTCGCTGGCTGTCTACGTCGGATACCTGCGCCGCAAGCTGGAGGCCGACGGGGCCTCGCGGCTCGTCCACACCGTGCACGGCGTCGGCTACCGGCTGGACGAGCGGTGACCCGGCCGCGTCGGCATCGCCGCCCTCCGCTGCGCCGCCGGCTGGCGCTGACCGCCTCGGCGGCGGTGGCGGGCGTGGCGCTCGCCGTGTGCGCGGGCGCGTACGCGGTCACCGTGTACACCCTCCAGCGGCAGTTCGATCTCCAGCTCACGCAGTCGGCCACGCTGGCGATCCAGCAGCACTCCGCGGAGGGGCCCGGTGTCCAGGCCGGGCAGTGCCAGTTCCTGGCCTCGCCGGCCTGTGCCCAGCTGGTGCCCGAGGCGCCGTCGGACGATCCGCGTGACGGGTATCTGCTGCCGGTCACGAGGGCGGTACGTGAGGTCGCCGGCCGTGATCGGGCGCCTTACTTCAGCAAGGCTTCGGTGGCCGGGCATCCGGTGCGGGTGCTCACGACGCCGGCCCGGAAGGGCCTGGCAATGCAGGTGGCGCTCCGTTCCGACGGGGTGAGCCGGGCCGAGCGCCAGGCCGCCGGGCTGCTGGCCGCGATCGGCGGGGCGGGTGTGCCCGTCGCCGCCCTGCTGGGTTACTGGGTGTCACGGTCCGGTCTGGCTCCGGTGACCCGGCTGACGTCGACCGCGGAGCGGATCACCGCCACCCGGGACGCCGGGCTGCGCATCGAGCTGCCGGCGGGGGCCCGGGGCCGTGAGGACGAGATCACCCGGCTCGCGGTCACCTTCAACAGCATGCTGGACGCGTTGGAGGAGTCCCTCGCCGCGCAGCGGCGACTGGTCGCCGACGCCTCGCACGAGCTGCGCACTCCACTTACGGCGCTGCGTTCCAACGCCGAGATCCTGTTGCGCGCGGACCGGCTGACCCCGCGGCAGCGGGAGCGTGCCACGGGCGCCCTCACCCGCCAGCTGCGGGAGGTCACCACACTCGTGAACGACCTGATCGACCTGGCCAGGGACGAGGAGCCGCCGCAGGCCCTGGAGCTGGTGCGGCCGGCGGCCCTGCTGGAGCACTCCGTGGCCGCGGCCCATGACCACTGGCCGCACATCGGCTTCGTTCTCGACAGTGATTCGGCGGCCGCGGCGGCCCTGACCGCCGCCGTGCCGAGCCGGCTGACGCGGCTGTTCTCCAATCTCCTGGACAACGCCGCGAAGTTCTCCCCGCCCGGCGGCCGGGTGGAGGTGGCCGCGCACCGGTCCTCCCGGGACGGAGGGCTGGAGATCACCGTTCGTGACCACGGTCCGGGGATCGACTCCGCCGACCTGCCGCACGTGTTCGACCGCTTCTACCGGGCCCGGACCGCGCGCGCCCTGCCCGGTTCGGGCCTGGGGCTGGCCATGGCGCGCCAGATCGCCCACACCCACGACGGGGAGCTCACGGCTCACCGGGCGCCCGGGGGCGGGGCGCTGTTCCGGCTGACGCTTCCGGTCAGTGAAATCGCCTCCGAAAAGGGCCTCCAGATGTGACGCCACCCATGAGAGCCAGCTCACGTCCTACCCCGCATCGTAGCCGGGAGGCGCTCCCACCAGCATAGAAATGCCGCAGACGCGAACATATCGGTCATTCCTCCGAAGAGGGGTAGTACGTCACAACCTTGCGCCCCACCCCACCGGCCGCTAACCATGGCTGTCGTTGCTGGGAGCCACGAGACGGACCGGGCGGAAAACGCCAGACCCGCCCGCTCCGGTTCACAGCGCGGGGCCCCGCCCCCATGTCACCGCTTCCGAAGCGGTGACACCGACGACGACCCCCACTGGAGAGTTCCTTCCGCATGACCACGAACACTCGCACCCACCGCATCGCCCGCCTGCGCAAGCTCGCCCTCACCGGCCTCGCCACCACCGGCGCCGCGGCCGCCGCGCTCACGCTGGTGCCCGCGAACGCCCACGCCGCCGAGATGAAGCAGGCAACCACCCACACCGTGGTCAGCGCCTCCGGCACCGGCAGCGACACCACCGACAGCGGCAAGGCCGGGACCACCGGCGCCAAGGGCAACCTGGACAGCTGGATCAACCAGGCTCTGAGCATCATGAAGGCCAAGGGCATCCCCGGCAGCTACGAGGGCCTGCACCGCAACATCATGCGCGAGTCCGGCGGCAACCCGAACGCACAGAACAACTGGGACGTGAACGCCCAGAACGGCACGCCGTCCAAGGGGCTGCTCCAGGTCATCGCCCCCACCTTCAACGCGTACCACGTGAACGGTACGGCCAACAGCCTGACGGACCCGGTTGCCAACATCACCGCGGCCGCCAACTACGCCGCCAACCGGTACGGCTCCATCGACAACGTGAACTCCGCCTACTGACAGGGCGAAAGCGCACGCACCGAGGCCGGTGCCGGCAGCAACACGCTGCCGGCACCGGCCTCGCCGCTCCCGAACGTGAGGAGCTCCGGCTCCGTGGTCGCCCTCGCGCCGGGCGCTGCGACCGCGTTCGCCGGGACCTCACCGCGAGGGGGGAACGAGGGCGCCGGGGCGGCCGTCGTCAGCCGTACCCGCCGGGCTGAACGCCGCTCCGTCACGGCGCAGATGGCGGCCCACACGCACGCGGCCCAGAGGGCGGTCATCGCCGCCTCGCTCCACGGCGCGTGACCGACGAGCAGCAGAATCGCCGTACCCGACAGGGACAGCAGCAGGCCGGCGACGGCGAGCCCACGCCATGTCCCTCTCATTCCCGGCCCCCGGGAACACAGGTGACACCGCCGGCGCCCTCAGGGGGAAACCGGCGGCGCCACTGTACGCGTCAGACGGTCACAGACAGATGTTGAGGTAGTAGTCCCCGCCGGATTCCTCGGTCCGGTCGATACGTACGAACCCGCGGGCCTTCTTGTACTCGCCGGTGCCGCCGGTGATGGCCACGTCGTACGGGAACACCTCCTGACCCCGCTGCGCGTGCTCCCAGGTGATCTCACCGTCGGGGAGGAGGTAGCTGCCCCGGCAGAGGGTGGTGTGCGTGGTCGGCGCCACGCTGGAGGTGACGCACGTCGTCACCTCGTGGCCGTAGGGCTGTCCGTCGCGGAAGAGATCGGCGGTGCTGAAGAGCTGACCACCGACCGTGCCGGACCATTCCCCCTCGCTGGGGAGAAACGTCTGGCTGCCGGTGTTCTCGGTCCGCAGGTGAAGGACGACGGTGTGGTCGCTTCCGCCACCCCCGGCCAGGGGAACGGGGTCGCCGACCGCGGAGGCGGTGCCCGCGAAGCCCGACAGCGTGATTGCGGCTGCCGCCGCGGCGGCCCATCTCGAACGGGGAATCATGTTTTCCTCACCTGGTTTCTCTCGCTCATTCGTGGACGTGACGGGTTGCTCGACTTGCGGCACCGGGTACGGCCTCAGGTGGCGCAGCCGGTGACTGCGGCGGGGCTCCCGGCGCAGTTGGTGGGGGTGTTGCCGGTGATGGTGGTCGTCGTCGGAGCGAGGGGGACGCTGGTCCAGACGCCTCCGGGTGCGGTCTGGGCGCGGTTGGCGGTGATACTGGTACCGGTGATGGTCACGGCGACGCCGATGTTGTACAGGCCGCCGCCCTGGGAGCCGGTGCCGGTGGCCTTGTTGCGGGTGATGGTCGCGCCGGTGACGGAGGCCGTGGCACCGGTCTGGGTGAAGATGCCGCCGCCTTTCGAGTACCGGCCGGAGGCGAGGTTGTCGCTGACCGTGTCGGCGGCGGTGGTGTTCTGGAGTTGCAGGGAGCCGCCGAGTGCGGCGATACCGGCTCCCTGCCCCTGGGCGCCGATGATCCGGTTGCTGCTGACCCGTGTGTCGTCCAGGGCGGCCAGCGGGAGTCCGTCGACACCGCCGCCGACCGTCGGGGCCGTCAGGACGTACACGCAGTAGGGCACGAGGTCGACGGTGCCCCCGGCACTGACGGCCGCCTTGAGGGCCACGATGTCATTGCAGGTGACAGCGGCGTGGGCGGGAACCGCGGCGAGGAAGGTCACCGCCGCGGCGGCCAGCGCGGCGGAAGCCAGCGAGCGGACCAGGTTTCGGACCGCGGGACGCTGCGGCATGTGTGCTCCTCCGGGAGGGGAATCCGGACCGGGTGCCACCTACGACTCGGCGTGGGAAAGCGGGCATGGAAGCCATAACCGCACCGTGCGCCCGACACGCCGGATCCGGGGGGTTGCCGCCGACAAACACCCGTAGAGAGCAGTGCTCCGACCCCGCCCGGACCAGGACCGGCCGGAGCCCGACCACCCCATTGGCCGGACCTCGGTCATTCGTTCGGCCGACAATGGATGTCGGGCGTCATGGACGGCCGGGCCGCCGGGGAAGGCATTGCGCCATGACTCACGCGACTCGCACGGACAATGCCGCGGCGCCGAAGATCCTCGACGTGTCCATCGGGCTGGACGCCACCGGGGAACGGCGGGAATTCGACAGCCTGGGCACGGTGATGGTGCCGGCCGACCGGTACTGGGGTGCGCAGACCCAGCGCAGCCTCAAGCACTTCAACATCGGCCGGGACCGCATGCCGAAGGAGGTGTATCACGCCTACGGGTATGTGAAGAAGGCGGCGGCCGCCGTGAACACCGAGGCCGGTCGGCTGCCCGACTGGAAGGGCCGGCTGATCCAGCGGGTGTGCGACGAGGTGATCGGCGGGGCGCTGGACGAGGACTTCCCGCTGTATGTGTTCCAGACCGGGTCCGGCACCCAGTCGAACATGAACGTGAACGAGGTCGTCTCGAACCGCTGCATCCAGCTGGTCGGCGGCAAGCTCGGCTCGCAGGACCCGGTACATCCCAACGATCACGTGAACATGGGCCAGTCGAGCAACGACACGTTCCCGACGGCGATGCACATCGCGGCGTACAGGATGGCCACCGAGAAGACCATCCCCGCGCTGAAGCGGCTCCGGGACGCGATCGAGGCGAAGTCCAGGCAGTGGAACGACGTGGTCAAGATCGGCCGGACCCATCTGGAGGACGCCTGTCCGCTGACCGTGGGTCAGGAGTGGTCCGGCTACGCGGGGGCGCTGGACGACGCGATCGCCGAGGCCGAGCACGCCACCCACGGGCTGCTGACGCTGGCCATGGGAGGGACCGCCGTCGGCACCGGGCTCAACGCGCCGGCCGGTTTCGGCGATCAGGTGGCCGCGCGGATCGCCGCGATGACGGGCGCCCCGTTCAGGACGGCACCGAACAAGTTCACGGCGCAGGGCACGCTGGACCGCATGGTCCGCGCGCATGCCGGGCTCAAGACGGTGGCCGTCACCCTGTTCAAGATCGCCAACGACATGCGCTGGCTGGGTTCGGGGCCGCGTACGGGCATCCAGGAACTGATCCTGCCGGCCAACGAACCCGGTTCCTCGATCATGCCCGGGAAGGTGAACCCGACCCAGGCCGAGGCCATGCTGATGGTGTCCATCCAGGTCATCGCCTCCGACGTGGCCGTGGGCATGGGCGGCGCGGAGGGGAACTTCGAGCTGAACGCCTTCCGCCCCATCCTGATCGCCAACTACCTCCACTCCGCGCTGATCCTGGCGGACATGTGCGACCACTTCCGGGAGTTCATGATCGAGGGCGCCAGGCTCAACCAGGCCAAACTCAAGGAGAACATCGACCGGTCGGTCATGATGGTCACCGCGCTGTCGCCGGTCATCGGCTACGACCAGGCCTCCGTCATCTCCCACTACGCCATCGACCACGACACCACCCTCAAACAGGCCGCCCTCGCCAACGGGGTGTCCGAGGAACTCTTCGAACGGGTGGTCAACCCGCTCGCCATGACCCGGGGAGGCAGCGCCGACCTGCCGAACGGAGCGTCCGGACCAACCGGAAAGTCCTGACATGGACTCCATGCGGCCCAGCGCCGCGGCACCGGTCGGCAAGGCCGCCCTGATCGCGTCGGTGGGTCCACGCGGCTACGCGGACTGGGCCAACCCCGATCACCGGCTGCGGCGGCTGCTCGCCGAGTTCATCGGGATGGCCGGGCTGACCTTCGTCCTGTCCGGAGGTGCGGCGGTCCTCGCCCGCTACGGCGGCGAGGGCCAGCAGCCCTGGCAGGTGGCCCTGGTCCTGTCGTTGGTCTCCGCCCTGTGGCTGCTCGTGGCCGTGTACTTCCTGGGCGACATCTCCGCCCACTTCAACCCGGCCATGACGCTGGCGTTCGTACTGCGGCGCGACATGGGCCTCCCCATGGCCGGCGCCTACTGGGCCGCCCAGTTCGCCGCCGGGATCTGCGGTTCCCTGCTGGCCCGCGGGTTCTTCGGTCCGGCCGGCAACCTCGCGGCCACCATGCCCCAGCCCGGGCTGTCCTGGCAGGCCGCGGGCTTCGAGGCGGTCATCAGCTTCGGCCTGGTGCTGATGGTCCTGTGTCTGGCCGACGGGCCCAAGCTCAACGGGCCGTTCGTCCCCCTGGCGGTGGGGGGCTACATCCTGGCCTGGGGCACCATGGGCGGCCCGTTCGACGGGGCCTCCATGAATCCGGCCCGCAGCCTGGGTCCCGATGTCGCCCTGGGCGATCTGTCGACCTGGTGGGTCTATCTGACCGGCCCCGTGGCAGGCGCCGTGCTCGCGGTCGCCGTGACCCTCTTTCTTCGCGGCTCGGCCACCGTCGCGGAGGCCACGGCCGCCGAGGGCACACCGCTCGGCCAGACGAAGTGACCGGGGCGGTGGCGGGTTCGCCGGTGACCGCGTCCCGGTTGGCATCAACGATGCGGGGTACTCGCGCACCCGACATCCGGATCACGCACGGAGGACGCCGATGCCCGCAGCCGCGGTCGAGGTCATGGCGTGGTTCGCCGTACTGAGCGCGATGGCCGTGGTGTGCGTCGGCCCGCTCTCCCCCGTCGAGCTGACGGTGGGTGCGCTCGCCGCCCTGGGCGGGGCGTTCGCCGCACGACGCGTCCGGCTGGCCGCCGGGGTGGGCTGGGGCGGCGGCCGGGGTGCCCCGCGTGCCGTGCTCATGCTGCCCGCGGCGGTCGTGGGCGGCATCGCCGCGCTGCTGACGACTCTGGCTCACCGACGGGGCAGTGGCAGCCGAAGGCTTCGCCGGGTCCGGCTGCGTGACGGGTGCGACGCGGGGTGGTCGGCGGCCGCCATGGCGTTCTCGCCGGACACCTGTGTACTCGGCATCCCGCGCGACGACGAGGTTCTGCTGCACAGCCTGCGAGCCCGTCCGGGGCCCGTGGAGCGGGCTGTGTCACGGGCCGAGGATTCCTCGTGAACGCGTGGGCGGCGGCCGCTCTGACGCTGCTGGTCCTGGTGGTGCCGGCCTGCGTCTGGCTGGCGGCGCACGGCAGCACGGTGCGCCGGCTCGCAGGGGTCTTCCTGCTGTCGACCGTGACCGGTGCGCTCTTCCTCGTGCTTCCCGAGGCCTATGGCCGGCCCGCGTACCAGGACCTCGCGTTGATGCTGGCCGTGATGGCACCCACCGGGACGCTCGTCTTCACCCGCTTCGTCGCCGGCCGGAGCCATGACGCCGGGACGACGGACCACGGCAGCGGCTGACCGGGAGAAGGTGGGGTTGACGGTGCGTCACATCGTGGTTCTGGTCCTGCTGTGGGCGGGCGTGGCATGCATGGTGCTGTCCGCCGTGGCCGTGGTTCGCCTGCGCGACACGGTCCTTCGCCTGCACGGACTGGCTCCCGCGTCCTGCGCAGGGGTGCCGCTCGTCGCCGCGGCCGTCGCCGTCGAGCAGGGGGTGAGCCGGGCCGCGGTCAAGACGCTGTTGATCGGTCTGCTCTTCGCCGCGGGCGGGACCGTCACCACGATCGCCGTCGCCCGGGCCTCGGCCCAGGCCGAGGAAGACATCGGGGAAAGTACCGGAGAAGGCGCCGGAGGAAGCGCCGGGAAAGGTGTGGAGTGGTGAACGACTGGCTGATCGGTGTCTGTCTGGTGTTCGTCGTGGTCGACGCCACGCTGGCGGTGTTCACCCGTGATCCGGCCCGCCAGGCAGTCGTCCTGTCGGCGCTGGGACTTGGTCTGGCCGCCCTGTTCGCCGTGCTCCAGGCTCCCGACGTCGCCCTGTCGCAACTCGCCGTCGGCACCGCGCTGACACCCCTTCTCATCCTCCTCACGGTCCGCAGGATCAGCCGCAGCGCGGCGGCCGAGGACGACGAGGAGCGCCGGTGACGGCCCGCGCCCGGCTGATCGTCCTCCTCGCCGCCGCCGTCGTCATCGCCGTGTACTACACCGTCGCGTGCGGGGCCCTGCCGGACTTCGGCTCGGCCGACCACCCCTACGGCGACCGGGCCGTGCGGGCCGCCCTCGCCCACCGCACGGCGAACGTGGTCTCCTCCGTCAACTTCGACCTCCGCGCCTTCGACACCCTCGGCGAGGAGTCCATCCTCTTCTGCACCGTGCTCGGCTCGACCCTGCTGCTGCGCCGGGCCCGCGACGAGGGCCGCCGGACCGCCAAGGCGGAGCGGGTGCTGCCCACCACTCGGCTCTACGGCGCGCTGCTGCTGCCGGTCACCCTGCTCGTCGGCGTCTACATCGTCGCCCACGGCCAGCTCAGCCCCGGAGGCGGCTTCCAGGGCGGCGTGATGCTGGCAACCGCCCTGCACCTCGGATACCTCGCGGCCGACTACCGGGTGCTCCAGCGGATCCGGCCGCTGACCGTGCTGGACGTGACGGACTCGATGGCCGCCGCCTCCTACGCCCTGGTCGGGCTGGGGGCTCTGCTCGCGAGCGGGGCGTTCCTGAGGAACGTCCTGCCCCTGGGCACCTTCAACCAGATCACGTCCGGCGGCACCGTGCCGGTGCTCAACGCCGTCGTGGGCATCGAGGTCGCGAGCGGCGTCATCGTTCTGCTCGCCCACTTCCTCGACCAGGCCGTAGTAGTCACCGATCCCGACGAGCAGGAGACACACTGATGGGCATCTGGCCCTACCTCGCCGCCGGCTGGGTCCTTCTCGTCGCTCTCTACGGGCTCGTCACCAGCCGCAATCTCGTGCACTCCATCGGTTGTCTGGCGGTCGCCCAGTCCTCGACCTATCTGCTGCTCCTGGCCGTCGGGTACCGCCGGGGCGGTACCGCCCCCGTCTACTCCGACATCCCACCGGGGCGGCGGCCGGTGGTCGACCCGGTCGTCCAGGCCCTGGCGCTGACCGACGTCGTGGTCGGCGCGACAGTGACCGCCCTGCTGCTCGCGCTGACCATCCAGTTGCGCAAGCGCCACCGGACCGTCGATCCGCAGGCCCTGACCGGTCTGCAGGGGTGAGCGTGACCGGTCAGTACCTGCTGCCCTTGGCCGTGGTCACGCCCCTGCTCGCCTCCGCGCTGCTCGCCGTCGCGGGGCGACGGCTCCCCCGTACGGGCTGCGACGTGATCGCGACGGGGGCGGCCGTGGCCGAGGTCGTCTGCCTCTCGCTGCTGTGGACGCGCGGCGGGGAACTCGCCACCGCGTACCTGGGCGGCTGGCCCGCCCGGCTGGGTGTGGTGCTCGCCGCCGACCGGCTCGGCGTGGGCCTGGCGCTGCTGGCGGCCGTACTGGTGCTCGCGGTCGTCGTCTACTCCTGGCGGTACTTCGACGAGCCCGAGCAGGAACGGGCCGGTGTCTTCCCCGCCCTGCTGTTCCTCTTCGAGGCGGGGATGGTGGGCTTCGCGCTCACCGGCGACCTGTTCAACGCCTTCGTGTTCTTCGAACTCATGGGGGCCGCCGCCTACGCGCTGACCGGCTACCGCATCGAGGATCCACGGCCCCTGCAGGGCGCGCTCACCTTCGGCATCGTCAATTCCTTCGCCGCGTACTGCTCCCTGCTGGGCATCGGCCTCGTCTACGCCCGCACCGGTGAGCTGAACCTCGCCGGCATCGGCCGGCAGATGGCGGAGCATCACACCGACATGCTGACCGTCGTCGCGTTCGTCCTTGTGTCGACCGCGCTGCTGGTGAAGGCCGCCGCCGTGCCGTTCCACTTCTGGCTCCCCGACGCGCACGCCGTGGCCCCCACCCCCGTGTCCATGCTCATGTCCGGTGTCATGGTCGAACTCGGTGTGTACGGCATCGCCCGTGTGTACTGGACCGTCTTCGCCGGCCCCGGAGGCATCCCGCACCAGGCGTTCCGCACCACCCTCATCGTCCTCGGAGTGGTCACCGCGCTGCTCGGCGCCGCCATGTGCTGGCAGCAGCGGCATCTCAAACGCCTGCTGGCCTTCTCGACCGTCAGTCACGTCGGCCTGTTCCTGATCGGCGTGGCCCTGCTCAGCGCCGACGGCGTCGTCGGATCCGCGGTGTACATCGCCGCTCACGGCTGTGTGAAGGCAGCCCTTTTCGCCCTCACGGGGGTGCTGCTCGACCGGTACGGCTCCGTCGACGAGCACGGGCTGCACGGCAGGGGGCGCCCGCTCACCCTGGTGGGGGTGCTGTTCGTGGTGGGCGGGCTGGCGCTCGCGGGGATGCCGCCGTTCGGTACGGGTCTGGGCAAGGCGCTGACCGAGCACGCGGCCACTCACACCCAGCCCTGGCTGCCGGTCGTGTTCGTCGCCGCCTCCTCGCTCACCGCGGGAGCCGTGCTGCGTTGCGCGCTCGGCATCTTCTGGGGAGTCGGGCCAGTCCCCCGCACCCCGCCGGGCGAGCGGGAGACCACCGGCGAGGGCGAGGAACCCGAGGTCCGGTCACCGGGGCGGCCCCTGCCCCCCGCGATGATCATCGTCCCGGCCGTGCTCCTGGCCCTCGCCGCACTGGCGGGTGCGGTGCCCGCCTTCACCGCCGCCCTGGGCGGCGGTTCCGCCGCGTTCACCGACCCCGCGCAGTACGCCGCCGCGGTTCTCACCGGCGGACGTCATCGGCCCGTCGGGCCACTGCCGGACACGGCGTGGAGTGCCTCCGGCGTGCTGCTCGGGCTGTTGTCGGCGGCCCTCGCCTGTGCCGTCGCCGTCGTGGCTGTCCATCGCCGCACATCCCGGGTCCGTGACGACGGGCCGACGGCCCGCGCCGTCCGCACCCTGCGCCGCCTCCACTCCGGTCATGTCGGCGACTACCTGGCCTGGCTGGCGGTCGGCGTGGCCGTCCTGTGCGTGGCGATCGGCTCCCAGAGCTGACCCGAACACCGGCCGGCCGGGCCCCGCGCACCGGTTCGGGCGGCGGCCGGCGTCGGTTCGTCACCATCTCGCGGACCCCGTCCCGAAGATGACGCGGCGCAACGTCGCGGCACGCGTGGTCACATCGGAGGAGCTGGAGTTCGTGTGAGGCCGCCGAGTACGGGCACTCGGCTCGGCGGTGGGGCCGTTCGGGCCCGCCGCGGAGGTGAGGACATGGGACACGGTGGAAACGTGATCGACGAGCTCGTCACCGATCACCGGGAGGTCGAGGAGATCTTCGGCAGGATCGAAGCGTTGCCGCCCGGCGACAAGGACCGCAAGGTCTATGCCGACCAGGCCACTATGGAGCTGGTCCGGCACTCGGTGGCAGAGGAGGCATACCTCTACCCGGCGGTGCGCGAGCACGTGGCGGGCGGGGACGCGCTTGCCGACAAGGAGATCGAGGATCACTCCACGGCGGAGCGCCTCATGAAGGACCTGGAGGCCTGCGAGGCCGACGAGCCGCAGTTCAACCGGCTGGTGGGCAGGCTGATGAGCGAGGTCCGCGCGCACATCGCGGACGAGGAGGAGAACCTCTTCCCGCGGCTGCGCGCCTCCTGCCCGCCCGAGGCTCTCGACGACCTCGGTGACAAGGTTCGTACGGCGAAGAAGGTGGCGCCCACCCGGCCGCACCCTTCCGCTCCGGACACGCCGCCGGCCAACAAGCTGCTGGCGCCGGGCGTCGGGCTGGTCGACCGGCTGCGGGACAGGCTGAGCGGACGGGGCAAGCTCGACTGACGCGACGCGGCCGGCAGAGCCTCAGATGGTGACCGTGCGGCCCGGGCCGAGGAGGTCCAGGAGGCGCAGGAGCCCGGCCTGGTGCAGCTCGGCGACGGGGGCCAGCAGATCGGGGTGCCGCAGCAGCGCCGCCGCGCGGCTGTCCGTCTCGCCGGGGGTGAGCAGGCGGCGGAAGTCCACCGGCGCCGCCTCCGTGTGCTGCCCCTCGGCGAGTGCGGCCACCGCGCGCCTCGCCAGCGCCGGGTCGGCGAGGAGCGCGGCGGCCCAGCTCGCCACGGTCTCGTCCACCCAGGTCCGCCAGGCCTCCTCCGTTTCCGGATCGGACTCCGCGCCGGTGAGCCAGTCGAGCCCGGCGGCACCGCCCGGGCCGGTCACGCCGACCAGTCCGGCGTCCAGGGCGGTGGGGTATCGCAGCCAGGCCGCGACGGTCACGGCCTGCCGCGCCTGCACCTCGCACAGGGCCTCGGCGAGCGCGCTTCCGCCGGACGGAAACGCGCTGGTCAGCCAGCGGGCCGTGGCCGCGATGAGGGGCGAGAGATCCGTGAGCACCGGGTACCGTCCGAGCGGGTCGCACATGAGCGGGAACGGACAAAACGGTAGCGCGAGCGGTGGTCGTGCCGATATGCCCGACGCCACTCCGGGCGGCGGGCACGCGAAGGTCCCGTCAGGTGTTCACCAAGACGATCGCCATCGCCAACAGGCCGACGGCGATGAGCACGACGACGGCCCAGATGAGGGCGAGCGGCATGACCGTCCACCCTCTGCTCAGCGCTTCGCGCTCCGGCGCGCCGAGCGCGGAGAGCCCCGACTCGGCGGGAGGCGCCGCTCCCGCGGCCATGGCCCGGTCCTCCGGGACCGACAGGCCCTCCACCGGGCGGGCCTCGTGCGGGGCGACCGTGTGTGCGTGTCTGACGTTCATGGTCTCAGCCCTTCGCATGTCATGGCCCTACGCATGTCACGCAGACGGGTTTCACGGCTTGCGCGCCCGGAAACACGGCTGGGGCCGGCGTCTCGGTCAGTCTTTGGCCGAGGGGCCGGTCCGTGCGAGTGCGTACAGCTCGTCCGACAGCCTGACCAGCTCTCGCTGTTCCTCCTTGGATCCGACCATCGGCCGGGAACCGCTGAGTGGGGACTGGGCGCTCTCCGGGAGGAACTTCACCGTGAGCAGGCCGATGGCACCGGCCACCATCAGGTAGTAGGCGGGCATGAGGTCGTCGCCGGTGATGTTCACGAGCGCCTCGGTGAACAGCGGTGTGGTGCCGCCGAACGCGGACACGGCCACGTTGAAGCCGATGCCCATCGCCGCGTAGCGCACCGCAGTGGGGAAGAGAGCGGGCAGGGTGGCCGCGCTCGGGGCCGCGAAGCAGGCCAGCAGGGTGGCGAGGACCAGGACGCCGAGGACCGGCGGCCACCATCCGTCCGCCTTGATCAGCAGGAAGGACGGCACGGCCAGGGCGATCATCGCGGCCGCCGCGACAGCGTAGACGGGGCGGCGGCCCACCCGGTCGCTCAGCCGGCCGAGGAAGGTGATCAGCAGCACGATCCACAGCATGCCGAGGAGTACCAGGGCGTCGGCCGAGCTGCTCGACCGGTGCAGGGTCTCGGTCAGATAGGTGGGCAGGTATCCGGTCACCATGTAGTTGGTTACGTTGTAGAGCAGGACCAGACCCATGCAGATGAGCAGCGGCCGCCACTGGTTCCGGACGATCGACTTGATCTCGCGGCCCGCCGACTTCTGGGCGAGTTCCCTTTCGTGCTCGTCGAGTTGCTGCTGGAAGGCGGGCGACTCCTCCAGTCTGAGCCGGATGTAGAGCCCGATCACACCGAGCGGTCCGGCCACCAGGAAGGGGATCCGCCAGCCCCAGGACAGCATCTCGGCGTCGCTCAGCGCCAGGTTCAGGACGGTGACGAGGGCGGAACCGAGTGCGTAGCCCACGAAGGTGCCGAAGTCGAGCCAGCTGGAGAGGAACCCCCGTCGGCGGTCCGGCGCGTACTCGGCGACGAAGGTGGTGGCGCCGCCGTACTCGCCGCCGGTGGAGAAGCCCTGGACCATGCGGGCGAGCAGCAGCAGGACGGGGGCGGCGATCCCGATCGTGGCATAGCCCGGGATCAGCCCGATGGCGAACGTGCCCGCCGACATCATGATCATGGTGGTGGCCAGTACCTTCTGTCTGCCGATCCGGTCGCCGAGGGGACCGAACACCAGGCCGCCGAGCGGGCGCACGACGAAGGCCGCGGCGAAGGTGGCGAAGGACGAGACGAGCTGAGCGGCGGGCGAGGCGCCGGGAAAGAAGACCTTCCCGATCGTGGCGGCGAGGTAGCTGTAGACGCCGAAGTCGAACCATTCCATGCAGTTGCCGAGGGCGGAGGCGCCGACGGCGCGTCTGAGCATCGGCCGCTCGACCACCTGGACGTCCTCCGCGCGGAAGGCCCGTTCGTTGCGGCGCAGCCTGCGGATCAGTTCCTCCCGGGCATGACGCGGCATCCGCACGACGTCTTGCCGGGGCCGCACCCCGCCCGGGTCCAGCTCGTCCACGCCGCCTCCCTCGGGTTGATAGCGGTGGATACCCGGCTGGGTGAATGTCAGTGCATACCAGGCATACCAGGACGTCGGGTCCCGGGCCCATTCCTCCCATGTGGATGGTTAAGTTACTCATTGACTTACGAAGAACTGCCTTCCGATACGCGCTGGACCGCGATCCCCGACGACACGAAGGCGTGCCGTATGACAGCAGCAGTGGCGGTGGACCTCGGCAAGACCGGCTGCCGTGCCGTGCTGTGGCGGACCGGTTCCGGCGACGGCGACGGCCACGACGGCGTGTACGAGGTGCCGGGAGCCCCCGGACTCGGTGACCGCGACGGGGTGGCCGCGGCCCGCGCCGCCGTGTGCGCCGCCGTACTGCCGCTGCTGGCCGGGCGCCCGGAGCTCCGGCCGACGACGGTCTGTGTCGGAGCCGCGGGCGCCTCCTCCGCCCCCGAGGCGGCCCGGGAGCTCGCCGTGCTCCTGCTGGAGGATCTGCCCACGGACGAGGTGGCCGTCACTAGTGACGCCGTCACCGCCCACGCGGGTGCCCTTGGGGGCGGCAGCGGCGTGGTGCTCGCGATCGGCACCGGGTCCGTCGCCGTCGGCATCGGGGACGACGGGTCGTATGCCCGTGTCGGCGGCTGGGGCCCCTGGCTCGGCGACGAGGGCGGCGGTGCCTGGATCGGCGCCGCCGGTCTGCGGGCCGCCCTGCGCGCCCACGACGGGCGCGGACCCGCCACCGCGCTGCTGGCCGCGGTGATCGCGCGCTTCGGCGACCCCGACCGGCTGCCCGCGGCCCTCGGCGGGGACGGCAATCCCGCCCGCACCGCCGCGTCCTTCGCCCCTGACGTGGCCCGCGCCGCGGCCGCGGGCGACCCGGCGGCCCGCGGGATCGTCGACGAAGCCGCCGCAATGCTCGCCGAGGCGGTGCTCGCCGCCGCCCGCCGGCTGGGCGGCGACGCCCCGCTCCCCGTCGCGGTCACCGGCGGGCTCACCGGCCTCGGCGAACCGCTCCTCGGTCCGCTCGGGTCGGCGCTCACCGACTCACCGCGCCTCCAGCCGCCCCGGCCGCCGCTCGGTGACCCGCTGGACGGCGCGCGTCTGCTGGCCCTGAACACGTCGGCGCCGCACGAGCCCCACGTCACCCGCGTGCGCCGGACGGCCTGCCGACCCGCTGTGCCCACCCCGCCGGTGGCCCCGCCGGCCCTGGCCCAGGAGTGAGCGTGCGTCAACTCGACCTCGTGGTGGTCGTCGTCTACCTGGTGGCGATCGCCGTGATCGGACTGCGCCTGGCCGGCCGTCAGAAGACTGCGAGGGACTACTTCGTCGGCGAGAGCCACATGCCGTGGTGGACCGTCTCGTTCTCCGTGGTGGCCACCGAGACCAGCGTGCTCACCGTCATCAGCGTGCCCGGCGGCGCCTACAGCGGGCAGGGGTTCGGCAACGTGGAGCTGGCCCTCGGCTATGTGATCGGCCGGGTCGTCGTGGCCACCGTGCTGATCCCGCTGTACAAGCGGGGTGGCTTCGTCAGCGCCTACCAGTACCTGGGCGGCCGGTTCGGGCCGCGGCTCCAGGGACTCGCCTCCGTGACGTTCGTGTTCACCCGACTGCTGGCCGAGGGCGTACGGCTGTTCGCCTCGGCGATCCCGATCAAGTTGCTGCTGGACGAGTTCGGGGTCCAGACCGGCTACCGCGCCATCATCGTCGTGCTCACAGTGATCACCGTCGTCTACACCTACCTGGGCGGCATCAGGGCGGTCATCTGGACGGACGCCATCCAGATGGGCCTCTATCTGGGCGGCGCGCTGCTCGCCATCGGCGTGCTCTGGGGTCACGTCGGCGGCGACGGCTTCACGAAGGCGCTGCACTCCGGCCACTTCAGGCTCTTCGACACCGACTTCGGCCTGGCGCACATCCTCACCAGCCCGTTCGCCCTGCCGACCGCGATCATCGGCGGTGCCATCTTCGCCATGGCCAGCCACGGCTCCGACCAGCTGATCGTGCAGCGCGTCCTCGCCACCCGTTCACTGCGCGACGGCCAGAAGGCGATGATCGCCTCCGGTGTCTTCGTCACTGTCCAGTTCGCGGCCTTCTCCCTGGTCGGCGCGCTCCTGTGGTCGTACAACGAGGGCCGTAGCTTCACCGACCTGGATCTGGCCAGCTCCGACAACCTCTATCCGGACTTCATCCTGCACGGCCTGCCGGTGGTGATCTCCGGTCTGCTCGTGGCAGGCATCCTCGGCGCCGCGATGGGCTCGCTGTCCTCGGCGCTGAACTCCATGTCGAACTCGACCGTCGCCGACATCATCCACAGCTTCTTCCGCACCGCGCCCTCGGAGGAGTCGTTGCTGCGGCTCGCCCGGGTGATGACGCTGGTGTGGGCAGTGCTGATGGCGGTCTTCGCCTGCGCCTTCAGCGCGAGCACCGGCAACGTGTACCTCACCGGGCTGACCATCGCGGGTTACACCTACGGCGCGTTGCTCGGCGCGTTCTTGCTGGGCCGTGTCCTGCGGCGCGCGGGCGAGACCGACGCCGTCTTGGCCTTCCTGGTGACGGTCGCGGTGATGACGTACCTGGTGCGCGGCGTGCGGATCGACGTGACCGTGGCCGGGGCGACCGTGCCGACCGCGATCGCCGCGCAGTGGCTGGTGCCGATCGGTGTCGTGGTCACGCTCGTGGTCGGCGGTCTGCTCAGCCTGTTGCGCCGGGCCCCCGGGGGAGCCGCCGGGAATGCCGCGGGCGCGGGCCCCGGCCGTGTCACGGCCACCGCGGGCCGGGAGTGACGCCATGCGCGTGATCGGCCTGATGTCGGGCACCTCGTACGACGCCATCGAGGCCGCCGCGGCGGACCTCGCCCTGGACGGCGACACACTGCTGCTGCGCCCCCTCGGACACCTCAGCGTCGCCTACCCGGACGAGCTGCGGGACATGATCGCCGCCGCACTGCCGCCGGCCGCCACGACCACCCGGGACGTCTGCGCCCTGGACACCGGCATCGGCCAGGCCTTCGCCGACGCCGCCGTACGTGTCCTGCGCGGACTGTGCGACGGCGGCGCCGACCTCGTCGTGTCGCACGGTCAGACCCTGTACCACTGGGTGGAGAACGGCACGGTCCGCGGCACCCTCCAGCTCGGGCAGCCCGCCTGGATCGCCGAGGCCACCGGGCTGCCGGTCGTCTCCGACCTGCGGGGCAGGGACGTCACCGCGGGTGGTCAGGGGGCACCGCTGGTCGGCATGACCGACGCGCTGCTGCTGCGCGGCCTCGACGGCACACCCGCCGCGCTGAATCTCGGCGGCATCGCCAACGTCACCGTCCTGGCGCCCGGTGCCGAGCCGCTGGCCTTCGACACCGGGCCCGCGGGCGCCCTGATCGACGCGGCCGTACGGCACTACACCGCGGGTGCCGCCGCCTACGACGAGGACGGCCGCCGGGCCGCCGCCGGACGCACCAGCCCCGAGCTGCTCCGCGTCCTGCTGGACGACCCCTACTACCGCAGGGCCGCCCCGAAGACCACCGGCAAGGAGCATTTCCATCTTCCCTACCTGCAGCGCGCGTTGGCGCGGGTGCCGACGCCCGCCGCCGACGACGTGCTGGCCACGCTGACCCGGCTCACCGCCGTCACCGTGGCCGACGCCTGCCGGGCCCACGGGGTCACCGAGCTGGTCGTCTCCGGCGGCGGCACCCGCAACCCGGTGCTGATGCGCCTGCTCGCCGGGGAACTGCCGGGCGTGCCCCTGCGGCCCAGCGACGAGCTGGGTCTGCCCTCGGGCGCCAAGGAGGCGCTGGCCTTCGCCGTGCTGGGCTTCCTCACGGTGCACGGTCTGCCCGGCACCGTGCCCTCGGGAACCGGGGCGCGGCGGGCCACGCTGCTCGGCAGCATCACCCCGGGTCGTGCCCCGCTGCGCCTGCCCGAGCCGGTGGCACGGCCGCCGCGCCGACTGCGCGTCACCGGCACCGCCGCCCGCGCCCACTGACACCCGTCCAGCAGCGAGGACCCATGAGACCCACACCCGCCCCGGACCCGTCGGCACGGCTGGCGCAGCTGCTGGCCTCCTGCGTCGACGACCCGGCCCGGGTCGGCACCGACGTGCCCCGCCGGGTGGCCGCCGCCCACGACGCGTCGCCGTATCTGTTCACCCCACGGGCCGTGGTGCGCGCCGCGTCCATGGCCGAAGTGGGCGCCCTGATGGCCGGGGCCCGCGCGGCCGGGCTGCCGCTGACCCTGCGCTCGGGCGGTACGAGCCTCGCCGGGCAGGCGGGCGGCGAGGGCATCCTGGTGGACGTGCGCAGCCACTGGCGCGCCGCCGAGGTCCTCGACGACGGACAGCGCATCCGGCTGCAACCCGGACTGACGGTTCGCCAGGCCAACGCACGGCTGGCCCGGTTCGGCCGCAGGCTCGGACCGGACCCGGCGAGCGAGTCGGCCTGCACGATCGGCGGTGTGGTCGCCAACAACTCCAGCGGGATGAACTGCGGCACCCGGGAGAACGCCTACCGCACCATGGAGTCGCTCCGGTTCGTGCTGCCGTCCGGGACCGTCGTGGACACCGGGGCTCCCGACGCGGACGACGCGCTGCGCGCCCGCGAGCCGGAACTGCACTCGGGACTCTCCCGGTTGCGCGACCGCGTCCGCGGCTCGGCCGCCTGCCGCGCCACCGTCGAGCGGCTGTTCGCGATGAAGAACACCCTGGGGTACGGGCTCAACTCGTTCCTGGACCACACCCGTCCGGCGGAAGTCCTCGCCCATCTGATGATCGGCAGCGAGGGCACCCTCGGTTTCGTCGGCGAGGCCGTCTTCCGCACCGTACCCCTGCTGCCGCACGCCGCCACCGGCCTGCTGGTGCTGCCGGGCCTGGCCGAGGCCACCGAGGCGCTCCCTGCGCTGCTGTCGGCCGGTGCCCGCACCGCCGAACTCCTCGACGCGGCGTCGCTGCGCGTGGCGCGGCAGTCCCCCGACGTGGACGAGTTGCGCGGACTGCGGGTGGAGGGGCACGCGGCGCTGCTGGTGGAGTTCGCCGAGGACAGCGCCGAGGGACTGGAGGAGCGGGTGGCCGCGGCAGGGCCGGTCCTGCACCGGCTGCCCGCCGTCACCGGGACCGCGCTCACCCGGGACCCCCGGGCCGGAGCCAGGCTGTGGCAGCTGCGCAAGGGTCTGTACACGGCGGTCGCGGGGGCGCGCCGGGCGGGCACCACCGCGCTCCTGGAGGACATCGCGGTGCCCCTGGACCGGCTGACCGGTACCTGTGAGGGCCTTGTCCAGCTGTTCGAGCGGCACGGCTACCAGGACGCGGTCGTCTTCGGCCACGCCCGCGACGGCAACCTGCACTTCATGCTGACCCAGGACTTCCGCTCCGCCCGGGAGACCGAGCGCTACGCCCGGTTCACCGACGCCATGGTGGACCTGGTCCTGGACGCGGGCGGCACGCTGAAGGCCGAGCACGGCACGGGTCGCGCCATGGCGCCGTTCGTGCGCCGCCAGTACGGCGACGAGCTGTACGAGGTCATGCGCGAGGTGAAGCGGCTGTGCGACCCGCACGGCGTGCTCAACCCGGGTGTGCTTCTGGCGGACGACCCGGTCACGCATCTGCGCGGTCTGAAGAGCGTCCCCGAGGTCGATCCCGCCGTCGACGCGTGTGTGGAGTGCGGCTACTGCGAGCCCGTCTGCCCCACCTCCGACGTCACCACGACGCCCCGTCAGCGCATCGCCCTCCGGCGCGAGATCGCCCTCGCGACCGCGGCGGGAGACGAAGAGCTCCGGCGCACCCTGGAGGCGGACTACGCCTACGCCGCCGTCGACAGCTGCGCGGCCGACAGCCTCTGCGTCACCGCCTGCCCGGTCGCCATCGACACCGGAGCGGTGATGAAACGGCTGCGCGCCGTGCGGCACGGTGCCGGCGCCGAGCGGACCGGCGACCTGCTGGCCCGGCGGTGGGGGCTCGCGGTGAAGGGCGTGCGTACGGCGCTGAACGCGGCGCGGGTGGTGCCGGACCCCCTGCTCCGGGCCGCTACCGGCACCTTGCGCCGTCTGGGCGCTGAGGATGTCGTACCGGCCTGGGGCGCCGGCGTTCCGCGCGGCGGCCCGGCACGGCCCGCGCCCCGGCGGCCCGAAGGGGCGCGGGCGGTGTTCTTCGCCGCCTGCGTCGGCAGCGTCTTCGCCCCCGAGGGCGCCGCGCGGGGCGAGTCCGGTTCGGCGGCCGCGTTTCTGCGGCTGTGCGCGCGGGCGGGCGTGCCGGTGGCCGTTCCCGAAGGGCTCGCGGGTCTGTGCTGCGGCACGCCCTGGCAGTCGAAGGGATTCACGTCCGGGCATCGCACCATGGCCGCCCGCACGCTGGACGCGCTCTGGGCGGCGAGCGGGCGGGGCAGGCTCCCGGTGGTCTGCGACGCCTCGTCCTGTACGTACGGACTCGCCCAACTGGCCGACGCCATGCCGGAGTCGGAGCGCGCACGGTTCGCGTCGCTGCGCTTCACCGACAGCGTCGTGTTCACCGCCGAGCAGTTGCTGCCCGCCCTCCCCGAGCCCCGCCGGCTGGGCAGGCTCGCCCTCCATCCCACCTGCTCGACCGTGCATCTGGGGAGCGGCGCCGCCCTGCGCGCGGTGGCCGCGGCGGTGAGCGACGAGGTCGACGTGCCCGACGCGTGGGGCTGTTGCGCGTTCGCCGGTGACCGCGGGCTGCTGCACCCGGAGCTCACGGCGAGCGCGACCGCGGCCCAGGCGGCCGAGATCGGGGCGGGCTCATACGACGCGTACGCCTCCTGCAACCGCACCTGCGAGATGGGCATGACCCGCGCCACCGGCCGCCCGTACCGGCATGTGCTGGAACTCCTCGACGAGGCGACCGCGATCCGGGGCTGACCGTATGCGCAAGGGAATATCCAGTTCATCAGTTCGCAAATCAGTCGCTGGATCGGTGTAATCGGCACATATGTCGGCGCGCGGAGCGATCTAGCGTCGGAGGTGTACGGGGGACACACGGATCAGAAAGGCATCGAGGCAGTCATGCCCATCCCGAAGACCGACGCCATGCCCGAGGCGGAGTTCGCCGCCCTCGCCACTGCCCCCGTCCCGGGTCTGCCGCCCGCCGACGACCTCCTGCTGCCGGTGGAGGAGCTTCCCGAGTCCGAGTCGTCGCCGGACCTGATCTGCCGCCGGGTGCGGGACGAGCTGATGCTCGACGGCAACGCGCGCCTCAACCTCGCCACCTTCGTGACGACCTGGATGGAGCCGCAGGCACGGCAGCTGATGGCGGAGACCGCGGAGAAGAACCTCGCTGACCGCGCCGAGTATCCGCAGATCACCGCCATGGAGGCGCGCTGTGTGGGGATGCTCGCCCGGCTGTGGCACGCGCCGCGCCCGGAGCAGGTGCGCGGCTGCTCCACCACCGGTTCGAGCGAGGCCGCCATGCTCGGCGGTCTCGCGCTCAAGCGCCGCTGGCAGGACCGCAGGCGTGCCCAGGGCAAGGACGTCTCGCGCCCGAACCTGGTCATGGGCGCGAACGTCCAGGTGTGCTGGAAGAAGTTCGCCAACTACTTCGAGGTGGAGCCGCGCTACGTCCCGATGGAGTCGGGCCGCTACCACCTCACGGCCGACACGCTCACCGCCCACTGCGACGACAACACCATCGGTGTGGTCACCGTCCTCGGGTCCACCTTCGACGGCTCGTACGAACCCGTCGCGGACATCTGCATGGCCCTGGACGGATACCAGGCCGCCACCGGGACCGACATCCCGGTGCACGTGGACGGCGCGTCCGGCGCCCTGGTCGCCCCGTTCCTCGACCCGGGGCTGATGTGGGACTTCCAGCTCGAACGCGTCGCCTCCATCAACACCTCGGGGCACAAGTACGGGCACGTCTTCCCCGGACTCGGCTGGGCGCTGTGGCGCGACGACGCCGCCCTCCCCGAGGACCTGGTGTTCGAGGTGGACTACCTCGGCGGGCGCTCCCCCAGCTTCACCCTCAACTTCTCCCGTCCGGGGGCGCATGTCGTCGCGCAGTACTACAGCTTCCTCCGGTACGGCTTCGAGGGGCTGCGCAGGCTGGCGGACCAGAGCCGTACGACGGCACGGGCGCTCGCCGCCCGGATCCGGGGCATCGCGCCCTACGAACTGGTCACGGACGGCTCGGAGCTGCCCGCCTTCGCCTTCCGGCTGGCGCCCGGTACGCAGGGGCTGACGGTCTTCGACGTCTCCCAGGCCATGCGTGCCCGGGGCTGGCATCTGCCCGCCTACACCTTTCCCGCGCCCTGCAATGACGTCTCCGTGCTGCGGCTCGTGGTGCGCACCGGGTTCACGGCCCAGCTCGCCGGCATGTTCATCAACGACCTGGCCGAGGTGACCCGGCAACTGCGTACCAGTCGGCTGGTGCCGTCGCCGCCCGAACCGCCGGCCGCGACCTGACGCCGGCCGGGTCCGCGGCTCACCGCAGGCGTGCAGTGAGCGCGGCGATGTCGTCCTGCGGGCGATTGCGGCTGTAGGCGAGCAGGTCGTCGTGGAGGTGATCCAGCAGTGTCTGCGGGGGAACGGCCCGCCAGGAGCGCAGGCGTTCGGCGAGCGGGTAGAAGCGCCCGGCGCCGTCGCGCGTCTCGGTGATGCCGTCCGTGTAGAACAGGAGCAGGTCGCCGGCTTCGAAGGGGTGTTCGGCGACCTGACACGGCCGCTCGGCGAACATCCCGAGGTTCAACGGCAAGGACGGCTCACCCTGGTCGAGTTCGCGTACCTCTCCGGGCCGGATCTGGAAGGGGGGCGGGTGGCCGCAGTTGACGATGCGGACGAACCCGCCCTCGGCGGGGATCTCGGCGAAGACGGCCGTCACGAATCCCTCACCGTTCTCGATTCCGCCGAGTTGTGCGCCCCTGCGGTTGACGCTCTTCTCCAGCCGGTCCGCGAGGGTGGGCAGGTCGGGCTCGTCCAGGGCCGCCTCCCGGAACGCCTCGAGGAACCCTGCGGCGCTCTCGACCGCGACCAGGCCCTTGCCCCGGACGTCTCCGACGACCAGCCGGACGCCGTACGGGGTGGGGACGGCCTCGTACAGGTCGCCCCCGATCCGGGCCTCGGCGGCGGCGGAGAGGTAGAGGCTGTCGAGGAGCAGGTTGCCGATGCGGTGCGGAACCTGCCTGAGCAGGACGCGCTGGGCGATCTCGGCGACGTAGCGCACGTCGGCGAGCGCGCGGTCACGGCGGATGCGATGGGCGGCCAGGATGGCGCCGAGGGTGCCCACCAGCGCGGTGCAGATGTACGCGGCCACATAGTGGCGCACCCAGAGGAATTCGACGGTGCGGTTCGCGCAGCACCGGGTGCCGGCCAGCGACATCTCCAGCAGGATCGCGGCCACCGTCGCGACCGCTACGCCGACGGGCCCGTAGGCGAAGGCAGTGACCAGAGGCAGTGCCATCAGCACGAAACTCAGCGGCCACTCCACCGGAGTGACGGGTTCCAACAGCAGCACCGCCGTGACGTACAGGTACGGCAGCCAGTACATCCACACCGCGGCACGCGCCGGGTGGGCATGGCCTGCCACGACCCTGCCCCGCGCCCTGTCCGTACGCCTCACCCGTCGTTCGCTCCCACGCACGCATCCGACCCAACCAGACAGCGCGCACCGGGCCCGGCGACACGCCCGACACCCCGGTCGCCGCGGTCGGCGGGTTACTCCACGGCCGGATCCTCCTGCGCGTGGCGTGCGGCCCGCTGCACCGCCTGCTCCAGTTCGGGCAGCTGCTCGCCGGTCTCCCGCGCGCGCTCGGTGATCGCGGCCCGGAGCGCCTCGGACGCGGCCCGCCAGGCGTGCCACTGCGCCTCGTACTTCTCGCCGGTGAGACCGGCGAGGTGGGCGCGTGCCTCTTCGGCGCATCGCTCCAGCATGATCAGATCGTCGGGAATGTCCGTCACGAGCGGATCATAGGACGGGGGTGCGACGGTTCCCGTCCGACCCGCGCGAACCCCGCCTACAGGGCGTGCCGGACCCACACGTTGGGCTCGACGTAGACGGCGTGGTCGTGCTCGGTGTCGCACCGCACGGGCACCAGGGCACCCGGCACCTCCACGTCGCCGGTCCGGTCGAAGGGCAGCCCGGTCCAGGACCGCCACTGCTCGAGCGAGCCACTGAAGGTCATCGAGGCCGGGGCGACCTTCTCGATCGTGCCACCCGCCTTGACGTGCACCCGCAGCCAGGGGTCGGCGGGCAGGCCGTCCTCCCGGGTCCGGCGGACGTACTCGGTCATGGGCACGCGCGGGTGCCGGTGCTTGGCATTGGGGCGGACGGGGGCGAGCAGCGAACGATGGCCATGGGCGGCGACCGTGCGGCGCATGGCGTCCAGCATGCGGTAGGACAGGCCCCGGCCCAGGTAGTCCTGGTCGATGGTGATTTCCAGCGCGCTCGCGACCGTGGTGGGGCGGTCGGCGGCCCGGTCCCGGAACGCCCAGCCGAGCACGCGGTCCCAGCCCTGGTCGGGAGTCTCCTCGCGGCCGTCCAGTTCCGCGTCGTAGGGCACGCTCAGTCCCCGGGCGACGACCCGGTCCCCGTCGGTCGCCACGACGCAGTACTCGGGGAACTCGTGCACCACACGGCCCAGGAGCGCGCTGCCCACCAGGTCGTGCTCCGTGAAGGGCGGCCAGGTGTCGGCTATCTCGTACGCCCTGGCGGCGAGGGCGGGCCGTGCCGCGAGCGGGCCCACGCCACGTTGTCGATCATGTCCACGTCGGGTACGGTCCCACACCCTCCCGGGCGGGCCAAGCGGTTTCCGGCGGTCACGGCGGGTCGACCGGACCACAGCGCTCCGCAGCCGGTTCGGCTCACCGCTTGAGGCCGTCAACGATCAGATACACAGTGAGAACCATGAACCAGCACCGACGCCCACACCGGCGGGCCCCGTGGATAGCGGGCGGCGCGGCCGTGCTCGTCGCGGGTGGCATCGGCGTCTGGGCGCTGGTGGAGCAGGACGGCGGCACGCACCACCCGAATCCGTCCAGCTCGGGATATGTGTCGCTCCCTACGGGTCAGCCGCTGCCGACCGGCACCCCCGAACCGACGAAGTCGAGCCCGGCGGCGCCGACCCCGCCGTCGGCCTCCGCCGCGCCTTCGTCCCCGCCCGGCACCCTGATACCCGGCACTCTGGTGCCCAGGCCGCAGGGGACGGCCCGGCCCCAGGTGCCGCCAGGCCTTCAGCCGGAGTCGAACCGGACGGCCGGTGTACCGCCGGGTGCCGTCACGCCGGGAGTCGTGCCGCCCGGTGTGGTCAACCCGCCGGGCGTGGCCTCCGGACGGCCCCAGACCGTGCTGCCCGAACCACCGGCATCGACCTCACGGACCCCGGCGTCGTCGACCGGGCCGACGACGCCCGAACAGCCCACCCGGCCGACCGCGCCCGCACAGCCGACTCCGCCGGCCACCCCTGCACATCCAGCCACGCCCACCCGCCCGGCGCCGGCGAAACCTCCGCCCCCGGTTCCTCCGTCCTCCACCGCTCCGGCCACCCCGGCGCCGGTGGCCCCGCCGGCCGTGACGGCCAGGCCGAAGCCCACCCCCACGCCCGCGCCGACATCGGGGACCGGGGGCAACCCTCCGCCGACGACGTACTGGGTGACGTCCCAGGCGGCGGTGGCCGCCGCGCAGCGCATGGCCGCGGCCGGGGTGGTGGGTGACCCCGCCTGCTCGATGGCGTCCGTGGGCCAGCCGGACCCGAGTCTGGTTCCGCGGGGCGGCAGCATCGGGATCGGCCACTCCGGCAGCTACTGGTGCCTGATCTGGTAGCGGACGCCCGCGCCGCGACGTGCCACAACGCCGCTGCGCACCGCGGTCTGTTCGGCCTACGCCCACGGTTCTCACTCGTACGAGCAACGGTCGCGGCGCCGGGAGGCCGCGCATAGCGTGGGTGCCAAGACGCGTCCGGGCCGGTCCCACGCCGGGCGTGTTCCGGCCTGCCCCGAAAGGCGTCCCCGTGGGTACCGTCTCGTTCCTGCTCGTCGTCGTGGTACTGACAGCACTCGCCTTCGACTTCACCAACGGGTTTCACGACACGGCCAACTCGATGGCCACGTCGATCGCCACCGGGGCCCTGAGACCGCGCGTCGCCGTCGCCGTCGCGGGGGCCCTGAACCTGGCGGGCGCCTTTCTGTCTACAGAGGTGGCCAAGACCATCTCCGGCGGCATCGTGAACGACGCCAAGGTGTCCCTGGTGATGATCTTCGCGGGACTCGTGGGCGCGCTGCTGTGGAACCTGCTGACCTGGCTGGCCGGGCTCCCGTCGAGTTCGTCGCACGCGCTGTTCGGGGGGCTGATCGGGGCGGTCTGGGTCGGTGCAGGTGCCTCGGCGGTGCAGTTCGCGGCGATCGTCGAGAAGATCGTGATCCCCGCCGTGCTCTCCCCGGTCGTCGCGGGCGTCGTGTCCGTGCTGGCCACCTACTTCGCGTATGTCATCACCCGGCGCGCCGACCCCGACCAGGCGCGGCGCGGGTTCCGCGGCGGGCAGATCGGTTCGGCGTCGCTGGTCGCGCTGGCCCACGGCACCAACGACGCGCAGAAGACCATGGGCGTCATCACCCTGGCCCTCATCTCCGCCGGAGCCCTCCCCCACGACGCCGGTCCCCCCTGGTGGGTGGTGCTCTCCGCCGGTCTGGCGATCGCGCTCGGCACCTACACCGGCGGCTGGCGGATCATCCGCACGATGGGCAAAGGGCTCACCGACATCGAGGCACCCCAGGGGTTCGCGGCCGAGAGCAGCGCGACGGCCGTGATCCTCGCCTCGTCCCACATGGGCTTCCCCCTGTCGACCACTCAGGTGTGCACCGGCAGCATCCTGGGCGCGGGCCTGGGCCGCAGACTGGCCGAGGTCCGCTGGGGTGTGGCCGGACGCATCGCACTGTCCTGGCTGCTCACGTTGCCCGCGGCGGCAGCGGTCGGCGGCGCGGCGGCCTGGATCGCCGGTCACGGCGACCTGGGTGTGGTTCTGGTGGCCGTCGCCGCGGTGGCCGCCGCGTTCGGCTTCTGGGCCCTGTCACGCCGTCAGCCGGTGAACCCGGACAACGTCAACGAACTGCCCGCCGAACTGCCCGAGCACGCGCGGCAGACCGCGGTCTGAGGCCCGAGAGCCGGAAGGGGCGAGGCCGATGCAGATCCACTGGGGCGACTTGGGCGCCGTGTTCGGTGTGAGCCTCGGCATCACGCTGGCCACAGTGGTGCTGTTCTCGTTGGGTATCGCCGCCTGGCCCGGCAACGAGGGCGGTGGCGGGGTACGGGCCCGCCCGGCCGACCGGCCGGCGGCCACCGTGACGGCGGTGCTGTGCTTCGGCGTGTGCCTCGCCATCGCCGCGTTCGGCATCGCCCTGATCATCGCGGGTTGACGGGGTGCCATCCGCGCGCGGGACGCGACGGACCGGTTGATACATTTTTCTTGATCATCTGTGCGGCGCCTGTGCGCCCCGCGGTTCATTGGCGTCTCGATTTTGACATCTCGATAAGGAAGCGAACATTGGCCCGTACCCGGACCCGCCGTTTACACCGTCTCGCGGGAACCGCGGCACTCACCGTGCTCATAGGTTCCGCGCTGCCCGCCGTACCCGCCGCGGCCGAGTCGCCGACGCCGCACCTCGACAACGTCGAACGGACCCTGCGGGAGGTCTCTCCGGGCCTGGAGGGACAGGCCTGGGAGCGGACCGGGCAGAACTCGCTCGACACGGGTGGCGGTGACGCGTCCGACTGGCTGCTGCCCACCCCGGCCTGCTGGGGGGATCCCGCCTGCGCGAACCGCCCCGGCACCCAGAAACTGCTCGCCAGGATGCGGAACAACATCGCCTCGGCCACCGGCACCGTCGACATCTCGACGCTCGCGCCGTTCCCCGACGGTGCGTTCCAGGACGCGATCGTCGCGGGCCTCAAGGAGTCGGTCGCCCGGGGCCACAGGCTCAAGGTGCGCGTCCTGGTGGGCGCCGCGCCGATCTACCACCTGAACGTGGTGCCGTCGAAGTACCGCGACGCACTGCGCGGCGCGCTCGGTGACGCGGCCGACGACGTGACGCTGAACGTCGCGTCGATGACGACGTCGAAGACCGGGTTCTCCTGGAACCACTCCAAGCTGCTCGTGGTGGACGGCCGGTCGGTGATCACCGGTGGCATCAACAACTGGAAGAACGACTACCTCGACACCAGCCACCCCGTCTCGGACGTCGACCTGGCCCTCACCGGGCCCGCGGCACGCTCCGCGACCCGGTACCTGGACCAGTTGTGGTCCTGGACGTGCCAGAACCGGAGCAACGCGCTCAAGGTCTGGTTCGCCTCGTCGCAGGGCGCCGGCTGCATGTCCTCGCTGGAGGGCGACGCGGCGCCCGCGGTCGCGAGCGGGGACGTTCCGGTGATCGCCGTGGGCGGGCTGGGGGTAGGTATCAAGGACGTCGACCCGACGTCGCCGTACCGGCCAGTACTGCCGACCGCGTCCGACACCAAGTGCGTGGTCGGCGTCCACGACTACACCAACTCGGACCGTGACTACGACACGGTGAACCCCGAGGAGAGCGCCCTGCGGGCGCTCGTAGGCTCCGCGAAGGACCACGTGGAGATCTCGCAGCAGGACATGAACGCCACGTGTCCGCCGCTGCCGCGCTACGACATCCGTCTCTACGACACGCTCGCGGCGCGGATGGCCGACGGCGTCAAGGTGCGCATCGTGGTCAGCGACCCCGCCAACCGCGGTGCCGTGGGATCCGGCGGCTACTCGCAGATCAAGTCGCTGGACGAGATCAGTGAGGTGCTCGGCAAGCGGCTCGAACTCGTCACCGGCGACCGGACCAAGGCCCGGGCGGCGATGTGCGCCAACCTGCAGCTGGCCGCCGGCCGTTACTCGGACAGTGCCACCTGGTCCGACGGCAAGCCGTACGCCCAGCACCACAAGCTGGTCTCGGTGGACGGATCGGCCTTCTATCTCGGCTCGAAGAACCTGTACCCGTCCTGGCTCCAGGACTTCGGCTACATCGTGGAGAGCCCCGCGGCGGCCGGTCAGCTCAAGTCGGAACTGCTCGACCCGCAGTGGAACTACTCCAAGGCGACGGCCACCTACGATTACGCGCGCGGCGTCTGCCCGAAGTGAAGTAGACACGAAGAGTGACGTAGGCGCGAGGAGGGGCGGTCCGGGTGTGCGGACCGCCCCTCCTCGCGTCAGGTCTCGCGTCGGGCGTGGGTCAGAACTCCAGCTCGTGCTCGATCGCGGCCAGTTCCTCCGCGGTGCCCTGCACCTTCGGGCCGGTGAACCAGTTGCGTGCCGACACCAGCCACCACACTCCGGCGAAGCCGAGGACGACGAGGACGGCGAGCGGGGTGTAGTTGAAGTTCTTGCTGGTGACCGGGCTCGTCGTGGGCAGCATGAACAGGACGGTGATGATCAGCGTCCAGGCGACGGCGATGATGCCGACGGGCCGGCTCCAGCGGCCGAGGTGCCAGGGGCCGCGTTCGAAGCGGTCGCCCTGGAGCAGCCGCAGGAAGACGGGCATGACGTAGGCGATGTACAGGCCGATCACGGCGATCGAGGTGACGGCCGCGTACGCGGTGGCGTTCCACAGGTAGGGCAGGCCGAGGACGAAGGCGCCGCCGGCCGCGAGCCAGACCGCGTTGGTGGGGGTCTTGGTCCGCTTGTTGATGCGGTGCCAGTACTTCGAGCCGGGCAGCGCGCCGTCCCGGGAGAAGGCGTAGATCATGCGGGAGTTGGCGGTGACCGAGGACATGCCGCAGAAGAACTGGGCGCCGATGGCTATGAGCAGCAGGAGCTTGCCGCCGGTCTCGCCGAGGGCGTCGATGAAGATCTGCGCCGGGGGAACGCCGGTCGAGCTGGACAGGGCGCCGTCGTAGCTCTGGATGGCGAAGGTGATGCCGAGCAGCAGGATCCAGCCGGCGACGAGGGAGACCACGATCGACATCACGATGCCGCGCGGTCCGGCCTTGGCCGCGTCGTGGGTCTCCTCGGTCATGTGGGCCGAGGCGTCGTAACCGGTGAAGGTGTACTGGGCGAGCAGCAGGCCGAGGAGGCCGACGTAGAGACCGGAGTGCCAGCCGGTGCCGTTGACGAAGTGGGTGAAGACGAAGTCCGCGGACTGGTGCTTGGCCGGGAAGATCACCAGGGCGCCGACGATGACCAGGACGCCGAGGATGTGCCACCAGACGCTGACGTTGCCGAGGATGGAGACGAGTCGGACGCCGAAGGTGTTGAGCGCGCCGTGCACGGCCAGCACTATGCCGAAGAGCAGGATGGTGTGTCCGGGCGTGGCGGAGAAGCCGAACTGGAGGTCGAGCAGGGCGTTGAGGAAGGAGGCCGCGCCGAAGTCGATGCCGGCGGTGACCGCCACCTGGCCGAGGAAGTTGAACCAGCCGGTGAACCAGGCCCAGGCCGCGCCGTGGGAAGGCGCCAGTTTGGCCGCCCAGTAGTAAAGGCCGCCGGCCGTGGGGTAACTGGAACAGACCTCGGCCATGGCCAGGCCCACGAACAGGGTCATGACGCCGACCAGCGGCCAGCCCCAGGTGATCATCGCAGGGCCGCCGGTGACCATGCCGAAGCCGTAGAGCGTCAGGCAGCCGGAGAGGACGGAGATGATGGTGAACGAGATGGCGAAGTTCGAGAACGCCGACATCGAGCGGGCCAGTTCCTGGGCATAGCCAAGTTCGTGGAGGCGTTGCGCGTCTGCGGACAGCGCTCCCTCGCGCTGCGGTTCCGTCACTGAGTTGTCTGTGGACATGCCGGGCCTCCTCGGGCTCGGGGGCACAGCCGGCGTATCCGACGCACCGCTCCCCCACCTGAATCAAAGGTTTGGTGCGATACCTTTACAACCGGCGCCACAGAGCGCAAGGGTCTTACGTTAAACAGCGGTTACGAAACGGATTCGGCGTGGCCGAGGTGAGGCGGCCTTCCGCCGCTACCGGTGCCCGGACGGCACGATGCACACCACGAGCCGTTCACGGGCGGGCAGCGCTGATCATGGACACACCGCGCATGGGCGTTCTCCTTCGCAACGCGGCGAGCTCGGCACGTTCGTCGGTAGTCAGCCGGATCTTGGAACGCGAACGCACACGACGGCGTAGAGCCCCACGCGGTCAAACGGATGATCCTACTTGCTCGGCCTGCAGGACACTCCGGTCACCTTCACCGGTGGTCGTGTCTCCGGGAACACCGCCGCCGGGACCGCGCCGAAGGGCGGTGGCATCTACCTGGGGTCGAGCGTCGGGGGGACTCCCGCGCTGAACCTCAACGGCACCACCCTCTCCGGCAACCAGACCGTCGGGGAACAGGGGCAGGGCGCCGGCATCTTCGACAACAGCAGCTCCCACAGCCTGAACATCAGCAACGCGACGATCGCCCAGAACCTCACATCCGGCGACTTCTCGACGGGCACCGCGATCTACCGCACCGGAAGCGCCACGTCACCCCTGAACATCAGCGCGACCACCATCGACGGCAACAGGGCCACCGGCGCCGCCTCGCAAGTGGCCGGCGTCTACAACCTCGGCGCCGGTGCCACGTTCACGAACACCGCCATCACCAACAACAGGGCACCCGACTTCCCGGCTCCGGGCGGGCTGTACACCGACAGCCCGATCGCCGACGGCGGCGGTAACTCCGTCACCGGCAACGCACCCACCAACTGCACCTTCAGCCCGGTCGTCCCCGGTTTCTGCTCCCCGTGAGCGAGTGCGGGCAGAACGCCCCATGACCTTCCGGCTCACCGGCGAACACCCGGACGGGCACACTGCCTTCGACGGATTTCAGACGCTCCCCCGTGTCATGTTCCGGCTACGCCAAGTGGACCAGTCGTTTACTCGCCCTTTACCGGGACCTGGTGATCTGGTGCGCGTTGAACACAGTTCGCGCACACCGTGCGTCAGGAGGAGTCATATCCATGCCCAACCTCACCCGCCGTCACCTCATCGCGGCCACCGCCCTGGTGGCCGCGACCACGGCCACCGTGGCCGTCACGACCGCCGCCGGTGCCTTCGACACCACGTGGGAGGCGAAGGACGCGATCAAGGGCGGGAAGGCGAAGAACGTCATCCTCCTCATCGGTGACGGCATGGGTGACTCGGAGATCACCCTCGCCCGGGACTACACCGTCGGTGCGAACGGCCGCCTGGACATGGACCGGCTCCCGCTGACCGGCGCCTACACCACGTACGCGGTGCACGCCGACGGCACCCCGGACTACGTCACCGACTCCGCCGCCAGCGGCACCGGCTGGGCGACCGGTGTGAAGACGGTCAACGGCCGAATCTCCAAGACGCCCGGCAGCGACAAGGCCGTTCGCACCCTGCTGGAGCTGGCCCAGAAGAACGGCTACGCCACCGGCAGCGTCACCACCGCCGAACTCACCGACGCCACGCCCGCCGTGCTCGCCTCCCACGTCACCGACCGCTCCTGCCAGGGCCCGGCCGACATGGCCAAGTGCCCGGCCGACACCGTCGCCAAGGGCGGTCCCGGCTCGATCGCCGAGCAGTCCGTCAACCACAAGGTCGACGTCCTCATGGGCGGCGGCAAGCAACGCTTCGACCAGCAGGTCACCGCCGGCCGGTTCAAGGGCCTCAGCGTCACTCAGCAGGCGCAGACGATGGGCTACCAGATCGTCACGGACAGCGCGGGCCTGGGTCGGGTCAAGGCGGGCAAGCCGGTGCTCGGCCTGTTCGCCTCCGGCAACGTGCCGGTGGAGTGGACCGGCAAGCCGGCCGCGGTCGGCGGCACGGACCCGCAGCGGTGCGTCACCTCCAACCCGAGCCGTCCCGCCACCACGCCGAGCCTCGCCGACTCCGCCACCAAGGCGATCCAGCTGCTGGAGGCCAAGCAGAAGCAGAAGCACTCCAAGCAGGGCTTCTTCCTCCAGATCGAGGGCGCCTCGATCGACAAGCAGGACCACGCCGCCGACCCCTGCGGCCAGATCGGCGAGACCGCCGCCTTCGACCGTGCGGTCAAGGTCGCCCGCGCCTACGCGGCCAAGCACCCCGACACCCTGGTCGTCACCACCGCGGACCACGGCCACACCAGCCAGATCGTCCCGCTGGAGGCCACGCCTCCGGGCCTGTCCTCCACCCTGGTCACCAACGAGGGCCAGCAGCTGAAGGTCAACTACTCCACCAACACGCCCGGCCAGTCCCAGGAGCACACCGGCACCCAGGTCCGGATCGCCGCCCAGGGCCCGCAGGCGTACCGGGTGCTCGGCGTCACCAACCAGACCGACCTGTTCACCACCATCCGGGAAGCGCTGCGCCTGCGCTGAACGGAGGCGCAGCTCACTCCTCAGGGCCGGAATCAGGACACGGGGCACACCGTTGACCCGGACAGTGGCCGGCCGGCGTGACCGCCGGCCGGCCACTGAGGAGGAGCGCGCCATGGGTGCCTCGGACACGAATTCGGACAGGGTCTCGGACACGGCTCCGGTCACGACTCCGGTCACGGCGGACAGCGCCGCCCTGGCGCGCCATGCGCGGTTCGGCGCGCTGCCGGAGCGGATACGTCCCGAGGACATGGTCGCGGACAAGCCCGCGCTGCCGAGGGATCCGACGGGAGACTCCTACGATCCCGCGGGCATGTGGTCCCACTACTCGTGCGTGGCCCTGGACCTCGGCCTTTAACGCCCTCCCGGCGCGTTCGGCACGTTCGGCGGACACGCGCGTGCACATCGTCCGGCACGGCCGGACAATGGCCGAGATGATCAGCGGGCCGGCTCGAAGAAGAGTGCTGTGCCGGGCGGTCCAGACCACGATCGCCGCCAGTGCGGGGTTCTACCTGTGCCTCTACGGCCTGGACGAGCCCGTGGCGGCGCTCTACTCCCTGTTCGCGGCGATCGCCCTGGGGCCGCTGTCACCCATCTCCGGATCCGGCCGGCAGCGGGCGGGCGCGGTGATGCGCGCGCTGCCGGCCGGGCTGCTGCTCGTCGTGCTCGGCACCGTGCTGGCCGTGAGCACCTGGGCCGCCGTGGCCGGCATGCTGGTCGTCGGTTTCGCACTGGGCTTCGCCGCCGTGGGCAGCCCGCGCAGCGCGGCAACCGCGCCGGGCCTCCAGTTGTTCTACATCCTCGCCTGTTTCCCGCCGTACGCCCCGCAGACCCTGTGGGCTCGGCTCGCAGGGGCGGCCCTGGGCGGCCTGTCACTCGCCGCCTGCAACGCGTTCCTCTTCCCCGACCCACCGGACCGCGGTTACCGGGCGCGGCTGGCCGACGCCCTGGAGACCGCCGCCGAGGCCGCGCGAGGCGACGTACCCCTTTCGTGCCTGCGCGACCGGGCCGAGGACCTGCGGCTGTCGCAGGTGCCGCCGGGCGAGCGCCCGACGGGGCCCGGACGCGCCGACCGGGCTCTCTCCCAGGCCGGCTCGGCCGCCCGCCGTCTCCTGGAGACGCTGACCGAGCTGTCGCACGCGCGGGCGCGCGGTGCCGTACCGGACGACGGCGAGCCCTGCGAGGACCTGCTCGCGTGCGTCGCGGACTACGCCGCGGATGCCGCCCGGGCCCTGCGGACCGGTGGCGCTGCCCCCTCGGTCGCGCGGCTGGAGGCGGTGGCGAACCACGTCCAGACGGACCGGATCCGCCGTGCCACACCGCCGCGGCGGCTGGACCTCGCGGTGATGCGGAGGCAGTCGCTGGTCCTGCAACTCGCGGCTGCGATGTGGGTCCTCGTCACCGCCCTGGGCATCGCGGAGCGCCGTGCCACCAGGCGGCCGCCCGAAGGCGACGTGTTCTGGTACGCCGACCTGCCCGCCTACGGGCTGTGGGCGCGCCGCATCGCGGGAAATCTCACCGGGCGGTCCGTGTGGTTCCAGAACGCGGTACGGGTGGCGCTGGGACTCGCCGCGGCCCGTCTCGTCGCGGGCACGCTCGACCTCGCCCATGGCTTCTGGGTACTGCTCGCGGTACTGACCCTGGGACGCACCACGGTGGGCGCGACCTGGGGAGCGGTCCGCCAGGCACTGGCCGGCACCCTGGCGGGGGCCGCCGCGGCCGGGGTCCTCATCCTCACGCTGGGCCAGCACGTGGACATCTACGCGGCACTGCTGGTGCCCGCCATGCTGGTGGCCTTCGTGCTCGGCCCGCTCCTCGGGATCGGCTACGCGCAGGGGCTGTTCACCCTGCTGGTGGCTGTGGTGTTCGCCCAGGTCGCGCCGGTGGACTGGCAGCTGTCCGAGGTACGGCTGTTCGACGTCCTCACCGGCAGCTGCATCGGACTGCTCTGCGGCCTGCTGGCCTGGCCGGCCGGTGGCCGCCGCGAGGTGCGCCGCACGATGGCGGAACTGCTGCGGGCCTGCGGGACACTGCTCCCGACCACCGCGGACCTGGTGACGAACCCGGCACCGGGGCAGCTGTGCACCGTACCCACCCTGCCGGTGGAGCGCCGGCTACGGCTCGCCGAGGCGGCATACGCGCAGTACCGCACGGAACCGACCACGGCCGAGGCCCCACCACACGCCGACTGGCTGACGGTGCTCGTCCTGGCGCACCAGACCCTGCACGGCTCGCATCAACTGCTGCACTTCGACCTGGCGGGGGAAGACCTGTCACGGGAGCACGCTCCCGGAGCGCCCGTGCTCGTCGACCTCGACGTCTGGCTCACCACCGTGGCCCAGCAGCTCGACCGGATCGCCTCGTCGCTGCCGCCGTGCCCCCGATGACACGGCGGCGACCCCGCACACGACCTCACGGACGCGTGCGGTTGTGACCCGTCTTCCGGCACGGGATCCTGAGGGAGCACGAAGGGAAGCGGTGTCATGGATCGTTTTCCGAAGGCCGCCGATGTCGATTTCCACAGTCCCGTGGACCCCTCCAAGGCCGCCATCGCCGTGCTGGACGACGACGGGCGCGTCACCGGGTGGGGGCCCTCGGCCCAGCGTCTGCTCGGACACACCGCCGAGGAGATGCTAGGCCGTCCTGCCGTCCAGCTGCTGGCGACGGTCTCGGGACAGCGGCCGGCCGCCCTCTGCAAGGCGCACCGGACCCGCAGTACCGTCCTCGACCTTCGCCACCGGGACGGCCACACGCTTCGCGCGGCCGTGACGTTCAGCCCGCTGTCGCGGCAGGGCGGCGACGCGGTCGTGGTGGTGGCGGCCGACCTCGGGGCGCTGCGCAGCTGGGAGGCGCAGCTGGCGCTGCTCCAGGAGCTGAACACCGAGTCGCCCATGGGCCTGACGATGTACGACACCGAGATGCGCGTCGTCTGGGGGAACACCTCCACCGAGCTGGAGCTCGGGGGGATCGCGCCGTACATCGGTCAGCCCGCCGCGGCGCTCTTCCCGGAGGGCGAGTTCATCACCCGGCATCACCCGCCGACCGAGGAGGAGGTGATGGAGCAGGTGCTGTCCACGGGGGAACCCATCATCGGCATGCACTACCGGGGGCGGGCTCCCGCCGACCCGGTGCGCGAGCACGTCTGGTCCTGCTCCTACTACCGGATGGTGGACGCCCGTGGCGAGCCGCTGGGGCTGTTCGAGGAGTCGGTGGACATCACCGACCGCTACCGCGCCCAGGAACGGCTGTCGCTGCTGGTGCGGGCGGGCAAGCGCATCGGTGCCTCGCTGGACGTGCGCCGTACGGCGGCGGAGCTGGCGGACGTGGCCGTTCCGCAGCTCGCCGACGAGGTGCTGGTGGACCTGCCGCCCGCGGTCTTCGAGGGACGTCAGCCGCCGACGGGGTCGGCGCCGGGCCACAGTCTGCTGCGGATGCACGGGCGCGGTCCGGAGGAGTTCCGGACCAGCCCCGTCTCCTATCCCCCGTCCTCGCCGCAGGCGATGAGCCTGGCCACCGGCCGCTCCGTCGTCGACACCGCCCCGCGCGAGGGAGTGGGCGACGCGGGGTCCGCCGCGCACTCCAGTCTGTTCGTCCCGCTGCTCGCCCGCGGCGCCGTGCTGGGCCTCGCCACGTTCCGGCGCAGCGTCAACCCCGACCCCTTCGGTTCCGAGGAGCAGACGCTCGCCGTGGAGCTGGCCGAGCGGGCCGCCGTGGGCATCGACAACGCCCGGCGCTACGCCCGCGAGCACGGGGCGGCCCTGGTGCTCCAGCGCAGTCTGCTGCCGCAGCACATGCCGGAGCAGAGCGCGGTCGACGTGGCCTACCGCTATCTGCCCGCGGACAGCCGGGTGGGCGTGGGGGGCGACTGGTTCGACGTGATCCCGCTGTCCGGTGCCCGGGTGGGGCTGACCGTCGGTGACGTGGTGGGGCACGGTGTGCACGCGGCGGCAGCGATGGGCAGGCTGCGGGCCACCGTGCGGACCCTGGCCCAGCTGGACCTCGACCCGGCCGAGCTGCTCACCCGGCTGGACGACCTGGTGGCACAGGGGTCGGAGTCCGCCGCGGACGACGAACTGGACGGCGAGGCGCTCGGGGTGACCTGCCTGTACGCGATCTACGACCCGATCAGCGGCCGGTGCGTCTGGTCCAGCGCGGGCCATCCCCCGCCGATCGTGTCCGACGCGGGCGGTTCGGTGGCCCTGTCGGCGGTGGCGCCGGGTCCACCGCTGGGGCTGGGCGGACTGCCGTACGAGAACGTCGAACTGGAGCTGCCCAGCGGCAGTGTGGTGGCGATCTTCACCGATGGTGTCGTGGAGGGCCGGGGCCAGGACATCGACGCCGGAATCGACCGTCTGACCCAGGTGCTGACCTGGCAGCGCTCCCCGCTGGAGGAGCTGTGCGACCGGGCGCTGTCCGTGCTGCCGCCCGGGCCGCAGGCGGACGACGCCGCGCTGCTGCTCGTGCGCACCCGGCGGCTCGACTCCGACCGGGTGGTGGACCTGGAGCTGCCGCCCGATCCGGCCATGGTGACCCGGGCACGCACGCTCACCGAGCGTCAGCTGGAGACCTGGGGGCTGTGCGAGCTGTCGTTCACGGCCGCTCTCGTGGTGAGCGAGCTGGTCACCAACGCCATCCGGTATGCCGCCGGGCCCGTGGTGCTGAGGCTGATCCGGGACCGTCAGCTGTTGTGCGAGGTCTCCGACGGCGCACACACCGCGCCGCACCTGCGGCGGGCGCGACGGGACGACGAGGGGGGTCGTGGGCTGTTCCTTGTCGCCCAGCTGTCCCAGCGCTGGGGCACTCGGTACACGGCCTCGGGGAAGACGATCTGGGCCGGGCTGGCGCTCCCCGAGGCGCCCGCGGACGCGCGGTCCGGGGCGGTCCGCTCCGACGGCGTGGGTCGCGACGCCGTCGCGGGCTGACGCGCCGGGCCGCACGTCCGGATGCCCGCCGGCGTACTCGAAGGTTCATAGCCCTGTACATCACACACCTGCGGTGCTGTCATGCACGCGACAGACATGTTCTCGTGACGCCCCCCGAACCTCCCCCACTCCCCAGGAGAACGCTCATGAGCCCGAGAACCTCCTTCTTACGCGTCCCGGTCGCACTGGCCGGCGGTCTGGCGCTGGCCGCGCTGTCGATGGGCCCCGCGTCGGCGGCCGACGCCAGCATCAACTTCGCCTGCCAGGCCAAGCCGCCCATCGGCTCGGCGCAGACGTTCACCCTCGCCGCCGGTGTCAACGCCACCGCTCCGGCCACGGTCGCCTCCGGCAGCTCCTTCTCCGTCTCGCTGGCCACCCAGCAGATGACCGTGCCCGGCTCGGTGAGCGGATACACCGTCAAGTCCATCAAGAACATCGTGCTCAAGGCCCCGGTTCCGGCCAACGCGACACTGACCGGTACGACCCTGTCCGGCGGCTCCGGCATCGGTTCCGGGACCCCCACCGTCGCGGTGAGCGGGGGCCAGATCGTCATGACGGTGCCCGGCCCGATCAACGGTGGCGCCAGCTTCACGCTGCCCACGCTGAACCTCGCGCTGACGGCCGGGGCGTCCGGCTCCGTCGTCAGCACCCAGCTCGCGGGCAGCAGCTACAGCAGCCCCGGCCTCACCTTCACCGCGACCGTGCCGATCCTGTTCACCAACATCAGCGTGCCGACCTCCTGCTACCCCTCGCCCAACCCGGTGCTCAGCTCCACGTCCATCATCTGATCACGGCGGTCAGGCGGGAACGCCGGGCGGGGCGCGCTACTCCTGAGGCGCTCCGCCCGGCTCCCCCTCGCCGGGCAGGCCCACCGGGCGGCGGCCCCGGGGCTGCTGCGGCTCGGGGCGGGCGGGCACCGGGGGCACCGGGCGGTCCACCGGAGCCTGCGTCGTCACGGTCAGCGGCTCCCCGTGGTGCATCACCTCCAGCGGCTCGCCCTCCACCAGGGTGTAGCGCGCGCCGGACGGTCCGATGTCCACCTTCAGCCGCCGCCCGCGCACCGTCACCGTGAACGCCACCCTGGACAGCGCTTCCGGCAACCGGGGCGTGAAGGCCAACCGGTCCGGCCTGCCCTCGTCGCCCAGTTGTCGGCGCAGCCCCCCGAAGCCGATGACCAGCGCGATCCAGGTACCGGCGAGCGAGGCGATGTGCAGCCCGTCGCGGGTGTTGTGCTCCAGGTCCTCCAGGTCCATCAGCGCGGCCTCGCTGAGGTACGCGTAGGCCAGCCGCAGATGCCCGGTCTCGGCGGCCAGTACGGCCTGGCAGCACGCCGACAGCGAGGAGTCGCGGACGGTCAGCGCCTCGTAGTAGGCGAAGTTCCGGCTCTTCTGCTCGTCGGTGAACTCGTACGGGCACGCCAGCATCGCGAGCACCACGTCGGCCTGCTTCACGACCTGCTTGCGGTACAGATCGAAGTACGGGTAGTGCAGCAGCAGCGGGTAGTTCTCGGGCGGCGTCGCGTCGAAGTCCCAGTGCTGGAAGCGGGTGAACCCGGCCGACTGCTCATGGACGGCCAGGCTCTCGTTGTACGGCAGCGCCATACGGCTCGCGGCGTCCCGCCAGGCGGCGGCCTCCTCGTCGTCGACACCGAGTTCCTCGGCCCGGTCGGGATGGCGGGTGGCCACGTCGGCGGCGGCCAGCAGGTTCTGCCGGGCCATCAGGTTGGTGTACAGGTTGTCCCGGGCGATGGCGCTGTACTCGTCGGGTCCGGTCACTCCGTCGATGTGGAAGACGCCCTCCGCGTCGTGGTGACCGAGAGACCGCCACAACCGGGCGGTGTCCACGAGGAGTTCCAGCCCCTCGCCGCGCTCGAAGTCCCCGTCCGCGGTGACCATGACGTAGCGGACCGCGGCCATGGCGATGTCCGAGTTCACATGGAAGGCCGCGGTCCCGGCCGGCCAGTAGGCGGAGCACTCGGCGCCGGTGATGGTCCGCCAGGGGAACGTCGCCCCCTCCAGGCCCAGTTGGCAGGCGCGCTCCCGGGCGGCCGGCAGGGTGTGGTGCCGCCACTTGAGTACGGGAGCGACGGTCCCCGGAGCGGTGAAGCTGAGGACCGGCAGGACGTAGGACTCCGTGTCCCAGAAGCAGTGGCCGTCGTAGCCGGTGCCGGTCAGTCCCTTCGCGGGGATCGCCCGCCCCTCCCCCCGGGCCGCCGCCTGGAGCACATGGAACAGGGCGAAGCGCACCCCCTGCTGGATCTGTGCGTCGCCCTCCACCTCGACGTCCGCACCGGCCCAGAAGTCGTCCAGATAGGCCCGCTGTTCGGCGGCCAGTCCGTCCCAGCCGGTGCTGACCGCGGCCGCCACGGCCGCGTCGACCTGATCGTGGACCGCTGGCAGCGACCGCTCACCGGACCAGCCGTAGGCGACGAACTTGACCAGGCGCAGCCGCTGTCCGGGCGCCAGGTCCGCGGTCACGGTCAGCCGGCTGACGTCCGGTTCACTCTGTGCCGTCCACCGCGTCCCCTCCGGCCCCTCGATGAGGTGGTCGGCCGCCGCTCCCACGCGCAGCGCGCTGTGGTCGGTGCGGTGCACGAGCCGCAGCCGGGTCTCCTGCGCGAAGTCCTCCTCATGCGTCAGCGGAGACTCGATGGCCGCGGCCACCCGCGGGTCGCCCTGGGTACGCGGCATCTGCTGGTTGGCGACGAGTTCGGACTGCACGGCCACCGTGGCGGGCCCGTCCTCCGGCTCCACCTCATAGACCACCGCGGCCACCGCCCGCTGGGTGAAGGACACCAGCCGCCGCGAGGTGATGCGAACCGTCCGGCCGCCGGGAGTGGTCCAGCGGGCGGTGCGACTGAGCACACCGGAGCGGAAGTCCAGGACGCGCTCGTGCGACAGCAGCCGACCGTAGCGCAGGTCGCACGGGTGGTCGTCGACCAGCAGGCGCACGATCTTGCCGTCGGTGACGTTGATCATCGTCTCGCCGGACTCGGGATAGCCGTAGCCCGCTTCCGCGTACGGCAGGGGATGCCGCTCGTAGACGCCGTTGAGGTAGGAGCCGGGCAGTTCGTGGGGCTCGCCCTCGTCGAGGTTGCCGCGCCATCCGATGTGGCCGTTGGACAGGGCGAAGACGGACTCGCTCTGGGCGAGGACGTCGAGGTTCAGCTCGGTCTCGCGCAGGCACCACGGTTCGACCGTGAAACTCGGGTGAGTGATCACCGCGACTCCAGAAGTTCGGCGAGGTCGCGGACCACCACGTCGGCCCCGTGCGCCCGCAGCTGCTCGGCCTGGCCCACCCGGTCGACGCCCACGACCAGGCCGAACGCTCCGGCGCGCCCGGCCTCCACACCGGCCAGGGCGTCCTCGAACACGGCGGCCTCGCCGGGCGCCACATCCAGGGCCCGGGCCCCCTCCAAGTAGGTGTCCGGTGCGGGTTTTCCACGCAGGTGCCGCTCGTGCGCCACGACTCCGTCGATCCGCTCGTCGAACAGGTCCTCGATCCCGGCCGCGACGAGGACGTCCCGGCAGTTGGCGCTGGACGACACGACCGCGCACCGCAGCCCGGCCTCCCGTACGGCGTGGACGAACGTGACCGAACCCTCGTAGGGCTGCACGCCCTGCTCGCGGATGCGGCTCAGCACCAGGTTGTTCTTGCGATTGCCCAGCCCGTTCACGGTCTCGGCCTCCGGCGGGTCGTCCGTGGTGCCCTCGGGCAACTCGATCCCGCGCGCGCCGAGGAAGGTCCGCACCCCGTCCTCACGGGGGCGGCCGTCCACGTATTCGTCGTAGTCCTCGACCGCGTCGAAGGGCACGAACTCGGTTCCCTCGCGTGCCGCGCGCTCGCGGAGGTAACCGTCGAACATCTCCTTCCAGGCGGCCGCATGCACCTTCGCGGTCCGGGTGAGCACCCCGTCGAGGTCGAACAGGCAGACGCGTACGTGATCAGGAAGCCCCAGCATGCCGTCGAGGCTAGGAGCGTCCGGCGGGCGGCGGCGGCGGGACACCGTCCGGCGCGCCGCAAGGAACCCGCACGGCCGAGAGGCCCGGGCTCCATCCGGAGCAACTCGGGGCCGTGCGGGTTCACCGGAGGCGCCACGCGGCCCCCGAAGCCGGGTGACGGGGCTTCGGGGGCCGGTGGTGCGGAGCGTCAGCCGCGCAGGCGGTAGCTGTACGCGAAGCCGGACGGGTTGCACACGTTCAGCTGGTTGGAGGCCTGGTCGTAGGTCCAGCCGGAGGGAATGGCGCACGCCCACAGGCCGTTCACGGGGGTGCGCAGGTGGTAGCTGTACCCGAAGCCGGACGGGTTGCACACGTTCAGCTGGTTGGAGACGCGGTCATACGTGAGGTTGCCATTGGGAACGTAGCAGGCCCAGATATTGTCCTGGCCGGCACGCATCCGATAGCTGTTCGCGAATCCCGACGAGTTGCAGACATTGAGCTGATTGCTCGCCTGGTCGTAGGTGTAACCGGGCGTGACATAGCACACCCAAATATTGTCCTGGGGCAACCGTAAATGATAGTAGGAGCGGAATCCCGAGCCACACGTATTCAGCTGGCTCGCCACCCTGTCATAGGTGTATCCAGAAGGAATCGAGCAGGCCCACGTGTTGTCCAGGCTGGTCTGACCGGTCTCCGCGGCGGTGGCCGTGAAGCCTCCGGACAATCCAAGGAGCAGTGCGACGACGGCTGACGCGCGTATTCCCGCGCGCGCCAGAGAGCGGAGCAATCCCATGTGAACGAGTCTCCTTTTCGGATGGCGGCGCGAACCACTCGCGCCACTGTCGCCGCCGGGGACACTACTCGAATTGCTTCGGAGCAACAGAGACGTATTTCGGCCTTGGAATTGTGTGTCGGCGGCGCCGCCGGGGATGTGGCGCGATTCGCCTCGCGGGCTGTCCGCCGGTCCCCTAGAGTCGCGGTGCCGCTACAGCGCGGCGGGTTGCGGGTTCGACCGGTCGGGAGTGCTCATGTCAGGACAGTTCGAGGCGACGGCCGAGATCGACCGGCCCATGGACGAGGTGTTCGCCTTCCTCGCCGACGGGCGCAACGACCCCGAGTTCAGCCCCCGGGTGCTCAGGATCGAGCGGGTCCCCGACGCTCCGACCGCCGTTGGGACGGTCTTCCGGAGCACGGTCAAGGACGCCGGGATGAAGACCGCCAGGGAGTTCCGCATCACCGAGTTCCAGGCGCCGACGCGGATCCGCTGGACCGAGGTGTCCAAGAACAGCGTGACGGTCCGCGAGGGCGGCTACGACCTGGAGCCGACGGGCGACGGCCGGACGTTGGTCCGTATCTTCAACGTCCTGGACGGCCACGGGCTCGGCAGACTCCTCGTCGGTCTGGCGCTCGCCGCGGCCCGCAAGGACTCGGACGCGTTCGGCGCCCGGATCAAGCGGGCGGCCGAGGTGGCGATCCCGCCACGCTGACACCGCCCCGGGGGGCCCACGAGTGGCCACGGGCGCGCCGCGTGCCCACGCTGGACGAGTGAGCGGTACGGCATCCGCGCCGACGGTCTCCGGCCTGAACCGGCTCCTGGGGAGTCCGGTCGCCGGGATGGCTCCGTGGATCGTCTTCTCCCTGCTGGCCGGCCCGGGCCGGTTCGAGATCGCGGTCGCGTTGGCCCTGGCCTGCTCCCTCGCCCTGGTCCTCGGCGGCCGGCTCGTCGGCCGGGGCGGCTCGTGGAAGCTTCTCGAACTGTCCGACCTGGCGTTCTTCTCCGGGATGGCGGTACTGGGCGCGCTGGCCGACGACAGCACGCTGCGCTGGCTGGAGACCTACGCCGGGGAGGTGTCCAACATCGCCCTCGTCCTGATCGCCTTCGGCTCCATGGCGGCCGGGGCTCCGTTCACTCTTCCCTACGCCCGCGAACGGGTCGATCCGGCCCACTGGGGCACGCCCGCGTTCCTGCGCGCCAACCAGGTCGTCACCGGGGTGTGGGGAGCCGCGTTCCTGGTGGCGGCGATCTCGGGGGGCTACGGCATCCTCGTCCTGCACAACCCCAACAACCTCTGGACCGGCTGGATCATCCAGGCCCTGGCCATCGTCGCGGCCGCCCGCTTCACCGAGTGGTATCCCGAGGCCGTCCGGGCCCGCGCCCGGCGCGACAGCGGCCGGCCCGGAGCCGGGCCGCCCCCGCTGTCCGCCCTGTTGCTGCCGCTCGCCGGGCTGCTCATCCCGGCGGGAATCGCGGTCCTCGTCCTCGACAGCGTGTGGTGGCTGGGTGTGCTCCTGATCATGGCCGGCACGCTCCTGACCACCGCGCTGCGCACCTGACATACGGCCCGTACGGCTACAGGTCCGGTGACGGGAGCCGGACGACCAGCTCCGCCGCGAAGTGCCGGGCCTGGGCGCCCCAGTCGTGATCGGTCGTCCCGAAGTGCTGGAGCACCTCGAGCAGCTCATGCGCCTCGGACAGGGTCAGCAACGGCAGCCGCAGCTCCGTCGCCTCCGGCAGGTCGTACTCACCGACCACAACGTCATCCATACTCCAGGAAACCGCCGCCCCGGCACGGGGTTACGGGTGGCCTCGCCAACTCCGGGCAATGACCGGGCCAAGACATGGCATTCATGAACGGTCCGCGGAGAACGTCGTGCAGTTGGGGCCGTAGATCCGCCCGTCCAGATGGCCGGGCGTGGCCGTGTCGTAGGAGCCCTGGAGGTCGACGGTCAGCCAGCCGGACGGCTGGTTGATCCACTGTGTGGCACGCAGGGTCAGCACGCCGCCCTCGACCGTGCCGCTCATCGCGAACGAGCCGCGCGGCACCTGCGGGTTGGAGGGCGCCGGATAGAACGCGAACACGGCGTCGGCGCTGCCGTCGTAGTGCTGCTCGATGGTCAGGACCAGACCTGTGATGCCCTGGTTGCACACATAGCTGCCGTTCCACTGGCCCGACAGGTCGGTCACGTCCGCGGGGGGCGAGGACGGTGTCTCCTCGGGGCTCGGGCTGTCCTCGGGCGTGGGGCTGTACTCCGGGGTCGGGCTGTCCTCCGGCGCCGGGGAGTCGGCGGGCGAGGACGGACTGCTGAGCGGTGTCGGGGTGCCGTCGTACGACGACGAGCCCGACGACGAGTCCCTGGAGTCCGGGCCGCCCAGTCGCGCCTGCGCCTGCCACGCCACCAGCCCGATGGCCAGCACCGCGGCGAGCGCGGACCCGATCACGACCGCGCGCCGTCTGCCGGGGCGGTGACGGGGTGCTCCGGTGCTGGGCCATCCCGGCACCGGAGTGGGCAGTGAACCGTGGTGGAAGGTCCCGGCCACCGGGGTGGCGGCCCCGCCTGCACCGCCGCCGAGCGTCCCCGGCGCCATCGCGGTCGGTGTGTAGGCGGGCGGCGGGGTCGCCGGGACGGGTGGCCCGGTCATGGTGGGAGCCCTGTGGGGCGGCACGGGGGGCACGGCGGGTCCCGGAGCCGGCGGCGCACCCTCGGGTGGACGTCCGCCCGGCGCAGGCGTCTCCGCCGTTCCGGCGCCGTCCCGGGCCTCGCGCACGGTGGAGGCGACCAGCGGGGGGAGCCAGGACGCGTTCGTGAACAGCAGCGCCGTACGCGCCGCACCCGCCGCCTCCATCAGCTCGGACAGGAGCACCTCGACGGTGGGCCGGTCCCCGGGCCGCTTGGCCAGGCAGCGGGCGACCAGGCCACGGACCGACGCGGGCACCGCGTCCAGGTCGGGCTCGCCGTGGACGATGCGGTACATCAGTCCCTGGGCGGAGCCGGTACCGAAGGGCCCGGAGCCCGACGCGGTGAACGCGAGGACCGCGCCGAGCGCGAACACGTCACTGGCCGGTCCGACCCGCTCACCGGTGAGCTGCTCCGGCGACATGAACCCGGGCGTTCCGATGACCACTCCGGTGCGGGTGATCGCGCTCGCCTCGGTCGCCGTCGAGATGCCGAAGTCGATGACGCGCGGGCCGTCGGCGGCCAGCAGCACGTTGGACGGCTTGAGGTCGCGGTGGACGAGTCCCGCGGCGTGGATCGCCTCCAGCGCCTCGGCGAGCCCCGCCGCCAGCGTCGTCACCGGCCCGGTGTCCCAGGCACCGTGCCGGGCGACGGCGGTGTCCAGCGAGATGCCCGGAACATACGCGGTGGCCAGCCACGGCGGGTCGGCCTGTGGGTCCGCGTCCACCACGCCCGCCGTGAACACGCCGTTCACCCGGCGGGCGGCGGCGACCTCCCGCGCGAACCGCTGCCGGAACTCCCGGTCCTCGGCGAGTTCGGGCCGTACCACCTTCACTGCGACCGCACGGCCGCCCTTGGACCGGGCCAGATAGACCCGCCCCATTCCGCCGGCCCCCAGCCGGGCCACGACCCGGTAGGGCCCGACCTGCTCGGGATCTCCCGCCCCCAACGCGCGCAACGCCTCCATGTGACCCCCCAAGGTCTGCCACGTCTCCCCACGCAACGGAAACATCATGACGCCAGCAAGCGCTTGTGATGTTTCCGTCCTCAACAGACCTTGGAGGAAATAGCACGATTCAGGGGGCAGTCGAACAGAGTCACGGAAGTGTTCGGAAGTCCGTCTCGCTTCGCGGCGCGGCGGTCAGCTGACGGGGAGCATCTCCTGCGGGGGGACGGTCGCCGCCCGGGGAAGGAGCCAGCGCGGGTCCCGCTGGGCGGTGACGTCCTCACGCCGCACGTCCCACCAGCCGTTTCGCCAGGAGAAGGAGACCGCGGACAGGGGCGGCACGGTGAGGTGCCAGAACGACCTCGCGGAGGTGGCCAGGGCATGCACGAGCGCCGCCCGGACCACGGCCGCCTCGGTGATGGCCACCACGTCACCGGTGCCGCCCGCCAGGCTGGTCAGCCAGTCCCCGGTACGGCGACACAGTCCGCGCACGGACTCTCCTTCGTGGGGGGTGGCGTCCGGGTCCGTGAGCCAGGCGCTGAGCCCGTGCGGGTCGGTCGCGGCGATCCGGCCGATGGTCCGGCCGGCCCATCCGCCGATGACGAGGTCGCACAGCGCCGGTTCGGGCACCGCGGTCAGGCCGAGGGCGTCGGCGGTCTGCGCGCAGCGGACCGAGGGCGCCCGGACCACCAGTCCGTGGGCGGGGAGCGGGATGGCCGTGGCGCGTGCCGCGCGCAGCCCCCGCTCGGTCAGGGGGGCGTCGCCGAGGAACGGATCCAGGGTGGCGTCTCCGCCGGGCGCACACACGAACGTCAGGTGGATCGTCATGAGACGGACCTCCTTATTGGCCTTGTGGCCCGGCGCCTGCGGCGGGGCTGTCTGCCCCGGCAGCGGGTGCACGGCCGACGCCATGTCGTGCCCCGCGCGTTCCAGAATCGGTGGAAGCCGCCCGCCGCGGCATCCGGCGGATGTCCGGAACCCACCCGCCAGGTGGCCGAACCGTCCCCGCCGCCTGGCCGGGGCCGGCCCGTGGATCTCCTACGACATCGTGTGACCGTGAGTGACCGTGTTCCAGTCCAGGCGCAGGACGGCGAGGTCGTCGGTGTGGCGGTCGGCGTTGAGGGTGCGGGTCTCGGCGATGAGCCGGTCCAGATGGGCACCGGGCTCCGGGGCCCCGACGGCGTCGATGATGCGCAGCAGGCCGTCCACTCCGAGACGGTCGCCCTTGCTGCCCACATAGCCCTCGACGAGTCCGTCGGTGTAGGCGATGAGGGCGCCGCGGGCGGGCAGGGCGAGGGTGGTCCGCGGCCAGTGGCCCAGCCCTGGAGCGATGCCGAGCGCCATTCCGTGGGACGCGGTGACCTCCCGGGTTCCGTCGGGTGTCAGGAGGACGGGCTCGTGGTGGCCTGCCAGGTGCAGGGACAGGGTTCGTCCGGCGGGGTCCAGCGTGATCAGGGTGCAGGTGGCGAACAGGTCGCTGCCCGTACGTTCGGCGATGTGTATCCGTTCCAGCAGGTGGAGGAGTTCCTCGTCGCGATGGCCGCCGAGGGTCAGGGAACGCCAGGCGATGCGCAGGCAGACGCCCAGGGCGGCGGCGTCGGGCCCGTGGCCGCTGACGTCCCCGATGATGGCGTGGACCTGCCCGTCGTCGGTCTGTACGACATCGAGGAAGTCGCCGCCCAGCAGGGCCTGCGAGCGGCCCGGGTAGTAGCGGCTGGACACGCCGACGGCGGCCGAGGACAGCAGGGGCTCGGGCAGGAGTCCGCGCTCCAGGCGGGCGTTCTCCTCGGCCCGGAGCCGGCCGATCTGAAGGGCGGCGCTCGCCCGCTCGGCCTGCTTTCGCTGTACGGCGTAGCGGACGGCGCGTTGCAGCAGGTCGGGTTCGACCTTGCCCTTGACAAGGTAGTCCTGCGCGCCGACCGCGAGGGCGTCGACGCCCGCGCGGGGTTCGTCGAGGCCGGTCAGGACGATTATCGCGGCCTCGGTGCCCGTCTGGACGGCCCGCACCGTGTCCACTCCGGACGCGTCGGGCAGGTGCAGGTCGAGCAGGACGCAGTCGACGGCCTCCGCCTCGAGCGCCTTGCGGGCCTCGGCGGCCGTGCGGCAGCGGTCGAGGGTGTACGACAGGTCGGTGTCGTGGAGGAGTTCCTCGACCAGGAGTGCGTCTCCGTCGTCGTCCTCCACCAGCAAGACGTGGTACTGCTCTGCGCGCCCTGCGGTCTGGTCGATCACGGCTGTGTCTTTCTCTCCGGGGCCTCGGGGGCGGCCGCGGTGGCGGGAAGGGTGAACATGATGCGGGTGCCGAGCGTGTATTCCGGGTCGATCCTGATCGTGCCGTTGTGGAATTCCACCACTTTCTTGCACATCGCGAGGCCGATACCGGTTCCCGGGTAGGCGTCCTTGGTGTGCAACCGCTGGAAGAGGCTGAAGACCTTCTCCTGGAACTCCGGGGCGATGCCGATGCCGTTGTCGGTGACGGCGAACTCCCACGTGTCGCTGTCGGCGTCGCGTGCGACACCGATGTGGATGTGCGGCGACCGGTCGGGGCTGCGGAACTTGATGGAGTTCGACAGGAGGTTCTGCCAGAGCATGCTCAGCTGGGTGTTGTCCCCGACGATGGTGGGCAGCGGATCGTGGGTGATGTCGGCACCGCTCTCCTCGATGGCCACGCTCAGGGTGTCCAGGGTCCGCTCCACCACTCCTTCGAGGTCCACCGTCTGATGGTCGTTGTGGACGCGGCCGACCCGGGAGAAGGCCAGAAGGTCGTTGATGAGCGCCTGCATGCGGTTGGCGCCGTCGACGGCGAAGGCGATGTACTGGTCGGCCCGCTCGTCCAGTTGGCTTCCGTAGCGCCGTTGCAGGAGCTGGGTGAAGCTGGAGACCTTGCGCAGCGGCTCCTGGAGGTCGTGCGAGGCGACGTAGGCGAACTGTTCCAGTTCCGAGTTGGACCGCTTCAGTTCCATCGCCTGCTCGTCGAGCAGGCTGCGGGACTCCTCGCTGAACTGGAGTTCCTCGACCAGGCGGCGGCGCATCGACTCCACGTCCGAGGCCAGCCTGCGCAGATCGGCGGGGCCGGTGCCGGTGATGGCGCGGTCGAAGTGGCCGTGCGCGACGTCGCGGGCGGCGGAGCCGAGCCGGCTGATCGGGCCGGTGATGCCGCGCCGCAGGCCTTCGAAGACGAGACCCGCCACCAGGAGGATGACTGCGGCGATGACGGCGAACATCCAGTTCCGCAGGGTCACGGCCTGGCTCAGTTCGTGACTGGCCGCGTTGCGCTCGCTGGTCAGATGGGTCTGCTGCCGGGCCATGGAGCGGCGCAGTGCGTCGAACGTGATCTTTCCCTCGTCGGCGCGTGCGCCGGCGAGGGCGACGGCGTTCTCGGAGGAGGACGCCGAGAGCGGACGGGCGAAGTGTTCCTGCCAGGTTCCGGCCAGCTTCTCCACGGCGGCCAGGTCGGCGACGGCGCTCGCGTCTTCCCGCAGGAGGGGGCGCAGACGCTGCAGGGCGGCCTTCTCGTCGGCGAGGCCCTTCTTGTACGGCTGGAGGAAGTCCGACTGGCCGGCGATCCCGTAGCCCCGGATTCCCGTCTCCTGGTTGACCAGGGCCGCTTCCAGCCGGATGGCCTGGATCAGGGCGGGCGAGCGGCGGTCCACGAGCTCGGTCGTGATCTGCGAGGTGCGCCACATGGCCCAGCCGCCGAGCGAGCCCAGCACCGCCAGTACGACCAGGGTGGTGGCGACTCCGACGCGCAGCCAGCGCCTTGTGGTCCACCGGGAGAACACACCGGCACTGTTGTCGGACGACTTGCTGTTCATCGCGGTCGCTGCTCCCCCTCTGCCACCTGGTCCGCGCCTCGGCGCACGGCATGCACACTGTACCCATGCTCTGACAACGCATGTTGTCCCTGCCGTGATCAACACCATAGGCTGGTGCCGACAGCGCACACCCACCGCCCGCTTTCCTCTCCACCGACCCCCGGAGCCCGTGACTCATGGCCGCCGCAACCCGCCCCCACGACGTGCTGCTGGTCGAGGACGACATCGCCGACGCGATGCTCATCCAGGACGCCCTGACCGGCCGCGGCACGCGCAACCTCACCCTGGTCTCCGACGGCATCGAGGCGCTGGACTACCTGCGCGATCCGGACAACGAGCGCCCCGACCTCATCGTGCTCGACCTGAACATGCCGCGCATGAACGGCCGTGAGTTCCTCGCCGTGGTGAAGGACGACGCCGACCTGCGCACGATTCCGGTCGTGGTGCTGACCACGTCCGCCGCCCCCGACGACGTCAGCGGCGCGTACCGTCACCACGCCAACGCGTATGTCACCAAGCCGGTGAACCTCGAGGAGTTCGAGGCCGCGGTGCGCAGCATCGACGCCTTCTACCTCGACGTCGCCGTCAAGCCTCCCAAGGAGTAGCCCGGCGGGGCTTCAGCCGGGCGGCGGGGGGTACCCGGTGCGGCGGAGGTGCCCGATGTTCGAGGCAGACGACATTCGCGAGTGGCGTGGCCACGGCGTGGTGGATCCCGGCGGACACAAGATCGGCGTTCTGGAGTCGGTCTACGTGGACACGGTGACCGATAAGCCGTTCTTCGCCACGGTGACCATGGGTCTGCCCACCCGCCGCCGCCTGGTGTTCGTACCGCTCACCGGCGCGACCGTCGGTCCGGACCGGCTGAAGGTCGCCTACGACAGGCACACGGTCAGGAAAGCCCCCGGGATCGCCACCGACGGCGAGCTTCCCGCGTCGGCGGAACCCGGGATCTTCGCCCACTACGAACTCGACTACGCGCAGGGAACCGGCGGCGAACGCCGCCTCGCCCGCCGCTGAGCCGCCGAAGCCACCGGGAGTGCTGATGAGTCTGTTTCTGTTCCTGGTCCTTGCGGCCGTCGTCCTGGGAATCATCGGCTTCGCCGCGCACGGACTGTTCTACCTGCTGATCATCGGCGCGGTGGTGCTGCTCGCCGACCTCGTCTACGCGGTGCTGCGCATACGGCACGGCCGCCGGTGGCACCGGGCCGCCCGCTGACCGCTGCGCGTACCCAGGGCATCCGAATTAGAGTGGTCTGCCGAGTGCCGTACGAGCGGCACCTCGGACGAAAGGCCCTGTCATTCGGACGAAAGGCCCTGTCATGAAGATCGCGGTCATGGGCGGCACGGGGTTGATCGGGTCACAGGTCGTCAAGGATCTGAACGCGGCCGGTCATGAGGCGGTACCCCACGGACAGTCCACCGGCATCGATGTGATCAGCGGCAAGGGGCTGGACGAGGCGGCGGCGGGGGTGGATGTCATCGTCAACCTGACGAACTCCCCGACCTTCGACGAAGCCTCCGCGGCCTTCTTCCAGACCTCCATGGACAATCTTCTGGCAGCCGGCCAGAAGGCAGGGGTCCGCCACTTCGTGATCCTCTCGATCGTCGGTGTGGACCAGGTGCCGGAGCTGGACTACTACCGGGCCAAGGCGCTCCAGGAGGACATTCTCAAGGCCGGGCCGATCCCCTACTCGATCGTCCGGGCCACCCAGTTCATGGAGTTCGTCGACGCGGTCATGTCCTGGACCACCGATGGCGACACCGTGCGGCTGCCCGCCACTCCGATCCAGCCGATCGCCGCCGCGGACGTGGCCGCCGCCGTCGCGGAGGTCGCCGCGGGCGCCCCGCTGGGAGGCGTCCGTGACATCGCGGGCCCCGACGTGTTCACCCTGGACGAGCTGGGCCGTTTCACCCTCTCCCGGCGCGCCGACGGACGCGGCGTCGTCACGGACCCCACCGCCGGGATGTTCGCCGCTGTGAAGGGCGATGTGCTCACGGACAGGAACGCCCGGCTGGCGCCGACCCACTACGCCGACTGGCTCTCCTGAGCGACCCCGCGTGGGCACGGGGCGGGCTCACACGTGCGGGCGGCTGCCCCGTTCCTGGCGCGGGAAGTGCTGGTCGGCGCCTGGGAGAGTGGGTTTCGGGAGTGTCGCCACCTCCTGCTTGGCCTTCTCCAGTTGCTCGGCGGTGTCGTTCGGCAGACCGGGCGGCCGGGGGTGGGAGTGGGTGAAACGGAAGGCGGAGGCGAAGTCTCCGAACGTGTTCCGGCGCCAGCCGCTGATGTTCGACTCGGCGACGCCGGTGAACTGTTCCAGGAACCGCAGTGCCGAGGTGTGGTCGAAGGGCTCCGAGGCGACCCAACCGCCCACGGTCCAGGGCGAGACGATGATGGCCGGGACCCGGAAGCCGCCCCCGACGGGCAGGCCCTGCACGAACTCGTCCGGGGTGCCGACGGGCGGGGTGGGCGGCGGCACGTGGTCGAACAGGCCGTCGTTCTCGTCGTAGTTGAGGATGAACGCGGTCTTGCGCCAGACCTTGGGATTGGCCGCGATCGCCTCGATCTTGGAGGCGACGAAGTCGGCTCCGGCGGCGGGCAGGTAGTCGGGGTGCTCGGACTGGTGGCTGGTCGGCATGATCCAGGACACCGCCGGGAGGCGGTCGGCCCGGGCGTCGTCCTCGAAGGTGCCCGCCGGCTGCGGGCGTACGCCCCGCTCGTACAAGTCGGATCCGGGCTTCGCGTTCCGGAAGGCGGCGAACTGCTCCAGCAGGTTGCAGCCGTAGTCGTCGTCCTGCTGGTAGACCTTCCAGCTGACGCCGGCGGCCTGGAGGCGCTCGGCGTACGTCGTCCAGCGGTACGGCGTGGGGGCCGCGTTGTGGATGACCGGGCCGCCCATGGTGCCCCCGGGGTCGATCGAACCGGTCATCCACATCAGCCGGTTCGGCCAGGTCGGGCCGAAGACCGAGCAGAAGTAGTGGTCGCAGATGGTGAACGTCTCGGCGAGGGCGAACTGGAACGGGATGTCCTCCCGCGTGTAATAGCCCATGACATACGGTCCGTTCACACCGTCGGCCTTGCGGTGGGCCGGGAGCCAGCGGTCCATCCGTCCGCCGTTCCAGGCCTCGTGCTGGACCGACCAGGCATGGCTGGTGGAGGGGATGGCCTGCGCGCTGGACCGGTGCGTGTCGAGGTGGAACGGAAGCAGATAACCCTTCGGGTTCACCTCGTCGGGCTGGTAGAACACCGAGCGTCCGGTGTCGAGCCTCAGGGCGTGCGGGTCGGCGAAGCCCCGCACGCCGGACAGCGTGCCGAAGTAGTGGTCGAACGACCGGTTCTCCTGCATCAGCAGGACGACGTGCTCGATGTCGCGCAGTGAGCTGTTTCTCGGCGGCTCGGCGGCGACGGCCTTCTGGACACTCGGCGGGAGCAGGGAGAGAGCTGCGGCGCCGCCCAGCGCGGTGGCGGATCCGAGCAGCCTACGGCGTGTCAACTCGGCCATGGTGGCTCCTTCTTGACGGGAGGAGGCATGCGGCAGTGGCACTCGTCGGACACTCTGTTCCGCGACCGGCTACGAGCGGCAGGGGTCCGCGGTGAACTTGAGGTCAACAGGTGGGAAGGCGGGAGCGAACCGGTACAGGAGAAAACGGCATGACAGAGGGTGCGGTCGCGGTGTGCCGCGCCCGCACCGGTGTTCGTGCCAGTTGGGTGATGTCTGCGGAGTCCAGGATCTTCCGGCGCTACGGGGCCGATGCCGCGCGGAACAATGGGTCCACCGCACGAGCGTCGCCATGATCGTCCGCCCCACCGCATTGGAGCCCGTCATGCCCCAGCCCCTTACCGTGCCCCCGTTCGCGGTGATCTCCGGCGCGCAGGTCGAGCGTGCGCTGCGGGGCCGCGAAGCTGAGATCGTGGACCTGGTCGAGGCCACCTACCGGCTGCACGCCGACGGGGACTCGGTGAATCCGCCGTCGTACTTCCTCCGGTTTCCCGACCGCCCCGCCTCGCGGATCATCGCGCTGCCCGCCTCGCTCGGCGGGCCGGAGCCGGTGGACGGCCTCAAGTGGATCTCGAGTTTCCCGGACAACGTCCGGTCCGGCCTCCCCCGGGCGTCCGCCGTCCTGATCCTCAACGATCACGACACGGGCTACCCCTTCGCCTGTCTGGAGAGCTCCATCATCAGCGCCACCAGGACCGCCGCCTCCGCGGCACTCGCCGCCGACCGGCTCTGTCTCGGCCGACGGCGTCCCACGCGTGTCGGGTTCTTCGGCACCGGCCTGATCGCCCGCTACATCCACACCTACCTGGCTGCCACGGGCTGGGTGTTCGACGAGATCGGCGTGCACGACCTGTCCGCCGACAGCGCCACGGGGTTCCGGGACCACCTCGAGCGCACCGGCACCGGGGCGCGGGTCACCGTCCACGGCGACGCCGAGGAGCTCGTCCGCTCCAGTGACCTGGTGGTGTTCGCCACCGTCGCGGGTGAGCCGCACGTCACCGACCCGGCCTGGTTCGGGCACGGGCCGCTGGTCCTGCACGTGTCCCTGCGCGACCTCGCGCCCGAGGTGATCCTCGCCTCGACCAACATCGTGGACGACGTCGACCACTGCCTGAAGGCCGAGACCTCACCGCACCTGGCCGAACGGCTCACCGGAAACCGCGACTTCCTGCACGGCACGCTCGCCGACGTCCTCGCTGGACGGGTGACGCCGGACCCCGACCGGACCGTGGTGTTCTCGCCCTTCGGCCTCGGGGTGCTCGACCTGGCGGTCGGCAGGTTCGTCCACGACGAGACCGTCCGCCGCGGCGAACTGCGCGTCGTGGAGGACTTCTTCCACGACCTGCGCCGGCACGGGTGACCGTCGGACGGCTCTCCGTCGGACGGTCCTGCGTGCCGGCGCGTCGGCCGTCAGGCGGCGGGATCGAGTACGACCCGGAGCTCCGCGAGGCCGCGGAAGGCCGGGAAGGGGACCTCCAGCCAGCGCGGTCCGCCGTGCGGGTCGGCCAGGGCAGCCCCCGGGAACCGGTCGAACAGGCCGGTGAGGGCCAGCTGGGTCTCCAGCCGGGCCAGCGGAGCGCCCAGGCAGTAGTGGCTGCCGTGCCCGAACCCCAGATGGGCGTCCTGCGCGTTGCCCGGACGCCGCACGTTCAGCTCGTCCGGGGCGTCGAACTTCCGCGGATCGCGGTTGGCCGCGCTGATCGCGATCTGGACCAGGGCGCCCTTCGGGATTCGCGTTCCGCCGTACTCCACGTCCTCGGTCGCGTAGCGGAAGGTGGCGCTCTCCACGGAGCCGTCGTAGCGCACCAGTTCCTCGACCGCGGGACGGAGCAGCCGCGGGTCCTCCCGTACGGCGCGGAGCTGCGCAGGGTGGGACAGCAGATGGTGGACGGCGTTGCCGATGAGGTAGGCGGTGGTCTTGTGGCCGGCGAACATCAGCAGGAACGCGGTGGAGACCAGCTCGTTCGCGGTCAGCCCGCCGTCGTCGTCCCGGACCGCGGTGAGCGCGCTCAGCAGATCGTCTCCCGGATCGCTCCGCTTGGCGGCGATGAGGTCCGTGAAGTAGGCGTGCAGGTCCTCCTCCGCCTTCTGCTGGGCCCGCTTGGCCTCCTCGTGGAAGCCGCTCTGCGCCACCGCGACGGACAGGTTCTGCATCAGTGACCGCTCCTCGGGCGGCACCCCGAGCAGGTCGCAGATCACGATGATGGGCAGCGGGAACGCGAGGGCCGGCAGCAGATCGAAGGGCTCCCGGGCCGGGCACGCGTCGAGCAGGCCCGCGACGATGTCCTGGATCCGCGGCCGCAGGGCCTCGACGCGCCGCGGGGTGAACGCGGAGTTGACGAGCCTGCGCAGCCGGGTGTGCTTGGGCGCGTCGGAGTTGAGCATGTTGTCGTCCAGCGCGACGGACGAGTCGCCGAAGATCCGCCGGTAGGCGTCCATGGCGCCGTACATGTCCTTGCTCAGCCTCGGGTCCGCGAGGGCGGCCCGCGCGTCCTCGTACCGGGTGATCAGATACGTCTCGTTGCCGTGCGGCGGGCGCATCGGGCAGACCGGCGCCGCGTCGCGCAGACGGGCGTAGACCGTGTGCGGGTCACGCCGGTATTCCGGGGTGCAGCGCTCGGCCGCCGCGACGGCTTCTCGCGTGGTGATCACGGACGGCTCCTGAGGTCGAAGAGGGTCTCGGCGTTGCCGCCGAGGACGAGTTGCCTGGACGCCTCGTCGACCGGGAGCTTCTCGACCATGCGGATGAGCTCCTCCAGCGGCACGGCCAGCGGGGGCGAGTCGGTGCCGAACAGCATCCGCTCGGGGCCCAGCACCTCGGCGTTCAGGCTCAGGTGCGCCGGGCTGAACGGGCTTGTGTCGACGTACATGCGGCGCAGCGCCGCGCCCGGGTCGGGGGTCTGCTCACGAACCTCGGGAACAGGCCCTCCGGGGGGCGGGGCGCCCCCGGCCCAGTGCCGGGGGCGTGCCGCCGTCCGCAGCCGCTCCGGCAGCAGCGCCATCGCGCCGCCGCCGGTGGCGCCGATCAGCCGCAGACTCGGGTACTTCTCCAGCCATCCCGCAAAGGCGATCATGGCCATGCCCATGGTGACGTCGCCGAACCGGCCGATCTGTTCGACGAAGCCGGTCTCGTCGACCCGTTCGGTGCCGACCGGCTCGGCCGGCGCGTGCACCAGGACCGGTACGTCCGCCTCCGCGGCCAGCGCGAAGAAGGAGTCGGCGCGTGGCGAGCCGAGCAGTTCTCCGTGGACGCTGGAGGTGGTGATCAGACCGACGAAGGCGGGGTCCTTCAGGGTCTCCCGCACTCCTTCGAGGTGATCGTCGTCGCCGAACGGGTTGGCGTAGACGTAGCCCCTCAGCTGGTCCGGGAACCTGCGGATCAGGCCCGACATCCAGTCGTGGAAGCCGCGCAGCCGGTCCCGTGGCTGCGCGTAGTTGTCGACGCCCGGTACCCGTGCCATCGCGCCGGCCCCGACGGGGCTGCCGATGATGGTGAGGTCGATCCCGGCCTCGGCGCGGGCGGCGAGCATGCCGTCGACGTCGGTGAGACTGGGGGGCATGGGGAAGCGTTTGGCCGCCTCCGGTGGGGAGATGTGCCCGTGGATGTCGATGATCACGTGTCGTTTTCCGGTTTCGGTGCGAGTGCTCGGGTGACCGCGACACAGTCCTGGTCGCCAAGCCCCTGCTCGGTGGCACGGACGTGGGTCTCTGCCGCCGTGGTCGCCAGCGGCAGGCTCAGGCCGACTGCCGCTGCCTGCTTGGAAGCGAGCATGAGGTCTTTCGCCATCAGCCGCAGCCGGAAGTCCGGCTCGTCGTAGCGGCCGGAGGCCAGGCGCCGTGACTTGAACGCCATGACCGGTGAGGCGAAGCCGCTGTTCGCGACCGTCTTGAGGACCAGCTGCCGGTCCAGGCCACAGGCGGTGGCCAGTTCGGTGGCCTCGGCCAGGGCCTGCACCTCTATGCCCATCAGCAGGTTGAGGCACAGCTTCATCCGCATGCCTGAGCCGAGTGCGCCCAGATGGGCGATCTCCTTGCCGAGCATGCGCAGGATCGGACGGGCCGCGTTGAAGGCCCGTTCGTCGCCACCGACGAACAGCCTCAGCTCGCCGTCGCGGGCGTGGTCGGCGTTGCCGAGCATGCCGACGTCCAGGACCGAGGAGACGTCCCCGGCGATCTGGATGACCTCGTCGGGGGCAACGGTGCCCACGCACATGACGACGCCGGGGTAGGGACCGGCGGCCAGCACACCGTCCGGTCCGCGCATCACGGCGCCGAGGGCCGCGCCGTCGGCGACGGCGCAGATGACGGCGCTCGTTCCCTCCACGGCCGCGGCGGGGTGCGGGGCAACGAACGCGCCCGCGCGGGCCAGCGGTTCGGCGCGCTCCGGGGTACGGTTCCAGACCCGGACCCGCACTCCCTGATCGAGGAGGCGGGCGGCCAGGCCGGAACCCATCGTGCCGAGGCCTATGACGGCGACGGGTCCGCTCGTGACGGGTGTCATGCCCTGTCTCCGGCGGTCTCCTTCGTGGTCTCCTGCACGACCCGGAACCGGAGGGACTGGGTCGAGTCGACCCACTCACGCAGCGGCGCCACGAGCTTCTGGTGCTCCTCGCTCTTCGCCCAGGCGAAGAAGGCCTCGGCCGTCTCCCACTCGCTGGTGATCACCCACTGGCGGGAGTCGTCGACCGGCGCGCCCAGCCGCTCGATCACGTGCCCGGGGGTGCGGGCGACGGACTTGCGGAGCTGCTCGTACACGCTGAGGAAGCCCTCTTCGCCGCCCTCGATCACCCGAACCGTGAAGACGACGTTCAGCTTGTCGCCCGACCTGTTCATCTGCTTGGTGCCCATGTCTCCTCCTGAAGGTGAGATCCGGCGGGACTCGACTCCAAGGACTCATGTCGCCCGTGCGGACGCAATTCCGAATGGGGCACGACCCAGTGGGGACAAGGGGTTCACGTTCCGTGTTTGGTCTGTACGGGTGATCCGGCGGGGTGATCTGTACGGGTGACTCATGAGTCGGCCCGTTTATCTGCGTCGCCGGACGCGGATGGCCGCACCCGAACGGGGCGCGATCCAGGGACGGTTCCGCAGTCTTCGGGGAGGTCGGAGCGGACCGGAGCCTCGCCGGGGAGCGGGACGGCGAGCCGGTGCGGGGTCCGCGGACCGCCGCGCCGGGTTCCGGTTGTCCACGGGCTGTCCCCCTCATCCGGCCCCGGGCGGACGGTTCGCCGCAGTTCCGTGCGAGCATGCCCCGAGCCCGTCGTACAGGCCGCCGGCGCCCGGCGCCCGGATCCGCAACCGCGGTGGCCGCAACGGTGTCTCTCACCGCGTGTCCGGAAAAGATGCGCGGCGGATCGGGGGGACGGAATGAACGCGTGGGCGGTGCCTGGGTACACCGAGTCGCTGGAGCTCGGCGCGGGGGCGAGCGGACGGGTCGTGCTCGCGGTGCATCACGAGACCGGCGTCCCGGTCGCCGTGAAGTACCTCAGCGAGTCACTGCGCACCCGGCCGGGTTTCGTGCACGGGTTCCGCGCCGAGGCACGCCTGCTCGGCGGACTGGAGAGCCCGCACGTCGCCGGGTTGTACGAGTACGTCGAGGGCCCGGACGGCGCCGCCATCGTGATGGAACTCGTGGACGGTGTTCCGTTGCGGGCCCTGCTGGCCAGGGAGGGCCCGCTGGGCCCCGAGGCCGCGCTCACCATCCTCAAGGGATCTCTGCTCGGCCTGGCCGACGCGCATCGCATCGGAGTCGTACACCGCGACTACAAGCCGGAGAACGTGCTGGTCACGCCCGACGGATCGTCAAAGCTGGTCGACTTCGGCATCGCCGCGGACAGCGGTGCCCGGGCCGGCGTAGCAGGCACCCCCGCCTACATGGCCCCGGAGCAGTGGACGGGCGCGCCCGCCTCGCCCAGCGCCGACGTGTACGCGGCCACGGCCACCTTCTTCGAGTGCCTGACGGGCCACAAGCCGTACTCGGGCGACAACCTCGCCGAACTCGCCCTGCAGCACGTGGACGCCCCCGTGCCCGCCGACGAGGTCCCCGAGACGGTGCGGGAGCTGGTGCTGCGCGGGCTGGCCAAGGACCCCGCGGGACGGCCCGTCCACGCCGAGGCGTTCGTGTCCGACCTGGAAGCCGCCGCCGGCGCCGCCTACGGGCCCGACTGGGAGGAACGCGGACGCGGCAGGCTCGCCGCGTTGGTGGCCCTGCTGCCACTGCTGCTGCCCTCGTCCCGCGGCACCCCCCGGTCCGTCACGGACACCGCCCGCACGGTCCTCGGCCGAGCCTCCGGACACGCTCCGGCGCGGGCATGGCTGCCCGGCCGGGCGGGGCTCCTGGTGGCCGCCGTGGCCGTGCTGCTCGGCATCCTCCTGGCCTACGGCGCCCGGCACGCCCCGGCGGCGGGCTCGCAACCGACGGCACAGTCACTGGCCACCACCAGCGCCCGGCCCGGTGTCACCCCTCGGGGCTCCACGGCACCGACCCCGTCGGCCCACCCGTCCCCGTCCTCGTCCTCGCCCACCGCGTCCCCGAGCCTCTCCCCCACCCCGTCGCCGACCCCTGAAGTCACGGACTCCGGCGTACCGTCGACACCGGTCACCACCGATCCGGCCGAGCCGCCGGCCTCCGGCGGAACGACACCGGGCAGCCCCTCCCCCAGCACTCCGGCCGCTCCCCCGGTGAAGAGCGTCACGGTGTCGGCACTCCGGCAGACGGGATCGGCCACGGCCACGGCGACCCTCGACATCACCACGGAGGGCACCGGTCCGGTCTCCGTCACCGTCACGTGGTCCACGAGCGACGCGGCGGGCACACCGGGCGCCTCCGACGGTGCGTCCCAGACGTTCGAGCGCGACGGCGCCACGCACTACACGATCACTGTCGACCACACCTTCGCGAACAGCGGCTGCTACTGGACGGTGCGGGCGACCACGACCCCGGCCGCCGCCGGCGGCCCCGCCTCGCAGCAGCTTCTGACCAGGCGGTGTGAGATCCGATGACCAACAGCGAGTCCGGCCCCGCCGCCGACCCCGAGTACAGCGCCACCGTGCTGGGCAGTCACTGGATCCAACGCCCGGAGCCCGATCACCCGACCGCCCCGACCGAACCGATCGCGCCTCCGCCGACCGCCCCGACACTGCCGGACCGGGTCGAGGGCACCCTGCTGCGGTTCGGTCCCGGGGTGACGGCCGGCGTCGCCCACCGCGCCCATCCGACGCCGCTCGCCGTACCGGTGTCCCCCGGGCCGCCGACGCGCCGCAACCCGCGCAGACATGTCCTGCCCGTGCTCGTGGTGCTGTGCGTCATCGCGTTCTTGGCCTGGCAGCGCCTCGGCCCCGCCCTCAAGGTCCGCACGGTGGCGGTCACGGCACGGCCCGCGTCGGTCGGCTGCGAGGGAACCTCGGACCTCGTCGCCGTCGTCACCACGAACGGGCGGCCCGGCACGCTCTCCTACCGCTGGAACCGCAGCGACGGCACCACCTCCGGCGTCCTGCGCGAGACCCTGGCCCGGGGTCAGAGGCAGGCGCGGCTCCACCTCCTGTGGACCTTCCAGGGCCAGGGCCGCTACGCCGCACACGCCGACCTGCGCATCCTCGCCCCGACGTCGCCCGTACGCACAGTCGTCACCCACCTGGGCTACGACTGCCGCTGATCCGGTGCGAGCGGCCGGATGTACGCGCAGGCCGTGCTCCGAACGGCACGGCGCTGCGACGCCGTACGCGTCCGGGCACGACCTGCCCCGGGAGCTGGACTGTGGACTGCCGCCGGACATGCTGATCGCGGCGGCCGCCTACCGTGACTTCGCGATCACCAGTAGTGGCGTCGACCCGCGACCGCGTGACCCATCGAGCCCATGATCCACAGGATCGCGCCTACCACGGCGAGGATGATGCCTATGGTCCACAGGATCGAGATGCCCGTGAGAAAACCGATGATGAGCAGAATGATGCCGATGGCGAGCATGCTGTGCCTCCCGCGGTAATGCCGTTGGTACGGCTCCTGTCCCCCGAGTCCCCCGATTCGGCGATGTCATCCCTGCTCGGAGGGCGGAAGTCAAGCCGGCGGCAGGGTCCACCTCTGGGCCGCGGTTCCGTTGCAGGTGTAGATCTGCAGGCGGGTGCCCTCGACGGTGGCTGAGTCGGGGTCGTCCAGGCAGCGTCCGGAGTTGGGGTTGGTGAGTGAGCCGTCGGCGCCGACCGTCCACTTCTGGGCGCCGGTGCCGTTGCAGGTGTACAGCTGGACGAGGGTGCCGTTCGCCGTCCCGCTGGACGAGACGTCCAGGCACTTGCCGAGCGTGCGCAGGGTGCCGTCGGCTGCGACTGTCCAGTCCTGGGCGTAGGTGCCGTTGCAGGTCCACAGGCGGATCGCGGTGTGGTCGGCGGTGCCGGAGTCCGCGTCGTCGACACACAGCGAGGAGCCGACCCCGGCCCTGACCGGACCCACGCGCGGCTTCTGCGGGGCTGCCGTGCCGCCCGCGTAGGAGGGCGGGGCGGCGGACGCGGCCGTGGCCCAGCCGGTGTTCGGGGTGGTGCCGAGCGTGAAGCCGAGCGTTCCCCCGGAGGTGATCGCGTTCGTCGGGGCGTAGGCGTTGTTCCACGCCGATCCGTTGAACGTCGCGGACTGCACATAGGGCGCGTTGTCCGCCGCGCCGTCGCCGTTGACCGTGAGAGTCCGGCCGGAGGGGAGGGTGATCACGGCCTGCGGGAACAGCGGCGAGCCGAGGGCGAGGTCCGAGGTGCCCGGTGTCATGGGGTACATGCCGAGCGCGGACCAGACGTACCAGGAACTCATCGCGCCGAGGTCGTCGTTGCCGTCGGCCAGACCGGCCGGGGTGTTCGACCAGATCTGGTCCTGGATCGCGCGTACGGTGCCCTGGGTCTTGTAGGGGCGGCCGATGTAGTCGTATTCCCAGGGCAGTTCGACGCTGGGCTCGTTGCCGACCCACGCGTAGCCGTTCGCTCCGGTGTAGCTGCGCAGCACCGTGTCGAGGTAGTGGGCCATCGCCGTGTTACCGCCCTTGGCGGTGGCGAGTCCGGCCACGTTGAACGGGACCATGCCGGTGTAGATCCACGAGTCGGCCTCGACCATGTCAGTGCCGCTGGTGGGGTCGAATCCGCCGGTCCAGTTTCCGTTGGCGTTGCGGGGCTGGACGAAGCCGGAGGCCGGGTTCAGCGTGTTCATCCAGTCCTGCGCGCGACGGGCGTACGTCTGCCGGCTCCCGGTGTCGCCGAGTGCGCCGGCGAAGGCGGAGAGGGCGAAGTCGGCGGTGTTGTACTCCAGGGTCGTGGCCACCGGGCCGTAGAAGTTGCAGCAGCCGTAACTGCCGTCGTGGGGCTCGTACCCGGGGCTGTTCAGGTAACCGAGGCCCGGGCGAACGTTGTTGGCGGTGCTCGCCTGCCTGAGCAGGCCGGCCAGTGCCTGCGTGGTGTCGAAGTCCCGTGCGCCGAACGCGTAGTAGTCGGCGATGATCGCCGCCGCCGGGTCGCCGACCATGACGTAGGACTCGCCGTTGTACTCCGACCACTTGGGGAAGATGCCGGTCTGGAGGTAGTCGTCGGTCATGGACTGCGCGGTGTCGGCGGCGGCCTTGGGGCTGACCAGGGCTTCGAGTTGGGCCTGGGAGCGGTAGATGTCCCAGCCGGAGTAGTTCGCGTAGGCGGCGGCGTGCCCGGGGTCCACCTGGTGCGTGCCGCCGTCGAAGCCGTGGTACTGGCCGTTGGCGTCGCTGATGATGTTCGGGTGCAGCAGTGAGTGGTAGAGCGCGGTGTAGAAGATCTTCTGCTGGTCCGTCGTTCCGCCCGCTATCCGTATCCTGCCCAGTGCCGTGTTCCAGGCGTCGTGGGCGGCGGTGCGGACACTGTCGAAGTTCCAGCCGGAGTTCTCGGTGCTGCGGTTTGCGGCCGCGTTCGCCACGGAGACGTAGGAGATGCCCACCTTCGCCTGTACCGCCTGGCTCGCGGTGGTGTTGAACGTCACGTGCGCGTTGGACACGGCGCCGCTCTGGGTCGCGGAGGCGAACGGCCGGTCGAAGAGCATGTCGAAGTAGACCGTGTACGAGTTGCCCGCACCGCAGAACTTCCCGCTGGTGACCCGGCCGCTGACCTCGGTGGCGGAGACGACGTCGAACCGCGTCGAGCTGCCGCCGTTCTGACTGCCGCTCAGCTTGAACAGCAGGTTGGCCTGGGAGGTCGCGGGGAAGGTGAAGCGCGCCATGCCGCTGCGCGGGGTGGCGGTGAGCTCGGTGGTCACCTTGTTGTCGAGGTCGACCTTGTAGGAGCCCGCCGTCGCGGACTCGTTCGCGTGCGAGAAGGAGTCCTTCGCCCCGTTGATCACAGCGCCCACGGTGGGCAGCACCGGTAGGTCACCCGCGGCTCCGCAGCCCGGTCCCGCGATGTGGGTGAGACTGAATCCGGTGATCGAGGAGTCCTTGTACTCGTAGCCGCCGCCGGGCGGCCGCGACGGGGTGTCCGGGCTCCACTGCACCATGCCGAAGGGAACGTCCGCGCCGGGGAAGTCGTTGGCGTCGTTGGACGTGCCGATGAAGGGGTTGACCAGGTCCGCCGGTGACGAGACGAGTTCCGGCGCCCTCGCGGGCCCCGCCCGGGCGACGGGGGCGGGCAGGGCGTAGGCGCCCAGGAGAACGGCGCCGGCGACGGCGCCCAGGGCTCTGCGGATCGATGGCATCGCGATCTGCCTCCCGAGTATGACAACGTTGTCTCTCCGAGACTTGACGTTGCCGCAACCTAGCCAGTCGCCATGCCCACGTCAACATACTCTCGAGCACCGACCCGGTATCGACAGGTCAAGTCCCTTGCGGGGGTAGGCTGTCAGCTTCCATATCGAATACGCGTACGGAAAGTTGACTCGTTGAGATCCAGTTCCAGACGGGTTCCGGCCCTCGCACTCGGTCTGTGCGCCGTCATACTCGGCAACGGGCAGGCGTTCGCCGCACAGCCCGACCGGCCGGCCGGCTCCCCCGCCTCCTCCGCTTCCGCCGCCTCTCCCGCCTCGCCCCCTTCCGCCCTCTCCGCCGGCGCTTCGCGTCTGAACGCGGAGGAGAAGTACTGGACCGCGGGCCGCATGGGTGCCGCGATACCGTTCGACGGTGCGGCACCGCGGCGCTCCTCCGTGGCCGGCCCCGGTGCCCGCAGCAGGCCGCCGGCCGGCACTCCGAAGCCCGAGTACTTCGGCGGCCACCCGATGGTGGGCACGTTCTTCTTCGACGGCAGGCCGCTCGGCGGCAAGAGCACCTACTGCACGGGCAGTGTGGTGCACACGGCCGCCCATGACATCGTCCTGACCGCCGGTCACTGCGCACTGGGCATGGCCACGGCCACGCACCGCGTCTTCGTGCCGCAGTACCGCGACGGCCTGCCCGCCGCCCGTCAGCCGCGTGGCGTCTTCCCCGTGACCCGGCTGTACATCGATCCGCGCTACCAGGCGAACACCAAGCAGCCCACCTCCAACCTGGATCTGGCCTTCGCACGGGTCAGCCCGAGCAGCCGGGGGATGGTGGAGACCGTCACGGGCGCCCTGACCTTCACGCCCAGCGCCTCCTACAACCACCGCGTCACGGTCATCGGCTATCCCGGCGCCGAGCGCGTCAACCCGAAGCACCAGGCGATCCGCTGCCCCGTCACCACCTCACGCCTGTCCGGCCTCCGCCAGCTGCGTATGACCTGCACCGGCTACTACGGCGGTGTCTCCGGCGGCCCGTGGATCGAGGACTACAACCGCACCACCGGCACCGGCAAGGTCGTCGGCAACACCGGTGGCTACAACGGCGGCGGCGATGACGCCGACGACGACTGGGTGACGTACGCGCCCGTCTACGGCAATGCGGCGCAGCTGCTGTTCCAGGACGCCTCGGCCCATCGCACGGTCGCCGCGAGGCCCGCCTACCAGCAAGGAGTGGACAGCCCCGTCGTGCCCGGTCCGGCGCTGCCGTAGCCCGGAGCGGCGAGCCGCTGGAGGGGGGTGGCCTCGGCACGGCCGAGCGGCGCGAGTCCTGGGGATCGTCGTCCAGCTGCGTCCGGTCGCGCCGGGGCACCACCGTGCGACCACGAGGCCGTTGCTGAAGCCGGGCCGCGGCCCCGTCAGCCGAAGTGCACGTCGCTGAGGTCGATGGAGACCATCGTCTGCCCGGGGACGGCCCGGCCGTCCGCGTCGCGCCGGTAGGCGCGGCGTCTGGTGGGCAGGCGGATACCGTCCACCTCCACGATGTCGTGGACGTACTGTGCCGCGGCGAATCCGCCCGCGATGTCGACGTGGTAATCGTGCCGGCGCAGCAGCCGGTCGGGGCCGAAGTAGAAGTCCTGTTCCGTGCTGTGGCCGGCGAAGCCGGGCGGGAAGGTGGCACGCAGGCCGGGCCAGAGTTCGCCCCCCTCCCGCCACGGTTGGATCCCGGTGACCGCCACGCCGGGCATCACCAGCAGGAACGGCGTGGTGAGGTACGTCCAGAGCGCGTACCCGTTGAAGTAGGCGCGGTCCAGGGGATCCCAGGGGGTGTTGAGGTCGTGGCCCGCGAACGAGGCCCGTGGTGCGGCGCGTTCCGCCACGACGCGTCCGTCGAGCTTCTCGATGCTGATCCGGTCGGGCGTGAAGTCGGTCTTCTGGTCGGGTGCGCCGAAGGGCCGTACCGAAGCGTGCTGTTCGTGCGGCCAGACCGTCATCTCTCGGGGTGTGCCGTCCTGGGGCATGCCCTTGAGGGCGAAGAGGCCGCCATCGCTGACGACGGTGGCCCGGACGACGGTCAGTTCGTTCCAGCGGTGGGTTCCGCCGTGTGCTTCCAGGACCTCGGCGAGCATGGTGTTCATCTCGGCCTCCTGCGGGTCGGTCTCCTGCGGGTGATGTCGTCGGGCGTCGGCGTCCTGGGCCTCCTACGCGGGTCACATGGGCGGTGGCTCGTCGGGGACCCAGCGCAGCACGTCGCCCGGCTGGCAGTCGAGGGTGCGGCAGATCGCGTCGAGGGTGGCGAACCGCACCGCCTTGGCGCGGCCGTTCTTCAGCACGGCGACGTTGGCGGGCGTGATGCCGACGGCAGCGGCGAACTCACCCACCGACATGCCGCGTTGGGCGAGCAGTACATCGATGTCGACGACGATCGCCATCAGACGACCCCGGCCATCTCCGTCTGGAGGCCGGTGGCCTTGCGCAACAGGCCGCGCATGACGACGACGAGCATCGCGAAGGCGGCCCCGGCCCCGGCGCACGCCGCGGCGGCCGCGAGGGCGCCGATGAGCTCCATCCCGTCGTCGGGGCTGGGGATGTGGGCGAGGGCGAGGTGGCCGGTGACCCCGACCGACAGCAGCGTGCCCACGACCGCGGACCCTATGATGACGTCGACCCACCGGAACGCCAGCGGAGTGAAGATCGCGTCACGCCGGACCATGGCCAGCAGCATCCATGTGGCCGCGAGGGCGACCTGTACGCAGGCGACTCCGACGATCGCGACGATCACATAGGGCGTGGCGAACGGGGCGTACGGCGGGAAGCGGTCCACCTCGTCGGCGGCAGTCGTCGGTATGACCACGGCCTGGGCGAAGAGGCCGGCGAGGACGGCGGTGACGATGCCGACTCGGAGCGCGGTGATGAAAACGCGATTCATATATCGATTCTCGATAGATATCGATCGATAGTCAATCGGTTCGGCCCGACGGCGCGCCCTGGATCGCGACGAGGAGCCGGGCACAGCGGGCGCTCATCTCGTGTGCGGGCATCTCCGGATGGGAGATCCACCAGCCGAGCAGCGCACCGACGGCGCCTGTCCACACCTGCTTGAGCGCGTCGGCGTCGAGGGTGTCGCCGTTGCCCCGGTCGCGCAGCAGGGCGGCGGTGCCGTGGGTCGCCAGGGCGTCGATGGCCTCGCGGTGGCGGCGGGCGGCGTGCCAGGGGTCGGAGTCGGGTGTCAGGCTCCGGTCGTAGAGCACGAACCAGGAGTGCCGCTGGTTCTCCAGGACGTCGAAGAGGGCGGCGAGCACCGCGTGCGGCAACCGGTCGCCGGGCGGGCCGGACGCCATGGCCCGCTCGATCGCCCCGAGCAGGCGGGGTCCGACGTGGTCGACGCAGGCGGCGTAAAGGCCGTCCTTGGAGCCGAAGTAGGTGTAGAGCATGGGCTTGGTGACCCCCACGCTCCGGGCGATCTCGGCCATCGAGGCCGCCGAGTAGCCGCGCCTGCCGAACTCCTCCAGCGCGGCGGCGAGGATCTGCTGCTCCCGGCGGGCCCGCGGGACACCCTTCGTGCCGGCGGCTCTTGCGGTTGTCATGGTGAGACTATACGTTGCGGTAACTTACCACTGGGTAAATTACTGGAAGGTCGAATACCGTGACCGACAGCAGCACGCCGCATCCGGCACCGTCCGGTTCGCCCGCGGACCGCTCCTGGTGGGGCTGGGGCACCCTGGACAAGGCACTGTCCGACGCCGAGTGCACCGCCCTCGGGCAGCTGGTGCCCGGGGCCGCCGACACCCCGCTGCCCGTGCCGGACGTCTCCGCGCTCACCCTGCCGAAGGTGCGGGTCGAACCGCCCGCCGCACTCGCGCCGGTGATGTCTTCGGCGCCGCGGGACCGGGCCTCGCACACCTACGGCAAGGCGTACCGGGACGTGGTCCGGGCACTGCGGGGAGATTTCGCCGCCGCGCCCGACCAGGTCGCCCGCCCCCGCACCGAGCAGCAGGTGACCGAGGTTCTCGACTGGGCGGCGGAGGCCGGGGTGGCCGTCGTGCCGTACGGCGCGGGCAGTTCGGTGGTCGGCGGCGTGGAGTACCGGGGGCGGGAGCACCGGGGCGTGGTGTCGCTGGACCTGTCCGCCCTGGACCGGGTGCTGGAGATCGACCGGGTCAGCCGGGCGGCGCGCGTCCAGGCCGGCGCCCTCGGGCCCGGCCTGGAGGCGCAACTGCGGCCGCACGGACTGACGCTGCGTCACTTTCCGCAGAGCTTCGAGTTCTCCACGCTGGGCGGCTGGCTCGCCACCCGGGCGGGAGGCCATTACGCCACGCTGTACACGCACATCGACGACCTCGTGGAGTCGATGCGCGTGGTGACGCCCGTCGGTGTCAACGAGTCGATGCGGCTGCCCGGTTCGGGCGCGGGACCCTCGCCCGACCGGCTGTTCCTCGGCTCGGAGGGGACGCTGGGCGTGATCACCGAAGCCTGGATGCGGCTGCAGGAGCGGCCGCGCCACAAGGCTTCCGCGACAGTACTGTTCGACGACGTCCACACCGCCATGGGCGCCGTGCGCGCCATCGCCCAGTCGGGACTGCACCCGGCCAACTGCCGCCTCCTGGACTCGGGGGAGGCGGGTCTGGCGGGTGTCGCGCGGGGAGGTGAGAGCGTTCTCGTGCTCGGCGTGGAGTCCGCGCACTTCCCGGTGGACGGACGGCTGAGTGAACTCCTCACGCTGGCCCGCGACCACGGCGGCGCACCCGCCCCCGTGGAGAGCGGCGGTGCGGACAGCGCGGCGGACACCTGGCGTTCGGCGTTCCTGAGCATGCCGTACCTGCGTGACGCGCTCACCCGGATGAGCGTGGTCAGCGAGACCTTCGAGACCGCGTGCACCTGGGACCGCGCGTCCGAGCTGTACGAGGCCGTACGCGGACGGCTGGCCGAGGTCGTGAAGGACGTGACGGGTGCTTCCGGCACCGTCAACTGCCGCTTCACCCACATCTATCCGGACGGCCCCGCGCCGTACTTCACCGTCATCGCACCCGGCAGGCGCGGGTCGGAGGTGGCGATGTGGGACGAGATCAAGTCCGCGGCCATGGACGTCCTCCACGACCACCGCGCGACCGTCACCCATCATCACGCGGTCGGCCGCGACCACCGGCCGGGCTACGACCGCCAGCGCCCGGAACCCTTCGCCCTCGCTCTCCGCGCCGCCAAGCGGGCCCTCGACCCGGCCGGAATCCTGAACCCGGGCGTCCTCGTCGACCCCGCCGCCGCAATTTGAACATGTTCAAATACGCGGGCTAGGCTGGCGCCCTCAACCGAGCCGAGGGGGCCCGATGAAGGTAGTGCTGCCCGGGGGAACCGGACAGGTGGGCACGGTCCTGAACCGTGCCCTGACGGCGGCCGGTCACGACGTCTTGGTGCTGACCAGGCGCCCGGCACGGGACCGGGAGATCGGCTGGGACGGGGCCACGCTCGGCCCCTGGGCCGAGGCCGTCGACGGCTGCGACGTCGTGATCAACCTGGCGGGGCGCAGCGTCTCCTGCCGCTACACGCACGAGAACCTGCGCGCCATGATGGACTCCCGGGTGGACTCGGCTCGCGTGGTCGGCGAGGCGATCGCCGCCGCGGCGCGACCGCCGCGCCTCTGGCTCCAGATGAGTACGGCGACGATCTACGCCCACCGCCACGACGCGCCGAACGACGAGACGACCGGCGTGATCGGCGGCTCGGAGCCGGGAGTGCCGGACTACTGGGCGTACAGCGTCGAGATCGCGCGGAACTGGGAGCGGGCGCAGACCGAGGCGAGCACCCCGGCGACACGCAAGGTGGCGCTGCGCTCGGCGATGGTGATGAGCCCGGACCGGGGCGGGGTCTTCGACGTCCTGCTGCGGCTCGCCCGGCTGGGGCTGGGCGGGCCGGTGGCCGGCGGTGCGCAGTACGTCTCCTGGATCCACGACGACGACTTCGTGCGCGCGGTGGAGTTCCTGATCGCGCGGGACGACATCGAGGGCCCGGTGAACCTCGCGTCACCCGGCCCCCTTCCGCAGCGCGACCTCATGCGGGTCCTGCGCGCGGCCTGGGGTGTCCCGGTGGGTCTGCCGGCCACGCGCTGGATGGCGGAGCTGGGCGCGTTCGCGCTCCGCTCCGACACCGAACTGCTGCTCAAGAGCCGCCGGGTGGTCCCCGGGCGGCTGCCCGCGGCCGGGTTCGGCTTCGTTCGTCCCGGGTGGGAGGACGCCGCCGCCGACCTCGTCCGCCGGGTCCGGCATGCGCGCGGCCGTCGGCCCCTCTCCCCCGCGCGGGTCAGCGGCCGACGTACGTCGCCAGGTGCTCGCCGGTGAGGGTGGAGCGGGCGGTGACCAGGTCGGCGGGGGTGCCCTCGAAGACGATCCGGCCACCGTCGTGGCCCGCGCCCGGGCCGAGGTCGATGATCCAGTCGGCGTGGGCCATGACCGCCTGGTGGTGCTCGACGACGATGACCGACTTGCCGGAGTCGACGAGCCGGTCCAGCAGGCCGAGCAGTTGCTCGACGTCGGCGAGGTGGAGCCCGGTGGTGGGCTCGTCGAGGACGTAGACGCCGCCCTTGTCGTTCATGTGGGTGGCCAGCTTGAGCCGCTGCCGCTCGCCGCCGGACAGTGTGGTGAGCGGCTGGCCGAGGGTGAGGTAGCCGAGCCCGACGTCGGCGAGCCGGCCGAGGATCCGGTGCGCGGCGGGGGTGTGGGCCTCGCCGCTCCCGAAGAACTCCTCGGCCTCGGACACCGGCATGGCGAGCACCTCGCTGATGTCGCGGCCACCGAGGTGGTACTCCAGTACCGGCGCCTGGAACCGCTTGCCCTCGCAGTCCTCACAGGTGGTGGCCATGCCTGCCATCATCGCGAGGTCGGTGTAGACGACCCCGGCGCCGTTGCAGGTGGGGCAGGCGCCCTCGGAGTTGGCGCTGAACAGCGCGGGTTTGACACCGTTGGCCGTGGCGAACGCCTTGCGGATCGGGTCGAGCAGACCGGTGTACGTCGCGGGGTTGCTGCGCCGGGAGCCCCGGATCGGGGCCTGGTCGACCGACACCACGCCCTCGGAGGCGGGGACGGAGCCGTGGATCAGCGAGCTCTTGCCGGAGCCGGCGACGCCGGTGACCGCGCACAACACGCCGAGGGGGACGTCGACGTCGACGTTCTGGAGGTTGTTCACGCGGGCGCCACGGATGGCGAGCCGGCCGGAGGGCTCGCGTACCGTCTTCTTGAGGGCTGCCCGGTCGTCGAAGTGGCGGCCGGTGACGGTGCCGCTGGTGCGCAGTCCCTCGACGGTGCCCTCGAAGCACACGGTGCCGCCCGCCGTACCGGCGCCGGGGCCGAGGTCGACGATGTGGTCGGCGATCGCGATCGTCTCCGGTTTGTGCTCCACGACCAGCACCGTGTTGCCCTTGTCGCGCAGCCGCAGCAGCAGGTCGTTCATCCGCTGGATGTCATGGGGGTGCAGCCCGGCGGTGGGCTCGTCGAAGACGTACGTCGTGTCGGTGAGCGAGGAGCCGAGATGGCGGATCATCTTGACGCGCTGTGCCTCGCCGCCGGACAGGGTGCCGGCCGGCCGCTCCAGCGACAGATAGCCGAGGCCGATCTCCACGAACGAGTCCAGGGTCTGCCCCAGTGTCGTGAGCAGCGGTGCGACCGACGGTTCGGCCAGGTCACGGACCCAGTCGGCCAAGTCGCTGATCTGCATGGCGCAGGCGTCGGCGATGCTGATGCCCTTGATCTTCGATGAGCGGGCCGCCTCGGTGAGCCGAGTGCCCTCGCAGTCCGGGCAGAGGGTGAAGGTGACCGCCCGTTCCACGAAGGCCAGGATGTGCGGCTGCATCGACGCCTTGTCCTTGGCGAGCATCGACTTCTGGACCCGGGGGATCAGCCCCTCGTAGGTCATGTTGATGCCCGCGATCTTCATCCGGGTCGGTTCGTGGTGGAGGAAGGAGTGCAGCTCCTTCTTGGTGTACCTGCTGATCGGCTTGTCCGGGTCGACCAGGCCGGACTCGGTGTAGAGCCGGTAGTTCCAGCCGCCCGCCTTGTAGCCGGGAATGGTCAGCGCGCCCTCGTTCAGCGACTTGGAGTCGTCGTAGAGCTGGGTGAGGTCGATGTCGGTGACCGAGCCGCGGCCCTCGCAGCGCGGGCACATACCGCCGGTGACGCTGAAGGAACGGCGCTCCTTCACCTTCTGCCCACCGCGCTCCACGGTGACCGCGCCCGCCCCGCTGATGGAGGCGACGTTGAAGGAGAACGCCTTGGGTGAGCCGATGTGCGGCTTGCCGAGCCTGCTGAAGAGGATGCGCAGCATCGCGTTGGCGTCGGTGGCGGTGCCGACCGTGGAACGGGGGTCGCCACCCATCCGCTGCTGGTCGACGATGATCGCCGTGGTGAGGCCGTCCAGGACGTCGACCTCGGGCCGTGCCAGGGTGGGCATGAAGCCCTGTACGAAGGCGCTGTACGTCTCGTTGATCAGGCGCTGGGACTCGGCGGCGATCGTGTCGAACACCAGCGAGCTCTTGCCCGAGCCGGACACCCCGGTGAACACGGTCAGCCGGCGCTTGGGGATCGCGATGTCGACGTCCTTGAGATTGTTCTCGCGCGCCCCGTGCACACGGATCAGGTCGTGACTGTCGGCGATGTGCGGCTCGGCCTTGCTCATCCTGTCTCCCTGGCTCGGGCAGGGGCCCACGGTCGCCGGCCACCTGATCGGCAGCCACGCTACGTGCTCCGCGGGAGCGGCGCTTCTCCGTTCCTGACCGCGTTCCGGAGCTGTGCTCCGGAACCGCCCGAACCACCCGCACGACCGGCGCCGGCGCCCGAGCGCCTGACGTCCCCGGCGTCCGCGGATTGTCTCGCGCGGCCGCCGGGTGACGGCCGGTCAGCGGGCGTCGGGCGAGATCCGTGGCCCCGGCAGGCTCGGTTGCGGCAACAGGGCCACGGGGCTGCCGGGCCCGGCGCGCAGAACCTGCGCGAGGTCGCGCCGTATACGGTCCGCCTCGCCGCGCACACGGGCGGGAATGTCACCGCGCTCGGCGATGAGGCGGTTGTAGATCGGGGTCTCCTGGAACAAGTGGTGTCTGCCTTCCTACGAGCGGCTACGAGTACGGGTGCGGGGCACACATGTCCGGCACTCTAGGGTGCGGCACCGACTACGTGGGGGGCGCACGGGGGTGCGAGGGGGCGCTCGGCCGCGCCTCGGGAGACCGGTCCGTCGCGCGCCCCCGCAGGTGGTTCAGCGGTGATGCGCCATGACGCAGGTGAGCTTCTTCCCGTTGCCCGACTTGACGACCCACTTGTGGCCGCTGAGGCCGCCGAGGTCGAACCTGCCGGACTTGCTCGCGTGGACGGTGCCGTGACTGGATCCCGAGTAGGTCACTTTCGCGCCGCCGGGGAATCCCTCGCCCCAGAGGTGGAACCTGCCGTTCGACTCCGTTTCGACGTGGCATGCCGCCACGGACGGAGCGTCGGGGGCGGCAGGTGCGGCGGGTGCGGCGCCTGCCGCCGCCGAGGGGCCCAGCGCGAGCGCGGGGGCGACGAGGAACGAGAGTGCTGCCAGGCGAGTGCGGTTCATGGTTCAACCTGCTTCGGGTGCTGTCCTTGCGGCCTTGAGGGGACGCGACGGCTCCATCACCCACGGGCGGCGGTCGCGTGGAAACACCAGGGGCGGAAAAGCCTCACTCCGTCACGCCGTGCACACATCAACCACGTGGACCAGGCGTCCCAGGTCAACAGCCGGGACACTCCACGCGGTTGGATCTTCTGCCATCGTATCGTCCGGGCCGCCACCGGGCATCTCGTCACCGGAAGCCGTCGGCGATCTAGGGTGCGGGGCATGACCTCGCACAACTATCTCTCCGAACTCTTCTCGCTGGACGGCCGGGTCGCCCTGGTGACGGGCGGCAGTTCCGGTATCGGCCGGGCCGTCGCGGGAGCCCTCGCGCGGGCCGGGGCGCGGGTGGTCGTCGTGGCCCGCAGGGAGCGGGAACTGGCCGAGACCGTGGACGAGTTGACGGCGGACGGTGCCCGGGCAGGCTGGGTGAGCGCCGATCTGGGCACCCGCGAGGGGGTGCGCACGGCGGCGGAGAAGGCCGTCGGGGTGTTCGGCGAGCCCGACATCCTGGTCAGCAGCGCCGGGATCAATCTGCGGCCGCCACTGGGGGAACTCGGCGAGGACGTGTGGGACGCGACGATGGCGGTGAACCTGGAGGCTCCCTACCTGCTGGGCCAGCGCTTCGGGCCGCGAATGGCCGAGCGTGGCTTCGGACGGATCATCCACGTCAGTTCGCAGCAGGCGCACCGGGCCTTCGTGCAGAGCGGCGCCTACGGTGTCTCCAAGGGGGCGCTGGAGTCCCTCGCCCGCTCACAGGCCGAGGCGTGGTCGCCGTACGGGGTCACCTGCAACACACTGGTGCCGGGCTTTGTCATGACGCCGCTCAACTCACGGCTGTCCGCCGACCCGAAGCGGGTTGCGGCTCTCGCCGCACGCACACTGGTCGGGCGCAACGGCCTCGCCGAGGACTTCGCCGGGGCCGCCGTGTTCCTGGCGAGCCGCGCTTCCGGCTATGTCACCGGACAGTCGGTCTTCGTCGACGGAGGGTTCTCGGTGCACTGAAGCGGGGCGGGCTGTGCGCGGGTCTGCCGACCTGGTGAGCGATAGGGAACACCTTTTGTGCGATTATCATTCGCGCACGCCACCGGTGTCGTGCCGCGAGCCCCAACGACGGTGAACCCGAGCGGGGTTCTCGTCGTCTGAGCCGCTGAGCACGATGCACGCATCCCCAACAGGCCAACGACGGAGTACGGATGCCACCTGAGAACAAGGGAGCCCGCTCGGCTGCCGCCCCGTCCACCGCGACCGGTGCCGGCGCACCCGAGGTGCCCGAGGAGACCACGCCGCCCGAGAGCGGCGGCAGTCCGGAACGCCCCGCCGGTGGGCGTGCCGGCGCCTCCGCGGCCGACACCGGTCCCGCCACCAGTGCGGCACGTGAGGGTTCGTCACCGGAGACCGAACCGGACACCGGCACCGGAGCGGACGAAGCCACCGAGGCGACGGTGGAGGCCAACGCGGAACCAACCGCACCGGAGCCCGCCGCCGGTGCGGCCACCGCGTCCGGAGGCGGTCGCGCTCTCGGAGCCGGCGCCATTGCCAAGGGCGCCGTCGCGCATGCTCTCGCCAAGACGTCGGGAGGACCGCCCTCCACCGCCACGGCGACCGCACCCGGGCCCGGACAGCTCAAGAAGCCGGTGCTCGCGGCCGCAGTCGTGGTCGGCGCCCTGCTGACCGCTGTCCCGTTGGCGTTCCTGGCCCGCGACCGCGACTCACCACGGGCGCAGACCACGGCCTCGGATTCCCTCGACGGCACGGTACTCGGGGCCGGAGCGCCTTCCTCCCCGGGTACCTATGCCACCAAGGTCCCCCCGGCGAAGGGCAGTCCGTCCGGGGCCGCCTCCGGGCCGGGAACGAAGGGCGCCCCGAGCAAGGCCGGTGTTCCCGCCGTCGGCGCGGCGGGCGCCGCAGGCGCATCGGGCGTCACCCCGGCTGCCCCCGCGGCCAAGCCGAAGACCGCGCCCAAGAAGTCCTCGCCGGCCAAGACCGCGCCCAGGAGCGGCGGTTCCGCCGCCAAGAAGCCGGTGAAGGCCTACTTCCTCATCGATCCGCAGGCCGGTCTGTGCCTGACCGGAGGCAGCCCGGCCGCCGACGGCAAGCAGCTCCGGCTGGCGCACTGCAACGGCCTGGACGAGCAGCGCTGGGAGTTCCGGTCGGACGGCACCGTCCGGTCGCAGGGACTGTGCATGGACGTGGCATGGGCCGCCACGGAGAACGGGACCAGGATCCAGTCGGCCCGATGCAGCGGCAACTACGCGCAGCAGTTCTATCTGAGCTCGAACAAGGAAGTGGTGTCGAGGCTCGCCTCCAAGTGCGTGGACGCCCAGTGGTCGGGCACCACGGAGGGCACGCCGGCCATTCTGTGGACGTGCCACGGCTCCGACAACCAGAAGTGGGTCCAGTGGATCGACAGGTGAGCACGCGTCGGCCCTGAGAACGGCCGAGCGGGTGTCAGCCGCCCTCCCCGCCTCCCCAGTCGTCGGCGGGGAGCGGCTGCTCGGCCCAGATGGTCTTGCCCCGTGAGTGGTAGCGGGTCCCCCAGAGTCTGGCGAGGGTCGCGACCATGAACAGGCCTCGTCCGCCCTCGTCGGTGGCGAGGGCGCGCCGTACGTGCGGGGATGTGCTGCTGCCGTCGGTGACCTCGCAGATCAGGTTGCGGTCGCGGATGAGCCGCAGCGTCACGGGGGGTGTGCCGTACCGGAGCGCGTTGGTGACCAGTTCACTGACCAGGAGCTCGGTGGTGAAGGCCAGGTCGTGCAGTCCCCACTCCTCCAGCTGCCCGGCGGTCCAGGCACGGGCCTCGCCGACGGACTCGGCGACCGGTGTCACCTCGAAGGTGGCGTGGCACTCGCACGCCAGGGCTCGCACGCGCGCGAGCAGCAGCGCCACGTCGTCCGGAAGGTGATTGGGCAACAGCCTGCGCAGGATGTCGTCGCAGAGCCCGTCGAGGCTCCGGAAGGGGCCGTACGCCCATGGATCGGGGCCGTCGGCGCCCTCGGGCACCCACACCGAGCGCAGCAGTGCGGCGACATCGCTGTTGTTGCTCCACCATCTGGTCAGGCCCGCGGTGTGGAGGACGAGGGTGTCGCCCTCGGTGAGGGACACCCGGCCCGACTCGAAGGGAATCCCGCCGGTGCCCAGGGGCGCGCCCACGGGCATGTCCACCGCCTCGACGCCTCCGGCCGCGGCCATCCGCACCGGCGGGGGGTGCCCCGCACTCGCCAGCACACAGGTCCTGGAGATCGGGTCGAACACCGTGTACAGACACGTCGGTGGCGGAGTCGCGTCATCGCGTTGGCCGGGCTCTTCGTCCCTGGACCGGGTGACCTGGTCGTCGAGATGCGCGAGCAACTCCTCGGGCGCGAAGTCCAGGTCCGCCAGGGTGCGTACGGCGGTGCGCAGCCGGACCATGGTCACCGCGGAGCGCAGTCCGCGTCCCCCGGCGTCCCCGACGACCAGCGCGACCCGTGCGCCGGAGAGCGGGATGACGTCGAACCAGGCGCCGCCCAGCGCCACTTGCCCGGTCGCCGGAAGGTAGCGCGAGGCGGTCTCGGCGCTGCCGAGGTCGGGCAGGTTCTGCGGCAACAGGTTGCGCTGGAGCGTTATGGTCGTGGTGCGTTCGCGGGTGTAGCGGCTCGCGTTGTCGATGCAGACCCCGGCGCGGGTCACGAACTCCTCGGCCAGCAGGATGTCATCGGTCTCGAAGGGGTGGGCCCGGGCGAAGCGCGCGAAGGTCACCACGCCGAGCAGGGTGCCGCGGGCTCGCATCGGAACCACCAGACAGGAGTGGACGCCGCGTTTGCGCAGTTCCGCGGCCCGCCTCGAATTCCACCGGGTGACCGCGGCGTTGAACTCCTGACCGGTCAGCAGCAGCGAGCGGCCGAGCTCCAGCGCGCGGGCGACGGGCGAGCCGGGCTCCGCGGCGGCCGTGTCGATGGCGCCCGTGCCCACGAGCCGGGTGGGCCGGCCTCCGGGCAGTACCGTCTGCGCGGCCCGGCGCAGCGGCTCGGCCTCCGTCACCAGACCGCTCACCGGTGTGTTCACCGGTCCGTCGGCGCCGAAGACGGAGTCGAGCAGATCGACGTAGGCGAAGTCGGCGAACATCGGCACCGACACGTCGGTCAGTTCCTTCGCCGTGCGCAGGACGTCGAGGGTGCTGCCGATGCGGGCGCTGGCCGCGTTGACCAGGTCGAGCCGCTCTCGGGCGCGTGCCTCCTCGGTCACGTCGAAGACCATGTGCGCCAGGGCGATCACCGCGCCGCCGGTGTCGCGCAGCGGCAGGATGCTCTCCGACCACACCCGGTCCCGGTCAGGTTCCCGGGGATCGCGCCCGCGCACCTCGGTGCCGATCAGGGCCTCGCCGCCGGTCAGGACGTGCCGCTGCCGCTCCTCCAGCGCCGCCATGTCCAACAGCCCGTCGGGGGCCACCTCCCGCATGGTGCGGCCGACGACCTTCTCGGCGAATCCGGGAGCCCGGGTGCGGGAGTGGTTCTGGGCCAGGAAGCGCATGTCCGAGTCGAAGATGTCGATGATGAACGGCGACTCGGTGAACAGGCCGCGCAGCAGTGCCTGCCGCAGCTCGCCCCGCTCGACCGCCTCCGCGCTCGCGGCCTCCAGCAGCCACTGCTCCCCGCCGTCGTCACCCAGGGGATGGGCCCACATCGCCACCCCCACCGGCTGTCCGTCCCGGTGACGCAGTGCGACGCGGGCAGACCGGTCGGTGCGGCGCAGCGCCGAGATCCGGGCCAGGTCCTGCCGCGAGGACACGAGCCGTCCCCAGGACATGCCCCGGGCCTGTGCCGGGGTGTAGCCGAGCAACCGCGTGGCTCCGGGGCTCCAGCCCGCCACCGTGCCGCGCCCGTCCAGGACGGCGAACGCGTCCCCGCGGGGCTCGACCGGCATGTCTGGCAGCATGCTCTCGCACCGTTCCGTTCGGCATCGTCGGGCGGCGTCGCGCTCGGTACACCCACAGGACCATGGTGCCTCCGTCCCCCACCCGGGGCACGCGGGCGCCGTCGCCGCTCCGACGCGCCCAAGGGGCCCGGCTGCTCATTCCGGCCTGGTGGGCGCGCATGTCAGGTACCCGTGGGGGTGGCGGCCTCCTCCCGGGGCGGCTGAGGGCCGGCGGCGGCCGGGACGCGCTCCAGGACGCCGCCCGCGAAGACGTCGTACAGCGGCAGCGTCTCCAGGTGCACATAACCGATGTGGCAGTCGCAGGTGGCCAGGGGGCAGGGGCGGGGGCTCAGGGCGGCGCGGTAGGAGCCGTCGTAGAGGTTGCCGAGCGGGGTGCGGACGAAGTGGCAGCGGCGCACGGTCCCCTCGCCGTCCACGGAGATCACGGAGTCGCCGGTGCGGCAGGGCAGACCCGCGCTCGTGTGCGGGTGGCGGCTGAACGGGAAGAGCGGGTCCAGGGCCGTCCACCGGTCGGCCTCCGCGTCGGTGTAGGTGTGCCCCTCGGCGGCGTTGACCCAGAGGTAGACGTGCTCGGGCAGGTCGGCCCGGAGCCGGTGGGCCGTGTCGTGGTGTTCGGGAAGGCCGACGATGCCGACGCTGAACCGGACGCCCTGCCAGGTCAGGTCGCGGCACTTGGTGAGGAAGCGGTCGTAGGGCGTCTGTCCGGGGTGGTACGTGCACCACAGGGCCAGAGTGTCGGGGTCGGCCTCGGCCAGCCAGTCCGTGCGGCAGCTGAGGTTGGTCTGGATCGCGACCCGCCGGACGTGCGGCAGATGGGACAGTTCGGCGAGGGCGCGCCGGTACCAGGAGCGGACCAGTCCCTCGCCCCACGGGGTGAACAGGATCGACAGGCGGTCGCCGCTCTGCTGCGCGGCCCAGGTGGCGAAGCGCTCCAGGGCGGCGCGGTCGGCGCGCAGTTGGGCGCCGGTGTCGCGGCGCTTGGCGAACGGGCAGTAGGGACAGTCGTAGTCGCAGGAGGCGAGGGGACCCCGGTAGAGGAGTGTCAGGTCCATGAGCTGTCCGTCACTTCCTCTCGTAGGCGGCCATGGCGGCGCGGACCGCCGGGGAGAACAGCTCGGGTCCGATCGCGTCGGAGTGGGCGAGTCCCTCGGGGGTCAGTCTCAGCACGGCCCGGTCGTCGGCCAGCCAGCCGCGGTCGGCGAAGCGGGCGAGTTCGGGGCCGAAGTGGTCGGCGGGGGCGGCGCCGAAGCGTGCCCGGTAGTCGTCCAGGGGCAGGCCCTCGGCCTGGAGCAGGGACTGGAGGAGGTGGCGGCGCCTCGCCTCGCCGGGGTCGATGGGGCGGCCGTACTCGGCGTGGGCGAAGTCGGCGGCGGGGCGTGAGACGTAGTCGTCGATGATCCCGCGGATCTCGTGCATGTCGACGGCGTAGTCGAAGGAGTAGTGCAGGCCGGCTGTGTAGGAGCGGGCTCCGCAGCCGAGGCCGATCATGCCGTCGGTCTGGCAGGCGTAGTCGTCGGCCCCTTGGGGCGGGGCGTCGGCGCGGCGGAACATGCGCATGGACTGCTGGGCGTATCCGTGCGCGAGGAGGTGGTCGCGGCCGGCCCGGTAGAGCCGCAGCCGCTGTTCGTCCCAGGCCGGGTCGGGGCCGGTGGAGCGGCGGCCGAGGCCGGTGAGGGGCCGCACGTACAGCGGATAGAGATACAACTCCTCCGGGCGCCAGGCGAGGGCCGCGTCCAGGGAGTGGAGCCAGGTGTGTTCGGTCTGGCCGTCTATGCCGTAGATGAGGTCGATGTTGAGCACGGGGAGACCGGCCGCACGGACTCGGGCGAGGGCCGCCTCCACGTCCGCGCGGCGCTGCGGGCGTACGGCCGCACGGGCCTCGGAGTCCACGAAGCTCTGCACCCCCAGGCTGAGCCGGGTGGTGCCGCGTTCGGCGAGGACCGCGAGCCGGTCGGCGGTGGCGGTGGCCGGGGACGCCTCGACCGACAGCGGTACGGCGCGCAGGTCAGCGCCCATGCGCCGCTCGGCGATGTCGCAGAGCCGGTCGAGTTCGGCGGCGGTGAGGTAGGTCGGGGTGCCGCCGCCGAAGGCGGCCGTGGCGAACCGGACCTCGTCGGTGTCCCCGAGCGCCTCCCGCACGGCCCCCGCCTGACGCTCCAGGGCGTCCAGATAGGCGGCGGTCAGGCCTTCGGGGGCGCCGATACGGGTGAACAGGTTGCAGAAGCCGCAGCGGACCTCGCAGAACGGTATGTGCAGGTAGAGGGAGAGGGTGTGCTTGGGTTCGGCCGCCCACAGCCCGGCGAGCGCGGGCCGGCCTTCGAGGCGGCGGTAGGCGGTCTTGTGCGGGTAGGCGTACACGTAGTGCTGGTAGGGACTGGTGAGTTGGGCGGTGGTCATACGGCGGCCTCGTCGGTCTCCAGGAAGAAGTGGGCGTACGGCACGGTCCACACGGACTCGTGGCCGAGGCGGTGGCCGGTGTAGCCGTCGTCGCCGTAGGCGGTGCCGTGGTCGGAGCAGACGATCGCGAAGCAGCGGCGTCTGCTGCTCGCGGCGGCGAAGAGCCGTCCGATGTGCCGGTCGACGTACTCCAGGGCGGCGGCGTGTGTGGCCCGGTTGTCACCGGCCTCCCGGGTCGCGCCGGGCAGGTGGAACCAGTTCGGCTGGTGCAGCGCGGAGACGTTGACGAACAGGAACAGCTTCTGGTTGGCGGGCAGTTCGCGTACGACGCGTTCGGCGTGAGCCACCTGGTTCTCGAACGAGGCGGGTGAGGTGACACCGAACTCCGGTGCCCAGTGGGACTCTTGGAAGAGGCCGGGCAGCACCGAGCCCAGCGGTCCCTGTTTGTTGAAGAAGCCCACTCCCCCGACGCACACGGTGTGATAGCCCTCCTTGGCGAGGCCGGAGACCAGGTCGGGGGTGTCGTAGACAAAGGTGCCGTCGGCGGTTGTCTCACTGCCCGCGAAGCTCGCGGCGAACAGCCGCGGATGCGGCCCGGGAGCGGCCGGGGTCGGCAGAAAGCCCGCGAAGATCGCCTGGTGGGAGGCGTAGGTGAAGTTGCCCGGGGCGTGCCGCTCCTCCCAGCGTCCGTCCGGGAGATGGCGGGCGAGGTGGGGAATGCGGCCCGCCTCGGCCAGTTCCACGGCGACGTCGTGGCGCAGGGTGTCGAGGGTGACGAGGAGGATGTCGTGGCTGCCGACGATGTGCTTCATGTCGAGCTCAGGCATGGGGAGTTCCTGTTCTGTGCCGGTCTTGCAGTACGGCGGCCACCTGGGCGCCGTAGGTGTCCAGGTGCTCGGCGCCGCTGCCGGGCAGGCCGGTGAGCCGGGGCAGCAGGTCGCCGAAGGCGTTGACCTCGCCGACGGCGGCCCTGCGCCAGCCGACGGCCGGGAGCAGGTCGACGCCGACGCAGAGGGTGCGGGGGAAGCAGGCCGCGGCCCGTTCGCACACGCCCAGTACGTCGGCCCAGCGGGTGCCCGCGGCCTCGAAGGACCGGCGGGCGGCGTCGAGGTCGCCTCGGCGGCCGCCGAGGTGGAGGTTGGTCATGGGCCGGCGGCTGGTCCGCACGACGGCGTGGGTGGCCCGGCCGGCCACGACGACGACCCGGAGGTCGGCGGCGCGGCCGTCCTGGGACGCCTTCGGCAGCCAGCGTTCGAGGTGCAGCCCGTCCGGGGCGAGCGCGTCGACGATCGCCGCGACGACGTGCTCGCTCTCGTAGCGGCGCACCCTCAGCGAGTTGTACAGGCTGCCGTCCGGGGCGAGTTCCACCGAAGTGGTGGCCCTGAACCGACCGCCGCCGCCCGTCTCGACGGCGAGGACACCGGACGCGGACGAGCCGTGCGCCGGTTTGACGAACAGCCGGTGCATCCGGTGCTCGCGCATCAGCGCCCTCACGTCGTCCCAGCCCCGCACCCGGGCGCCCCGCTCGCCCGAGGTGGGCGAGGCGGGGACGGGTACCCCGGCGGCGTCGAGTACGGCGTGGCACCGCCGCTTGTCGAACAGCACCGCGAGGTCGCCCGGGTCGTCCAGGCGCACGCCGCCGCGCAGCCCGGACAGCGCGGCGGTGAACCGCGTGTACCAGCGGGCCGAGCCCTCCACCCGGGTCGGGTCGCCGACTCCGCGCAGCAGCCGGTCCACGTCGGTGTTCTCACCGGGTGACTCGATCCGGACGACGTCGCCGGGGTGGAACTCGGCGCCGCCGCCGCGCAGTACGTCCGTCCAGGCGACGATGCGCGGGGCGGGGAGCCCGGCCGCGCGCACCGCGTCCGCGAAGAGGGTGACGCGGCGGTTCTCGGGGTTGCCGACCACCGCGAAGCGCGGTCCCGGACGGGTCATGTGCCTACTCCCCGACTGCGACGTACCGCCACACCGTGCCGTCGCTCTCGACGTCCTCCGCGGCGCAGTCGCGGTCGAGGTCGACCTCGACGCCGGCCGGTTCCAGGGTCTGCCGGATCCGGTCCATCAGGGGCTCGGTGAGGTAGTGGTGGTGGAGGTCGAGCCGCTTGAGGTGGGTGAGCGGCTGGCCGGCGAGCAGGGCGGCCGCGCCGTCGTCGGTGAGGACGCCCATGGACAGGTCCAGCACCTCCAGGCGGGCGACGACCGGCGCGGCGGCCACCGCGGCGGCGACGGCGTCCTGCATCTCGCTGTTGCGCAGGGACAGATGCCGCAGGCTCGGCAGCCGGGCGCCGAACAGGATCGGCTCCAGGTCGGCTGCCTCGCTGTCACCGCCGTAGTCGGGGGTGCCCAGGCACAGGTCCAGGTGCTCCAGCGCGGGCAGGTCGCTCGCGCCGACCCCGCGCACGACCGCGGCGGGCAGTCCGCCGGTCTCCATGCTGAGCCGGCGCAGCGAGGTGTGGGTGAGCGCGGTGAAGCCGAGGTCGGTTCCACCTCGGACGCCGAACTCCTCCAGGGCGGGGAATCCGGTGAGCAGCGGGGCGACGTCGGTCTGGTTGATCCAGGAGATCTCGCACTCCTCCGACTCCATGTCGCCGAGGAACAGCGCGCGCAGTGCCGGGAAGCGGTCGCGCGCGGCGAGCAGCGCCTCGATCACGTCGCTCGGGTCGGTTTCGTACGCGTCCAGCCAGGCTCCGACTATCAGGGCTCGCACCCGGGTGCTGTCGACGGCCGCCTGGAAGCGGGCGAAGGCGTCCGTCCAGCTCTCTTCCTCGCCGTACATGTCACTGCTGACACGCCAGGCGACGGCCTCCGCCTCGGGCAGGCCGTCCGTCGACTCGCCGGAGTCGGGGAAGGTGTGGGCGGGCAGCCCGTACAGCTCGTGCAGGTGGTCACCGATGGTCATGCGGACTGCTCCTGTGGTGAAAAGGGGGCCGTTCCAAGGTGATCGCAGTTGTACCAAGGGGGTCTGACAACGGCGTGCGGCGGGGTGCGGGTGCGGGCCCGTTGTCAGTGGCGGCCCATACGGTCTGTGGCGGATGGCCGGTGCGTGGTGTGCCGGCCGGAGGGAGGCATGCCGTGTACCGGCAGGGAGACGTGTTGATCGTGCCCGTCGCGCGAGAGGCGGTGCCCGCACACGTGGCGACGGCGCCGAGGGAGCCGCGTGACGGCCGGGGCCGGCTGGTGCTGGCGCTGGGCGAGGTCACCGGGCACGCGCACGCGGTCGTCGGGCCCGGTGAACTGGTGTGGGAGTCGGGGCCGTTCGGGCCGATGCTGCTGCATCTGCCCCAGGGCGGACGGGTGGTGCACGAGGAGCACGCGGTGATCGCTCTGCCCAGGGGCTGGTACCGGGTGATCCGGCAGCGGGAGTACGTGCCGGGGTCCGTGCGGATCGTGGCGGACTGAGCGGGGTGCGGCGGAAGGTGACGGAGGATTCGATGAGTGTCGTGGACGTCGAGGACGAGTTGGCCCTGGGCGGGACGGGGCTGTGGCGTGCGTGCGCCGCGGAGACGGCCCCCGCCGACCGGGCGCGCGCCGAACAGGGGGTTCGGCTGGCCTACCGGCGGGCCGGGCTCGCGGAGCCGCGGCGCATCCTGTGGGCGCGCTCGCCGCGGGAGGCGGTCGCCCTGATACGGACCCTGGAGGACACCGGCCCCAGCGTCCGGGAGGCGGTGCGCAGCGCCCCTTGGGCGGCCGAACGGCTGCGACTGCACGCGGAGTTGGGTGCGGCGGGCTGGTCGGCGCACTGGGCGGCCACCGGCGGCCGGCTCTGGGACGGCACACAGGCGCTGGTGGAGCGCGTCCGCCAAGGTGTGCTGGAGGAGTTCACCGATGCCGGGGCGGAGGTCCGGCTGCTCCTGCTGGACGCCGTGCTGGGGCAGCACGACGCGCCGTGGCTCGCCGCCTTTCCCACGGACCGGGCTCCGCTGGACGGGCTGGGCGAGGTGTGCCGCAGCGCCGGCTGGTGGTGGCCGTTCGCCGAGGTCGCCGTGGTGTGCGAACGTCCGGTCGCGCTGCACCGCGACGAGGCGGGCCGGCTCGACCACGGGGACGGCCCGGCCCTCGCCTATCCCGACGGATTCGCCCTGCACGCCTGGCGGGGCATGCCGGTGTCGGCGGCGTTCGTGGCGGAGCTCCGCACCCTCACCCCGCAGCGGATCCGGGACGAGGAGAACGCCGAACTGCGCCGGGTGATGCTGGAGTACTACGGCTACGATCGATACCTCGCGGACTCCGGGGCACGCCCGGTGCACCGGGACGCGACCGGAACGCTGTGGCGCGTCGAGCTGGCGGGTGACGAGCCGGTGGTGATGGTGGAGGTTCTCAACTCCACGCCGGAGCCGGATGGTTCACGGCGTACGTACTGGCTCCGGGTGCCACCGGCCACCCGTACGGCCCGCGAGGGGGTCGCGTGGACGTTCGGGGTGCCGGCGGACACGTACGAGCCGCTGCGGGAGACGTGAGATCCGCCGCGCCGGGGAACGCGTCGCCTGTCGGGCACTGGCCCCGCGGGGCCTTGTCGCCATCTCCGGTTCTGAGCCGCCTTGGCGCCTGGGCCGGCGGTGTGTCCGAGGACGCCGGGCGGACCGGGGAGCGGGTGTGTGAGGGCTGTGGTGAACGGCTGAGGCCGGGATCCCGGCCCGACGCGGTGTTCTGCTCTGCGGTGTGTCGTGCCAGGTAATGGCGTCGGGTCCGCCGGCTCGAGTCCCTGACGCACCCGGAACGGTTCAGCTGTCGTGCGGTGCGGATGGTCGCCGAGGTGCGGCCGGAGTACGCACCGAGTGGGCCGCAGCGCCCAGAAGCTGGGCATCGTCACGACCGGGACGCTGCGCAAGTGGGTGCGGCAGGACCAGATCGACGCCGGGAACGGTCCGGGCACAACGCGAGGAGTCGGCCGAGCTGAAGCCGGCCAACGTCATCCTCAGAGGTCGCGGCGTCTTTCGTTGCCGCCGGGCGCATACGAGGCCAACTACCTTGGCTACGGGGCCCTGAAGGTCTGGCGGCACCCGAACCGCCAGGATGCCGCGGGGCCTGCCGCACCGTCGAGCGCCTCGTGCGTGAACCCGGCATCACCGGAGCGGTCCGCGGCGTAGGAGGCGACCACCACCATCCCCGACGCCGGCGCGGAACGGGCCCCGGACCTCGTGGACCGCGATTTCGCCGATCCTCACGCCCTGTCACCTGCCTGGAGCACCCGGCGGCGCGGCAACAGCCGAATCCGCACCGCAGGGCTTGAGATTTGCGTGGGACACCCGGTGAAGCCCATCTTCCGGCGCCACACCGCCCAAGGAAGTGCATGGACGGCTCCGTGCGCCGGCCCCCGCGAGGGGAACCGGATCCGGCAGCCGGGCACCACACCGACTACCGGCTACCGGACGGCTCCCGGTCAGCGAATTCAAGGAGCCCGGTGAAAAGAACGACTCGGGAGGCTCGACCAATGGCGCGACGCAGCAGCGCAGCCCACCACACCCGCCAGGAGACCCGCAGCACCGGTGCGCCCCGCGCCGTGCGGCAGCGGGCCGCCGCACTCACCCTCACTCTGGCCGTCAGCGGCCTGGCGGGAACCATGCCCGCCCACGCCGCCGCCCCCACCCCCGTCGGCTGCAACGCGGACCCGATCGCAGCCGGCACCCTCCTGAAAACCGCCATCTCGACCGCCTCCCCCGGTGACACCCTCTCCCTGGCCAGCTACTGCGTCTACGGCTACGACGACTCCAACAAAACTGACGCCACCAACGCCCTCGTCATCGACAAGAACCTCACCATCACCGGCAACCACGCCACCCTCAAACGCACAGCCGGCACACTGCGCCTCATCCACCTCACCAACACCTCCACCCTCACCCTCGACACGCTCGCCGTCATCAACGGCAACCCCGGCAACGACAACGGAGGCGGCATCTCCACCGATGCCGGCACCACCCTCACCGCCACCAACCTCATCCTCCAGGGCAACGCCGTCGGTTCCGCGGCAGGCGGCGGGCTCTACTCAGTGGACAGCACCATCACCCTCACCGGCGGCACCATCAAGGACAACCGCACCGGCCCGGCCACCTTCGCAGGCGGCGCCTACCTGAGCGGAACCGTCTTCTTCCACGGCGTCACCGTCACCGGCAACCGGGCCGGCGCGTCGGGCGACGGCGGGATCTACCAGTCGGACGGTGACCTCACGATCGACCAGAACTCGGTCATCAGCAACAACACCGCCGCCTACGCCGCCGGAATCGAAACAGCAGGCGACTCGGTGACCATCATCAACAGCCGCATCACCAACAACACCGCCACCGAAAACGGCGGCGGCATCTACGCCGGAGCCAACACCACGATCCTGATCGACTCACTGGTCTCCGGAAACACCGTAACCAAGTCGGATACCCCGCAGGGCGCGGGCATCTTCGTCGGTGATCCGACGACGTTGTCCGGCACCACCGTCTCGAACAACAAGCTCATCGGCCAGAACGGACAGGGCGCCGGCATCTACATCTCCGGTTCGCCCCTGACCGCTGTCAGCAGTTCGGTGATCAGCGGGAACCTTGCCTCCGGCCAGTACTCCACCGGCGGCGGCATCCACGCCGACTCCGGCTCCGCGTTCCTCCAGAACACATCCGTCAACGCAAACAAAGTCTCCGGCACCGGCTCCTTCGCCGCCGGCATCTACAGCACGAACTCCTCCTTCTCCCTCCTCAACAGCACCGTCAACAACAACACCGCACCCAGCACACCCGCACCCGGCGGGATCTGGACCGACAGCCAATTCGGCACCACCGCCGGCTCCACCATCACCGGCAACACCCCCACCAACTGTCTCCTCAGCCCCGTCATCCCCACCGGCTGCATCGGCTGACAGCACAGACCCCGCGTCCCCGCACCACCCCGGTCCGGTGTGGGGACGCGGAACACCCACGATCTGATGGCTCATGCTGCCAGCGCGTGCCCCGGATGCAGTACGACCTTGGTGTAGCCCTCGATCCGCTGATCGAACTTCTGGTAGGCGCCCGGGGCGTCCTCCAGCGGCAGTTCGTGGGAGACCACGAAGCTCGGCTTGGCGCGGCCCGCGATGATGAGGTCGCGGAGCTGCCGGTTGTAGCGCTTGACGTTGCACTGGCCAGTGCCCATCTGCTGCCCCTTCTCGAACATCTTGCCGATGGAGACCAGCAGTTGGCCGTGCTTGGCGTGCTCGTCGGGGCCGCCCGGGTCGGACGGCACGTACAGGCCGGGTATGCCCAGCATGCCGGTGGGACGTACCGTCTCGACGAGCGCGTTGAGGACGACGGCGGGTTCCTCGTGGCTGGCGTCGTGCGCCTGGGCCTGGTAGCCGACGGCGTCCACGCCCTTGTCGGTGCCCTCGCCGCGAGTCTGTTCCCTGATCTGTTCGGCCGGGTCGCCCTGGGTGAAGTCGATCGGGATGGCTCCGATCTCCTCGGCCTTGGCGAGCCGTTCCGGCACGCGGTCCACCGAGAACACCATCGACGCCCCGCGCAGGAGTGCGGAGTAGGCCGCCATCAGCCCCACGGGACCGGCGCCGAAGACGGCCACGCTCTCGCCCGGGGTCAACTGCGCCAGTTCGCATCCGTGGTAGCCGGTGGGGAAGATGTCGGCGAGGAGGACGAAGTCGGTCTCGAACTCGGTGCCCGGCGGCAGCTTCAGACAGTTGAAGTCCGCGAACGGCACACGCAGCAGTTCCGCCTGGCCGCCCTTGTAGGGGCCCATCGCCACATAGCCGTACGCGCCGCCGGCGAATCCCGGGTTGACGGTCAGGCAGAATCCGGTCTTCCCGGCGAGACAGTTCTTACAGAAACCGCAGGCGACGTTGAACGGCATGACGACACGGTCCCCCTCCGACAGAGAGGTGACACCGTTGCCGACCGCCTCGACGATGCCGAGGTTCTCGTGTCCGAAGACGATGCCCGCCTCGGCGGCGGTACGGCCCTCGTACATGTGCAGGTCGGAGCCGCAGATCGCGCTCGACGTCACCCGTACCAGCACGTCGTTCGGGTGCTGGATCCCCGGATCGTCGACATCCCTCACGACCACGCTGAAGGGCTCTTCGTAGACGACGGCCTTCACCTGAATCACCTCCGCGTTCCGGGATACTTCCAGGGAACGTCCGCTCGATTTGTGGTGCAACCCGCGCCGCGATATTGAGGGGCGTTTCGGCGGTGCGGGCCACTAAAGTCGGCCTCCTGATGACCGAACGTGTGCACTATCCGCGTACCCCCCATCTGCCCTGGTCTCCCGGTGCGAGCCCGGACGACATCCGGGTGTCCGACCTGTCGGGACTGCGCGGTCGGGAGGTCGTCGTGACCGAGAAGCTGGACGGCGAGAACACCACGATCTACGCCGACGGGCTGCACGCGCGGTCGCTGGACTCCGGGCACCATCCTTCGCGGGCCTGGGTGAAGGGTCTGCAGGGGCGGATCGGGGCGGCCGTGCCGCCCGGGTGGCGGGTGTGCGGCGAGAACCTGTTCGCCCGGCACTCGATCGCGTACGAGGACCTGGAGAGCTGGTTCTACGGATTCTCGGTCTGGGACCGGGAACGCTGTCTGGACTGGGACGGCACGGTCCGCTTTATGCGGCGTCTCGGTGTGCCCGTGCCGCCGGTGCTGTGGCGGGGCGTCTTCGACGAGCGGGCCCTGCGGGCGCTGCGGCTGGACTCCGCACGGCAGGAGGGCTGTGTCGTGCGGACCGTCGAGGGGTTCGGCCGGGATGAGTTCGGGCTGCGCGTGGCGAAGTGGGTGCGTCCGGGGCATGTGCGGACCGGCACCCACTGGATGCACGCCGACGTCGTGGAGAACGGGCTGGGCCCGGCCGCCGCGCTGTGGGCCGTACGGTCCGGCGCGGCCCCCGACGCAGGGGCGCTGTGTACCGCGGTGGGGGCCCGGCCGGAGGATCTCGACCCGTCGTGCGAGCCGGTCGTCGCCGATGTGTCGGCCCGGCTCGACGTGCTCGGACGGACCGGCGACGCGCGTCTCGCGGGTGTACTGGCCGCCCTGCTCCACGGGCGGCGCAGGGCCTGGCTGGCACCCGGGCTGGCGGGGCCGCTCGGTATGCCGCTGGCCAGGCGGGTCGCGGATCTGGTCGGGCTGCACTCGCTGCTGTCCCGGCCCTACCCGGAGGACGAGCGGCGCACCGGTCTCGGGCACCTGGCCGTCGCGGCCGATCTGGGGGTGCTGCACGCGGTGGCCGGCGCGGTCGCGGCCGGACTGGGCACCGAGGAGCGCGAGCGGGTGGACTGGTCCGCCCTGTGCGCGGAGGAGGCGGGGCTGCTCGGCGAGGCACCCTTCGAACCGTTGCGCGCGGGACTGCGCGAGGCGCTGCGCGGGCTCGGCGACAGCGATGCCGCCGACCGGTGCTGGGCGCAGGCCCGGGAGGCGTACGCCACCGGACGGGTCGCCACCGCCGAGGAGGCCGTGGCGGCGACCTGGCGGTGGCGCGACGGGGACTTCCCGAGGCTCGTCCATCTCACCGGGCCGTCCGGCAGCGGGAAGAGCACGTTCGCCGCCGGACTCAAGGGAGTGGACTCCGTTGTCTCACTCGACGGCCTGCGGCAGGCCCGTGGCTCGCGTGCCGACCAGCGTGCCAACGACGAGGTGCTGCGCGAGGGGCTGCGACGGCTCGACGCGGCGCTGGCCGGGGGCGGGACGGTCGTGTGGGACGCGACGTCGCTGGTGCGTGGGCAGCGTTCCCTGGTGCGGTCGGTGGCCCGCCGCAGGGACGCGCTGATCACCCAGGTGGTCGTGTCGGCCGAGGAGGAGACCCTGACCCGGCGCAACGCCGGACGCGCCCACCCGGTGCCGCCGGAGGTGCTCTCCGGACAGCTGCGCCGGTTCGATCCGCCGTATCCCGGTCAGGCGCACCGCACCTGGTACGTCGGCGCGGGCGGGACCGTCGACGACACCGACGGGACACTCTCGGGAGGGGACCTCTGATGCGTACCAGCGACGAGATCTACCACCGGGTCCGCTGGGACCCGCGCTTCGACCCCGCTCGCTTCGTGCTCGGGATCGGCCAGCGCGGGGCCGCCCCCAAGCGCGTCCCGCTGCCGTCCTTCGTCCCCGGGGGAGACATCCCGTGGCACCGGGTGCTCTTCGTCGAGGCGGACGGCGAAGTGGTCTGGGACCGGGCCGACGGCGTGGACCGGATCGACGAGTCGACGGCGGGCCGGGTGCGCGACCCACGGGTCCTGCGGGCGCCGTTCTTCACCGCCGGGACGCCCCACCGGTGGGACCCGGCGGCCGGCGTCTGGCGCGAGGCCGACGGCACCGCCGCGCCGGCGGCCCCGGTGGAGGGGACGGTGCTGCGGGTGCTGACCTGGAACACGCTCTGGGACCGTTACGACAGCGACCGCGTCGACACCGCGCGGCGCAGACCGCTGCTGCTGGCGGCTCTTGCGGCGTCGGACGCGGACGTCATCGCGTTGCAGGAGGTCGAGCCGGAGCTGCTCGCCATGGTGCTGGCGGCCCCGTGGGTCCGGGCCGCCTACGCGGTGGACACCGGCCCGAAGGGCCGGCATGTCGAGGACTGCGGTCTGCTGCTGCTCAGCAGGCTGCCCGTGCGTGAGGCGGCCCGGCACGAACTCGGACCGCACAAGGCCGTCCATGCCGTCACCGTGATGACGGCCCACGGACCGGTCGTGATCGCCAACACCCATCTGAGCAGCGACCATTCCGACAACGGCCCCGCCCGGCGGAGGGCCGAACTGGCGCAGCTGACCGAGGGACTCACCGGTCTGGACTGCCCGCTGGTCCTGGTCGGCGACTTCAACGACGGCACCGACGGGCCGGACGGACCGGCCGCCGCCCTGGGACTGCGGGACGCGTGGACGCAGGTACATGGAACCGCCGACCGGACCCCCACCTTCGACCCGGGCGTCAACCCGCTGGCCGCGGTCTCCTCGCTGACCGGACGGGCCTCCCGCCTGGACCGGATCCTGCTCGGCGCGAACGGCCCGCACGCGGGGAGCGCGGCCCTGCTGGGCGACTCACCCACCGCGGACGGGCTGTACGTCTCCGACCACTTCGGGGTCACGGCGGACCTCGTCCTCGACGGGGCCGTGTCCGACGAGCCGGTGCTCGACCTCGCGCCGACCGCGCGTACGGCGGTGGCGTGGCTGCCGCCCGAGGAGCTGTGGGCCCCCCTCCAGGAACTCCGCGGCGAGCACGATCCGCAGATCCACCGCTGGCCGCCGCATGTCAATCTGCTCTTCGGCTTCGTCCCGGAGTCCGCCTTCGACCGGGCGCTGCCGCTGCTGGCCCGGGCGGTGGCGCGGACACCCGCGTTCACCGCCCGGCTCCAGGGCGTGCACACCTTCGGACACCGGGAGGACGCGACCGTCTGGCTCGACCCGGCCGCGGCCGACCCGGTTCCGTGGGCGGGGCTGCGAGCCGCGCTGGAGCGGCAGTTCCCACGCTGCCGGGGCCGCGCCGAGGGGTTCACGCCGCACCTGACGCTGGGCCGCTCCCCCGACCCGCAGCGGGTCGCCGCCGAGTGCGCCGCCCGGCTCGGCGGCGGTCTGTCGGCGCGGGTCGGGGAACTGGTCGTCCTCTCCCGCCGGGGCGGGGAACCGATGCGCCCGAGGGCCACGGTGGCACTGGGCTCCGGCGAGATACGGCTGCTGCCGGAACCGGGCGCGGCCCCGCCCGCGCCCGGGGACGACCCCACCGAGGCGACCGTCCGGCGGGTCCGCGAGGCACTGGGCGAGGGCACCGTGCACCTCGTCGGATCGCGGCGCATGGGCGGCGCGCTGCCCGCCGCCGACCTCGACCTGGTCGCGGCCCTGCCCGGCGGCATCGACATCGCCGACGTCGAGGCACGGCTGGCCGCCGCGCTGCCGGATGCCACCCGGGTGCGGCGGGTGACCGGGGCCAGGGTGCCGGGGCTGCGGCTGTACGTCGGCGGCCTGGACGTCGACCTGACCCTCGTCGGCACCGGAACGCTCGCACCGGCGACGGCGGTGGAACGCCGTGCCGAACTGGGCGAGGCGGCCGCGGTCGCGCTGAGCGCCGTCAGCGACGCGGACGCCGTACGCGCCTCGGTCGAAGGCCATGAGGGCGCGTTCGACGAGCTGGCCGCCCGGGTGAAGGAGTGGGCACGGGCGCGCGGGCTCGACTCCGCCCCGTTCGGCGGGCTGCCGGGCCTCGCCTGGTCCGTGCTGGCCGCCCGCACCATGCGGGAGGCGCCCGGCTTGTCGTCGCACGAGCTGCTCCGGCACTTCTTCGGGACCTGGGCCGCCTGGGACTGGCGGAACCCGGTCGCCCTCACGCCCGACGCCCCGTCCGCGGGATCGGCGGCGGCGCTGTCGATCCTGACGCCGACCGACCCGGTACGCCTGTGCACCGGGCAAGTGGCGCCCGGCTTCCGTGACCTGCTCTCCCAGGAGCTGTACCGGGCCTGGGACATCCTGGAGACGGCGGACCGGACGGGCCGCGACCCCGCACACGACCTGCCGGTCCCGCCGCCGCTGCACCGACGGCACGCCGCCTGGCTGGTCCTGACGGTGCGGTCGGCCGGGGCCGAGGAGTTCGAGGAGACCCGGGGGCGGCTGCGGGGCCGGATGCGCGCCCTGCTCACGGCGTTGGAAGAGGCCGGCACGGTGGACGCACACGCGTGGCCCCGCCCGGTCGCCACCGGCGCGGCCTCCGCGTCGTACGCCATCGGGCTCGGCCCGCACCCGCCCGGCCCCGACCTCCTCACCGACATCACCGCGCGGTGGAGCAGGGGGCTGCCAGGGGTCGGGGTCGAGCGGGTGGACGGCGGAGAGGTGCCTACGCTGCGCTGATTCGCGGCCGTCGCGCGTGGGCCGTCCCTGTGGTGCTCCGTCGCCGTCAGGATCATGCTGGGGGGAGAGCCTCGGCCGTGCAGGTTCGGCGAAGGATGAGCGGCGATGGAGCGACTTCCCACCCCTCCCAGCAGTCCGGAGGCCTACTCGGCGACGGCCACCGTCGACGAGCGGGGCCTGGTGACGGCGTGGAGCGAGGGCGCCGGGAGGCTGCTCGGCTACCGGCCGTCGGAGGTCGTGGGGCGGCGGGCGGCCCTGCTGCTCGCCGACGCGCACACCACCGACGACGGGCGGGCGTGGCGGGAGGCGGCCGGACGCCGGCGCTGGCACGGCACGGTGCCGCTGCGGCACCGGGACGGTCACCGGCTGGTGAGGGACGTGCTCGCCCACCGGCGGGACGCGGACGGCGCCGGCAGCACCGAGTGGCTGCTGGTGTCCGCGGTGGCGGCGCCCTCGCCCTCCGGCGGCGACAGGCCGCTTGGCGAATGGGCCTTCGCCCGCTCGCCGTGTGTCCTCGCGGTCTTCGACCAGGATCTGCGGCTGGCGCGGGCCAGCACCGGCATGGAGCGGGTGCTGGCCCTTCCCGAGGCGACGGTGCGCGGACTGCGCCTGTCCGACATCGTGCCGCTCCCCGACTGCCGCGAGGCCGAGGCGGCGATGCGGTCGGTGCTGGACGGCGGTCCGCCGCAGGAGGTGGAAGTCGGCCTGGACACCGTCCGCCCGCGGGACCTCTGGCGGGCCCGGCTGATCCCGCTGGACGACCCCGACGGCCAGGTTGGGGCCGTGTGCCTGGTGGCGCACGCGCGTCCACCCGAGGACCTGGTCCGCAGGCGGATGCGGTTGCTCAGCGACGCCGGACGGAACATCGGCACCTCCCTCGACACCGGCCGCACCGCACAGGAACTCGCCGACGTCGCCGTCCCCCGGCTCGCCGACACCTGCACCGTCGATCTGCTGGACCCGCCCCGGCACGGCAGGCCGCCCCCGTCCTGGTCGACAGTCGGCCTCACGCTCAGCCGGGCCGGCGCGCGGTCCGTCTCGGACCGGCACCGGCTTCACCAGTCACCCGAGCGGGCGCGGCGCTGCGCCGCCGCCTCGCCGTCGGCCCGCTGTCTGACCCTGGGCCAGGGCGCGGTCCACTCGGGTGACGAGGACACCGTCGCCCGCTGGGCACGGGAGGATCCGCAGGCCGCCTGGATCCGTGACAGCGGGACACACTCGTTGATGGTGGTGCCGATCCGGGCGGACGGCACCTCGTACGGTGTGGCCGTCTTCGGGCGGCACCAGAGCCCCCGGCCGTTCGACGCGGACGATCTGTGGCTGGCCGAACAACTGACGGCGAAGGCGGCCACGAGCATCCACAGCACACGACGCCCCCAGCGGGACCACACCACCACCATGGCGCTGCAGCGGAGCCTGCTGCCGCAGACGCTCCCCGAACAGGGCGCCCTGGACATCGCCACGCGCTATCTGCCGTCCGTCAGCCAGGCCGGGGTGGGCGGTGACTGGTTCGACGTCGTCCCGCTGTCCGGCAGTCGGGTCGCGCTCGTCGTGGGGGACGTCGTCGGTCACGGCATCCGGGCCTCCGCGACGATGGGACGGGTGCGCACCGCGGTGCGGACGCTGGCCGACGTGGACCTGCCGCCCGACGAACTGCTGAGTCACCTGGACGACTTGGTGATCCACCTGTGCGCGGAGGAGACCGGGGGCGACGTCGCGGGCGAGAGCGCCGCGGGCGTCGGCACCACCTGTCTGTACGCCGTCTACGACCCGGTCTCCCGCCACTGCACCGTGGCGCGGGCCGGTCATCCGCCGCCCGCCGTGGTCACCCCCGGCGGCACCGTCCACTTTCTCGACGTCCCGCCGGGCCCCCCGCTGGGCCTGGGCGGCCTGCCCTTCGAGGCCTACGACATCGAGCTTCCCGAGGGCAGCCTGATCGCCCTCTACACCAACGGGCTGCTCGAGGCCCGCGACCACGACATCGACGACGCCCTGGACAACATGTTCGCCGCTCTGGCCGGGCCCGCCCAGAGCCTGGACGGGGTGTGCGACAGGGTTCTGACCGCCATGCTCACCCACCGGCCCGACGACGACATCGCCCTGCTCATCGCCCGCACCCAGGTCCTGAAGGCGGATCAGGTCGCGACCTGGGAGCTGCCCTTCGAGCCCGCCACGGTCGGCCACGCCCGCCAGCAGGCCATCGACCAGCTGACCGCCTGGCGGCTGGACGAGGCCGTGTTCATCACCGAACTCGTGGTCAGCGAGCTGGTCACCAACGCCATCCGCTACGGCAGGCCTCCCGTCCGGCTCCGGCTGATCCACGACAACCACACCCTCACCTGCGAGGTGTTCGACTCCAGCAACACCGCCCCGCACATGCGGCGCGCCCGCGTCTTCGACGAGGGGGGCCGCGGCCTCCTCCTCGTCGGGCAGCTCTGCCAGCGCTGGGGCACGCGGCACACCGTCGCGGGCAAGACCGTCTGGGCCGAAATGTTCGTCGCCCAGTAGTGGCGAGTCGTGCGTCCCTACGTCAAAGCGGGTAGCCGGTATGGGCGTTGGTGACCGGTTCTGCGTCGGCCGACGCACAACATCCGGAATTCGGGCCGTCGAGGTATTTACTGGTTGCCGAGTCGGATCGCACCGACTTCGCGCACATCAGGGGGGAATTACGTGGCGGCATCGGGTGTCCATGTGCGAACCAGTGTCAACGTCACCACGAGGGCGGTCGTCTACACCGCGAACGAGATCGTACGCATCTTCTACGAGGCGATATCCGACGCCGGACTGGACGTCACGGAACTCGCCACCATTCAGCCCGTCGTCGAGAACGGGCTGCGCACCTGGCTGACCATGCGCAAGCTGGAGGCCGCCTACCTGGAGATCTTCGACCCGTCGACCGACACGGTCCGGTGCCGCGCGGATCTGAACCTCGTCTACTCCTCGGACAGCGAGGAGAGACACCACACCGACATCGACCGGGTGAAGGCGGCCACCCGTTCCCTGGGCAGCTACCCCGGTTGCAGCTACCGCGTCGTCGTCTCACTCGCCGACGGGGCGCCGGACGTGCAGGGCTGGCAGAGCACCACCCTGGGCAGCGTGCAGCACCTCTCCCGGCAGGACGTGGGCGACGTGATCGACACGGCGGCCATGCAGACCCGAATGTTCATGTGGTCCTGACGGAACGGGCCAGAACTCGAGAGGGAGGGGATTCGCGATGCAGGTGACCTATCTGCTGCACGGCCGGCGCCACGAGCTGAGCGTCGGGGAGACGGACGACCTGGCGGAGCTGTGCGCGCGGGTGGAGAAGGAGTTGCGGACCGCGCACGCGGAACTCGCCGACGCGCCCCATCTGGCGCAGAAGGTGGTCGACGGACTGCTCAACGCCCTGAGCACGGACGGTGAGGAAGCGGATCTGGGGGAGGTCGCGTGACCCGGGCCGACACCGATCTGCTCACCGCGTCCTGGCTGCCGGACGAAGCCGAGCGGCTGCGCGCGTCCTGGGACACCGTGATCGTGCCGGACGAGCTGAGGGCGCTCCTGCTGTCGTACACCCGCACCATCGCCCGGATGGCGAAGGTGCCCGCCCAGGCGCTGGGGCTGCGCCGCAGCGTGCTGCTCTACGGGCCGCCGGGATGCGGGAAGACGAGCCTGGCCCGCGGCCTGCCGGCGGCCTTCGCCGACACCGCCGGCCGGACCGGGCCCGTGCTCTTCCTGCACGTCAACACGCACGCGTTGTTCAGCGGGGTACGGGGTGGCGGCCAGCAGCGCGTACTGGAGGCGTTCGCCCGGATCCGGGAGGCGGCCCGGTCGGACCATCCGGTGTTCGTGCTGCTCGACGAGATCGAGACGCTCGGCACGGACCGCTCGGCGATCAGCCTCGAGTCCAATCCGGTGGACGCCCTGTTCCAGGTCAACGCCTTCATGGAGTCCATGGACCGGTGCGTGGAGGAATGCCCCGGGGTGGTCTTCGTGCTGACCACGAACACTCCGCGTTCGCTCGACCGCGCGGTGCGCGAGCGGGTGGACTTCGCCGTGAAGATCCCGCTGCCCGACGCGACGGCACGGTCCCTCATCCTGCGGGACGCCCTCGAAGCGCTCGCCGACGTCTACGACGTCCACGAGGCGCTGGCCGCGGCACACCGGGGCGACGACCCCGGGTGGCACGCGCTCGTGGCACGCACGGAGGGGCTGTCGGGCCGGGCCCTGCGGCACGCGGTCGTGCTGGCCGGGGCACTCGCGGACGCCTCGCCGTCGCTCGGTCTCGGCCTGCTCGGCGCGGCGCTGGACCAGATCTTCGAGGTCGAGGACGACCTGCTGCGCAGCGGCGGCAACTACGTAGAGGCCTACCAGAACGGCGGGAAGCGACTGTGATATTCGAACGTGTCCTGGTGCAGGGGCCGTTGCGCTCCACCGACCAGGTGTGCCGGGAACTCACCGGCTTCCTGGAGAGCTGTCTCCTGGACCTCGGCCATCCGGGCGCCGAGCAGGTCCGCGCGGTGCTCGCACCGGCTCAGCCGCTGCTGCGGGCCCTGACCGCACGGCGGGCGTTCGCGGACCCGGCCGTGACCCTTCAGGTGGCGGGTGCCGGGATCGAGGTGTCGGTGTCCTACGACCCCGATGCCGAGGACCGGATCGACATCCCCCTCATGAAGCCGGACCCGGGGGACGAGGGACAGCCCGCCGCCCTGGTCGTCGTACACGCCGCCGGCGAGGTGGAGGCCCGGCTGCGCGCCGGGGCCGAGTCCGGCTCGCACGAGGCGCTGCGGGTGCAGGTCCGGTCGGCGGCACCGCACGACGAGGTGCCCGTGCCCGCCACACCGGCCGCACCCGGCGCGCCCGACGCCCCCACCGTGGCGTTCGAGGCGCCGACCGAGGCGGTCGAGGCGCCGGCCGAGGAAGCACCGCTTCCTCCGACACCTCCGGCCCCTCCGGCGCCCCCGACCGTTCCGCTGCCGCCGGCACCCCCGACCCCCCCGGTTCCAGATGGGCAAATATTTCAGTAAATCGGATATCTATGTTTCTTCGCGGCATTGAGGGCAATAACCACCGGGATGTCCACTGCACCTCATCTCCGGAACGTCCTTGATCATGCCCGACTCGCCCGTTACCCCACCCGCCGCAGGCAGACGCCGGTCCGGGCCGCCGCCGCGGCCGGACTGGCCTGGGCGGTGTGCACCACGGCATTCGGCAGCGACGCGCCGTATCCCGCCGCTCTCGCCGCCCTCCTGGTCACCGAGGCCTCGGCGTTCCGGTCGCTGGTGGCGGCGGCCCAGTACTCGGTCGGCTGCGCGCTCGGCGTCCTGATCGCGGTCCCCGTCGCCGTCTTCGTCCACCCCACGCTCCCGGCACTGTGCCTGGTCGTCTTCGCGTCCGTCGTCGCGGCCCAGCACGACCGGCTCGGTCACCACGGGGTGCATGTTCCGATCACCGCGCTGTTCGCCTTCGCCATGGCGCGCAGCCAGCTGTGGGACGATCTGGCGCCACATGTCCTGGAGACCGCCGTGGGCGTGGCGATCGGCGCCATGCTCAACGCCGTCGTGTTCCCGCCGTTGCATCTGCGGCCCGCCGAGCGGGCGCTGGGTGAGCTGCGCGACCAGCTGGCACGTGTGCTCGAACTCCTCGCGCTGGCGCTGCGGGACCGGCGTCTGCCGCAGGAACTCCTGGGGCCGGACTGGGCCGCGGGCCTGGACCGCGCCGTGCGACGGGCCGACGACGAACTGACCGCCGCGCGGGAGAGCCGTCGCTGGAACCTGCGGTCGGCGGCCCGCGGATCCGTACGGCACCTCGACGACGACGTGCTCGACGCGCTGGCCCGCGTGGCCGACCGGGCCCGCGAGATCGGCCGGCTGCTGGACGACGAACGCGACGAGCGCGGCCCGAGCCCGGCACCGCGGCGGGACGCGGCACAGCGGCGCGGTGATCCGGTCACCCCGGCGTTCCGGCCGGGCGGGGCCCGGCTGCTCGTCGGAACGGCCCTGTGCGTCCGCTCCTGTGCGGGCGGTCGCCCGCACCCCATTCTGCCGGCCGCGCGATGGGCGGGTCGGCGGCTGCACACGGCGGCCGGTTCGACCAAGGACCATGGCCTGGCACGCCAGTTGGAGGACATGCTCGCGTCGCTGGACGACGGCCGCGGCGCACCCACGGCCGAGCCCGCGCCGGGCGCGGGCGGCGCGGTGGAAGTGGGGCGGCGGTGATGAACGGAGCCGACGCGACGCTCCTGACGCTGCTGGCGGCTTCTTCGGCCGCGCTGCTGGCCTGCGCGGCGTACTGCCGGCATGCCCGGCGGCTGCGCCGGACCCGGGCGGCTGCCGAGGCCGTACGGGAATCCGTGCTCCGCCCGCTGCCCGGCCGCCTGGGGTCGGTGCGGCTGTGCGCCACTCAGGTTCCGGCACGGTCCGGGCCCGTCGTGGGCGGCGACTTCCACGAGGCCCTGCACACCCCCTACGGCGTCAGGCTGCTGGTGGGGAACGTCCGGGCGGGTGGACCGTTCGCCGTGGTGACCTCGACCACGCTGCTGCGGACCTTCCGTGCGGCCGCGCACGAGGAGCGGACGCTGGCCGGGGTGTGCGCCCGGCTGGAGGCCTGCGCCACCGGGCGGTTCGGGTCTCCGCGCGGCGAGCCGCCGTACGACGCCACGCCGGGCGAGCGCTGCGCGACGGCCGTACTCGCGGAACTCCCCTACGACGAGCCCGAGCTCAGACTGATCCACCGTGGGCAGTCGGCGCCTTTGACCGTGCACGGCAGGACGGTGACCGTGCACGCGCCGGCTCCGCCCGGTCCACCGCTGGGGCTGGCACACCTCGTGGGAGCGGCCCCCGTCACCCAGACCGTCGACTTCCGTCCCGGCGACCGACTGCTGCTGTACACCGACGGGTTCACCCAGGCACGCGAGCGCGACGGCCGCTACCACGATCTCGCCGCCCGGGCCCGGGCCCGTGGTGCGGAGTCCCTGGAGGACATGGTGGGGGGCCTGCGCGAGGACCTGCTCCGGCACACCGGCGGCCGGCCGGCGGCCGGTGCCGCGCTCGTCGCCGTGGAGGAGCGCGGACTACCGGGCTCCGGCTCTTCGGTGCGATGATCACGCCGTCTCCACCGTCGCCACCGTCTACGCCGGGAGCCCTCCGTGAGCACGGTTCACCATGACGTCGCCCAACTGCCCCCGTCGCGTGTGGAGGAGGTAAGTGACGGGGTGTTCGCGTACATCCAGCCCGACGGCACCTGGTGGATCAACAACACCGGATTCGTCGTGGGCGAGCGCGGGGTGATCAGCGTGGACTCCTGCTCGACGGTCCGCCGCACCCGTGCCTATCTGGACGCCATCGCCGCAGTCACGCCGCAGCCGGTGCGGACGCTGATCAACACTCATCACCACGGCGACCACACCTTCGGCAACCAGCTCTTCGGTGGGGCCACGATCGTCGGGCACGAGGCCACCCGCGCGGGCGTCCTCGCCTTCGGCGGCCCGGAGGCGACGGCGGGGTTCTGGACCGACGTGGAGTGGGGTGACATCGTCCCGGAGCCGCCCTTCCTCACCTACACCGACTCGGTGACCGTGTGGTCCGACGAACTGCGCGCCGACGTACGGCATGTGGGCGTGGCCGCGCACACGACGAACGACTCGATCGTCTGGTTGCCCGAGCGGAAGGTCCTGTTCAGCGGCGATCTGCTGTTCAACGGCGGCACCCCGTTCCTGCTCCAGGGTTCCGTGGCCGGTGCGATCCAGGTCCTCGAGGAGGTGGTGAAGCCGCTCGGGGCGACGACCATCGTCCCCGGACACGGACCCGTGGCGGGTCCCGAGGTCGTCGACGAGGTGCTCGGCTATCTGCGGTTCGTACGGGCGACCGCGCGGGCCGCCCGCGACGCCGGGCTGACCCCCCTCGAGGCGGCCCGCGAAACCGACCTGGGGGCGTACGCCGGTCTGCTGGACAGTGAACGGATCGTCGGGAACCTGCACCGGGCGTACGCGGAGCTGGAGGACGGCCCGCTCGGCCGGCCCATCGACGTCGGCGCCGCGCTCAAGGACATGGTCACCTTCAACGGCGGCCGTCCCCTCACCTGCCTCGCCTGACCCGGGTCACCTGCCCGGCCCGACCCGGGCCGGGGTCACTTCTCGTTTTCGGGCGGACGCCGGATGTGCTGGGCGACGTCGCGCAGTTTGATGTTGTGGTTCTGCGAGATGCGGCGCAGCACGGCGAAGGCGTCCCCCTCGGTGAGCCGGTGCCGTTCCATGAGGATGCCCATGGCCTCGCCGATGGCGTGCCGGGTGTCCATCGCGTGCTCCAGCTGTTCCTGGGTTCGGGCGGCCGCCAGGGCCACGGCGGCATGTGAGGCGAACAGCCAGCCGGCGGTCTCGCTCGCCGGGGTGAAGGCGCCCGGCTTGTACGAGTACAGGTTCAGGGCGCCGAAGTCGTCGTCGTGGGTGTAGAGCAGGAAGCCCATCATGCTGCCGAACCCGAGGTCGTGGGCCGCGGGCGCGAAGCGCGGCCAGCGGGGCTGGGGCCGGGTGAGGTCGGTGATGCGGTAGACCCGGCCCTCGTCGGTGTGGCGGGCGGCGTCGAAGCAGGGACCCTCGCCCAGTTCCCCCTGGATCCGGTCGGACTCCGCCACCTGGTCGCCGCACGCCGACAGGGTGGTGACCCGGCCCTTGCTCAGGGTGAGGACGCCCGCCGCATCGCACCCCTCGACCAGGTCCACCGCGGCGCCGGCGATCCGGTCGAGCGTCGCCTCCAGTGTCTCCTGCGCCAGCAGATCGCGGGCCAGCAGCGCCATGCGCTCGGCAAACTCACGCCATTCCACACGTATCTCCTCGTCCGGCCGTCGGCTGTTCCCAGCATGGCGCACGACGGGGTCCGGCCGGACGCCGCCAGGCGTAGGCGGCACCGCGGGATGGCCGGAACCGGATTGCTCCCGGGCGCCCCGGGGACCCGTCTGCCAAGGGCCCCGGCCCGCCGTACGCGGGCGTGTCGCCGCGCCGTCGCGCCTGTCGGGGTGCCCGGTCCCCCGGTACCGGGGGACCATGTAAGCGACAGGCACGTGCGGCCTGGGCCGGAGCGTGCCCCGGACGCGGCCGGTCGGGCGGCAGCAGCCGCTGGAAGGAGGGCCAGCGATGAGCGCAGCCGAGCAGCCTCCCGAGGCTCTCGGGCCGGCGGCCGGCGACGACGCGCGCGGCGCAGAGCCGCGGCCGGAACCGTCGCGGGAGGGGAGATCGAAGCCGAGCGGGCTGATGGACGTCCTCGGTGTGGCCGCGGTGCTGCTGGACTCCGAGGGCAAGATCGTGCTGTGGAGCCCGCAGGCCGAGGAGCTCTACGGCTACACGGCGGAGCAGGCGCTCGGGGAATTCGCGGCTACGGTGCTTGTCAAGGAGGAGAACTGGGACTGGGTGATCAAGACCTTCGCCCAGGTCATGGAGACCGGGCAGAGTTGGGCCGGCACGTTCCCGATCCGGTGTGCCGACGGCAGCACACGACTGGTCGAACTGCGCAACATGCGGCTGATGAACGACCGCGGCGAGTTCTACGCGCTGGGCCTCGGCACCGACTCCCCCAAGCTGCGGGAGCTGGAACGGGACGTCGCCCTGTCCACGCGGCTGATCTCGCAGTCCCCGATCGGGGTGGCGATCCTCGACACCGATCTGCGGTACGTGACCGTCAACCCGGCTCTGGAGCGGATGCACGGCATTCCCGCGAAGGACCATCTCGGCCGCCACTACCGGGAGATCATGTGGCCCACGTCCTTCGAGCAGGCCGAGATCGCGATGCACCGTGTCCTGGAGACCGGGGAACCGCTGGTCGAGGGGTCCACCATCGTCGGCCGCACCCCGGCCGACCCCGGGCACAGACACGCCTGGACGATCTCGGTGTACCGGTTGGAGGACACCCAGGGGCATGTGCTGGGGGTGGCGGAACTGGTCATCGATGTGACGCAGCGGTACGAGTCGGGGATCGAGGCCGGTGAGACACGGCGGAGGCTCGCGCTCATCGCGGACGGTTCCGCGCGGATCGGCTCCACGCTGGAGGTGGAGCGCACGGCGTGGGAGCTGGCCGATGTCACGGTGCCCGACTTCGCCGACGTGGTCTCCGTGGACGTACTGGACTCGGCGCTGAACGAGCACCGGCCCAGGACGCGCGCGGGTCCGGCGTTCTTCCGCGCCCTGGCGGTGAAGGCGGCGTATCCGAGCGACGCGGCGCGGGCCGCGGACCCGCCGGGTGAGCTCGCCACGTACGGTGCCGACCGGCTGGCCACCCAGTGTGTGCGCAGCGGCCTCCCGATCCTGGTCAGTCATGCCGACCCCGACGATCTGGCGCGCATGGCCCGTGACGACCGGGCGGCCGCCATGCTGGCGCGCGCCGGAGTGCACTCGTATCTCGCCGTGCCGCTCATCGCGCGTGGTGACACCCTCGGCTTCCTCGGTCTCACCAGGGCCCGCGACCCGCGCCCGTTCGGCGAGGACGATCTCGCGGTCGCCGCCGAGCTGGCGTCGCGTGCGGCCGTGTGCATCGACAACGCGCGCACGCACCAGAGTGTGCGCAACGCGGCGGTGACGCTCCAGCGCAGCCTGCTCCCCGAGCTGCCGCCGCAGCTGCCCGGCCTTGAACTGGCCGCCCGCTACCGGCCGGCGCAGGCCGCGTACGAGGTCGGCGGCGACTGGTACGACGTGCTGCCCATGGAGCGGGACCGGACGGCGCTGGTGGTGGGGGACGTGATGGGCAGCGGCATCGACGCCGCCGCCACCATGGGCCGACTGCGCACCGCCACCGCCGCCTACGCCGATCTGGACCTGGAGCCGGCCCAGGTCCTCCAGCACCTCGACGCGATCACGGCACGGCTGGAGCAGTACATCGCCACGTGTCTCTACGTGGCCTACGACCCACACAGCGGCAGGTGCCGTATGGCGGGCGCGGGCCATCTGCCGCCGGTGCTGGTGCCCCGCGACGGCCGCCCCCGGCTGCTCGACCTGCCGACCGGCACTCCGCTGGGCGTCGGCGGTGTCCCCTTCGAGAACACCGCCTTCCGGCTCGCTCCGGGAGATCACCTGGTGCTGTACACGGACGGGCTGGTGGAGAGCCGCGGGGACCCCATCGACGAGCGTCTCGACGTCCTTCTGGACCTGCTGGACAACGTTGACGCGACGCTGGAAGAGACCTGCGACCGGCTGCTGCACGGGCTGCGGCACCCCGGTGCCCCCGACGACGTCGCGCTGCTGATCGCCCGCGCGTGCGCCGTTCCGCCGGAGGACCGCTGACCGGCGCCGTCGAGGCGTCAGGCAGCGGTCCTCAGGTCAGCTCAGCGGTCAGTAGAGGACCTTGAGCGCGCCGGGCAGCACCCGGGCCGTCACGGGGAGGTCGGCCTCCACCTCGCCGTCGGCGCCGTAGGGGACCGCGCGGTCGGCCTCGATGCGGATCTCCCGGCCCCGCAGCACGGTCACCTCGGGGCGGGCCACGTGCGCGCCCGTGGAGAGTTCGTTCATCAGGGTGAAGAACAGGTGCCGGGGAGCCTCGCGGATCATCACGACCTCCAGCATCCCGTCGTCCACCTGGGCCCCGGGGGCGATCATCCGGCCGGAGCCGTAGTAGGCGGAGTTGGCGGCCACGACGGTGTAGCCGCGGTGCGCGTGTTCCTGACCGTCGACGGTGACCCGGAAGTCGGCCGCGCGCCAGGTGGTCACGGCGCGCAGGCCGCCCGCGTAGTAGGAGGCGGCGCCGCGCAGCAGCTTGGACTGGTTGGCGTGCCGGTTGGCGAGCGCGTCCACGCCCGCGTACACGCTGCCGAGGACGACGGTCCCGTCGTGGACGGCCGACCGCATCTCGATGGTGTCGACCCGGCGCGGCTCCGCGTCGAGCAGGATCTTGGCCAGGGCCTCGGGTTCGTCGGGCAGGCCGAGTGCCCTGGCGAAATCGTTGCCCCGTCCGGCCGGTACGAGGCCGAAGACGGCGTCGGTGCCGCTGAGCGCCCCGCCGATGCCGCCTGCGATGCCGTCGCCGCCGACGGCGAGCACCACCCGCCCCTGCTCCCCCGAGTCACGTGCGATGTCCTGCGCGTGCGCCAGGCTGCGGCTGTACTCCGTCCGCAGGTCGGCCCCCGCTTCCCGGAGCACTCGGGCCACCTGGAGCAGCGTGGCCGCCGCGCTTGATCCACCCGCGGTGGGGTTGACGACGGCGGTGAACTGTCGCATGGGTGAGCCTCCGGAAACGGTGATGCGGGAGCCGAGCTGGAACGGTGGTGGAGCGGACGGTAGCTGTCCGGGTCAGTCGGTGGGAAGCAGGACGCCCGGGTTGAGCACCTGGTCCGGGTCGAGCCTGCGCTTGACGGCCCGCAGGGCCTCGACGCCGAGGGTGCCGACCTCGCGGACGTACCAGTCGCGGTGGTCGGTGCCCACGCCGTGGTGGTGGCTGATGGTGCCGCCGGCGGCGAGGATCGCCTCGTTGGCCGCCTCCTTGGCCGGGGCCCAGTGCGCGACCGGGTCGTCGCCCTGGGCGCTGACCACCGTGAAGTACAGCGAGGCACCGTTCTCGTAGACGTGCGAGATGTGGCACATGACCAGGGGCGGCGTACCGGCCTCGGTGAGGGTGGTGGTCAGCGCGGTGCGCACCTGGTCGTACAGCTCGGGGATGCGCGACCAGAAGGCGGCGGTCTCCAGCGTCTCGGCGAAGGCTCCGGCGTCCAGCAGGGCGTCGCGCAGGTACGGCGCCGAGTAGCGGCCGTGGGCCCAGCGTTCGCCCGGCTCGGTGCCGGCGTGGGTGCCGCCGCACTCGCGCAGGACGGCGGAGGCGAGCTCCCGCTGCCGGGCGGTGTCCTCCTCGGTGCCCTCGAAGCCGACGATGGCCTGGCATCCGGCGTTCTGTGCGCCGTCGGAGCCGATCGCGTCGGGCTGGGCGAGGCCGATCAGGGTCTCGGTCTCGTCGGACAGGCGCAGCACGGTGGGCCGCGGTCCGTCCTGGGCGAGCCGGCGCAGTGCGGCGGCGCCCTCCTCGAAGGAGGCGAAGCGCCAGCCCTCGTAGACGCGAGTGGCGGGCTGGGGACGCACCCGCACGGTGACCGAGGTGATGACGCCGAAGGCGCCCTCGGAACCGAGGATCAGCTGGCGCAGGTCCGGTCCGGCGGCGGAGCGCGGGGCGCGGCCGACGTCGATGGTGCCCTCGGGGGTGGCGAGGGTGAGTCCCAGCACCATGTCGTCGAAGCGGCCGTATCCGGCGGAGGCCTGTCCGCTGGAGCGGGCGGCGGCGAATCCGCCGATGGTGGCCCACTCGAAGGACTGCGGGAAGTGGCCGAGGGTGAAGCCGTGTTCGGCGAGGAGCCGTTCGGCCTCGGGGGCGCGCAGTCCGGCCTGGAGGGTGGCGGTGCGGGAGACGGGGTCGACGTCTACCAGGCGGTTCAGGCGACGCAGGTCGATGGCGACGAGCGGGCCGCGCCGGGCCGGGGCCAGGCCGCCGACGACGGAGGTGCCGCCGCCGAACGGAACGGCGGTCAGGCCGTGGCGGGCGCAGGTCAGCAGCAGGGCGAGGACCTGGTCGTGGTCGGCGGGCAGTACGACGGCCGCCGGGGTGTCCGCGACGTCTCCGGTGCGGATCTTCAGCAGGTCGGGGGTGGACTTGCCGCGGGTGTGGCGGACGCGGGTCTCCGCGTCCGTGCGGACGTGTTCGTCACCGCCCACGGCGGCGGACAGGTCCTGGAGCACCGCCTCGTCCAGCGGGGTCGCGGGGACGGGGATCTCCTCCAGCTGGAGGGGTTCTGCGTCGCGCGGCTTGACTCCCAGCAGATCGCGCAGCAGTCCGGTCACCGTCTCGGGCAGCGGCGCCGCCTTGGCCGGGTCGCCCCAGCCACTCCACAGCATGTCCATGGCGGTTGTCCTCATCGGTATCGGTCGTTTCCGCGCCGCCCGTCTGCCGGGCGCCGTCGCAAGGGGCGTTACACTGTTACACATGACGCCTATTCGTCACAACCATGGGGACAGCGATCCGGTGCTCGACGCGGTGCGCGACTGCGTGCTCGCCGTCGGCGTCCGCCGCACCACCCTGACCGATGTGGCCCGCCGCGCCGGCGTCTCGCGCATGACGCTGTACCGGCGCTGGCCCGACGTGCGCTCCCTCGTAGGCGACCTGATGACCCGCGAGTGGGTGGACGCCGCCACCCGTGCCATGCCGGAGCCCCGGCCGGATCTGCCCGCGCGCGGCCAGATCGTCGAGGGTCTGGTGCACGGGGTGGAGGCGTTCCGCGCGCACCCGCTCTTCCGCAAGATCCTCGACGTCGACCCCGAGCTGCTCCTGCCGTATGTGCTGGACCGTCGCGGGGCGAGCCAGGAAGCGCTGCTGGAGCTGCTGGCCTCCGGCCTGCGCGAGGGCCACGCCGACGGATCGGTGCGAGTCGACCACCCACAGCGGCAGTCCCGCTCCATCCTGCTGATCGTCCAGTCCTTCACCCTGTCGTTGCGCACCATGACCGACGAGGACGACCCGGACCTGACCCCCGCCGCCTTCCTCACCGAGCTGCGGAACATCCTGGAGAGGACCCTCACGCCATGACCGCCACCAGCAGCCCCGCCCCCGGCTCTTCGCTCTCCGCCGCCCGCCGTTCACGGGAACTGGCCGCCACGGTCGGCGGGCCGTCCGTGGACGTCCTGGTCGTCGGGCTCGGTGCCACCGGAGCCGGCGCCGCCCTCGACGCGGCGGCCCGCGGACTCACCGTCGCCGCCATCGACGCCCACGACCTGGCCTTCGGCACCTCGCGCTGGAGCTCCAAGCTCATCCACGGCGGCCTGCGCTACCTGGCCTCCGCCCAGCTCGACGTGGCCCACGAGAGCGCCGTGGAGCGCGGTGTGCTGATGGAACGCACCGCACCCCACCTGGTCACCGCCCAGCCGTTCGTGCTGCCGCTGACCCCGATGGTCTCCCGTGGCCAGGCCGCGCTCGCCTGGGCCGGGTTCCAGGCGGGCGACGCGCTGCGCCTCGCCGCCCGCACGGCCCGCGCCACCCTTCCCGGACCGCGCCGGCTGTCGAAGGTGGAGACCCGCCATCTGGCCCCCGCCCTGCGCGCCGACGGGCTGCGCGGCGGCCTGCTGTCCTGGGACGGCCGGCTCACCGACGACGCCCGGCTGGTGACCGCCGTGGCCCGCACCGCGGCCGCGCACGGCGCCCGGATCCTCACCCGGGTCAGGGCGGTGGAGCTGACCGGTTCCGGCGCCCGAGTGCGCGACGAACTCACCGGCGAGGAGGGGGAGATCAGGGCACGCGTGGTGATCAACGCCTCCGGGGTGTGGGCGGGTGAACTCGTCGACGGAATCCGCATCCGGCCCTCCCGCGGCACTCATCTGGTGCTCCGCTCCGAGCGGCTCGGTTCCCTGCCCGCCGGGATGCACATCCCGATCCCGGGCGAGACCAACCGCTTCGTCCTGGTCCTGCCGCAGGGCGACGGCCGGGTGTACGTGGGCCTCACCGACGAACCGGTCGACGGTCCGCTCCCGGACGTTCCGGAGGTGCCGGAGACCGACATCGGCTTCCTGCTCGACGTGCTCGGCTCCGTCCTGGACGCCCCCGTCCACCGCGACGACGTCGTGGGCGCCTTCGCCGGGCTGCGCCCCCTGCTGGACACCGCGCCAGAGGGCTCGGGCGAGGGGGCCCGTACCGCCGACATCTCACGCCGGCACGCGGTGCTCACCTCGCCGGACGGCGTGGTCACCGTGGTCGGCGGCAAGCTCACTACCTACCGGCGGATGGCCGAGGACGCCGTGGACGCCGCCGTCACCGCCCGGGGCCTCGCGGCCGGCCCGTCCCCCACCGCCTCGCTCCCCCTGGTCGGCGCCGCCTCCCCGCAGCGGCTCGCCGCCCTGCCCGCCGACCGGCGGCTGGTACGGCGTCACGGCACCGAGGCCCTGGCCGTGGAGGCGCTCGCCGCGCACGACCCCCGGCTGCGGGAACCCGTGCTGCCCGGTCACCCCGTCACCGGTGCCGAACTGCTCTGGGCCGTACGGCACGAGGGCGCGCTCGACGCGGCCGACCTGCTCGACCGGCGGACCCGGATCGGCCTGGTCCCCGCCGACCGGGCCACGGCCCTCGACACGGCCGGCCGGATCCTCGACGAGGCCCTGGCGGAACAGGGCTGACACAGCACACCGGCGGCCGCCCGAGGACTCCCCTGGTCCCCGCACGGCCGCCGGGCACCGACCGGTGGCTCCGGTCCGCCAAGCCGGGGGACGGACCGGAGCCACCACATCGCTCCTGTTCAGTGGCGGTACCGACGGCAGGGCTGCCAGTCCAACACCGGACCGACGGCGGCCAGCGCCACGGCCGCCGCGCCCGTGCCCAGCACGGCGCCGGCGACGACGTCGCCCGGGTAGTGCACCCCGGTGTGGACGCGTGAGTAGCCCACCGCACAGGCCAGCAGTCCGAGGGGGACGGACGCGCCCGGCAGGGCGGGGCTGACGGCCGCGGCGAAGGCGACGGCCGACGCGGTGTGTCCCGAGGGGAAGGACGCCGACTGCGGCATGGGCACATGCCGACCCGGGAACGGCGAGTCCGCCGCCCGGTGCGGACGGGGACGCCGTACGAGGCGCTTGCCGACCAGGTTCGCGGTCGCCGACGCCACACCGACGGCGGCGACGCCCAGCAGCGCGGCACGGCGGGGCCGGCCCGGGAACAGGGCGAGGAGCGCGGCGGCCGCGAAGGAGATCTTCGAGTGGTCGGCGGCCGTGGACAGCCGTCGCAGCGCGGTGTCCAGGGCCGGGGTGCGGGTGACCGTCACCGTCTCGTACAGGGCCCGGTCGAGGGTGGCTAGATCACGCATCAGGTCCTGTCGGCGTAGACACGGGCGCTGCTGTCGGTCGGGCATGCCGCTACTCCTGGCTCGTCTGACTGGTCAGGAGATTGTCGCCGATCACCTGGGCCGGGTGTCGTCCAGCCGCTCGCCCTCGGCCTGCGACGGTTCGGTCCGCGGCACCTCGGGATGCCGTTCCACGGCCGACCGCTCGGCCGACTCGTCCCGCTCGCCCTCCGCCTGGGACGGCGTGTGCGAGTACAGCCACCTGTCGTAGTACGCGGCTCCGGTGTCCGAGGCTCCGCTGTGCGAGGCTCCGGTCTTCATGGCAGGCCTCCTCGGTCGCTCTCCTCCCATGCTCCTCCCGGCGCCCGGTCGGGGCCAGGGCATCACAGGCTCAGCGTGATCGCCGCGCCGATGCCTCCCAGGCCCAGGGCGACGGCGGCCTCGGTCCAGCCGCCGTCGCCCCAGCGGAAGAACCGGTCGACGGCGATCCGTCCCGGGCCGATGGCGGCGACGGCCAGTGCGACCACGGCGATGCAGACGCTGTACTCCACACCGCCGTCCGTCTCCCACAGACCGTGGGCCCCCGTGACGGTCGCCATCGCGTTGATCATCACGCCGATCACGGCGGCGGCCGCGAGAGGGGTGAACAGTCCGACGGCCAGACCGAGACCGCCGAGGAGCTCGGACAGACCGCCGATCACGGCGAACAGCTTCCCCGGGCGGAAGCCCAGTTCGGCGAAGCCCTTGGCGGTCTCGGACAGGCCACCGCCGCCGAAGATCCCGAACAGCTTCTGGGCGCCGTGACCGGCCATCAGGAGCCCGAAGGTGAGTCTGATCAGCAGCAGGCCCCAATCGGCGGCGGTCGTCACCGGCCCGGCACCGCCCTGCTCGGGTGATCGCGGATCGCCCGGTGGTGGGCGCAGGATCTGCTTGATGTCCATGACAGTGCTCCGAAGGACCCCCTGACCCCCCTGCCCCCTGCACTGTCGATCCTTGCGCAGGGAGCATGCTCACGCATCCGGGGGCCGGTGATCACTCCTTGGGAGGCGTGAAGCGACTCTTTCCTCCGGCCAGGGTGACCTCGAGAGCGGAGTCGGTGACGTCGACCGCGGTGGCCCGCAGACCTAGCGGGTAGTCGGTGCCGCCCTTGGCCGACAGGCGGTCGCGCAGCCGGTCCACCACCGTGGCGGGAGCCGGGTTTCCGAAGATCTTCACACCCTCCAGGTCCATCGCCACGCGTCCGTCGCGCAGCGTGGGCCGCAGTGTGGCCTGGGCCAGGCCGCCCTGACCGAGGGCGAAGGTGACGGTGTTCGCCTTGTCGTCCAACTGGACCCCGGTGACCGGCAGTTGTCCCCCGCTGGTATCGGCCAGCCCCTCGAAGGAGGAGGTGGGCACCCGCACCGTGGCGCTGGTGTGGTCGACGGTCCCGGACTCGTCGCCGGTAAGCCGTACGTCGTCCAGGCGCGCCTTGACGCCGACGCCGGAGAACCGGCCCAGGTCGGCGTCGTCGCTGCTGACCGTGATGGCGTCGAAGTGGCGCTGGAACAGCAGCAGGAGCGCCGGTCCGCCGTCCACGCTCACCTCGCTGTCCTTGCCCAGGACCCGGCCGACCGCCGTGCTGACGCGGTGGTTCAGCAGGGCGTTCGCACCGGCCTCGGCGGCGGTGCCGACGAGCAGCAGTACGGCGAGTACGACGGATGTCCGCACGGCGAAGCGGCGTCGCAGCAGTCCTGCGCCGATCATCGGGCCTCCTTCGTCTGGGGCGCGGCCACTGCCACCGGGGCGGGGGCGGGGCTCGGACCCTCCGGGTCCAGATGGGGCAGGATCCGGTCGAGCCAGCGGGGCAGCCACCAGTTGGCGCGGCCCAGCAGGTACATCGTGGAGGGCACCAGGATCAGCCTGACCACGGTGGCGTCGATGATGACGCTCACGCCGAGGCCGAGTGCCAGCATCTTGATCACCACGTTGGTGGAGAGCAGGAAGGCCAGGAACACGCTGGTCATGATGAGCGCGGCGCAGGTGATGACCCGGGCGGTGCCGGCCAGCCCGTTCGCGACGCTGAGGTGGTTGTCCTCGGTGTGCAGCCACGACTCCCTGATCCGGGAGAGCAGGAAGACCTCGTAGTCCATGGACAGTCCGAACACGATGGCGAACATCATCATCGGCACGTACGACTCGACCGGTACGGCTTCCTCGACGCCGAGCAGCGAGCCGCCCCAACCCCATTGGAAGACGGCGACCACCACTCCGTAGGCGGCGCCGATGGAGAGCAGGTTGAGCAGGGCCGCCTTCAGTGCGACGAGGAGGCTCCGGAAGACGGTGAGCAGCAGCAGGAAGGCGGCCGCGACCACCACGGCGATGATGACCGGGAGGCGGTCCACGACCACGTCCCGGAAGGTGAGCTGGGCGGCCGTGGTGCCGGAGACGTAGCCGTGGGCGCCGGATCCGGCCAGGGCCCTGGTCAGGGTGTCGTCCTCCAGCCGGTGCAGCAGGTCGGAGGTGGCCTCGTCCTGGGGTCCGGTGGTCGGGGTGACGGTGGTGACCAGCAGCGCGTGGTCGTCGGTGGCGATCGGGGTGGACACCTTGGCCACGCCCTCGGTCGCCGCCAGCGTGTCGTGCAGGGTCGCGGAGAGCCGCTGGATCTCCGTCTTGGTCCCCGTGCGGTCCTTGTCGAGGGCGGTGACGATGGTGAACTGGCCGTTGGTGCCGGGGCCGAAGCCGTCGGTGATCAGGTCGTAGGCGCGGCGGTCGGTGTAGTCGGTCGGGTTGGCGCCCGCGTCGACGTGCCCCAGACGCAGGAACGCGGTGGGTATCGCGAGCACCGCGAGGACCAGCGTGCCCACGGCGAGGAACAGCCACGGGCGCCTGCCGACCGTGCCGGCCCAACGGTGCCAGGTGTCGGCGGTGCCGTCCGGCTCGTCCACGGGCGTGCGCACCCGCCACCGGTCGATACGGCGCCCCGTCAGGCCCAGGAGGGCGGGCGCGAGGGTGAGGGAGGCGACGGCGGCCACCGCGACGGTGAGGCCGGCGGCGACACCGAGGGTGCCGATGAAGGTGACGCCCGAGGCGTACAGGCCGCCCAGCGCGAGGGTCACGGTGGCCGCGGCGACGATCACGGCGCGGCCGCTCGTGGCCACCGCCCGGCCCGCGGCCTCGGTGGGGTCGTCCAGGTCGCGCAGGAGACGACGGTGGCGGGTGATCAGGAAGAGGGCGTAGTCGATGCCGACGCCGAGGCCCATCATCGTGGCCAGCGTCGGGGCGGCGGTGCCGAAGGTGAAGGCGGCGGCGAGCAGGCCGAGCAGGGAGATGCCGGTCAGCAGTCCGACCACGGCGGTCAGCAGCGGCAGACCGGCGGCCGCGAGGCTGCCGAACCCGGCCAGCAGGACGATCACGGCGGTGGCGAGGCCGATGCCCTCCGACAGGCCGTCGGCGGCCTTGGGCCGGGCCAGTTTGCCGAGCTGGCCGCCGTAGTCGACCTCTACGCCGTCGGCGCGCAGGTCGTGCACGGCGGTGTCCACGGAGTCGACGTAGGAGCGGTCGAAGCGGGACGGGTCCTTGGTGAAGCGGACGGTGGCGATGCCGGTGGTGCCGTCGGCGGAGACCGCCCCCGGGGTGCTGAGCGGGTCGCTCACGGAGATCACGTCGGGCAGTCGGCCCAGTTCGCGCACGGCGTCCTTGACGGCGTCCTGGTGGGCGCTGAGCCTGCCGCTCGCGGGGTGCAGCACGATCTGGGAGGCGCTGCCCCGGATCTTGGCCGAGCCGTGGGCGTCGAGCAGGTCGCCGCCGGTCTGCACCGAGGTGCCGGGCAGCGAGAAGTCGTCGTCGTAGGTGCCGCCCCAGGCGCGGTGGGCGGCGAGGGCGGCGAGCATCACCAGCAGCCAGGCCCCGAGCACCCACCAGGGCCGTCGCGCGCACCAGCGACCCGCGCGGTGCAGCAGCCCCGGTGGGGCTTCGGGGGCGGGCGCGGGGCCGGGGGGTTCGTGGGTGGTACTCGGTGCGTGGGTCATTCCGTCCGTCCTGTTCGGTCCCCCGGCGGACGGGGGCTGGTGGGCGGGTGTACTGGGTGGTGCCGGCGTGGGCCGGGGGCGGCGGGTGCGCAGCAGGAGCAGTGTGAGCGCGAGGGCAAGTGCGGCGACGGTGACGAGTCCCAGCACGGCGAGCGTCGTTCCGTCGGCGCCGGTGTCGGTGTGCGCGGCGAGGCCGGACGGTGCCGCGGCGAGGCTGTGGTGTGGTGTCACGGTCGGTCCCCCTCGTGGATCGCGCGTCGGTCGGGTGCCGGTCGGCCGTCCGTCGCGAGCACAGCGTGCCTCAGCCGTACGAGCGCAACGTTCGGCGAATGTTCGGGGCCTGTAAGGATCGGCCGGGATCGGTCCGGCCCGCCCCCGCACGCGGGGGCGCTGGTTAGCATCGACCGCATGCCGGAGAACAGAGGTCTCGTCCTGATCGCCGAGGACGAACCGCACATCGCCGACCTGCAACGGCGTTATCTGAGCAGGGAGGGCTTCGGCGTCCACGTCGAGTCCGACGGGTCCGCCGCGCTGGCCGCGGCCCGCCGGATGCGCCCCGCGGCGATCGTGCTGGACATCGCGCTGCCCGGCATGGACGGCATGGAGGTGTGCCGCAGGCTGCGCGAGGAGGGCGACTGGACGCCGGTGGTGTTCGTGACCGCGCGGGACGAGGTGACCGACCGCATCCTCGGCCTCGAACTGGGCGGGGACGACTACCTCGCCAAGCCGTTCTCCCCGCAGGAGCTGGTCGCCCGGGTGAAGAGCCTGCTGCGGCGGGCCGCGGGCCCCCAGCAGGACCCGGTGCGCAGGCTGGGGCGGCTCACGCTCGACCCGGGCCGCCGCACCCTGCTCGTGGACGACGGGCCGGTGGAGCTGACCACCACCGAGTTCAATCTGCTGGCCTTCCTGATGCGCCACCCCGGCCAGGTCTTCACCCGGGAACAGCTCCTCGCCCAGGTCTGGGGGTACGCCGACTACCGGGACACCCGGGTGATGGACGTCTATGTGTCGCAGCTGCGCGCCAAGCTCGGCGGCGCGAGCCCGATCCGCACCGTCCGCGGCGTCGGCTACGGCGTCGCGGACACGGGCCGATGAGCGCCGGACGCCGGTACGGCTCGCTGGCCGGGAACATCGTCCTGCTGGCCGCCGCCGTCGCGGCGGTGGCCGTCCTGCTCACCGGTCTGTTCGCCTGGCGGACCATCCGCACCAACGCCGAGGCCCAGGAGCGCGACCAGCTCTCCCGCCAGGCCGAGTTGCTGGCCCAGACACCGTCGCTGGCGGGACTGCTGCTCCAGTGGCAGCAGCGGGTCGCCGGGCCGAGCGGTGCCGAACTCGCCGTCGTCGACCGGTCCGGCGAGGTGTCGGGGACGGCGGCGCCGATCGTCGGCTCGGCCCTGCGCGAGACACTGCTCGCGGGCCGGGACGTGTCGGCCGGTGCGGTACTCGACGGGCAGCAGGTTCTGGTGGAGGGGGTCCCGACGCGCACCGGCGGGGGTCTGGTGCTGACCCAGCCGATGAGCGACGTCGACGCGGCCACCGACCGTATGCGCGGCGCGCTGGCACTGCCGCTGGCGCTGGGGCTGGGCGGGGCGGCCCTGGCCGGGGCGCTGCTGGCTCGGCGGCTGACCCGGCCGCTCGCCTCGGCGGCCCGTACCGCGCACCGGCTGTCCGCGGGTGAGCGTGGACTGACCGTGCCCGAGGGGGGACCCACGGAGGTCGCCGAACTGGCGACGGCGCTGAACGCCCTGGACGCGGCGCTCGCCCACAGCGAGAACCGGCAGCGCGAGTTCCTGCTGTCGGTGTCCCACGAGATCCGTACCCCGCTGACCACCGCGCGCGGCTACGCCGAGGCCCTCGCGGACGAGGTGATCACCGGCGACGAGGTGCCGGAGGCGGGACGCGTGCTGCGCGCCGAGATCGAACGGCTGGAGCGCTTCGTGGGCGATCTGCTCGCGCTGGCCCGGCTGGAGGCCGACGACTTCCGGCTGGACGTCGACGAGATCGACCTGGACACGCTGGTCGGGCAGGCGGCTGCCGTGTGGTCGGCCCGGTGTGCCCGTGCGGGCGTCGACTTCCGGGTCGAGCGCCCGGGGCGGCCGGTCGTGGTCGCCACCGACGGCTTCCGGGTGCGTCAGCTGGTGGACGGCCTTGCCGAGAACGCGCTGCGGGTCACCCCGGCCGGCCGGCCGCTGGTGCTGGCCCTGGAACCGGACGGCACCGGAGCCCGGTTGCAGGTGCGTGACGGTGGTCCCGGGCTCACCGAGTCCGATGTCGAGGTCGCCTTCGAACGGGGCGCGCTGACCGACCGCTACCGTGGGGTGCGCCCGGTCGGCAGCGGCCTCGGCCTGGCCATCGCGCACCGGCTGACCACCCGCCTCGGCGGCACTGTCACCGCCGCGTCGGACGCCCCCGAGGGCGGCGCCCGCTTCACCGTTCGGCTGCCGTCCCTTCCGGGCGAGCCGTGCGGGCGGCCGGTGCCGGGGGCGTAAGCTTCTGCTGGTCGGTTGCCCGGACAGGGACCGGGCTCATGGATGGGGTGACGGTGTGGTTGCCGGGCGTGTGGTGCGTTTCGACGGTCTTCGGGGTTATGGGTTCATCGCCCCCGATCACGGTGGGGAGGATGTCTTCCTGCACGTGAACGACCTTCGCATCCCCGAACAGCAGGTGCGTCCCGGGCTCGCCGTCGAGTTCACGGTCGAGGAGGGCGAGCGCGGTCTGAAGGCGTCGGACGTGCGCCTGGCCGAGGGAGCCGACGACGCCTCGCCGGCCCGCCGGGGTGGTGCGGCCCGGGTGTCCTCGTCCCCGGTCCCGGAGCGGGGCGCCGATGGCGACGACCCGCTGTGCGACGTGCTGACCAGCGCCGAGTTCCTGCACGAGGTCACCGAGATCCTGCTGTCCTCGGCACCGTCGCTGACCGGCGAGCAGATCCTCGCCGTCCGGCGTGGGCTGCTGCGCTTCGGCAAGGTCCACGGCTGGACCGAGGACTGAGCGGCCCGAGCGGGTCGAGCGGGTTAACCTGCTGTTGAGGCAGCCATGGGTGGTGGGTCCGAGTACGCGATCCCGAGGAGCCGACCATGTCGATCGAAACGGCGAGGGGCGCCCTGGCGGACGACACCGTCAACGAGCTGGCGGCCGGTCTGCGCGGCAGCGTGGTACGCCCCGGCGACGACGACTACGACCGGGCCCGCGCGGTCTGGAACGCGGCCCACGACAGGTTTCCGGCGCTGATCGTGCGCTGCGCGGGAACCGCGGACGTGCTGCGTGCCGTGGAGTTCGCGCGTGACCGGGACCTCCTGGTCGCGGTGCGCGGCGGGGCGCACAGCATCGCCGGGTTCTCCACCTGTGACGACGGCATCGTCATCGATCTGTCGCCGATGCGGGGCGCCCTGGTGGATCCGGAACGGCGCCGGGTGGTCGCCCAGGCCGGGATGACCTGGCGGGACCTGGACCACGAGACCCAGGCGTTCGGGCTCGCCGTGACCGGCGGGCTGATCTCCAGCACCGGCATCGCCGGTTTCACCCTCGGCGGCGGCGTGGGCTGGCTGCTGCGCCTGCACGGGCTGGCCTCGGACTGTCTGACGGCGGCGGAACTCGTCACCGCCGACGGCCGGGTGGTGCGCGCGAACACCCGGGAACACCCTGAGCTGTTCTGGGCGCTGCGCGGTGGCGGCGGCAACTTCGGCGTGGTGACGTCGCTGGAGTTCGAGCTGTATCCGGTGGGACCGCAGGTGCTGGGCGGCCTGATCGTCTTTCCTCTCGACCAGGCCCGGCAGGTGCTCACGGGCTGGCGTGAGGCAACCGGCCGTATGCCCGACGAACTGACCACGGTGGTCAACCTGACGACGGCGCCGCCGCTGCCGTTCCTGCCGCCCGAGGTGCACGGCACCCGTGTCGTCGTGGTGGTCGGCCTGTACGCCGGTGATCCCACCGCGGGTGAGGCAGCCGTCGCTCCGCTGCGCGCGCTGGGGACCCCGATCGCCGATGTGATGGGCCCGATGCCGTACACGGCCATGCAGACGATGCTCGACCCGCTGTGGTCGGCGGGCGCCCACAACTACTTCACGTCGGCGTTCGTCGAACCGTCCGACGCCGCCATCGACGCGGTGCTGCGCCTTCATCTGACGACACCGACTCCGGCCAGCGAACTGCATCTGCACCAGCTGGGCGGTGCGTTCGCCCGTGTGCCCGCCGAGGCCACCGCCTTCAGCCAGCGGGAGGCGGGCGTGCTGTGCAACGTGGTCGCGCGTTCCGCCGACGCCACGGACTTCGGCGCGCATGTCGACTGGGCCCGCGAGACCCGCCGGGAGATCGCCCGCCACGGCCGCGGCGCCACGTACGTCAACTTCACCGGCGACGCCGACGAGGACAGGGTGCGCGCCGCCTACCCGGACACGGTCCGCGAGCGTCTGACGCGGGTCAAGGACGCCTACGACCCGGCCAACATGTTCCGGCTCAACCAGAACATCCGCCCCTCGGCAGCCGCCTGACCGCATGACAGCACCGGCCCGGTTCGAGACCTTTATGTGATTCCGCCGCGGGACGATCAACGGATACGCTCCCGGAGCGCATACCGGGGGCGAACAGTGAGGTGGGGGCATGGTTGACGACTCGGCGTCCAAAAAGGGACCGGGAGCGGGGGTTCAGGCGATCGGCGCGGTGGTTCTCGCCGTGGGCGTGGTGGGCACGGTGTGGGGACTGTCGAAGGTGCTGCCCGACCATTCGGACGACCCCGCGACCTGCTCGAACGACCGGCCCACCCAGACGGCGCGCCATGTGTCCGGAGCCCAGCTGTGCGAGGCACTGAACCGTCCGGACCTGGCCGCACTGCTGGGCACACCGGACGAGCACGCCATCGGTGCGAACGGCAACAGGACGTGGTCCAACCCTGCCGACGGCTCCAAGGAGGCCAAGCAGGCCACGGCCGAGGCGAACGTCCAGTTGAAGACGTACTCCGTGAAGCTGTCCGCCTCGTTCGACGCCGACGGTGTCGCCGGGATGAGGCGTTTCCTCGGCACGGGCGCGAACGCGCACGCTGAGACGCTGCGGGGGCACAGCGCGGTGCTCTACTCGGACCGGACCATCGCCTTCAGCTTCGACGGCGGCAAGGCCCACACCGGGACCGGCGGCATCGCCCGCCATCTGCTGGTCGCCTCGGCCCCCAAGGACGGGGGCGATCTCTTCGAGCTGGTGATCTGGCGGCAGGACGACGTGCCCCCGGACGACGCGGCGCTGACCCGCGTCGCCGAGCGGGTACTGCCGACGCTGCCGGGCTGGCACGACAGCTGACGCGACGGCGGGTGCCGTGTCGCGTGCCGGTGCCGGGAGGACGGCCGCGCGCCCCCTGCCGACCGTGTGGGGCCGAGCAGAGGGCGCAGCCGGTCTCAGACGGTGCCGCAGTCCGAGACGACGATCTTCTTGGCAGTGGCGCCGGAGCGGCTGCCGAGCGCCTCGACGGCCTTCACCACGTCCATGCCCTCGACGACCTCGCCGAAGACGACGTGCTTGCCGTCCAGCCAGTCGGTGACGATCGTCGTGATGAAGAACTGCGACCCGTTGGTGTTCGGGCCGGCGTTGGCCATGCTCAGCAGGCCCGGCTTGGTGTGCTTGAGCTGGAAGTTCTCGTCCGGGAACTTCTCGCCGTAGATGCTCTTGCCGCCGGTGCCGTTCTCGTTGGTGAAGTCGCCACCCTGGAGCATGAAGTCCGGGATGACGCGGTGGAACGGCGAGCCCTTGTAACCGTAGCCGTTCTGGCCGGTGGCCAGCTCACGGAAGTTGCGGGCCGTGTCCGGAACGACGTCGTCGTACAGCTTGAACTCGATACGGCCGAGCGACTCGCCGTCGGCGGAAACCTCAAAGTAAACGTTCTGGCCCATGGCACTGCTCCTCTTCAAATCGACAGGTCGCATCAGAGAATACGAGACACCGCGCGGCCCCTGTGACATCGCATGACACTCCGTTCGGGGACTCAGCCTTCCAGCCGGGTCCCCTGCACGGCCACACGGCGGCCGTGACGGGTGTGCGGGAAGTAGTCCCATATGGCGTGGTGCTGCACGCTGCGGTTGTCCCAGAACACCAGGGTGCGCGGCTGCCAGCGGACCCGCAGGTGCAGCATCGGGGTACGGGCGATGTGCGCGTGCAGCATGTCGAGCAGCGCGTCGCTCTCCGGGCGGGAGAGCTGTGTGATGTGGGAGGTGTAGGGGGCGTTGACGAACAGCAGCCGGCGGCCCGTCTCCGGGTGTCGGACCACCACGGGGTGCTCGGTGCGCGGCACGTCGTACTCGGGCGGCGGAGTCAGGCCGGCGGTGGTCCAGGGCCGCGCGCCGTCGTGCAGGGCGGTCAGTGTGTCGAGGAAGGCCCGCATGGCGGGTGACAGCAGTTCGTAGGCCAGGTGCATGTTGGCGAACAGGGTGTCTCCGCCGCCGTCCTGGGGGACGGTCGTGAGGTACAGCATCGATCCCAGGGACGGCTCGGCGTCGGCGGTGCCGTCGGAGTGCCAGCCGTTCCCCGCGACGGCCCGGGACTCGGCGGTCGCCTTGATCTCCAGGATGTCCGGGTCCGACCCCTCGGGGGCGAGCGCGACGGGGTGCAGTGCGCCGAAGACGCCTGCGAACCGCTTGTGCTCCTCGGGAGTGATGTCCTGGTCGCGGAAGACCAGCACATGGTGGGTGTGGAACGCGTGCTTGAGTTCCTTCTCCTGGCGGGGTGTCAGTTCCTCGGCCAGGTCGAGGCCGGAGACCTCGGCGCCGAGCAGCGGGGTGATGGGGGTGACGGTGATGGTCTCGTACGGTTCGGCCGGCCGGGTGGTGAGCCGTTCGACGGCCTGAAGGGCGTACTCCTCCATGATGTGCCTCCGGGAGGTTGGTGGGTCAGCGGGCGGTGATGGTGTCGGCGATGTGCCGGACGTGGGGTTCGGCGACGAGTTGGTAGTGGTCCGCGTCCACGCGGTGGACGCGCGGGCCGGGCAGGTGGGCGTCCCACGCGTGGGGCGCCGTGGGCTCCGGGGTGAGCAGGGTCACGTCGGCGGCGGGCCGCTCGGCGAGCCACAGCGTGGCGGGTGTGCGGGTGACCCGCGGCAGCCGGTGTTCGGCCATGGCGGCGAGGTTGGTACGGCAGCAGCGTGCGAGGCGCTCGGCGTAGGCGCGGCCCGCCGCGGTCGGCGGCTCGCCGCCGTTGCCGCTCAGTTCGTGGGCGAACACCGCGTCCAGTTGCCGGTCGTCGTAGGTGGCGAGCCGTGCTCCGGCGCCGGGTGGCGGCGGGTCGAGCAGATACAGCGCGGCGGCGGGCCGTCCGTCCCGCTCGGCCGCGGCCGCCATGGTCTGGGCCGTCCACGCCCCGAACGACCAGCCCGCGAGGAGCAGCCGTGTTCCGGTGCCGGGGAACTCCCGGCGCACGGCGCCCAGGTAGTGCTCGGCGCGGTCGGTGATGGACCGGGCGGGCAGGCGCGGGTCGCGCAGCGCCGGGTCGGCGATCAGGCACACCGTCAGCTCCGCGGGCAGTGCGGAGACCAGCGGCCGGTAGGCCTGGATGTCGCCGCCGACGGGATGGACCAGGCAGAGCACGTCCGGGCCCGGTCCGCGCTGCCACACCTCCACGTCGACCGCGGCGCCGGTCTCGGCCGGCGGCCCGACGACGCCACCGAGGTGGCCGAGGATCTCGGCGAGGCTGACCCGGTGGCTGAGCCGGGACAGGTCGATGTCGGTGCCGTACCGGCGCTTGATCTCCTCAAGGAGTTCCAGGACGGTGAGCGAGTCCGCGCCGAGGTCGTACAGCGAGGCCGTGGGGTCGACGGTGTCCACGCCGAGCAGGTCGCACATGACGTCGGCGAGATCGCCGTGCGTCGCGGCCGGCGCCTGTTCGGCGGGTCCGGCTGGTGCCTGGGCCGGTTCGTAGAAGACGTGGGCTTCCGTCAGGGGTGTGGTGCTGACCATCAGGTGGGGCAGCCGCAGGTGCAGGGCCCGTACGAAGACCGCCACGCCTTCCTCGGGAGTGAGCGCGACCACGAGGTGTTCCTGGTGGCGGGCGTCGGTGGCGAGTGAGTGCTGTGCCATGCCGACCTCGCGCCAGGCGTCCCAGGCGATGCTCATCCGGGCGGTGGCGTCCGTGTGCTCGGCCGGGGGTGTGTACTGGGCGAAGGCGTCCAGGCAGGCGTTGGCGGCCGTGTAGTCGAACTGGCCGACTCCGCCGTGGAGGGCGGCCATCGACGAGCAGTGGACGGCGTAGCCGGGGCGGTGGTCGGCGATCAGCCGCTCGACGAGCAGGGCACCGCGCAGCTTGGCCGCGGTGGCGGCTCGGGCGGTCGCGGGGTCGCGGAGGGCCAGGAGCCCGCCCGCCGCCGTTCCCGCGGCGTGCACGATGCCGACGAGGTCGGCCAGATGCGGCGCCAGGCGTTCGGCGATCTCGTCGGGGGTCTCGGTGGCGAGGTCGGCGGTGACCAGGGTGACCCGGTCCTCGTGGTGGTGCAGCGACTCCGGTGTGCCGGCGTTGCGTGCGACGAGGACCACGCGGTTGCCGGGGTGGCGCAGCAGGTGTGCGGCGAGGGTGCTGCCGATTCCGCCGGTGCCGCCCAGGACGAGATGTGTGCCGGGAGCTGTCGGGGCGGTGGTGGGCGGCGCCTCGGCCGCGGGGACCGGGTGGAGGGTGCGGTGCCACCAGTAGCCGTCGCGCAGGGCGACGGCGGGTTCGGTGGTGAGGGTGTCGTCGTGCAGCAGGTCGGGCAGGTGCGCCGCCCATGTGTCGGGGTGCGGGCCGGGCAGGTCGGCCCAGCGCGGGGTCACGCCGAGTTCCTGCCGGGGTGTCACGGTGGCCGCCGCCAGGAGCCCGGCCAGCGGGTTGTGGACGGCGCCGGTGACCGGCTGGGCGCGCTGGGAGAGCAGCCAGACGCGGGGCCGGTCCGCGCCGGGCAGGTCGGCCAGGGCGCGGGCGAGGGCGGCGACCGTGTCGAGACAGGCCCACTGGGCGGTTTCCAGCGCCGGTGTGTCCGTGCTGCCGTCGAGGGCCAGCGGCAGGGTGTGCAGCCAGTCGACGACGGGGCCGCCGGGTTCAATGCAGCGGGCCAGGATGTCCGCCAGGTGTGCAGGGTCGTTGGGGTCGGCCGTGTAGTGGTCGCCGTCCAGTCGTGCGAGCGTGTCCGCCGCCCGGAGGTGGACGATCCGGCTGTAGTGGTGCTCCAGGAAGCGCCAGGCGTCGGCGTCGGTGCCCGGTGCCGTGACGACCACCGCGGTACGGCCCGGCGCTCCGGGGGTGTCCGTGCGGGCGCGGCGCAGGCGCGTCCACTGCGGCTGGTGCAGCCATGCGGTGGCGGGCAGTCGGCGCGGGCCTGTGCTGGGGGGCGGTGCCGTGGGCGACGGTGCCGTGGGCGCGGTGGCGCGGGGGAAGTCGTACTCGGCCGTGTCGAAGGCGGGCGGCGGGAAGTCCCAGGGGGCGGGGGCGGAGCCCGCGGGCCATTCGACGGTGTGTCCGGCCGTCCATGCCTCGGCGAGGGCGTGCGGGTCACGGCCGGCGGACGGTACCGCGGACGCCGCGAGCGGTGGTGACGCGGGGGTGAGCGACCGCAGCCAGGCCACGGCCGAGGCGGCGTCCGGGCACACCGCCGCCGCGCGGTGGGCGAGGGCCGGGCGTCCGGCCTGGAGGTGGCGCAGCACTCGCGGATAGCTCTCGGGGCGGGCGGCGAGGTAGTCGGCGATCCGGCGGCCGTCGGCGCGCAGGGCGGCGGCGGAGCCCGCGGACAGGACCAGGCAGGGTACCGGTGCGGGCGGGGTGTACCGGGCGGGGGCGGTCTCGGGAGTCTCCACCAGCAGGTGGGCGTTGGTGCCGCCGATGCCGAAGCTGCTGACGGCGGCCGCCCTGGGGGTGTCGGCGGGCCAGGGTTCCGCCGCGGTCGGTATGCGGAACGGTCCGTCGTCCATCTCCGGGTTGAGCCGGTCGAAGTCGGCCGTGGGCGGGATGATCCCGTGGTGCACGGCGAGCACGGCCCGCACCATGCCGACGACGCCAGCGGCGGCGCCGAGGTGTCCTGTCTGGCTCTTCACGGAGGACAGCGGCAGGCTTGCGTCGTCGGCCAGGCCGTAGGCCTGGCGCAGCGCCGCCGCCTCCACCGGGTCGCCGAGACGGGTGCCGGTGCCGTGTGCCTCCACGTAGCCGATGCCGTCTGCGGTGCGGCCGCTGCGATGCAGGGCGGTGCGGATGGCGTCCCGCTGACCGGCGACCGAGGGAGCGCTGTAGCCGAGCTTGTCGGAGCCGTCGTTGTTGAGGCCGGAGCCGGTGATGACGGCGTAGACGGTGTCGCCGTCCCGGCGGGCCGCGGCGAGCGGTTTGAGGACGACCACGCCGGCGCCGCTGGCCCCGATGGTGCCTTCGGCGTCGGCGCTGAAGGGGCGGCAGTGTCCGTCCGGGGAGAAGATGTGCTGCGGCCGGTAGGTGTAGCCGTCGGTCAGCGTGGGATCGGCGAGGACACCCGCGGCGAGCATCACCTCCGCGTCGCCCTGCCGCAGCAGTCCCGCCGCGACGTGCACGCCGACGAGCGAGCTCGAGCACGCCGACTGCACGGTGAAGGCGGGCCCGGTGAGCCCTAGGTGGTAGGCGGCCTTGGTGGCGAGGAAGTCCTTCTCGTGGTGCAGGGCCAGCCGGAAGCCGTCGGGCAGCGCGGCCGGGTCGGCCTCGCGCAGCATGCTCTGGAAGTAGGTGTTCTCCCCGCAGGCCGCGACGAGTCCCACCCGCTGGGCGGCCGGGTCGCCGATTCCGGCGTGGGCGAGCGCCTCGACACAGTTCATCAGGAGGTGCCGTTGCTGGGGGTCCATCAGCCGGGCTTCCTGCGGGCTGATGGTGAACCGTGCCGGGTCGAAGTGCAGGAGGCCGCGCATCTGGCTGCGTGCGCCGACGCGGCCGCCGGTCGCGTCGAAGTGCTCGATCCCGCGGCGGCCGGAGGTGACCAGGTCCCAGAAGGCGGCCAGGTCGTCGGCGCCCGGGAGCCGTACGGCCATGCCGATGACGGCGACGGCGTCCGGAGCCTCGTGCGCCGCTCCGGCGGTGGGCGCGGGGGCGGGGGTCGAGTCGGCTCGCCGGTCGAGGAGCCGGGCCAGGGCGCGCGGGGTGACGTGCTCGAACAGGTCCGGTACGCCGAACGGGAGGTCTCCCTCGCCCGCGCACCTGAGCTGGAAGCGCATCAGGTCCAGGCTGGTGGCGCCCGCGTCGAAGAACCGCTGCCCGGCGCCGATCGGCTTGCCGGTGACCGTCTCGAACAGCGCGGTCAGCCGGGCTTCGAGGGGCGACAGCGCGTCGGCGGCCGTGCCGGACCGGCGCAGGTCGTGGCCGGGGGCGGTGAGCACTGCCCGGCGGTCGACCTTGCCGCTGGGCGTGCGGGGCAGCCGGGTCAGGCGGCGGAACCGGCCGACGCGGATGTGGGTGGGCAGCAACGTGGCCAGCCGGTCGCCGAGTTCGGCCGGGTCGGGATCCTCCCCCCGGCACTCCAGGCAGGCGACCAGCCGGCCGTCCGCCACCGTGGCGACCGCGTTGGTCACGCCGGGGCACTGGAGCAGCGCGGCCTCGACCTGACCGAGTTCCAGGCGGTGGCCGCCGAGCTTGACCTGGCTGTCGTCGCGGCCCGCGTAGTGCAGGAGCCCTTGTGCGTCGAAACGGGCCAGGTCGCCGGTGCGGTAACAGGTGCCGAGGCCGGGGACGTCGGTGAAGCGGTGCCCGTGGGAGTCGTCGGCGCCGAGGTAGCAGCGCCGTGCCATGAGGCCGCCGATCAGCAACTCACCGGTGACTCCGGGCGGAACGGGAAGCCCGCCACCGTCCACCACACGCAGGACGGCGCCCGCCACCGGACGTCCGACGGCCGGGCGCACCGGCCAGTCGGCGGGGTCACCGTCCAGACACAGGGCGCTGACGACGTGGGTCTCGGTGGGGCCGTAGTGGTTGAACAGTCGGGCGCCCGGAAGTCCCGCGAACCAGCGGCGGATGGCGTCGGTGCACACCAACTGCTCCCCCGCCGTGATCACTTCACGCAGCCGGGACGGGTGGCGTCCGGTTCGCACCCCGTGCTCGGCGAGCAACTGGAGTGCCACGTAGGGCAGGAAGAGCCGCTCCGCTCCCCCGGTCTCGAGCTGCTCGAGCAGCGCCGGCACGTCCTGCCGCCAGGCGGGGTCGATGAGGCGGAGCAGGCCGCCGGAGCACAGGGTGGTGAGGATCTCCTGGAAGGAGACGTCGAAGGACAGCATGGAGAACTGCTGGGTGACGGCGGGTCCGCCCAGGTGTCCGTCGGTCCGCTGCCAGGTCAGCAGGTTGCACAGGGTCCGGTCGGGTACCTGGACGCCCTTGGGGGTGCCGGTGGAGCCGGAGGTGAACAGGGTGTACAGCGGGCGCAGTCCCTGGTGGGCGGGGACCTCGGGGGTGCCGTCGGGGGCGTCGGCCAGGGTGACGGTGTACCGGGGCAGAGCGGGTGGCGCGATCGTGTCCAGGGCGTGCTCGTCCCCGGGGGCGACGAGTACGCACAGCGGTTCGGCCTGTCGCAGTACCTCGCGCAGGAGGGCCGCGGGGTAGGCGGGGTCCAGGGGGACGACGGTCAGGTTGAGGCGGGCCGCCGCGAGCAGCGCCACCACGTGTTCGACGGAGGGCTGCAGGTGGAGTGCCACGGCCGCCGGTGCGGACGGGTCGGACGGCAGGGGGTGGCGGGCACTCAGCGCGTTCGCCAACTCGCATGCCTGGGAGTCGAGTTCGGCGTAGGTGAGGGTCGTCTTGCCGTCGGTGACGGCGGGGGCCCCGGGGGTGCGCCGGGCCTGCCGGGCGAAGCCCTCGGCGACGGTGGTGAAGTCGGGTGCCCGGTCCGGTCCGTGGCCCGCGTCGGGCAGGCTCCGGCGGTAGGGGGCGACCAAATCGTGCAGGGTGGCGGTGCCGTCGCCGTCGGTCAGTCGGCCGAGGGCCTGGCGGAAGAGCCGGGCGGCGGCTTCGGCGCGTTCGGTGCCGATGTCGTCGCGGTACTCCCACAGGCAGTCGAAGCCGGACTCGTGCTCGACCACCGACAGGGTCAGGGCGCACTTGGCGCCCAGCGGTTCGGTCCACTCCGGCCGCACCTGGCAGCCGGGCAGCGTGAGGGCGGAGAACTCGGTGTTCTCCAACACGAACATGAAGTCGAACAGCGGGGCGCGCTCGCGCAGGGCGGGGGCGGTGAGGACGTCCGCGAGGGCGACGTCCTGTCCTTCCAGCACGGCGCGGACCGTGTCGGAGTGCGCGGTGAGGTGGGTGTCCAGGGTCGTGTGCGGCTCCATCGGCAGGTCCAGGAGCACGGTGTTGGCGAACATGCCCACGGTGGCGGCGAACTCGGGGCGGGGGCGGTTCGCCACGGGTGCGGCGATCAGCGGCCGTGCCTGGCCGGTGATGCCGTACAGGCTCGCGGCGAACGCGGAGACCAGCAACTGGAACCTGGTCAGTCCGCGCTCGGCGGCGCGGCGGTCGAGCGCGGCGCGGCGGACCAGGTCGAGCGAGGTGCGCAGCAGGCGAGCCTGCGGACGGCCGGACCCGTCGGGGGCCGGGAGCACGGGTGAGGGTTGGCCGTCGTCGCGGCCGTAGTGGGACAGCAGACGGGCGCGGCCGCGTTCGTAGGCGTCGAGCGCGTGCCAGTCGCGCTGCCAGCGGGCGAAGTCGAGCGGAGTGACGGCCGAGTGCCGGGCACCGGTGTCGGAGCGTCCCTCGGCCGCGGCGGCGCAGGCGTCGGTGAGGTCGTGGAGGACGAGACTGAGTGACCAGCCGTCCACGGCGACGTGGTGCAGGTGCAGCAGGAGCAGTCCGCCGTCGTCACCGGGTACGAAGGTGGCACGCAGCATGCGGGCCTCACCGAGGTCGAACCGGTGGCCGAAGAAGCGGTCGGCGGTGTCCTGCCATGGTTCCCCGGCACGGGCTTCGAACGGCACCCAGGGGTCGTAGGGGGCTTCGGCGTGCTGGCGCAGTCCGTGCGGCGTGGGGACCAGCCGGGTGCGCAGCGCGGTGTGGCGCTCCACCAGGGCACGCAGGGCGTGCCGCAGGGCCCGCTGGTCCGCCCGGCCCTCCACGCGGAAGACGAGTGGCACGTCGTAGGAGCGGTCTTCCGGGTCGCGCTGGTGCAGCAGCCAGAGTCGTTCCTGCTCGCTGGTGGCCGGTCCGGACGGCTTGTGCGTGGCGGCGGGCACCGGCGGGTGGGCGTCCGTGGTGGCCCCGGGGGCGTGCACGGCCTCGGTGAGGGCGGCGAAGTCGGCGCTCAGCACCAGGTTCTGGGGCAGGTCCACGGCGAAGCGGGCCAGGATCTCGAAGCGGAAGCGGAGCGCCTTCAGGGAGTCGCCGCCGTTGGGGATCCAGCGGTCCTCGGGGCGCAGCCCGGGGACCGCGAGGATGTCCTCGGCGACCTCCAGCACCCGCCGCTGCTCGTCGGTGATGTGCGCGTCGTGCCCGGGCGTGCCGCGCCACGGTGTCCCGGCGCTCTCGATCAGTGCGGTCCGGTCGACCTTGCCGTTGCGGTTCAGGGGCAGTTCGGCGACCAGGTGGGTGCGGTGCGGGCGCATGTACGGGGGCAGGGCGGCGGTGAGGTGCCGGTCGTAGACGTCGAAGGACAGTCCGTCGTCGGCGAGGACGAGGAAGGCGAGCAGTTCGTTGCGTCCGGCGTCGTCGCGGCGGGTGCACACGTGCGCGCGGCGGACGGCGGGATGGGCGAGGATCTGCCGCTCGACCTCGCCGGGCTCGATGCGGAAGCCGCGCACCTTGACCTGACGGTCCGCGCGGCCGACGTAGGTCACCCGGCCCTCGGCGTCCTGGCGCACCAGGTCGCCGGTGCGGTACCAGCGGCGCTCGCCGCCGTCGTCGTGGGGCAGCCGGACGAAGCTCCGCCCGGTCTGCTCGGGGAGGTTGCGGTAACCACGGGCCAGCGCCGGTCCGGAGAGCAGGAGTTCGGCGGTGTCGCCCGGTACGGTGGTGCGTCCGTCCGTGGTGCGCAGCAGGAGATCGGTGCCGGGCAGCGGGGTGCCGATGGGGACGGTGTCGCCGTCGTGGTCGCGCGGGATCGGGTGGCACAGGGCGAACGTCGTGGCCTCGGTCGGGCCGTACACGTTGTGCAGCACCGTGCCGGAGCCGGGATTGAGGTCGTACCAGCGGCGTACGATCCGCGCGTCGAGTTGTTCGCCTCCGACCAGGACCTGTTCGGTGTCGGCGAAGCAGCCGGGTACCTTCTCGACGACCGTGTTGAACAGGGCGACGGTGATGAACAGCGTGCTGACCCGGGTCTCGCGCAGTACGGCGGCGAGCCTGTGCGGGCTGTGCACCTGGCTGTCGTCGAGGACGACGCAGACGCCGCCGGTGAGCAGCGGGACCCAGACCTCGAAACTCAGGGCGTCGAAGGCGGGGTTGGACAGGCATGCGTAGCGCGCGCCGGGCCGCAGGCCTATGTAGCCGGGGCGGGCGAGCCGCAGTACGCCTTCGTCGGTGACCTCGACGCCCTTGGGGCGGCCGGTGCTGCCGGAGGTGTAGAAGACGAAGCCGGTGGCGGTGTCGCCGGCAGCGGCCGGCGTGGCGCCCGGGGGCTCAGGGTGCCTCGGTTGGTTCGGTTGCTTCGGGTCGAGCAGCCGGTCGGCGTCCAGGGCCGGCACGGGCGAGCCGTGTGTGGGCGCGTGCGTGCTGTCGTGGACGACGGCCACCGCTCCCGAGTCGTCGAGGATGTGCCGTTGCCGGTCCGGAGGGCTGAGCCGGTCGAGGGGGACGACGGTGGCTCCGGCGCGGCGGATGCCGAGCATCACGCAGACCAGCCGCCACGAGCGGGGCAGGCAGACGGCGACGGCGTCACCGGGGCGGACCCCGCCTTCTCGCAGCCGGGCTGCGACACGGCCGCTCGCCCGGTCCAGTTCCGTGTAGTCGAGTGTGTGGGCGCCGTCCTCGACGGCGACGGCGGTGGGGGTGCGGCGAGCCTGGGCGAGTACGGCCTCGGCGAGCGCGGACGCGCCGATGGGCGCCTCGGGTCGGCGGAGTTCCATCACGCCTCCCGGGCCGGACGGGTGGCGGAGGCGTGGTGGGCGAGCTCGGCGCCGAGCAGGGCACCGACCCGGGCCACTTCTGCCCCCTCCAGGATCTCCCAGTGGTCGCACTCCAACGTCTCCACCCGGAATTCGCCCTCCGCCCGGCGCTGCCAGAAGTCGCGCACCTCGGCGTGGAACGGGGTGTCGCTGCCGCCCGGCACGGCCTGGGCGAGGATCAGCCGGGTCGGGGAGGCGGCGGGGAGGTGCTCGCGGGCGGTGAGCCGGTTGTGGTTGTAGATGCGGAAGTAGCGTTCGACCTGGGCGTCGTCGATGCCGGGGTACATCCCGTTGAACCTCACGAGTTTGTCGCGGAACTCGGCCGCGTCCACGGGGCCGATCGCCGCGCGTGCGGACGCGTCGTCGGTGGCCTGGGTGTCGAGGAGTACGACGCTGACGTCCTGGCGTCCGGCGCGGCCGAGGAGGCGTCCCATCTCGTGGGCGACGAGGCCGCCGTAGGACAGGCCGGTGAGCACCAGGGGCCCCTCACCGAGGGGTTCGAGCAGGCTCAGATATTCCTCGGCCATGGCTTCCACGGTGGGCAGGAGGTCCTCGCCCGGGTTCACGCCGGGCGACTGGATGCCGTGCAGTGCGGCTTCCTCGGGCAGGTGTGCGGTGAGTGGCAGATAGCAGAAGGCGGTGCCGCCCCCCGGGTGCACACAGACCACACGCGGGCCGGTGCCGGAGCGGAACTCGATGAGGTTGCCCGGCGCCCGGTCGGTGCCTTCCACGCGGAGCAGCGCGGCGAGCGATTCTATGGTGGGCCGCAGCATGACCTCGGCGACCGGGAGGTGCCTGCCGAACGTCTCGGTGACGGCGTGTGCCATCTTGATGGCCGACAGGGAAGTGCCGCCGATCTCGAAGAAGTTGTCGCGGATGCCTGTGCCGGGGTGGAGCAGGATCCGCTCCCATATGCGGTACAGGGCGTGTTCGACGTGGTCGCGCGGGCTGGCCGTGTTGACCTGGGTGGAGGTCTGCTCGTGGGCGAGCCGCAGCAGGGCCGGGCGGTCGGGCTTGCCGCTGCGGGTTCGGGGCAGCGCGTCGAGTTCGACGAACAGGGAGGGGATCATGTAGTCGGGCAGCCGGTGCGCGAGGGTGCCGCGCCGGTCGCGGGCGGTGCCTGCCCCGTCGGTGTCCTGGCCGGGGTCGCGGGCTATGGCGGCGACCAGGCGGGGCTGACCGGCCGTGTCCTGGTCGGCGAGCACCACGGCTTCGCGGACGTCGGGCAGTGCGAGCAGCGCCGTCTCGACCTCGGCGGGTTCGATACGGAATCCGCGCAGCTTGACCTGGTCGTCGGCGCGGCCCACGTAGTGGGTTTCACCGTCCGGCTGCCGCCGGGCGAGGTCGCCGGTGCGGTAGATCCGTTCGCCGGGCAGGAACGGGTCGGGCAGGAACCGCTCCTTGGTGAGGTCGGGCCGACCCAGATAGCCGCGGGCCAGCGAGGCTCCGCCGAGGTACACCTCGCCCACCACACCGGGCGGGACGGGCTGCATCCGGCCGTCGAGGAGGTAGAGGCGGGTGCCGGGCAGCGGGCGGCCGATGGGGCAGGGCCGCTCCAGGGGACGCGGGTCGTAGTGGGCGGTGCTGTAGAGGGTCGCTTCGGTGGGGCCGTAGCCGAAGCAGATCCGCAGGTCCGGCAGTTGCTGGGTCATGCGGTGCAGTGCGGCTTCGGTGAGCGACTCGACTCCGGTGAGCAGTTTGCGCAGCCGCAGCCCGCGCAGTCGCCGCACGGGGTCCTCGTCGATCCACCGGATGTAGGCGGGCGGAAGGAATGCCTGGGTGATCTCGTGCTCGCACATCCAGGCGAGCAGTGCCTCCGGGTCGCCCCGCAGTTCCTCGGGGACGATGTGCAGCACGCCTCCGGTGGTCAGGGGCAGCAGCAGTTCATGGATGGAGGCGTCGAAGCCGATGCTCGACCAGGCGGAGCCGGCCTCGCCGGGTTCTGTGCCCATCCGGTCGTGCCAGACGGCGAAGAGGTTCAGGACGCTGCGGTGTTCGACCGCGACACCCTTGGGCCGTCCTGTCGAACCGGAGGTGAAGATCACGTACGCCGGCCGGTCCAGGGCGTGGCCGATACCGGCGGGCGGTTCGTCCTCCACTGTCGCCTCGGCCTCCACGGCGTGCAGGTCGAGCCAGTTCGGGGCGCGGTCGGCGGTGTCGTGGTCGCTGAGCACGAGGGGGCAGTCCGCGTCCTCGACCATGCCGGTGAGGCGTTCGCGGGGCTGGCCCGGGTCGAGCGGGAGGTAGGCGGCGCCCGCCTTGAGGATGCCGAGGATGCCGACGGCCAGGTCGCGGGTGCGCCTGCTGTGCAGGCCCACGACGTCTCCGGGGCGGACCGAGCGGGCGACGAGGGCGTGCGCCAGCCGGTTGGCCCGGCGGTCGAGCGCCGCGTAGTCCAGGCAGCCGTCGCGGTCGGCGACGGCGGTGCGGGTGGGGTGGCGGCGAGCCCGGGTCTCGAAGAGTTCGGTGAGCCCGCTCGCGGTGCGGGGGACGTCGCCGTCCGGTCCGGGCGCGTGGGCGGGCGGTGCGGCGTTCTGGTCGTGGACGAGACGCAGGCGTTCCTCGGGTCCCATCAGTTCGAGGGTGCGTATGTCCCGGTCAGGGTTGCGGGCGAGGTCGGTGAGGAGATGCCGGAGGTGGTCGGCCCAGCGCTGTGCCGTGCTGTGGTCCACCAGGGCCGTCGCGTAGTCAAGGTGCCCGGTGATGCGGCCCTCGGACTCGGTCGCCGACACGGCGAGGTCGAACTTGGCCGGGGCGTGCGCGATCGGCAGCGGCGTGGCCTCGATTCCGGGCAGGTGCAGCAGGTCCCGCCGGTCGGGCTGCCAGGCCAGCATGGTCTGGAACAGCGGTGTGCGGGAGGCGCTGCGGGGCGGGTTGACCAGTTCGACGATGCGCTCGAAGGGCAGGTCCTGGTGCGCGAGGGCGTCGCGTACGACGGCTCGGGTCCGGGCGAGGGCCTCGGCGGCGGTGAGATCGCCGGACAGGTCGATGCGCAGCGGAAGGGAGTTGACGAGGAACCCGATGAGGCCGGCGGTTCCGCGTCCGCGCCGGCCGGCGACCGGGCTGCCGACAACGATGTCGTCGGTGCCGGAAAGACGGGACAGCAGAATCGCCCAGCCGGTCAGCAGGGCGACGTAGGGGGTGGCACCGTGCCGGCGGGCCAGGGCGCGCAGGTCCGCGGTGAGGTCCGCGTCCAGGGTGAACTCGACACGGCCGCCGTCGAACTGCTGCTCGGCCGGGCGGGGGTGGTCGGTGGGCAGGTCCAGGACGGTCGGCGCGTCGCGCAGTGCGTTCCGCCAGTGCTCCTCCTGGGCGGCGAGGGCACCGCCGAGGACGGCCTCGCGCTGGTCCCGCGCGTGGTCCGCGTACTGCACGGCGACCGGTGGGAGCGGATTCGGCGTGCCGCCGCTCAGTGCCGCGTAGAGCTGTCCGGCCTCGGCCATCATGACGTTCATCGAGGCGCCGTCGTAGACACTGTGATGAAACGTCAGCAGCAGCGCGTGGCGCTCGGGCCCGAGGGTGATCAGGCGGCCGCGGCCGAGGGGTCCGGCCGCCAGGTCGAACGGCTCTCGCGCCTCGTCCAGTTGGCGGTCCGACAGCCGTCTCTCGGCGTCTGGGGCATCCGTGAAGTCCTCGAAGACGAGAGGAAAGCCACCGCCCGGCGGGTCGATGTGCTGCTGGACCTGGCCCGCTTCGGCCACCAGCCGTGTGCGCAGGGTTTCGTGACGGTCCGTCAACGCGTCGAAAGTGCCGGCCAGCGCGTCGCGGTCGAGCGTGCCGGTGAGCGAGTAGGCGATCGTCTCGTTGTACGCGGCGTTCGCGCCCCGGAGTTGGGCGAGGAACCACAGGCGCTGCTGGGCGAAGGAGGCGGGGACGGAACGTGTGGCGTTCTGCACCGGAAGTACCTGGCCTTCCATCCGCTCACATCATCGTGAGTGGGCCAATTCATGGGGGAGGTGGGGGAATAGAGGTAATCAGGAGTGGCGTGGAATGCGCTCTTGACACCGCCGTGATCATCAATCACGGGCTCAGACCATGTCAATACTTGACATGACAACGCGGCCCCTCCTCACGGCACTTGATCAGCAGGACCAAGCGCCGGAGTGAAGGCGTCCTCCCCAGGAATGAGTAAAGAATTGACCGGCGCAATCGGCCTGCTGAACAGGCATTTCCCCGGTGGCGGACTCCGGTCAGCCGTCTTTTCGAGCCACTCCCCCGTAGATTCCGATCGGCGGGGCGTCGCGCACCTCGGCCTTCTCCGGGCGCCAGCCCGTGACCTTGACCAGGCCCGGCTCGACCAGGGTGAAGTCACCGAAGAAGTCCAGGATCCGGCCGTGTGAACGGAGGTTGAGGCTGGCCGTGGCGCTGTTGTAGACGGCGGCGGCGTCCTCGCGCCGGTCGTCATGGACGTCGCCGGTGGCGTGCGACAGGACGAGATAGGAGCCGGTGGGCAGTGCGTCCCGGAGAGTGGCGAGGATGCCCTCCGGGTCCTCCGACTCGGCGATGAAGTGCACGACGGCCACCAGCAGGAGCGCCACCGGTTCTCCGAAGTCGATGACCGCGCGCACCTCGGGGTGGTCCAGGATGGCCCGGGGATCGCGCAGATCGGCCAGGACGACGGAGGTGTCGGTACCGGACATGAGCGCCATGGAGTGGGCGCTGACGATCGGATCGTTGTCGACGTAGACGACCCGGGTGTCGGGCGCGACGGCGTGCGCGATCTGGTGCACGTTGGGCTCGGTGGGCAGGCCGGTGCCCACATCGAGGATCTGCCGGACGCCGCCCTGCGCGACGACATGGTGGACGGCGCGGTGCATGAAGCCACGGTTGGCGCGGACGCCCGCGCGCACTTCCGGCGCCGCCCTGATCATGCGCTCGGCCGCCTCCCGGTCGACCTCGTAGTTGTCCTTCCCGCCGAGGAAGTAGTCGTACATGCGGGCCGGATGGGGTCTGCTCGTGTCGATCTCCGGGGGTTGCGCTCCGCTGCCGCCGGTGCGGGGAGAGGTCATGCGCCTGGCTCCGTCCTGAACTGGTAACACGCCACCGTGCGAGGCCTGGTGAGCGTTGGTCAGAACATCATCCTGGCACGCGGGGCGTGTTGCTCCGATCCGGTCGGGCGTCGGGACCGGGACGTCGGTTCACGCGGTTCACGCGTGCGACCGGTCGCGTCGGTCGTCCGCCACGGCTCGGCCATGGCTGCGTCACGGCTGGGGCACGGCCGCGTCATGGCCCGGAACCCGCGGGGACGCGGTGGCGGGTTCCGGGCCCCGGCGAAATCCTGGAGGTCCGACTGGTCGTGCAACGCCAGTGAGACGGACCTGCGAGGTGGATCATGCCCACGCTGGCATCGGTGAACGTCGGACTGCCCACGGACGTGCGGTGGCGGGGCCGCACGGTCCGCACCGGTGCCTGGAAGCGGCCCGTGAGCGGGGCGCGGATGGTGCGGCGGCTGAACATCGAGGGCGACGGGCAGGGGGACCTGGCCGGACACGGCGGCGAGATGCGCGCGGTGCTCGTCTACCAGCTCGACTCCTACCGCCACTGGGCCCGGGAACTGGATCGCGACGACCTGCTCCCGGGACACTTCGGCGAGAACCTCACCGTGGACGGACTGGCCGACGACGAGGTGTGCGTCGGCGACCGGTACCGGATCGGCGGCGCGGTGTTCGAGGTGACCCAGCCCCGGGTGACCTGCTACCGCGTCGGCCTGCGGCTCGGTGAGCCCCGGATGGCCGCGCTGCTCGTGGCGCACCGTAGGCCCGGCTTCTACCTCCGGGTCATCGAGGAGGGCGAGGTCGCGGCCGGCCAGGACATCATCAAGATCGCCTCCGGCCCCGAGGGCATGACCGTCGCGGAGATCGACGCACTGTTGTACCTGCCGGGCCGCCGCCGGGAGCAGGTGGAGCGCGCGCTGCGGATCCCCGCCCTCAGTCCGGGCTGGCGGGCCTCCATGGAGGCGCTGCTCGGGCAGGCGGACCTGGGGGCGGGCGGGAACGCGGGGCTGACCGGCGGTACTGTCGCACCGCCCGGCTGGGCGGGATTCCGCCGGCTGTCCGTGGCCGCCGTCCGCGCGGAGAGCGACAGTGTGCTGTCGTTGACGCTGACCGCCCCCGACGGGACTCCGCTGCCCGCCGCGCTTCCGGGCCAGTTCCTCACGGTGAAGGTCCGGCCCGACGCGCGAGCCGCCGCACTGGTCCGCGGCTACTCGCTCTCCGGACCGCCGGACGCCGGCAGCTACCGGATCAGCGTGAAGCGGGAGCCGCACGGTGCGGTGAGCGCGTACCTGCACGCCAGTGCCGCGGTGGGCACGGAACTGGAGGCGGCCGCGCCACGCGGCACCTTCTGCCTGACGGACGGCACGGAGCCGGTGGTGCTGGTCTCCGTCGGCGTCGGGGCCACCCCGGTGCTCGCCATGCTGCACGCCCTGGCCCGGTCCGCCGAACGGGAGGTGTGGTGGCTGCACGGCGCCCGCTCCGGTGCCGAGCACGCCTTCGCCCGGGAGACCCGTGACCTGCTGGCCAAGCTGCCGCACGCCAGGTGCCGGATCTTCTACAGCCGCCCCGGCCCGGGTGACCGGCCCGGGGTGGACTACACCGACGAGGGCCGGCTCACGCCCGCCCGCATCGCCGCTCTCGGGCTGCCCGCCGACGCGGACGCCTATCTGTGCGGGCCCCCGGCGTTCATGGCGGCCACCGGCGCGGCCCTGGCTGACGCGGGACTGGCGCCGTCCCGGGTGCGGACCGAACTGTTCGGGGCGAGGGACGCCGTCACTCCCGGCATCAGCGCCCCGGCGTCCGCAACCGCCCCGCACCAGCCGGCCGGTCCGGCGGGCACCGGACCCGAGGTGACCTTCGCCCGCAGCGGGCTGACCGTCCCCTGGCAGCCGGACCGGGACAGCCTTCTGGAACTGGCGGAGGCCTGTGACGTACCGGTCCAGTGGTCCTGCCGTACGGGCGTCTGCCACACCTGCGAGCTGGCGCTGCTGTCCGGTGCCGTCGCCTACGCGCCCGACCCGGTCGAGCCTCCGGCCGACGGCAACGTACTGATCTGCTGCTCCACTCCGGCGAAGGACACCGGCCCGGTCGTCCTGGATCTGTGAGGGGCGGTCACGTCTGCCGGGGCGGCAGGGGGCGCAGGCCCGGCGAGCGGGCGTAGACGGCCACCACACACGCCTCGAACGCGGTGACGACGAGGATGGCGGGCCCGATCCCGAGCCGCAGGAGCCCGGCCCCGGCCACTCCGCCGACGAAGATACCGAGAACGGTCGCGATCCGGCGGGCCCGCGCCAGTGCCCTCATCGCCGAGTGGTGCCCGCCGAAGGACAGGACATCCGTCAGCGCCTTGACCAGCGAGATCTGCACCACCGTGGTGGGCATCTCCGGGACCCGGGACTCGATCATCAGCCGGGTGCGCCAGCCCATCGCGCAGGCGAGGATCGCGATCACGAGGCTGAGCACATAAGGCGGGGAGTGCGTCTCGGCGCCCAGGGTCACGGCGCACAGGCCGGCGGCGGCCAGCACCGCGGTCTCGGCGGAGAGCACGGTCACGAACCATCTGTGTCCCCCGCCGACCAGCCGGGCGATGACGACATGGCAGAGGGCCGCGCCGATGACGAAGGCGCCCAGCGCCGCCGCCGGGCGGCCGATCGGGATCCCGGGCGCCCGCGCGACGCCGAACCCGACCAGCAGCAGGTTTCCGGTCGCTAGGGCCGCGAAGGCGTGGCCCAGCCCGAGAAAGGTGATCGCGTCGACCGCTCCGGAAGTCACGGTCAGCGCGAACAGCGCGATACTCACCCGGGTCTCGGCGCGCGTCAGGTCGGCGTCCACGGCCTCAGCCTGCCCCAGCATCCCCACCGGACGACCATGTGACACGCACCCCGCACTCACCCCGGCCCGACGGCCCGGCTCAGACCGCGAAGGTCCGCCGTCGGCCCCGTGCCGCGTCCAGGTCCGCCGCCGCGCGGCGGGCGTCCGTGGCCAGATGGCGTGAGCCCCAGGCGAGTGCGGTGCGTCCGGCCAGGGCATAGTTCTCGGCCGCGGAGCGGTCCTCGCCGAGCAGCCGGAAGAGGTCGGCCAGGGCGTGGGCCAGGGGTCGGGTCGCATAGGCCGCGCCCGCGGCGCCGGCCAGTTGGGCGCGGACGGGCAGGAGGTGGGCGGTCAGCGCGGCCGCGCTCTCGTGGTCGTTGTGGAGCACGGCCAGCTGGGCGCGGAAGTCGAGCTCTATGCCGTAGAGGTGGTCCGTCACGGGCCGCGGGGGGCAGTGCACGGCCAGGGCTTCGTCGAACCGGCCCTGGCGGGCCAGGATGAGGGAGAGCGCGACGCCGACGGGGGCGCCGACGGTCTCGTACACCTCGCGCATGGCCGGCTCGACTTCGGCCGGGCGGCCCTGGGCGAGGCGTATGGCCACGAGGGCCAGGATGCGCAGGCCGGTGGCGTGGTGCGCGCCGACCCGCTGGAGCAGTTCGTCGGCCTCGGCGTAGCCCCTCTCCGCCACGTCGAAGTGGCCGGTCACGGCGGCGAGCATGGCGGAGGTGGCGGCACCCAGACCCTGGGCCCAGACCATCCGGTAGCGGCGCGCCAGCACGAGTCCCTCCGCGGTGTGCCGGCGCAGTGCGGCGGGGTCGTTGCGGGCGGCGGCGGTCATGCCGTCGAGGTGTTCGCAGACCCAGCGGTAGGCGGGCAGGTCGTGTGCGCGGGCCAGGTCACGGAGTTCGGCGACGAGCGGTTCCCGCGCGTCGCCGTGTGCCTCGTGCGGCAGCAGCTTGGCGGAGGTCATCAGCGCGGAGGACAGCAGGCGCGGTTCGCCGTCGGCGCGGGCCAGGTCGAGTTGGGTGTGTGCCGCGCGCCGGGCGCGGGGCAGGTCCTCGCCCGCCACCGCCTCGACGACGACCTGGAGCACGCGGGCCCGCGTGGGGTTGTCCAGTCCGGGCCCGGCGGCCAGTCGTTCGAGGCGGTCCAGCGACGCCGGGTCGGTGAAGCCCTCCAGCCGGCTGCGCCAGGGTGAGGGTTCGGTCCAGGCTCCGTGAACGGCGGCCACCAGGTCGCCCCGGTCGGCCCGCTCGGCCAGTTCCACCGCCTGCTGCCGGGTGCGCCGGGCCGCGTCGGTGGAGCCGGCCCGCACCTGCGCGCCGAGCAGCCGCACCAGCAGGCCGACCAGGTGCCCGGGATCGTCGCCACGGCGGCCGGGCGCTGCGGTGTGGGTCTCGATGGCTTGCTCGATGAGGCCCACGGCGACGTCGTGGGCGTAGCGCCGCTCGGCCACCTCGGCCGCGCGCAGGGCGTAGTCGACGGCCAGGGGCGCGTGCGCGGAGCTGCCGGAGCGGGCGAAGTGGTGGGCCAGCGCGGCGAGGTCGTCCGGGCGGCGGCGGCGCAGCACCTTGGCGATCCGGGCGTGCAGCCGGGACCGGCGCAGGCCGGACAGGTCGGTGTAGACGGTGTCGCGGACCAGGGCGTGCACGAACCGGACGCGTCCGGGGCCCGGCTCGGTGAGCAGATCGGCGGCCAGGGCGGCGTCGAGTCCTTCGAGGACTTCGTCCTCGCTGGCGTCGGCGGCCTCGGTGAGGAGTGCGACCTCGGCCTCCAGTCCGACGACGGCGGTGAGCCGTACGACGGACCGGGCGCCGGCCGGCAGCAGGTCCAGCCGTCTGCGCAGCACGTCGCGCACGCCCTGGGGGACGTCGGAGACCGCGACGAGTGCGCCCTCGGCGGCGAGCAGACGTGCGCTCTCCAGCACGTAGAAGGGGTTGCCGCCGGTGCGTTCGGCGAGCGCCGCGACCGTCGCGGGGTCCACGGCCGTACCGCACACGGCGTCGACGACGGTGGCGACGTCCCGTGGTGGCAGGCCGCGCAGGGTGATCCGGTGGGGTGCGCCGGGGGCCAGCTGGGCGAGGGTCTTGACGAGGGGTGCTCCGACCTCGGCGGGGCGGTAGGTGGCGACGGTGAGCAGGGGGACGCCGGCCACCGCGGCCGCCGCTTCGAGCAGGGCGAGGGTCTCGCTGTCGGCGCGGTGCACGTCCTCCAGGACGACGGCGAGCGGCGCCTTCGCGGTCGCGGCGCGCAGCCAGGCGGCGAAGGCGCGGTGCATGCGGAAGCGTCCGGCGGTCGCCTCGTCGGCCGTCCGGACGGCACCGGTGTCGGGTTCGCGCAGCAGCACGGTGAGTTCTTCGGGGCGTGTCGGCGGCACGTCCCGGGCGAGCGCGCCGAGCATCTCCACCCAGGCCCAGGCAGGGGGCGCGCCCTCGTACTCCGGGCAGCGTCCGATCACCACGCGCCATCCGTCGGCGCGCAACCGGTCGCCGAGCCTGCCGATCAGCGCGGACTTGCCCGCGCCGGCCTCGCCGGTGACCAGCAGGGTGGCGGCGCGCTGCCGGGCGGCGCGGGCGGCGGCGTCCAGGGCGGCGAGTTCACGGTTCCGGCCGACGAAGAGGGCGTGCCCGGTGCGTGCCGGTTCGACAGCGTCGGGGGTCGGGTGCGGGTCCGGAGCGTGATGGGCGCAGACGGGCCCGGTGGCCGCGACCGCTCGTGGGGATCTTTCCCGTGGCGGTACGCAGGCGTGCAGGACGTCGAGCCGCTGGGCGAGCACGGCCTGTTCCAGTTCCGTCAGGGCCGGGCCGGGGTCGCAGCCGAGTTCGTCGCGCAGTACGGCGGAGGCTCGGCGCAGCGAGGCGAGGGCGTCGGCCTGCCGGTCGCAGGCCCACTGGGCGAGGGCGAGCAGGCGCCAGCCCTCCTCCCGCAGCGGGCTCTCCCTCACGAGGGTCTCGGCGGCGGGTACGGCCTCGGCGGCGCGGCCGGTGCGCAGGTCGGCCTCGGCGGCGAGTTCCCGTGCCTCGGCCCGCAGTTCGGTCAGCCGGGCCGCCTCCGCGGCGGCCCACATCTGGTCGGCGTGCTCGGCGAAGGCGGGCCCCTGCCACCAGCCGAGCGCCTCGGCGAGCAGGCGGCGGGCCTGTTCGGCGGGGGCGTCGCGGGCCCGGCCGACGCGTTCCTCGAACCGCCAGGCGTCGACGGCCTCCTGAGGCAGCCGCAGCGCGTATCCGGGCGGGGCGGTGACCAGCACGGTCGCGGGGGCGCGGGGAGGCCGCCCCGGTTCGAGCCGGCGGCGCAGGTTCGACACGTAGGCGTGCAGGGACGCGGTGGCCTTGACTGGTGGTGCCCCGCGCCACAGGTTGTCGGCCATCCGGTCCACGGGTACGACGCTGCCGCGCGCCGCTATCAGCAGGGACAGGACGGCTCGTTGCCGCGGAGCGCCCAGGTCGACCGGTTCTTCCCCGACTTCGGCGCCCAGCGAACCCAGGACTCGAATACGCAGCACGTCGCGGGAATTTACCCGAACAGCAGACCGAATCCGTCAACGGATGATAAACGCGGTTCCGGTGGGGCCCCAAGCCGGACGCCAAGCAGACGCCAAGACATCGGCGGCATCCTCCACGGCTGTCACAAGTACCGGATCGTTGGAGCAGGCAAGGTGTCCCCCAGTAGTACCCCTGGCGAACCACTCGTCACCGAACGTCCCCACACCCACGAGATGGTCGTGGTGCACCGTGTCTTCCGGCGGGAGTCGGCGCTGCTGCCCCGGCTGGTGCGTGCCGTGCCCGACGGAGGGACGGCGCGCGCGACGCAGGTCGCGGACTCTCTGCGTGACTACCTGTTCGGTATTCACCACCATCACGCCCTCGAGGACGAGCTCGTCTGGCCGCTGCTGCGTGCGCGCGCCGCCGACGAGGAGCTGGTCGCCCGGATGGAGGAGCAGCATCAGCGGATCGACCGGACCCTGGAGACCGTACGGCAGTGGGCGCCCGCGTGGGAGCGGGCGGCCGACCGGATCGCCGGGGAGGAACTGGCCCTGGCACTCGACGCGCACCGGGTGGCGCTGCTCGAACACCTCGACGACGAGGAGCGGCTGGTGCTGCCGCTGGTCGCCGAGCACCTGACCGTCGCCGAGTGGGACCTGCTCGGCGGGCGCGGCATGGAGGGCATTCCCAAGGCCAAGGTGATGATCGCCCTCGGCGCGATCCTGGAGGACGCCACGCCCGGGGAGCGCGCGTACTTCCTGGGCCGGGCCCCGCTGGTCGGCCGTCTGCTGTGGAAGCTGCTGGGCCGACGGCAGTACGCCGCCGCCTGCCGGGCGCTGCGCGCGCCGCTGGACGGTGAGTAGCCCGGTGGCGGTCATCGGTTCCGCGCCGCTCGGCGCCCTGGACGCCTACCGCACCTGCGAGTTCGTCACACTGGGCCGGGACGGTACGCCGCTGGCGTGGCCGACCGCGGCGCTGCGTCGCGAGGACGGCACGCTGCTGCTGTCCACGTCACTGGCGTTCGCGCAGAAGGCGCTGAACATACGGCGGGACGGACGGGTCGCCCTGCTGTTCTCCGACGCCACCGGCAGCGGACTCGATCCCGCGCCGCAGATCTTCGTGGGCGGCCGGGCCGAGTGCCCCGACGAGATCATGACGGGTCCGCGGGCTGCCGAGGCCTACTGGAAGCTGCTCTTCGAACGGCAGCCGCACAGCCGGGCGTATGTCTCCGCCCCGATGCGGCGGCTGATGGACTGGTACTACCTGCGGCTGCTGATCACGGTGACCCCGGAGCAGGTGATCGTGCGGCCGCCGGTGGCGGAGCTCGCCGTACCGGAACCGTCCGGCGCGCATGTGCCGGGTCCGCTGCCGGGGGCGGAGGTGCTGGCACGGTTCCCGAGCGCGGTGCTGGCGGCGCGCGACGTCTCCGGGGCGCCGGTTCTCGCCCGGACCCGGCCGGTGCCGGCCCGGGGTGGTTTCGCGGTCCGGGTGCCCGCCGACTGCGACGTGGCACCGGGCCCGGCCTCGCTGCTGGTGCACCGGCACGACGAGCGTCTCAACCACATGTACAACGCGCTCGTCCGCGGTGAACTGCGCAGATCGGGCGATGAGTGGTTGCTGGTGCCCGGCAAGGTGGTGGAGCCGATGGGCACGGGCCGCGCGATCGACGCGCTGCGGGTGCTGCGCGACACGAAGCGGTCCACCCGCCGGTATCTGGAGCGGCGCGGGCTGGAGCGGCCACGCGTCCAGTGGGGCGAGTTCAAGGCGCTCGCGGACTCCGCCCGGCGTTCGTGACGGACCGGCGCGCCCGATCACCTCACCTGGTCCACCGGCATCACCCGATGGAACGTCAGTACGGCGACCACGGCGACGGTGATGTGCATGGCGAGCAGCGCCGCCACGCCCGTCACCCCGCCGGTGCCGAGGAGGAAGAAGTCGGGGACGAAGGAGAGCAGGACGACGGTGGGGGCGAGCCGGGCGAGCAGGGCCCGGGGGTCACGGGCGGTCCTGCGGACGATCGCCCAGCCGAAGGCGCCCACCGACACGCCGAGGGCGGTCAGGAAGATGTACGACGCCGGCGCCAGCGGTGCGAAGTCCGCTGGCGCCCCGGCGGCGTGCGCCAGGATCGCGATCGCGGAGTCGGCCAGGGAGGACACCACGATCGCGGCGAGCACGCCGCCCGCGACGACGAGTGGACCAGGCCGGTCGGCGGCGGCTTCGGAGACGACGAACATGACACCTCCAGGAGGGTCGGCGCCACGGGACGTCGCCCGCGGCGGCGCGTGAGGGATCAGAAACGATCCTGGGTCATGCGCCCGTGAGTCGTCGGCCGACTCGCCGGGGCAGATCGCGCCCGGGAGTCCGCGCGGCGACCGCCCACCACCCATGGGTGAATACCGGCATATCGTGACACTCTGGCTACGATCGAGGGCATGCCGCAGGAACCCGTCGGCCGCGCGCCCGCCCGCGGGCCGGCTCTCGTCCTCCTCCTGGGGGTGGTCCTGACGCTGCTGGCCCACCTCGTGGCGTGCGCCGCGCACGCCCTGGAGGAGCACCGGCCGACAACGACGACGGCAGTGACGGCCGTGACGGTGACGGCGGCTCAGGGAGACCCGTCCGGCCAGGAGCCGGACGAGGACGACGACCAGTTGTGCTGCGACCCCTCCCATGTCCTCGCGTATCTGCGCGCACCCCTCGCATCACTGCTTCTCGCCCTGCTGCTCGTCCTCCACCTCTGTCACCTGCGCGACCGGCGGCGCGCGGGACGCACGGTGGTGGGCGGCGCGCCGCCGGGGCGGGCGGGGACGCGTGACCGGCCCGCCCGTACCGGGCCCGCCCTGCTGCGTGCCGTCGGCGTCAGCCGTACCTGACCGTGCCCGCCCGGCGGCCGCGCACCACGTCACCGGGCCCCGCACCTTCCCGCGAACGGCACCGATGCGCGGCCCGGCATCCCACGGGCCGTGGAGGGACCCTTCATGACCACGGCTCTGCTCGGCATCTCCCCCAATGACCTCACCTCCTTCCGCGCGGCACACGAACTCCCCGAACCCGTAGGCGCGCCACGCCGCTCCCCGGCCGGACTGGTCGGCAACACACCCGTCCTGTGGATCGGCGAACCCTTCAACCCCCCGGGGCGCGGCTTCTGGGCGAAGCTGGAGGGCTGCAACCCCGGCGGCATCAAGGACCGCTCCGCCCTGCACATGGTCGCGGCGGCGCGTGAGCGCGGTGACCTGGCGCCCGGCGCGCCCGTCGTCGAGTCCACGAGCGGCACCCTCGGCCTGGGCCTCGCCCTCGCCGCGCTCACCTACGGCCACCCGCTCACCCTGGTCACCGACCCAGGCACGGAACCGCTGATGACCCACCAGCTGCGGGCGCTGGGCGCGCACCTGGACGTGGTCGTCGAGCCGCACCCCGCGGGCGGCTGGCAGGAGGCGCGCCGCAGCCGGGTGCGCGAACTCCTCGCCCGTACGCCACGGGCCTGGTGCCCCGACCAGTACGACAACCCCGACAGCGTCGCGGCGTACGCGCCGCTCGCCCTCGAACTGATGGTGCAGCTGGGCCGGATCGACGTCCTGGTGGCGGCGGTCGGCACGGGCGGCCACTCGGCCGGTGTCGCACGCACCCTGCGCGCCTTCAACCCACGGCTGCGGCTGGTCGGCGTGGACTCGGTGCGCTCCAGTGTCTTCGGGCAGCCCGCCGGGCCGCGCCTCATGCGCGGGCTGGGCAGCAGCATCCGCCCGGGCAACGTGGACCACGCGGCTTTCGACGAGGTGCACTGGGTGGCTCCCGGCGAGGCCGTGCACAGCTGCCGACGGCTGGCCCGCGGTCACTTCACCGGCGGCGGCTGGAGCGTGGGCGCGGTCGCACTGGTGGCGGGCTGGCTCGCCCGCACCGAGCCGGAGCGCACCAGGATCGCGGCCGTCTTCCCGGACGGGATGCACCGCTACTGGAACACCGTGTACAGCGACGCGTACTGCCGTGAACACGACCTGCTCGCCGGGGTTGCGGCCACCGACCCGGACGAGATCGCCCACTGCGGCGAACGGACGGTCGAACGATGGACCCGGTGTGCGGGTGTCACCGTCCCGGAGGGTGCCGCGCGATGAAGCCGCTTGCCGCGCAGTTCCGTTCGTTCACCGGGTGCGCCCGGCTGCTGATGGTCCAGCAGTTCACCATCAATGTCGCGTTCTTCATGCTGATGCCCTATCTGGCGGTGCATCTGGCGGACGGTCTGGGCATGGCCGCCTGGGCGGTCGGGCTCGTCCTGGGGGTCCGCAACTTCACCCAGCAGGGCATGTTCCTGGTGGGCGGGACGCTGGCCGACCGGCTCGGGTACAAGTCCGTGATCATCGCCGGGTGCGTGCTGCGCACGGTGGGCTTCGGGCTGCTCGGGCTCGTCGACTCGCTGCCGACGCTGGTGGTGGCGTCGGCGGCGACCGGGTTCGCGGGGGCGCTGTTCAACCCCGCGGTGCGCGCCTATCTGGCCCAGGAGGCCGGGGAACGGCGGGTGGAGGCGTTCGCCGCGTTCAACGTCTTCTACCAGGCGGGGATGTTCGTCGGACCGCTCGTCGGTCTCGCCCTGCTGACCGCCGACTTCCGGCTGGTGTGCGCCGTGGCCGCGGTGCTGTTCCTCGTCCTGACCGTCGTACAGCTGCGGGTGCTGCCCGCCGGTGCGGCGGACGGGGCGGCCCGGTCCGGGAGCGTGCTGTCCGACTGGCGCACGGTCGTCGCCAACCGGCCGTTCCTGTGCTTCTCCGGTGCGATGATCGGCACGTACGTGCTGTCGTTCCAGGTGTATCTGGCGCTGCCGCTGGAGGCTCACCGTGCCTTCCCGGGCCATGGTGACGCGGTGACCACGGCTCTGTTCGCGGTGTCCGCGGCGGTGGCGGTGGCCGGTCAGCTGAGGATCACCGCGTGGGCGCGGGAGCACTGGAGTTCCTCGGGTGCCATGGTCTGCGGTATCGCCCTGATGGGTGCGGCCTTCCTGCCGCTGCTGTCGAGCGCCGCGACGGTGACCGCGGACGAGGGGCTCCTCGCCCGGTGCACGGCCCTGGCGCCGCTGTTCGCCGCGGTGACGCTGCTCGGGCTGGGCACGGCCGTGGTCTATCCGTTCGAGATGGACACCGTCGTCTCGCTGGCGGGCGGCCGGCTCGTCGCCACGCACTACGGCCTCTACAACACCGTCTCCGGTCTCGGCATCACGCTGGGGAACCTGGCCACGGGAGCCGTGTGGGACGCCGCCGAGCGGCTCGGGCGTCCGGAGCTGACCTGGCTGGTGCTCGCGTCGACCGGTGCACTGTGCGCGGGCTGTGTGGCGCTGCTCGCCCGCACCGGCCGTCTCACGGTCCCGCAGGAGCCGCTTCGGGAAGCCGCAGCCGTTTCAGCGCCAGGGCGTTGACGGCGACGATGATGCTGGAGCCGGACATCGACAGGGCGGCGATCTCGGGACGCAGCACCAGTCCGAAGACGGGTTCGAAGACCCCGGCGGCGATGGGCAGGGCGACGGAGTTGTAGCCGATGGCCCAGCCGAGGTTCTGGCGCATCTTGCGCAGGGTGCCGCGTCCGATGCGCAGGGCGGTGGGCACGTCCAGCGGGTCGGAGCGCATCAGCACCAGGTCGGCGGTCTCGATGGCGACGTCGGTGCCCGCGCCGATCGCGATCCCCAGGTCGGCGCGGGCCAGTGCCGGGGCGTCGTTGACGCCGTCGCCGACCATCGCCACGACGCGGCCGCCCGACTGGAGTTCGGCGACCCTGGCGGCCTTGTCACCCGGGAGCACCTCGGCGATGACGGTGTCGATGCCGAGTCGGGCGGCGATGCGTTCGGCGGTGGCCCGGTTGTCGCCGGTGAGCATGACCACCTCGACACCGAGGGCGTGCAGCTCGGCGACGGCCCGCGCGGAATTCTCGCGGGGCGCGTCGGCGATACCGATCAGCGCGGCCGCTCGGCCGTCGACGGCGGCGATCACGACGGTGCGTCCGGTGGCGGCCAGTTCGTCGCGCCGCCCGACGAGTCCGCCGAGGTCCACGCCCTCGCGTTCGGCCAGCCGCCCGTTGCCCACCAGCACCCGGTGCCCCTCGACGTCGGCGACGGCGCCGTGGCCCGGGATGTTCTCGAAGCGCGTGGCACGCGCCGGGCGGGTGCCACGCGCGTCGGCGTGCCGGACGACGGCGTCGGCCAGCGGGTGTTCCGACTCCCGCTCCACCGCGGCGACCAGACGGAGCAGTTCGTCCGTGTCGGTGCCTTCGGCGGTGACCAGGTCGGTCACCTCGGGCTTGCCCTTGGTCAGGGTGCCGGTCTTGTCCATGACCACGGTCTGGACCCGCGCGGCGGACTCCAGCGCGGCCGCGTTCTTGAACAGCACTCCTCGTTCGGCGCCCAGGCCGGTGCCGACCATGATCGCGGTGGGGGTGGCGAGGCCCAGCGCGTCGGGGCAGGTGACGACCACGACCGTGATGGCGAACAGCATCGCTGTGCTCAGCGGGCGGTCGGTGGCCAGTAGCCAGACGGCCAGCGTGGCGGCGCCGCCCAGCAGGGCGACCAGCACCAGCCAGAACGCGGCCCGGTCGGCCAGCCGCTGTCCTGGGGCCTTGGAGTTCTGGGCCTGCTGGACCAGTTGGACGATCTGGGCCAGCGCGGTGTCCGCGCCGACCTTGGCCGCGCGCACCCGCAGGGTGCCGTTGGTGTTGACGGTCGCGCCGACGACCTGCGAGCCCGGTGCCTTGCGCACGGGCAGGCTCTCCCCGGTGACCATGGATTCGTCGACGTCGCTCTCCCCCTCCTCCACGACACCGTCGACCGCGATCTTCGCGCCGGGGCGGACCAGCAGCAGGTCGCCGACGGCGACTTCGGCGGTGGGCACTTCGACCGGCTCGCCGTCCCGGAGCACCAGGGCTTTGGGCGGGGCGAGGTCGAGGAGGGCGCGGATGGCGTCGTTCGCGCCGCCCCGGGCGCGCATCTCGAACCAGTGGCCGAGGAGCACGAAGGCGGCGAGGACGGTGGCGGCCTCGTAGAAGACCTCGCCGCCGCCGGTGAGCGTGACGATCAGCGAGTAGGTCCATCCGGCGCCGACGGCGACCGCGACGAGCACCATCATGTCCAGCGTGCGGGCGCGCAGGGCGTGCAGGGCGCCGCTGAAGAAGATCGTGCACGAGTAGAAGATCACCGGCAGGCTGAGCAGCATGGCCCACACGTCCTGGCGCAGCCCGAACGGCACGGGCACCTCGCGTCCGAGGACCGTGCTGCCGATCGGTGACCAGATGACGATGGGGATGGAGAACAGCGCGGCGACGAGGAAGCGGTTGCGCATGTCGGCCGCCATCCTGGCCGTCGACATTCCGTCGTGACCGTCGTGGCCCGCCGCCTTGTGCGGGGCGGGTGCCGCCTCGGGCTCGACCATCGGGTCGCACAGGTGGGCGGGGACGGACTGCCCCGCGCAGTGGTAGCCGCACTCCTCCACCCAACGCCGCAGATCGGCGACGGAGGTGGCAGCCGGGTCGTAGACCACGGTCGCCGTCTCGGCCACCGGGTTGACCTCGACCTCCAGTACGCCGGGACGGCGGCCCAGCACGGCGGCGGCGACGTTCTGCTGGGAAGCCCAGCGCAGCGCGCCGAGTTCGAGTACGGCGGTGCTGCGCTCCACGACGTCGCTCCCTCTGTCTAACTGAAGACCGTCAACTCCGGGTGATGGTGGCGCATCGCGGCCAGAACCTCGCCCAGGCTCACCGGGAGGGTGGTCGCCGCGATGTTCGCCGGGCTGCAGCCGAGGCGCAGGTTGGCCCTGCCCGCGACGCGAGCCATGCGCGGGGCCTGTGCGAGGTAGGCGGCCGGGTCGTGGAACACCAGCTCGATCACCTGCTGGGAGGTCGACCGGACGTGGATCTCGCGGATGCCGACCCCAGCGAGGTCCGTCCAGGCTATCGGGCCCAGCATCACATGGGTCAGGCCGTCGTCGGTGAGGACGAGTTCGGGCCCCCGCCGCATCAGGCGGCCGAGCGAGATGCTGCCGCACAGCCCGAAGAACAGCACCGCGGCCGCGCCGACGAGGGTCGCCTTGACGGAGTCCCCGGCGAGCAGCATCCAGCAGCCCATCGCCACGAACGCGGCCGATCCGAGTGTCACGAGGAGCATTCGGCGGAGGGAGGAGCGGTAGACGGTTCTTCGCGGTTCCGCGTTTCCGGTTGTCATGCGTCGGGACTCTAGAAGGTGTGCCTCAGTCGAGGAGTAGCGGGTTCGGCAAACCCGTCGCCTCCGGACGCATCCGCAGGAGGGTGTGCACGACGCCCGCCAGGCCGGACATGAGGCTGGGCGAGAACGCCTCGCGGGCCAGACCCCCGACCGGGCCGCGCTGTTCGAGTCCGGTGAGGATCTCGGCGTCGAGGCCGGCGCGGTCGCCGAAGTCCATGGACGTGAGGAACTCCCACAGGCCGAGATCGCCGTGGCACAGGGTGTGGCTCCAGCCGAAACCCTCGGCGGCGCAGGCGTGCGCGGCGCGCCGGGCCATGTCGAGGTGGGCCGGGTCGCCCGTACGTCGGTGGAGGTCGAGCATGCCGATGCCGACGCCCGCGCTGCCGTGGCACCAACTGGTGAAGAAGTCCTCCTCGGCGCCGATCCGCACATCGAGCCAGTTGCCCTGCTCGGGCCGGTAGAGCGACTCCTGGTAGGCGAAGGCCAGCCGGGCGAGGTCGGACCAGCCCCGTCGTTCGGAGGCGGTGCCCGCGTCGCCCAGGGCGAGCCGGGCGAGCGCCCAGCCGATGCCGGTGGCGCCGTGCGCGAAGCCTCCGATGCCTTCCGGGTTGAGCCGGGTGGTCCAGCGGGCGCCGCTCGCGTCGACGGTGGCCAGCCCGGTCAGCCGGCGGCCGATGTGCGCGGCGGCGTCCAGCCAGCGGTCCTGGCCGGTCACCTCGGCCAGGCCGAGCAGGGGGACGATGCCGCCGGCCGCGCCGTTGAGGAGGTCCACCTCGGTGTCGTCGTCGACGAGGGGGCTGTCCACCAGCAACCGGGCCCGTTGGGCGGCCCGCTCCAGCGACCGGGGTTCGCCGAGCACCCGGTGCAGCGCCAGCCACGTCCACACCTGTGAGGCGGCACCGCTGAACGCCCCGGCGGACGGCGTGGGCGTGTGGTCCTCGGTGCTGACCAGCACCCTGAGCGCGCCCTCGTAGGTCTCGGCGACGCCGGGCACCTCGTCGGCCCGCCCGGCGCGCACCTCCGTCAGGTATTCGGCGAGGGTCAGCGCCACCCCGCCCTGCCCGGTGTAGAGGTCGGCGGGCAGCACCCGGATGGACCAGCCGGCGGGCGTGAAGACGGGGCTGATCCAGGTGGCCGTGCCGTCCTCGCCGCGCACCGCGCCGTCGCACAGTCGCCGTACCATCCGCGGCGCCAGGTCGCGGCGGCGGCGTTCGCGGTCGCGGGCGTGGGGTTCACGGGCGGCCGCCTGCACCCGGGCGGGCAGCGAGCGCTCGTTGAGGTAGGCGCCGACCAGCGCGTCCTGGATCACGGCCTCCTCCAGGGCCAGGTCGGCGCCGCGCCAGTCCTCGACCGTGGCACGAATGGCGGACGTGTCCACGGTGAAGGTGAACATCGGGACGTCACCGGCGAGGAGTTCCGCCGTCTCGCCGTCGATGGTCGCGCGGTCCTTCGGCGCGCCGGGCAGTACTTCGGCGTTGCGCCGCAGGATGTCCCGGGCGCGTTCGACGGCGGCCGGTTCGTCGTGCAGGGACGCCGGGTGCCACAGCATGCGGCCGATGTCGACATACGCCTGTGTCGGCCGCAGGATGCGGCGTGCCTGGGCGCCCTCGAAGCGGCGCAGCAGCCGGTAGGGGTCGCTTCCGGGGCGGTGCAGATGGGCGGTCATCTCACGGAACCCGGCCAGGATCCGGTCCCAGTAGGCGCTCAGTACCGGGGTGGGGCTGGGGTGGTTGCCCGCCGTGGGCATCGCCACCAGGTCCACCTCGAAGCGGGCCGCCGCGGTGCCGCCGTCCGCGATCACCGGGTTGGGGATCAGCGGCTGCTGGCCGGGCAGCGCACCGACCCCGGAGATGTCCACTCCGCCGAGGGCGAAGCCGGTGCCGCGCACGGGCAGCAGCCCGGTGCGCAGCACGGTGCGCCGGATGGCGGCGGCCGCCAGGTCCACGGCGTCGCCCCGGCCGCTGGGCGGGAAGGGGGCGGGGGCGTCGAAGAGGGTTTCGGCGTCCACGATGACCGGCACGGGGCCTGCCGCGATCATGTTCTCGGCGTGCATGTCGGTGCCGCCGGTGAGGCGGAGCACGGCCAGCCAGTGGCCGACGTTGCGGTAGAACGCGGCGAGTTCGGCTTCGTCCGCGCAGTAGCGGTGGCGGACGAACTCGGCCCAGCCGTACCCGCCGCGGACCAGGGTCCGTGGCACGCGGATGCGCTCGTCCGGCGCCGGGGCGCCGGGGAAGTCCGCGTAGAGCTCGTCCAGCAGGTCGCCGAGTGCCACGTCGGACCCGGACGGGCGGGGCTTGTACATGACGGTTCCGCGGGCGAAGTCGGCGCGGCTGACGGTGAGGCCGCCGCGATGGCTGTCGCCCGCGCCGAACTCGACGGCCCGCAGGCGGCCCGGGGCCGCTGCGAGCAGGGGTGCCAGCAGGTCGCGGTCCGCGGCGAGCCGTTCGGCGAAGGTGGCCGCGGCCGTGACGGACAGTCGTGCCACGGAGGCGACGCGGCGGCCGAGGGTCGGGTAACGGACGGCCGTCAGCCGGCCGAGATAGCCCTCCTCGCCCGCCTGCTGGATGAACGCGGCCCAGGTCCGCGAGGTTCCCTCGGCGGTCGGCTCCGCGCCTGCCGTCAGGCGCAGCGCGTGCAGTTCGATGAGGAAGAGCCGGGACAGCTTGGCGTGCAGGGACTGGAGCAGTGCGGTGTGTGCCGCGTCGAGGACCGTGTGCCGCTCTTCGTCGTCCAGCGCGTCCACGGCGGCCAGCCGCCGGGTCAGTTCCTCCCGCCAGGGCCGGGCGATGGTGCGCACGGGCCGGTCGAACCACTCGGTACCGTCCCGCTCCTGTGTGTCTTGCGGCTTCCCCGCCATCGTTGCACCCACCGTCCGCCGTCTGTGTCCCCGCCGTGTTCCACGCCCTGTCCGTCGCGTGCCGTGTCTCGCGTCCCGGCACCTGAGGGGAACCGCGCGTGACGCGGTGCGCGGCTCCCCCGTGTTCTTCCGGTCAGCAGCACCAGCTGCCGCGGGATCCGCTCGGGCTGGAGCAGAAGCCGTACAGGGAGTCGCTCGGGTCGGTGAGCGCGGCCTCGGCGGCGGCGCCGCCGACGTAGAGCGGACCGGCCGGGTTGGACTGGCCGTACGCGCTGTCGGCGCCGGTCAGCCACGCTTCGAGCACGGCGGCGGTGTGAACACTGGTCTGGGGCATGGGTGGCCTCCGGACGGTAGGGATTGGGCGGATTGCCCTGCCCTGAGTATCACCGCGTGTGACCATCCGTCAGACGTCCAATCCGGCCACAGTCGTGCGGGGTTGGTGGGGCGCACCGGCATCCCCGGGAGGGGCGGGATGCCGGTGCGGGCGGCGCCGTCAGTCGCTGTGGACGCCGACGTCGTACAGCGAGTACCCCCAGCCGGTGCCGCGTTGCACGCCGTGGATACGGACGTAGCGGGCGGGGGCGCCGTCGAAGCGCGCCGTGTCCAGGCCTCCGTCACCGGATGCCGTGGACCAGACGGTCTGCCAGTTCTCCCCGTCCGTGGAGAGTTCGACGCGGTACGACTTCGCGTACGCGCGCTCCCAGTCGAGGGTGACGCTCCCGACCCGATGGGTGGAGCCGAGGTCGATCCGCAACCACTGGTCGTCGCTCCAGTCGCTTGCCCAGCGGGTGTCCCGGGTGCCGTCCACGGCGCGGCCGGCGGCGTAGCTGACGAAGGGGTTCCACTCGGTCGAGCTGGCCGAAACGGATGCTCCCCGGGCGAGGTCGGTGGCGGCCTGGTGGTGTTCGGTGGCCCCCCAGGTGCCGAGGTAGGACTCGGCGCCCCGGAACAGGTCGTCCACGACGTTCTGGCCGCCGACCTTGCGGATGTCCTCGATCCAGTCCGGGACGAGGCCGTAGTGCGCGGCTCCGTCCGTGTTGAGGTCCCAGGTGCGCTGTCCGCTGGTCTGCCGGTCGATCAGGGAGCCGCCGTCGACGCTGCGGAAGGGGTAGGTGACCTTGTTCGGGGCGTCGGCGCCGCGTGGTCCGGGCCAGCCGCCGACGCCGTTCATGTCGGTGCCGTAGCCGTAGCCCACGTGGTACTTGTCCCGCAGTGACTTGGTGCGGTTCGCCTCGGCGACGAAGCCCTCCGAGCCGTGCATGTACTGGGCGATGAAGCCGCCGAGGCCGTAGACCCGGCCGGTCCAGTCCATGTCCATCCAACTGTGCGAGGAGAGGACGCCGGGGTAGGAGTCGGCCTCGAAGATGTCGAGCGCGCGGCCGACGGCCTTGACGCTCATGTGGTCGATCTCCAGCATCATCTTGCGTTTCATCATGCCGCGTACGGCGTACTCACCGAGGTCGGTGAGCCCGCGGGTGTTGCACTGGGCGTCCGAGCTGTACGAGGGGACGCTCACGCCCGGCGGGAGTTTCGCCTCGGCTCCGGGTGCCGCGGCCGAGCCGATGGGGTTGTCGTGCTGGGGGCCGGTGCACTTCTCGGTCTTCCAGAAGGTGCCGGTGGACAGGAACTGCCCGGCGTTGATGGCGGTGCCGAGGGAGCCGGAGTCGAAGCGGACGCCGCACAGCGCGTTGTCGAACTTGTGGCACAGGAACATGCTGCGCACGCCGAGCGAGTACAGCTCGTCGAGGCCCTTGTCGATGTCCGCCTTGCCGCACTGGGCGATGTCCAGGATCTGCTTGCAGCCGAAGGGCTCGGACGTCTCCACGCCCAGGATGACCGCCAGCTTGCCCTGCTTGATGACGTCGCGGGCCTGGGCACTGTCGGTGACGACCCGGAACCAGCCCTTGCCGGGGCCGCCGTACATCCTGTCGACGTAGGACTGGAGGTCGTAGGTCATCCTGGCCTGGAGCCTGAGCGAGGTCATCTCGTCGCAGCTGCGGTCCTTGAAGAAGTACACCGAGCAGATCACGCCGTTGGTGACGAGGTCGTTGACGAGCACCCGCTGGCCGCCGCGCCAGGCGCGTTCCACCCAGGCGTAGTAGTTCTGCTGGTGGGTCAGCGAGTCGTGGGCGGGCCAGTCCTTGAAGGTGGGCCAGCCGACGGGATCGTGCCGGCCGTCGCCGCCCTTGGTGATGAAGTCGAAGATGGCGAGGGAGCCGTCGGGGTAGTGCTCGGGGCAGTCCTTGAGCGCGTCGGCGACGCCGGCCTCGGAGAACACCTTGCCGCAGATGAGCCGGCCGCCGAAGGCCTCGTTGGCGAACAGGTGGTCATGGGCGTCGACGAAGCCGCGTACGCGGCCGTCCGCGTCGGTGCCGGTGAACGGCTCGCCGGTGACGTTGATCTGGGAGTCCGGCGTGGGCCGTGCGATCGGGTCCCACCAGTTGTTCCCGGCCGCCGAACTCGGGGTGGGGCCGAGGGCGAAGGACAGTACGAGCAGGAGCAGCGACAGGGCGGCGACGGGTTTGCGTCGGCGGTACGGGCGACTGGTCAGGGGCACGGCCCACGTCCCTCGGTCGGCGGAATGCGCGGCCGACGGTCGGGCCGGGCCGCGTCCCGCGGATCCTGGCCTGATGTTGTCATGACCCGCGCAAGATACGCGACGAGGATGGCCACTGTTGTATGCCGAGTCAAGAGGAACGCACAGGTCAGTCACAGCAGTTGCGGTCGGAAGCGGCCCGCTCCCCCGTGTCCGTGCGGCAGAAGCAGGAGGCCGTGATCGGTACGTCCGCCGTCGCGGCGGCGAGTTTCAGCTGCTGGGCCACGATCCGCGCCTCGCCCGTCCTGCCGAGCCGCCGCAGGCACTCGTGGTACCCGTGCAGGGACCAGACGTTGCCCGGGTGCTGCTGGGGCCGCGGCAGCGTGTCGTCGAGGCCCAGGTCGGCCCGGTAGACCGCCTCCGCCTCCGCGACCAGGCCCTGCTCCAGGAGCAGGGCGCCGTAGGCGTGGCGGGTCGGCTGCATCCAGCCCCACGGTTCGTCGTAGGGGAGGGTGTCGTCCAGTTCGATCGACCGGCGCAGGGCCGCGAAGGCCGCGTCGTGGTCGCCCTTGCGGTAGTCCAGTTCACCGTCGAGCATCGCGGAGGCGACGGCGAGGATGTCCCGGCAGGTGTTGTTGAACAGCATGCGCGTCTCGGGGACCCGGGCGACCGCCTCCCGGAACCGCTCACGCTCCGCCTCGGCGGCGGGGACCCGGCCGGTGGCGGAGAACGCGACTCCGCGCGCGTAGTGGCGCATCGCGGTGCTCACGCAGTACAGCCCGGGGTCGGCGGGCGCGGGCAGGCGCAGGATGTCCTCCCACCGGCCGAACCGGATCAGGACGTGCGCCCGCATCGCGAGGAAGCCCTCCAGCCAGTCGGCCATGGGTGGGCTCTGCACCCGCAGCAGTTCCTCCGGCACGGCGGCCGCCAGCCGCTCGGCCGCGTCGAGCGCGTCCCGGAAGCGGCCGAGGAACATGGCGCCGTAGATCCGGAAGTGGTGGTTGTGGCACCGGTAGAGGGTGTAGAAGTTCAGCGCGCCCTCCCGCGCGGTGAACTTCTCGTCGGCGGCGACCGCCGCCGCGTTGTCGCTCACCACTCTGCGGTAGTCGCCGCACAGCACCTCCAGGTGCGACGGCATGTGCTCCAGGTGACCCGCGTCGGGAACGAGACCGCGCAGCAGGTCACCGACCGGCAGCGCGGTCTCGGGAGTCGGGGACATCTCCATGAGGTGGATGTACAGGTGCAGCAGCCCGGGGTGCCGGGTGCCCGCCTCCGTGGCGATCGCCCGCTCCAGCGCCGACCGCGCCTCCACGGTGCGCGCGCCCGCGGCCGGCTCCCCGGTGCGGATGTCCCACAGCTGCCAGGGAGTCAGGTTCATCAGGGCGTCCGCGTGGAGCGTCGTCACATCGAGGTCGTCCGGGGCCAGCCGGTGCACGTCGCGCATACGGTCGGCGTAGGCCTCGCTCCACACCGACAGCCCGGCCGGGTCCTCGGGCCGCCCGCTCGGGTAGCGGGCGCGCAGCGCCTCGATCAGCGCGCGTTCCACGGGAGTGGCCGAGACCGCCGCCCTGTCGTGCGCGCGCTCCACGGCGTCGTGGGTACGTTCCACCGTCCGCGCGAGGTCCCGCTCGTCGAAGAAGTCCCACGGCTTGTTGTAGTTCGGGCCCAGAGCGTAGGCCACCCCCCAGTACGCCATGGCGCAGTCGGGGTCCGCCCCGGCGGCCGCCTCGAAACAGCGCACGGCCTCCTCGTGGTTGAAGGCGTACGTCCACACCAGCCCGCGGTCGAACCAGAGCTGCGCCTCGGCGGACGACGTCGTCACCGGCCGCCCGTACCCACCCAGGTCGTAGTAGTCCACATCGGCTCCCGACGGCTCACCTCATCCGGTACGGCCATCGCGAGATCGCCGCCGAGTACGAACTTACCCATACAAACCACTACTTGAGGGTGAAGAGTCAGGAAGGGCGGGTATGGAAGATGTGTTCGTTTAGTGGGCCACTTTTACGAAGTCGCCGCAGTCGGGAGGCGGCCTTCCTTACAGTGGTTCCGCTGCCTGCCGGGCGTTCGACGTTCCGGCGAGTGCGCGTCTGTACGGCTGCCCGAGCGGCCCAAGGACGTGAGGGGGGATGTCGTTGTCCGTGCGAGCGGAGCCCGGGGCGCTGACGGCCGTGTCCGGGAAACAAGAGCTGGGGCTGTCGCCCTGAGTCGGCCCGGTCCACGTGAGGAGCCGGGCGAGTCGGCCTGCCCGCGACCGCGGGAGACCGCCGCGCACGTCCCGACGACCCGACGCCGAGTGCGCCCCGGACCTCGTCCGGCGCGCGCTCTTCCTCACTCACGCCCGGGGCCGGTCGGCACCAGCCGCCCGGTCGGTTCATCAGCACAGGGGGGAATCCGTTGGCACGTCAGCTGTCGCTCGGTCAACTGGGGGAATACGTAAGGGATGTCGAGTCCTTCCTGGACTCGCTCGACCCACCCGCGGGCGAGGAGGAGGCCACCGCCCGGGGGGCGCTGGCACGGGCCGCCGCGAAGGTCAGAGCCAGGGCCTCGGCCCCCATCTCGCTCGCCGTCGTCGGCGAGTTCACGGTGGGAAAGTCACTGCTCCTGGGCGCCCTGCTGGGGCGGCCCGACCTGCTGCCGGTGGAAGAGCGTCCGACCACCGGCAACATCACCGTGCTGCGGCTGCGCGAGGGAGCGCGCGAAGAGGGCACCAGGCTCGGCGGCACCTCGAAGATCCACTTCATGACCCGGGACCGGCTCGCCTCCTGCGTCCGGGAGATCACCCAGGAGCTGGCGCGCCTGCTCGACGAGCAGTTACCCCAGCTGAGGGCCGGACAGGTGTTGGGCGGCACGGACCTGGTGGGCGGAGCGCAGGGCTGGGCGCCGTTCCTCGGCTGGTACCGGTGCCTGTGGGGCCAGCAGGTACCCGGGCTGCCGGTCGTGCCCTACGACCTGATCTCCTCGCGCTGCCGGGACGCCGCCCTCGAACTGCTCCGCTTCCGCGACGCCGAACAGGGCGAGCAGGAGCTGCTCGGCTCCGGACCGGTGGAACTGGACACCGCGACCGTACGGAGGGTGCTGGAACTGCCCGTCGCCGCCCCCACCCCGGACGCGCCGCCCACACCCCGCAAACTCACCATCACCCGTGAGCGGGTGACAGCGGGCGGATCGGCGCTGTCCGACTGCTTCCCTCTGGTCGAGCGAGTCGAGCAGACCGTCGAGGTGGACCCCGCGCACTGGCCGCTGCACGAACTGCTGGACGGCCGTGACGTGCAGATCCTCGACTTCCCCGGAGTCGGTGCCGTCGGCTCCTTCGGCCGCGACCGCAACCTGAGCCGTCAGGCCCTCCAGGACATCCATTCGATCCTGTTGGTGCTCCCGGCACACCATCTGCCGTCGGACATCGCCCTCGACTTCTGGCAGATGCTCGCCGCCGACGGACGCAGTCAGGAGGCGCTCGGCACCGCGGCGCTGCTGGTGGCCAACCAGTTCGACCGCATCGTGGTGCCCACCCTGGAGGCCGGGCAGCAGTCCGGCACCGGGCTCGACCGGGTGGACTCCCTGAACAGCCTGGCCGCCTTCGCGCCGAAGATCATCGGGCAGGGGGACAACCGGGACCAGATCTTCCTGGCCTCGGCCGTGACCGGCATCCTCAGGGAGCAGCAGCCCTGGGGGGACGTCTCGAAGCAGACCCGTGACGTGCTCCGGCACGGCGCCGAACGGGCGTCGGACCCGAACCGGCCCACCTGGAGCGAGTTCGCGGCACTGCTGGAGCGGGAGCAGCCGGGCAGCCGCTGGGCGCAGCGGCTGCGCTCCTTCGAGGAGGACGGCGGTCTGGACACGATCCGGCGGGGTGTCCAGGAACACCTGGTCCGGCACGGGGACGTCCACCGGCTGGAACGGGCACGGGCCGCCCAGCGCGAACTCGACCAGGCGCTGCGGGCCTACCGGCGGGTCGCCCCGCGCGACGAACCCCCGGAAGCGGAGGCGTACCGGGAGGCGGCCGCCCGCTTCCGTGAACTGGGGCAGCTGATCGACCGGATCCTGGACGACATCGAACTCCTCGACGAGGAGCACCTGCTGAAGCTGCCCGAGGCCCCCACACCGCCGGAGGTGGAGACCAGCCGGGCCGCGGTCCGGACCGCCGTCTACAGCTCCCACTGGTGGGAGCAGCTGCTCCAGCGGGCGCAGCGCAGTCCCGACCATCTGGTGCCGCACGGGCAGCCGCAGGAGGACGACGAACTGAGCCTGAGCCGCCGGCGCCGTACCCGGCCGTCGGCCGACGACACCGCCGTCTTCCAGCAACTCTTCCAGCGGGTCCTCACCGACCAGCGCGCCCACGACCTGGAACGACTCCAGACCTGGCTGGAGGACTGGCGCGGCTACTGGTCCGAGGAGGTCGGCGCCTTCCGGAGCTGGCTCGACTCCGACGAGGACTCGGCTCTGCTGCTGCCCGACCTGTACACCCGGCGGATGCAGACCCCGGACATCCTCGAAGACCTGCTCAACGACCTGGACGTGGACGCGCTGGTGGCGCATGTGGCCGCCAGGGCGCCGAAGTTCCTGGCGGCGACGGCCGTGGAACCGGCCCACGCCTTCCCGCTCCAGCCCGGCCACGCGCTGCCCTGGCACGCCGAGAGCGACAACGGCAACACCGAGTCCGACGAGCGCAGCCGTCATCCGCTCACGGTGCTCCAGATGCGCGCTTCGATCGCGGACGCGGCCGCCGACCAGGTCGGTGCCCAGCTGCACGGCCTGCTGCGCCGGGTGCTCCAGGTGTTCCGGGACAACTTCGACGGTGCCCGCGAGTCGCTGCTCGACCAGGAGGCCTTCCGGCCCACGGCCACCCGGCAGCAGCCCGGCCCCACCCAGGAGCACACGCACACGGAGCACGCGGGCGAGGTCCCGGACGAAGGTCCGCGTCCGGTGGGCGTCGACGAACTGATCCGCAGATGGCAGAACGGCGAACGCCGAGGCGGGGGAGACCGATGAGCAACAGCGCGCTACGTGTCATGTTCGCGGTACCGGAGCAGGACGGCCGGCCCGGCCCGGGCACACCGCCCGAGGAGGCGCCGGACCCGGCGGGCCCGGCCCCGTCGTACGGCCCCGCGCCCTCGGCGCGACGGGCCACCTCGTACGGCCCCGCGCCGACGGACCGCGCCGCCGCACCGGCACCGGGTGTCCCGTTGCAGCCGGGCCAGCCGCTGCACCAGGCCGCCGGCACCGGCCACCCGGAAGACGACACGGTCATCCCGGACCCGCCGCCGCACGCCCCTCCCCCGACCGTGTCCCCGTCCGCGCCGCCGCTCGCACAGGTGATCGCCGACGGCTCCGCGGCCTTCACGCTGATCCCGGACGCGGAGGGCTATCTGCTGCCCGACGTGGAGCTGGAACAGATCGGCGCGCCCGCCCACCTCACCGCGCACCTGCCCGCCCAGGTGGAGGTGCAGCAGCCGGAGGGCGAACGCCTGCCGGCCCTGCTCACCAACGCGCTCCCCCGGGCCTGGTCGGCCGGCGAACACGGCGCGTTCCTGGTGGACGGGCGGCGACGGATCTCGCACGGAGCCCGGCTGCCGCTGTTCGCGGTACACCCGCGGGCGTCCGCGGACACTCCCGTCCCGGACGCCCAGCCACTCCAGATCACCGTCACCTGGCGCGTCCAGTACACCGGGCCGACCGCGCCGGGCACCGCGCCCGCCTCGGTCGTCCTGCACCTGTGGCCGCCCGGACGCCCCGCGCCCGCACCCCGGCCACCGGCCCCCGAGTACCTGGTGCTGCGCCCGCCACCGGAGGGACCGGCCGACGGGCGGGCCCTGGCCGTCGACTTCGGCACCACCGCGTCCACGGTCACCCTGCTGCTCCGGCACAACACCGGCAGACACGTCGACGCCGACCAGGCGGCAGCGCTGGCCGACGGGCTGCGCGCGCTGACGGCGCCGCCGGACGACGCCCCGCGCGCCTGGAAGAGCGCCCTCGAACAACTGCGCGCGGCACAGCTGGAGATCGGCGGCCCGCTGGGCCGGACCCTGGCGGGCGCCGAGGCGCTGGTGCGGCTCGACAACCTCGCCGTCGCGACGCGGGTCCTGCTGTGGGTGGAGGAGACCCGCACCGGCACCCAGGACATGGAGTTGCGGGACTGGCTGGTCGAACGCCTGCACCGGCTGGTGACCACCACGGTACGGACCCCCGCGCTGGACCTGCACCAGCTCGGCCCGGTCGAGTTCGGCTACGGCCAGGGCAGCACGCCCACCCGGGCGCCCGCCACCTCGCTGCGCGAGGTGCACGGGAACCAGGACCGTCCGGGGGTGTCCAGGGCCCGGGGCAAGGCCTACGAGCTCACGCCGGAGGAGACCGAGGGAATCACCGGGATCAAGCGCAAACTGCTGACCACACCGGTCAGCAGGGCGACGGAGCAGGGAACGTCACCGGCGCATCTCGCCCAGCACGTCTACCACCTGCTGGTGGACCAGGCCGAGCGGGTCGCGCACGGCGAGGCGCCCGGAGCCGCCGCGCCCATGGGGACGGTCCTGCTGACCTTCCCCACGTCCGCGTCACCGGAGGCGAGGGCGCAGCTGAAGACCCTCGTGCAGCAGGCCCTGTCGGTCCCGCACGTGGAGCTGATCATCGACGAGGGCCTGGCGGCCGGGCTCTACTTCGTGATGCGTGACCTCACCGGGAACCTGGACGTGGGCCTGGAGAGCCTGCGCGCATCCTCCCGGCCGGTGCCCGGCGAGCCGGACACCTGGCGCAGCATCATGCTCGTCGTCGACATCGGCGGCGGCACCACCGACATCGCGCTGCTGGACCTGATCCTGCGGGACTTCACCCCGGCGCTCGAACCGGCCGAGCGCTTCACCTCGGGCCGCGCCTACGAGCTGGAGCCCCGGATCCTCGGCACCATCGGACACAGCCAGCTCGGCGGCGACCTGCTGACCCTGCTGGTCCTGTACTGGGTGAAGGCGACCTTGCTGGACAAGGTCGGCAAGGGGGACCCGGACGGGACGGGAGAGTCGCTGTCCGCACGGGTGGCCCGGCAGGCCGAGGGGAACCGCGAGACCCTGGTGGACGCCGGGGTCCGGGACATCCTTCGGCGCGAACTGCCCACCCACTGGCGGGTGTTCGGGCGCGACCTGGAGGACGAGGAGGAGGCCCGCCAGCGGGAGGTCGGGTTCAGCGGACTGTGGCGGCTGGCCGAGCGGATCAAGCGGGTGCTGGGTGAGGAGAAGGGGGACGCGGACCTCACCAACGACGAAGTCGCCGATCTGCGGGAGCACTTCGAGCAGCTGAAGGACCTCAGCGGTCCGGTGGTGTTCTCGCAGGACGAGTTCCGGATGCTGATCGAGCCCATCGTGCGGCAGGCGGCCGAGATGGCGGCGGGCCTGGTGTCCGACGCGTTCCGGCGGCTGAGCGCGGTGCCCGCCGCCGACGGCGGGCAGCCCAGGCGGGCCGCGGTCACGGCGCCCGCGCCGTTCCTCGACCAGGTGGTCCTCGCCGGACGCAGCAGCACCATGGCGGCCGTGCGCCGGGCGGTCACCCATGCCCTGAAGAAGGCCGACTACCTGCACGGCCGGGTCACCCGCAAGGTCGACTGGAACCCGGAGCGGCTGGAGACCGAGACGGGGTTCCTCGCCAAGCAGGCGACCTCGCTCGGGGCCGCCTGGCTGCACCGGGTCCGTGGCCGGGTCGGGGTGTTCCGCCAGGAGTCCGGGCGGATGATCCGCTCGGAGCTGTCGCTGATCTCCCAGAGCCTGTTCAGCTGTCTGCCGTGCGACTTCGCCCTGGAGGGCCTGGCGGCGAACGCGGAGGAGATCTTCGCCTCCGGGACACCCTTCGAGCAGATGGGGGCCGACGGGTCACTGGGGCTGGCCAGCGGCTGGCGGCAGGTGGTCCGCACGCCCAGCGTGATCCGTCCCCGTGCGGGCAGCAGCCCCATCCCATGGGGAATCCTGGAGGTGGAGAACAGGGCGTCGCAGGCCGGCTGCGACATGGCCTCACCGGCCTGGGACTTCGACCACGGGGCGGAGATGCGCTTCCGCGTCTGCGTGGACGAGTGGCTCAACCTGACGGCCGAGTTCCGGCACGGCCCCCGTCAGCACTACTGGCTGCCCGGCGTCCCCGTGACGGACGGGCGCGACTGCCTCGCCCTCAACAACCGTGCGGGGGACCGGCTGCGGATCTCCGCGCAGCAGCCGACCGTCCGGGTCGCGGGCGACCTGTGTGCCTCGTCGCACGAGTGGGGCACCCCGGGGTGCGTGCTGCACCCCGTCTTCAAGGCCACCGACCCCGCCGGAGACCCGCTGCTCACCTATCTGCCCGACCTGTTCCACGTGGGCGCGCACCCCGACCCGCTGGTCGAGCCCACCCCCGGCCGGATCGCCGTACTCGAACTCGCCGACAACCCGGAGTACCTGTACTTCTCCATGCGCGATCCGGACGGCGGTGATCCGGTTCCGCTCGGCAGGCTCCCGGTTCCGGCCGCCAACCCCAACGCCCAGTCGAGTCCGGTCCGTATCACGCTGGACGCCAGGGGGGACCTGCGGCTGCACCGCGGCGCCCTGCCCGCGCCGCAGGTGGCGAGCTTCGCCGAGGCCGAACAGCGGCCCGGCTGGGTGTACCGCCTCCCCATGGAGATGTCGACCAGCGACTACCAGCCCGGCTGGGACCCCGACAGCGGAGAACACTGATGGTGAACGAGCAACAGCACACCGACGCCCGCTCCCCCGAGGAGCAACTGGACGAGGCGCGCAGGAGGTTCACCAGGTTCGCCGAGCGGGCGTGTGCCGAGCTGCGCCCCGGCTCCCCTGCCGCCGGCCCCCTGCTGGACGGGCTGGCCCTGCTGACCGAAGCGCTGGGCGGCGCCCTGACCCGGGTGGCGGACGACGCGGCCAGGGTCGTCGAGGACTGGCACAGCGACCTGAACTGGACGGTGCGCGAGGGCGGCGCCGCGACCGGAGCACGGGCCGGGACGGCACCGTTCGCCGCCGGTCGGCCGTCCACCGGCGCCGGGGCGGACGAGGACGGCGCGCTGGAGGCGGTCCGGCACGCGCAGGCGGCCGCCGAGGCGGCACGGGACGCCGCGAACGCCACGGTCCGGGCCCGCATGGCCGCGCACCGGGCCTGGGAGGTCAAGGACGCCGAGGTCGCCGCGGCCCGTGCCGCGCGGGACGAGGCCGACCTCGCCCGGCAGGAGGCACTCGCCGCGGGTGAGGCGGCCGGTACGGCGAAGGAAGAGGCGCGCGCCGCGCTGGAGAGAGCCCGTACGGCGGCGGACGAGGCGCGCGTCGCGAAGTCGGCACGCGCCGACGCCGAGGCGGAACGGCAGCGGGCGGAGGACGACGCCGAGGAGCACCGCCGGGAACAGCTGCAGGCACAGGCCGAGGTGGAGGAGGCCCGGCGCCGGTCGGCCGCCGCGCTACGGCAGTCCACCGAGGCCAAGCGGCTGGCGCGCTCGGCCGAGGCGGAGGCCCACGCCGCCGAACAGGCCGCCGCCGAGCAGCGGGAGGCGTGTGCCGCCGCCGACGAGCGGGCCCGGCGGGCGGTCGAGGCGGCGGACCAGGAGCGCCTGCGCCGGGAGGAGGCCGACGCGCAGGCCGACCGCGAACTGCACAGCCTGGCCGAGGCGCAGGCCGCTGCGGCAAGGGCGGCACGCGCCCGGGACGAGGCACGGCAGATCCGCTTCCACGGCCAACTGGAGCTCGCCGTGGCCGACATGTGGGAGCGGTACCGGGACTCGGACTTCGCCTTCGGCACCGAGCCGGCGCCCGCGGACGAGGACACCGCGGCCCTGTGGACCCGTGTCCACCTCGCGCTGCTGCGGCTGAGTGAGGCGGATCGGCTCCAGGAGGCGTCGGTCTTCGCCGTACTGGCACGGCAGTGCGGCCTGGAGCCCGGCCCCGGCACACCCGCCGAATCCGGGGCCGGCGGCCCGAACGGGCGGGGCGGCCTCGACCGCCCGGACGGACGGGGCGGGATCGGCGAGGGCCGCGAGCCCGCGCCGGACGTGATCGCCGTGCCCGCGCTCCCCGGCCACGGGGTCGAGGAGGTACGGCTGAGCACCGAGGTTCCCGGTTGGGCGGGGCTCTCGGACGGTGAACGCCGGGAGGTGACCGAGCTGTTGGAGTCGGCCCTGGCCGGCGAGACGGAGGACTCCGCCAGAGAGCGGCTCGCGCTGCTCCTCGTCTCCCCGCGCGAGAACGACCTGTTGCTCACGGTGCTGCTCCAGATCTGGCAGGCGGACCGGCTGCTGGGTCTCGATCCGGGACTCGGCCGCTGGCAGGACGCCCGCACCCGGCGCTGGATCCCCTGGGAGCGCAAGGACTTCCGCAGGAAGGCGACACGCTCGCTCACCCTGCTGGCGAGCGTGTACCCGGAGCCGGTGGCGGGCTGGGGGTGGGCGCAGCCGCAGGACGCCGAGTTCGCGGTGAACTGGCTGCACTCCCTGGACGCCGTACTGGCCTTCCACCACCAGGCCCCGGCGCTCGCGGGGAGCTGGTGGTGGAACTGGCGGCTGTCCGTCGCCCAGCAGCTGGCCCACACCGCCGGGTGGGCGGGCCGCCGGGCCGTGACCGACCCGGACGAGCTGACCGCGCTGTTCACCGGGCCACGGGGAAACGACTACTTCGAGCAGCCCGACATCTGCGACCGCGTCAGCCCGCCGGTCCAGTGGATCGCCTCACCGCCCCTGCTCCGGGCGGACGCGGAGCGCAACGCGCCGTGTCTGCGCAAGGGCCGAGTGGTAAGGGGGGTCGGACGTGGCTAGCCGCCGAAACGCCGCGGCAGCGGCCGCGAAGGCCGCACGAGTTGCCGCAACGGCAGTCGCAAGAGAACACAGAGACACAAGAGACAGAGACACAAGAGACGGAGAAGCCGCATGACAGCGCTGGTGCTCGGGGTCCTCCTGGCGGCGAGTGTGGTGGTCATCGCGCTGCTGCGGCGCCGGATGAGGGCTCAGGCCCACTCCCTGCGCGGCTCGGCCGAGGCGGAGCGTGCCCAGCAGTACGCGGTTCACCAGGCCGACCGGGCCAGGAGCATGGAGGAGTGGCGAGCCGAACGGGCCGCACTGATGAGCGCGGTCAGCGAGAGCGGTGGTCAACTGGAGCAGGCCCGCGCCGCGGTGCAGGCGTCGGACGCCCGGGCCGAGCAGGCACTGGCCCAGCAGGCTTCCGCTGAGCGGGAGTTGACGGCGATCCGGGCGGCGCGTGCCGCCGCCGAGGCGGAAGTGCGGCTGCTGAAGAAGCGCCTGGAGGAGGTGGAGGACGCCGTGCCGCCGACCGCTCGGGCATCGACTCCCGCCGTTCCCCGGGAACTCCCCCTGGGCCGTGACTCGGCCGCCGACAGCGTCGTCGACGGGGCCGACCTCGGTCCGCTCGTGGTCCGGGCGGCCTCCGTGCGCGGGGCACGCCACCGCGAGGACCGTGAACACCGGCGGGACGCCGTGCAGTTGCGGCTGGCCGCCGGGTTCGGCGCGCCCGTGCTGCTGAGCGCGGTGGCGGCCGGAGACCCTGACGCGCTGCTCTCCCAGTCCGGCGCGACCGCGGCCTGCCGCACGCTGGTCACCCAACTGTCCTCCGGCGCCAACCTGTTCACCAACGGCCCGTTCGCCGAGGACGACGACCCGTCGATCGGACCTGCGCTGCGCAGCGTGCTCGCGGGCGTCGCCAACTCGGTGCGGCTGGTGGCGCGGGCGAACACCGCCGGGGTGGTGACGGCGCGCGACGACGCGCATGTGACGACGTCCCTCTACGGGCTTCTCTCCGAGCTGGGAGACCGGCGAGAGCGCCGGCATCTGGTGTTCGGGATCGGCGACGTGGCACTGCTGAGGCTGCGCGTCGAGGGTGAGCCGGGGAACGCGCCCCGCTGGACGACCCTGGTGACCCCCGACCCGGCGCTGGCGTCCCGCAGGCTTCCCGGCGTCGCACCGGACGGCTCGGACATCGTCCGGCTGCGGGTGGTCACCCGTCCCGGCGATGTGCTGGTGCTCGCGTCCGGGCCGATGGCCCAGTTGCTGGGCCGGGAGGAGGTGGCCGAGTGGTTCGCCCGTCGCTGGCACGGCCGCCAGCCGTTCCTCACCACCTTCCTCTCCGACGTCAACGCCAACATCGCGGACAAGGGCGGCGATCGCAGTCTGGTGTGCCTGTGGGACCACGGGCACGCCGCCGCCCTGACGGGAGCGGGGGCGGCGCGCTGGTCGTGACCGCTCAGTGCCGGTTGCCGCCGTGGTGGTTGTCGTGGTTGCCCTCGTGGCGGTTTTCGCGGTGGTCGTCGCGGCTTCCATCCCGGCGGTCGTCGCGGCGGTGGCCGTCGCGACGCTCGTCGCGGTTGCCGTCACGGTGGTCAATTCGGCCGCCACCACGGTGCTCACCGCGGTTGTCGTCGCGGTGGTCACTGCGGCTGCCGTCGCGGTGGTCGTCGCGGCGGTGGTCGTCACGGCCCTCACCCGCGTGGCGCCGCTCGTCGCCCCAGGACCTGGCGTCCACGATGCGGCCCCGGTTGTTGCGCAGGACTGCGGAGTCCCCACCCCTGTCCCATACGTAGTCACGCCGGTCCTGGTACACGTCACGCATGTCGTCCCGGCCGAATCCGGTGTGCACGCGGACCGAGGAGTGTCCGTCCAGCCGGTAGTGACGGAAGGCGTAGGTGTGGCCGTCGGCGTCCGAGAGCGTCCAGCCCTCCAGGTCGAGGCCGCGCCGGTCGTTGTTGGTGATCTCCACCCATTCCTGGTTCAGCAGGCGGTTGGAGCGGAAGCCGCCGCGCTGCGCGTCGTGGCGTACGTCGCTGATGACGATGCGGTCGCCCCGGCCCGGGACGGGGCGGTCGGCGGCCGCGGCCGGCAGTGCGGCCGCACTCACCACCGCTGCCGCCAGGGCGGTGGCAGCGGTCAGGCGGCGGGCGGCGAGGGATGCGGAAGCGGACACGGAGTCCCCCTTCGAGGGTGTGGAGGTGGCGGTCGATCGACCGCGCACCCACACCTTCCGGCGCGCAGGTGGGACGTCCGCGATGCCGCGACGCCCGTTACAGATCGGGCACATCCTCGTGACCGTCGCCTGTAACGCCCACCTATGTTCCTGATGCCGGATTCCGCCCCGCTGCCGGGCCCGCACCGGCCCCCGTCACCCGAAAGTGGGTAACAAGGGCCTCGGACCCCCTCAGCCGAGCGGGTTGACCGTGTCCCGGAGCGCGGCGAGCACCGGTGCGTACATGCGGGCCTTGATGGTGCCGAGGGTGTCGCCCGCCCTGCCCGCGTGCGCCTGGGCGATCTCGACGGCGGTCTCCCGGACCACGTCCTCGGGCACGGCACGGTCGACGATTCCGGCGGCCGCGGCGTCCACGCCGCCGTAGCGGCGGCCGGTGGCCATGGCCTCGTGCGCGGTCTGCGGAGTCAACCGGGCCTGGATGAGGGCGGACATGGCAGGCGTGAAGGGAATGTTGATGTCGACCTCGGGCAGGCACCAGAAGCCGCGGTCGGCGCGCATCACCCGGAAGTCGTGGGACAGGGAGACCATCGCACCGGCGGCGAAGGTGTGTCCCTGGAGCGCGGCGACGGTGACCAGCGGCAGGGACAGGAACCGGGCGAAGAGCGCGTGCACGGAAACGACGTACTCCTGGTGCTGGTCGGCGTGGGCGAGCATCCACTCCAGGTCGAGGCCGTTGGAGTAGATCTTGCCCGTCGCCGCGGTCACCAGGGCGCGCGGGCCGTCCGCCTTCTCCACCTCGTCGAGCGCGGCGTTGACGGAGTCGATCCAGTCGGGGTGGAAGCGGTTCTCGCCGTCTCCGAAGTCGAGGACGAAGACGTTGTCCTGGCGGTCGAGCGCGGGCATGGACGGCTCCTCGGGCGGTTGCGGGTAGGCCGGTTCCGCGCGGCGCGGGCCGGGGATTGAGGGGGAGCGAATCTACTGACAGGTAACTTATGGCGTGCCGCGCTTCCGTCGCAAGGGACACGCGGACACGCACACACCCGCACGGGTAGCGCGCGGTCCGATGGCGTTCCGTCCGGCCTAGCACCACATGCGCCCCCTCGGGAAGTCCGCGTCTGATGGAGACACCCTCACTTCGACAAGGGAGACCGACCATGCGCATCCGCGCCGCAGCCCTGACCGCCGTCCTCACGGGCACCCTCGCTCTCGCCGGAGCCACCGCCGCCCAGGCCGCGGACCCCGACCCGGTGGTGACCGGTGCCGCCATCGGCAGCCCCGGCTTCCTCTCCGGAAACGTCGTCCAGCTTCCCGTCGCCGTCCCGGTCAACGCGTGCGGCAACAGCCTCGGCCTGTTCTCGTTCCTCAACCCGGCGTTCGCCAACTACTGCTACTAGTCACACTTCTGAGTCCGGTCCGGCTGCCGCTTCCGGCCCGACCGCCCAGACCCCGGGTCCGCCGCGACCCGGGGTCTCGCGCGTTCACACTTCCTGCGTCACCGGCTGCCCTCGTACGGTCGGGGACCGATCAGAAGCGTTCATCGGGCTGCATTGAAGGAAATAGCATGATTTCCCGTCAGTTCTCCATGGCATGTTGGGCCTCCTTCTCTCTCCCCCTGGAGGGGCTCTCTCCCCTTGGAGGCACCGAGTGCGCGACGCAATTCGCGGCCCTGGGACATCTCTGGCCCACCCCCGGTGGTCGGATCGCCTGATACGGCAGATCGACGTCTTCGTGGCCCGGAGGTCGGGGGCGGCGCGCGTGCCGGCTCTGGTGCTGGCCAGGGAGGACGGCGGCGACGTACGCGCTCCGGCACGCCTGGTCCGCGAGTACGAACACCGGCTCACCAGGGGCCGCGGCGACTCCCTGTTCCAGGTGCCGCACGCCGTGCTCGACGACGGCACGCTGGACGGCGGGTTCGTCGCGGCGGCGGACCACGTGGCGCAGCGGTTCGAGCTCACCATGCCGTCGGGCACCCTGCGGCTGCCGGCCTTCCACACCTGCCGGGCCGTGCTCGACCTGGCACGCGGCACGGGCAATCTGCGGGCCCGGCAGCGGCCGCTCCTCGACGGCCTGTATGCCGCGCTGCTGGAACGGAGCAGGATCCTGGGCCTCGGCGACAGACTCGCGGGCTCCTTCGGCCAGCACACCATGACCGGCTGGCTCCAGTGGATCGTGTCGGCGCTGGTCGTCGGCCTGCCCAAGGCCTGCTACGGCTTCTATCTACGGCACTGGGGGCTGCGCTGGGTCTCCGACGAGCTGGGCGCCTCCTGCTTCCTGGACGCGGCCCTCGCCTTCTGCCGGGAGAGCGACCTGGGTCGGGAGGATCCGCGGGTGCGCCGTCTGCTGCTGCGCGCCCTCCTCGACGATGTGCGCCGGGCCACCCGCCGCAGGACTCCGCTGAGCCACCGATGGGCCCGGCGCCGTTGGGCCTTCGTGGTTCTGATTCCCGAGATCGACGACGTGAACGGGCCGGGCCGCACGTTTCTCGGCACGTTCGAGCAACTCGCCCGCGACGTGTCCTCCGAGGCGCTGCTCATCCTGGCCGCCTGCCAGGGGCCGCCGCCCGACTACGCGGTGCCCGTCGGCGCCGATCTCACCCGGCCCAACGGCATCGCCGACCGGGTCTACGCCCTCCTGGGCCAGGGCAGCGACGAACCGGTGCGCCTGGTCGCCCTGCCGGCCGAGGACGACGACGCCGAGCGCTCGGCGGAGCGGGGCCTGACCACCCATCGGGTCAGTGCCCGCAAGGACAGGCTTCTGGACTGGCTGCGCCCGAGCGCGCTGCCGGTGCTGGCGGCCGTGACCGTCGTCGGCATCCTGGCCCCGTCCCTCCTCGGAGGGAAAACCTCCTCGTCACCGGCCGCGCCCTCGTGCGTGAAGGTCACGACCGGTGAACGGGTCGGCGTCACCGACGGACGCGAGTGCGACCTGGCGGTTCCCGGACCGCGCGGCGAGGAACTGCGCAAGCTGGAACAGGAGGTCGCCGAGCAGAACGCGCAGATCACCGGCGGGCGGTACCGCACCCTGGTGTTCCTGGCACCGCTGAGCCTCCAGGACGGTGTGTACGACGACCCGCCCATCGGGTTGCAGATCCTGCGCGGGGCGATCGCGCAGCAGCGCAAGCTCAACAGCGAGGGGCGGCAGAACAAGATGCCGATCCGCCTGCTGATCGCCAACCCCGGCCAGTACTTCCGCTACGGCGCCCACCGCGCGTACGCGCCGAACGACCCGGACGTCAGCCGGATGATCATCGACCGGCAGGGCAAGGACAACATCTCCGCGGTCATCGGGCTCACCCAGAGCAGGCCCGAGTCGCTCGGCGCGGCGCGCGAACTCGACGCGGCGGGCATTCCGGTGGTCGCCAACGGAGTCACCGGCAGCGCGATGGTCGGCCCCGACTCCCCGCAGCGCTACTTCCAGATCTCCGCGCCGAACAACCGGGTCGCCTCGGTCCTGGCGGAGTTCGTCCGCAACTCCCCCGAGGTCCGCGCGTTCACCTCCGGCACACCGCGCGCGGTGGTCGTGTACGACCCCACCGACCAGTACTTCAGCACGGATCTGAAGAACCTGTTCGTCGGCGCCTACAGCCGGTACGGCGGCGTCGACCTGGTGACCTACAGCGAGCGGCCCGGCGCCACCACTCCCGCCTCCATCGCGACCGATGTGTGCAACAAGGTCGCGGCCTCGCGGGGGGTGGTCGTCTACCTGGGCCGGTCGGGAGTCCTGCCGAGCCTGCTGAACGCGATGCGGAGCGCGGGCGGCCACTGCCAGCCGCCGGAGGGCAGCACGATCCCGCTGATCGCCGAGAGCGCCCCCATCGACTTCCAGACCGATCCCCGGAAGACGGCGCAGGCCTATCCGTACATGACGATCTTCTACGAGACGGCGAACGCGCCGACGCGGGACCCCCGGGACCCCTATGCCCAGTTCGCCCGCAGCTTCAAGACGGTCTTCGGCAGCCTCGGGGCCGACGCGGACGCCGCCGGCGGCTACGACACGGTGGGGATCGTCACCCAGGTGATCGAGAACGTGTTCCCGGCGTCCCCCGACTCCGACGTCAGGCCCAACGACATCTACCTCTGGCTCACCGCCCACGGGGTGTCCCAGTACCCCGGTGCCTCCGGCGTGCTGCAACTGGACGGCAAGAACAAGTACCCCCCGGACAAGGCGGTGTTCATCCGTGAGATCCGTCAGCCGGACGGTTCGCCCGTCACCCTGCTCAGCTGTGGCCTCCTGCCCAACCGGCAGAACCCCGACCACTGGGGAACCGGGGACCTGACCTTCCCCTGCCCCCGGGACCACGCCTGAGGTGCGGAGCGTTCAGAACGCCGTATGGGCGAACCACCGGTCCAGCAGCGGGAGGTCACCCGTCGCGTCGTAGGCGGTGTCCTGGTAGGTCCGGCGGCCGTAGAGAAGCAGCAGCAGGGCGGCCGCCGGAGCCTGTACCGCGGCCTGCGGTACGGGCGCCCCGGTGTCGCCGGGGGCCGTCGGCGGCAGGGGGTGCAGGCCCTCCGGGTCGAGCCGTACCCGCCACACCTCGCCATCGGCACCGGTGGGCTCCGCGCAGCGGAAGGCGATGACCTCGCCGGTGCCGTCGAGCTTCGTCACGCCGGGGGCGAAGCCGCCCGCGTGGGGCAGGTTGACCAGGAACTCGTCCACGCCGTCGGCGGCCAGCACGGGGTCGATCTCCGTCTCCTGGCCGGTGGCGTGCTCCGCGTCCACCCGGTGGACGAGAGTCTCGAACAGCATCCGCCGGGCCCAGAACCGCGTGTGCTGGTCCTCGCCCCAGGCCCACATGGGCGCCTGCGGATCGGTGTCCTCCAGTACCGCCCCGACCAGGGGCACGCCCGCCGCCAGCCAGTCGGTGCGCTCCCGGGCGTCCTCGGGTCCCGGGTCCACGTCCCGGCTCGTCGGCCGCTCCTGCACCCGTGCGGTCAGCAGTCCCGCGAACCAGCGCTGGAGCATCCCCACGTGCCGGGTGAGGTCGGCCAGCGTCCAGCCGGGGCAGGAGGGTACCGCCGTCCCGGGGTCCGCGCCTCTCACGACCTCGGCGAGCCGCAGCGTCTCGCGCGCGATCGCCTGCCGGTACACGTCGTACGGAAGCGGGTGCCCCGCCGGGCTCGTCGTCATCTGCTGTCGCCGTCCTGTCGTCCTGGGAACCGATCCGCTTGCGGCCAGTGTGACCGCTGGAGTCCGCTCGAAGGCAAATCCGGCTTCGTATGGTCGGGGCCGCCGGGTGGTGCGACGCTGGGGTGAAGAGGTGTCCGAGGAGGGGAAACCGGGAGGGCCGATGGGACGGGACGTCCCGGCGCTGGTCTTCACCCGTGAGGACCGCCGCCGGTACCGGAGCAAGATGCAGGAGTGCCTCGACGCGTTCGCGCAGATGCTGCGCGACTCGCGGTTCGACTCCGAGCGCCCCCAGGTGGGCCTGGAGATAGAGCTGAACCTGGTGGACGACGCGGCGGAGCCCGCGATGCGCAACGCCGACGTACTGGAGGCGATCGCCGACCCCTCCTGGTCGACCGAGCTGGGCCGGTTCAACCTGGAGGTCAACGTGCCGCCCCGACAGCTGATCGCGGGCGGCCCCGACGCCTGGGAGACCGAGATCCGTGACGCGCTCAACCACGCCGACGAGCGTGCCCAGTCGATCGGCACGAACCTGATCATGATCGGCATCCTGCCGACGCTCCAGGAGAACGACGTCGGGGAGGCGTCCCTGTCGGAGAACCCCCGCTACCGGCTGATCAACGACCAGGTGTTCGCGGCCAGGGGCGAGGACCTGCTGATCGAGGTGGACGGTGTCGACCGGCTGCGGACCTACTCGGACACGATCACCCCGGAGGCCGCCTGCACCAGCACCCAGTTCCACCTCCAGGTGTCCCCGGAGGAGTTCGCGGACTACTGGAACGCAGCCCAGGCGATCGCCGGGGTCCAGGTCGCGCTGGCGGCCAACTCACCGTTCCTGTTCGGCAAGGAACTGTGGCACGAGACCCGGATCCCGCTGTTCGAGCAGGCCACGGACACCAGGCCGGAGGAGATCAAAGTGCAGGGGGTACGTCCCCGGGTGTGGTTCGGGGAGCGCTGGATCAACAGCGTCTTCGACCTGTTCGAGGAGAACCTGCGCTACTTCCCGGCGCTGCTGCCCCTGTGCGACGAACAGGACCCGGCGCGGACGCTGGACCGCGGCGACGTTCCCGAGCTGGCCGAACTGACCCTGCACAACGGGACCATCTACCGCTGGAACCGCCCGGTCTACGCCGTCTCCCACGACAAACCGCACGTCAGAGTGGAGAACCGGGTACTGCCCGCCGGCCCGACCGTCGCCGACACCCTCGCCAACGGCGCCTTCTACTACGGGCTCACCCGCGCCCTGGTGGAGGAGGACCGGCCGGTGTGGTCGCGGATGTCCTTCTCCGCCGCCGAGGACAACCTCCACATGGCGGCACGCCACGGGATCGAGGCGATGCTGTACTGGCCCGGGATGGGCGAGGTGCCGGTGCCGGAACTGGTGCTGCGGCGGCTGCTGCCGCTGGCGCACCGGGGGCTGGAGCAGACCGGGATGGACGAGGCGTGGCGGGAACCACTGCTCGGCATCATCGAGCAGCGGTGCGTCACCGCCCGCAACGGGGCCGTCTGGCAGAAGGAGATGTTCCACCGCCTCGACGACACCACCCACCGCGGCCGCCACGAGGCGCTGCGCCGGATGACCGGGCTCTACATGGACTACATGCACCTCAACGCGCCGGCCCACACCTGGCCGGTCGACTGACCCGGCGGCGGTCCGCAGCCCGCTCACTCGTCCGGGTCGTTCCGGCGGTGCGTCCGCACGCACCGGCGTGCGCGGACGGCGGAATACGCTCAGGGTGGGAGCGACGGGACCCGTGACGACGGTGAGGGGCGATGATCGTAACGGTGATGTCGATGCCGGAAGGGATCGTCACTCGCACGACCATGACGGAGGCGCGGGAGCAACTCGCCACGTCCGGCTTTCTGCACGTGGACATCGAGCTCCCCGACCTCCCCGACGACGACCCGCCCAGCACCCGGCTGCTGACCGACCAGCTCGGTCTGGAGAACGCCTATCTGACCTGGTTCGGCAGGGCGGGCGAACCCGCCCGTGCGGACTTCCTCGGGGACCGGGCGGCCTTCGTCGTGCCCGTGGCCGAGGGGGTACGGGTCCGGCACTTCCACGCACTGGCGACCGAACGGCATCTCATCACCGTGCACCACGGCACCCTGGGGCTGCTCAACGGCTTCGTGTCACGACTGCCGGTGGAACGGCCCAGTGATGTCGTGGCCATGCTGTTCCTGCTGCTTCAGGAGGCCCTCGGCACCTTCCGGCGGGTCGCGGTGTCGGACCTGCTGCTGGTGGAGGAGCTGGAGGACGACATGTTCGAGCAGCGGGATCCCGGGCAGGTCTACCGGCTGGCCCAGCTGCGCCGCCGGGCCGCCCTGCTGCACCACTCGCTGCTGCCCTATCTCCAGGCCACGGACGAGGTCGTCAGCAGGCGGCTGTTGAGCCGGGAGTTCCCGCAGGAACGGCAGCGCCTCGCGCGTCAGTTCCAGCAGACGGGCCGACTGGTCCTGTCGGACATCGAGTCCCTCCAGGACGCGGCCCGGCGCGCCTTCGCCAGTTACGCCTCCCTGGTCTCCGGCGAGCAGAACGGCGTGATCAACCGGCTGGCGATCGTGTCCGTGATCTTTCTGCCGCTGTCGTTCCTGACCGGTTTCTTCGGCATGAACTTCACGTACATGACGGACGAGTTGGAGAGCAAGGTGGTGTTCTGGCTGCTCGCGGTCGGGTTGCAGGCGGCGGTCGTGTTCATCGCCGTGTACGTGCTGCACCGCACCCGGATCTGGCGCCGGTTGCGCGACGACGACAGCCCGAACGGCCGGTGAGCCACCGCCGTACGGCACGCGGCGTACGGCACGCACCGTGCGGGTCAGCCGTGGTCGCGCAGGTCGGCGTCGGTGAGGGATTCGAGTTCGCCCTGTGTGTCCAGCCAGTACAGGCACGCGGCCGCGGGCACGATCAGCACCACCGCCACGAGCGTGACCACCATCAGCCATCGCAGCGAGCTGGGGGCGCCCGCTCCCTCCCCGACGGTCAGGGAGACGGGGACGAGGTACGGCCGCTGGGCCAGCCCCCAGGCGACCACTCCCGCGCCCACCGCGACGACGGCCGTGCTGCGGGACCAGCGTCCGTCGGCGGTGCCCAGCAGCAGCCAGCCGGTGGTGAGCGCGGCCGCGACCGCCAGGACGACCAGCCCGAGCCCGGCGCCGTGGGTGAGTCCGTGCCACACATGGGGCGCGTCGTCGTGGGTCTCGAACAGCATGACCATCGTCAGCGCGGCGACGACGGCCAGCGCGGCGAGCGCCCGCCCGCGGAAGTAACGGTCGAGGTCGGGGGCGGTGAACCGGCGGGCGTCGCCGGACAGGAACACGGCACCGAGGAACGCGGTCATGGCGATCGCGAGCAGCCCGAACAGCAGCGAGGTCGGGTTCGCCCAGGCGCGCGTCGAGGCCGAGGTGCCCGGGGCGACCCGGCCGGAGGCGATTCCGCCGACGGCGGCACCGAGGAAGAACGGGGTGAGCAGCGAGGAGACGGCGAACACCGCGCCGTACAGGCGCCGTCCGGCCAGCCGCCGGGCGGGCTTGCGCAGCGCGAAACCGGCGCCACGGAGCACGATGCCGACGGCGGCGAGGGCCAGCGGCAGCCACATCGCCTCGAACACGGTGCGGAAGAACTCCGGGAACCCGGTCCACATGATGACCAGGACGAAGATCAGCCAGACGTTGTTGACCTCCCACACCGGGGCCATGGCGTGGTCGATCAGCCACCGCGGCCGGCTGCCGCGCCTCGTGCCGCCCGCGATCAGGTCCCAGAAGCCCGCGCCGTAGTCGGTGCCGCCCGCGCACGCGTACGCGGCGATCGCGAGGACCATCATCATCGCGACGAGTCCGGCGGCGGTCACGACCGGTCCTCCCCCGGGCCGGTGGGCGCGCCGCTCGGCGTGAGGGCCGCCCGGGGGCCGTACGGCGTCCCGGTCTCCGGTGTCTGCTCGCCACGTCCGGCGGCGGATGCGTCGTCGAGCCGCCAGCGGCTGCGCATCTTCAGCAGGACGACGAGGAACGAGCCGAAGACGAACACGTACACGGCGGCGACCAGCCCGAACATGGTCCACAGGGCCGGGGCGCGGGTGGTGGTGACCGCCTCGGCGACCCGCATGTGCTGGTAGACGATCCAGGGCTGGCGGCCCACCTCGGTGGTGATCCATCCGCACTCGACGGCGGCCACCGATGCCACGCCCGCGCACGCCGCCCCACGGAAGAACCACGGGGAGGCGGGCAGCCGGCGACGCCACACCCACAGGGCGCCGTACCAGAGGGCGAGCAGGAGCAGCAGGGAACCGATGCCCACCATGACGTCGAAGGCGAAGTGGGTGATGGTGGCCTGGGCGGCGGTCGGCCGCTCGTCGGCGGCCACCGATGTCAGGCCGGTGACCCGGGTGTCGGGGCGGAACCCCGCGAGGATGGAGTCGAGCTGGGGGATCCGGATGCCGCCGGTGACCTTGCCGTCGTCGTGCAGCCGGCCGAAGAGGTATTCCGGCATGTGGGTGTCGGTCCGCCAGACGATCTCCATCGCCGCGAACTTCACCGGCTGCTTCTGGAACACCTGCCGGGCGATGCTGTCGCCCAGCACGAACTGCACGGGGGTGCAGACCGCGGCGAGCGTGAACGGGACCGTGAAGCCGAGCCGGTGATAGCGGTCGCGTCGGCCCCGCAGCCATCCGGTGGCGTAGACACCGGCGACGACGTAGCCGGCCGTCATCAGCATCGCGACCACGAAGTGCCAGTACTCCGGGCCGAACATGGGGGTGAAGACGGCCTGCCAGATGTGCACGTCCGTCGGGTTGCCGGCGGAGTCCAGGGTGAATCCCTGCGGGGTGTTCATCCAGGAGTTGGCGGCGAGGATGCCGAAGGCGCCGAGCAGTGCGGCGGCGGGCAGCGGCAGGCCGAGCAGGAAGTGGGCGCGGGCGGGCAGGCGGCGCCAGCCGTAGAGGTAGATGGCGATGAGCACCGCCTCCAGGAAGAAGGCCCAGGCCTCGACGCCGAAGCCGATGCCGAAGACGTCTCCCCAACGGCCCATCATGCCCGGCCACAGCAGCCCGAACTCGAAGGACAGCACGGTTCCGGTGACGACCCCGATGGCGAACTGCACCGCCATGACCGCCGACCAGCGGCGGGCCAGCAGCAGGGCCGTGGCGTCGCCGCGGCGCAGAGCGTGGCCGTGCATGATCAGTGTGATCAGCGGCAGCGCCACTCCGAACGGCACCAGGATGATGTGCGTGGCGAGGGTGAACGCCATCAAAGACCGGGCCGGGAGCGTCTGCGCCGGCACGTCCGCCAGCAAGTGGACCGCGTAGTGCATGTGTGTGTCTCCAGCCGGGGGCTGGGCTGCCCCCGGTCCTCCGGACCGTTGTCCGGACAGGTGGGAGGCCACGGAATCACCGTCCGGCGGCGGCGGCACGTGGCACGTGGGTGGCTTGGGCCGTCTGGCTGAGGAACTTCGCCCGACAGGTGGCCGCCAAGATGGGTGCGTGAACCAGGTACTCGGCCAACTCCCGCCCTCCTTCTGGGACGTGCCCTACGCCGGGGCCCGGTTCCCCGGTTCGCCCGCGGTGGCGCGGCGGCCCGGGCTGGCCGTGGGTGCGAACTGCCAGCTCTTCGCCTACGAGGTGCTCCGGCTCTTCGGCCTCCGGCTCCCGCCGCTGCGTTCGAGCGAGTTGTGGGCCGACCGGCGGGCCACGGCCCGGGTGACGGCCGCGCGGCCGCTGGACCTGCTGCTGTTCAACGCCACCGCCGACGCGTACGGCGCCCATGTCGGGGTGTGGGTGGGCGAGGGGCGGGTGCTGCACCTCTGCGCGGAGGTGGGGCGTCCCGCGGTCTGGGAACTCGCCGAGTTCGCCGCCCGGCCACGTTACCGGGTGCTGCTGGGAGTCAGGCGCGCGCTTGCTTCGCACTCTGTGACCTGGTACACAGCCGGGAACCGAGGAAGGGTGAGCAACATGCCAGAGAACCCCGATAACTCAGTGAGCTCGGAGAGCCCCGAGATCACAGCCCCTGTCACCGAGTTGGCGTCCCAGTACATCGCCCAGGTCAACGCGGACCTCGACCACAACTCCAAGGAGCAGGAGCGTGTCGGCGCGGAAATCGCCGCGCTCCAGGAGCGGTTGGCGGTCCTTCAGCACGACCACTCGGTGCTGTCCACCATGCGACAGGCCCTCGGCGCGACGGCCGTACCGGCCGGGACCGACGCGGTACCGGACAGCACCGTGGTGCCGGACACCACCGTGGTGCCTTCGCCACGACGCAAGAGCGCGGCGGAACCCGACGCCGGCCGTCCGAAGCGGACCCGGAAGAACGCCGCCGCGCCCGGCCGCCGTACGGCCGCCCGCAAGGCCGCCGGGAAGCCGGCGACGACCGGCCAGGACGCCGGTGGCGACAAGGACGGAAAGGCCCCGGGTCGGCCGACCCTGGTCGATCTCGTCCGCCGCCATCTGTCGGAGCAGAGCGAACCGCGGTCCACGGCGGAGGTGACCGGCGCGCTCGGGGAGGCCCATCCCGGACGCAGCCTCAGCACCACGGTCGTGCGCACCACCCTGGAGGGGCTCGTCGCCAGGAACGAGGCCCAGCGCAACAAGCAGGGCTCGTCGGTCTACTACACCGCGACCGAGGCGCCGCAGGGGGCGTCGTAGAGCGGCGACCGCCGAGGTCACCCTGCCCCGGTTGCGCCACAAGGTCGTTTCCCGATTGCGCCACCGTCCGGGCCCGCCCAAGGTCGGAGGGTGAGCGCGTCCTCTGTTCCGCTGCCCTCGTGTCCCTGGTACCGGGCACGGCAGGGTCTGCTGCGCGCCCTCGCGCTGTTCGCCGCCGTCCGCCTCGGCGGGGTCGTGGCGATGGCCGTGGTGAACCGGCTGGCCCATCGCCCGCCGCTGCGGAGCCTGGCGCACTCCTGGGACTCGGAGTGGTACCTGCACATCGCCACGCACGGCTACGGCAGCCTCACCCGGGTCGCTCCGGGTGGCGCGGTCCAGACGGACCTGGCGTTCTTCCCGCTGTACCCCGGGCTCACCCGTGGTGTGCTCACCGCCCTGCCGCTCACACCGGGCGCGGCCGCGCTGCTGGTCTCCTGGGCCGCCGCGGTGGCGGCGGCATGCGGTATCCACGCGATCGGCCGCCTCCTGTACGGCGGCGGGGTGGCGACCGTGCTGGTGTGTCTGTGGGCCGCCCTGCCGCACTCGGTCGTCCTCGGTCTCGCCTACACCGAGTCGCTCCTCACCGCGCTGGCCGCCTGGTCGCTGTACTGCGTGCTCAGGCGGCGGTGGCTGTGGGCCGGGGTGCTCGCCGCCCTCGCGGGACTGTCCCGCCCCACGGGCCTGGCGGTCGCGCTGGCGGTGATCGCGGCGTGCGCCCAGGAGGTGGTGAGCCGTCGCGGCCGTGTCCGGCCCGGTGTGTGGGCCTGCGCGGCGATCGCACCGACGGGCTGGACGGCGTATGTGGTGTGGGCGGGAGCCCGGGCGGGCGATCCGCTGCGGGGCTACTTCCGGGTACAGCAGGCCTGGGACTCGCGCTTCGACTTCGGGGTCCGGTCCGCGCTGTTCCTGAAGGCGCTCTTCCTGCATGGCGGCCCGGTCGTCTACCCACTGGCGCTGGCCGTGGTCGCCGCCGGTGTCCTGCTGTTCTGTCTGCTGTGCGCGGAGCGCGCGCCACTGCCGCTGGTGGTCTTCGCGGGTGCCCTCGTCGTGCTGGTGCTCGGCGGCTCGGGCGCCTTCTCCTCCAAGCCGCGCTTCCTCATCCCGGCCTTCCCGCTGCTCATCCCCTGGGCCCGGGCCGTCGTCCGTGCCTGGCCGGCCCGGCGGACCCAGGCCCTGCTGATCGGGTCCGCGCTGGCCTCCGTGTCCCTGCTGTACGGCGCGTATCTCACGAGCGTCGCCCACTCCCCGCTCTGACCGGCACCCGCACGGCCCGACGAGAAGCGGAACGGATGGTTCCGTGACATCCGTCACGTAGCATTCGTGAACTAGGGGTGTCGGGTAGTAGATGGCACTCCGGCGACATATGGGATTTGTCCGTCTTGGCGCGGGGGCCCGCAGCGTCCGGATTCACGGCATTCCGATCGGCCACCCCCCTCGCCGTCTCTCGGCCCGCACCGGGTTTCTGACGGGGTGACAGCGGTGGGCCCGGATCCCGGAAGGCGGTCCAGCACGCCCCCTCCCACCTGACAAGGCTCGCCCCGGCCTACGAGGCGCGGTAGTAGGAGGGCCCTTTGCGTCGCACGTCGGGGCATCTCAACAATGGCGAGCCGCAGGACGTAGCCGCAGTTCAGGAGCAGATTACGCATGGGTCAGCACCGCAAGAACACGCACTACCGGCGCATGGTCGTCGCTGCCGCGGCCGTCGGCGCCGTGGGCGTGCCGTCCGTCGCCATGGCCTGTGCCCAGTGGCCCGGCGACGAGGGGAGCCGGTCCAGCAGCGCCGGAGCCCCCACGGCGAAGGACTGGTGGAGCACCACCGACCGGGTCCGCCCCTGGAACAGCGCCCAGGCCGGCGAGCTGTCGGCGGCTCTGGGTGAGGCCCCGCCGACCGCCGAGGCCTCCAAGCACACTCTGAAGGTTGCCAAAGCAAAGATCGCCAAGAAGGCGGCAGCGAAGACGAAGAGTGGCGCACCGAAGCGGAAGCACACCGCCCCGCCGCGTCCCGCGGGGATCCCGGCGGCCCGGCCCACGGCCACCGCGACGGCCGGCGCCCCGGAAGCCCCGGCCGCGGCGCCCAGCGCCCCCGCGACGCCCACCGCGACGCCCACCGCGACGCCCACCGCGACGCCCTCGGCCACCGCCTCGGCGTCCGCGGACGTCGCCCGCATCGTCGAGCTCGTCAACGCCGAGCGTGCCAAGGCCGGCTGCTCCGACCTTAGCCTCAACGCGACCCTCTCCAAGGCCGCGCAGGCGCACAGCAAGGACATGGCAGAGCACCAGAACATGTCGCACACCGGTTCCGACGGCTCCGCCCCCGGCGACCGGATCACCAGCGCCGGCTACACCTGGTCCGCGTACGGCGAGAACGTGGCCTACGGCTACAGCAGCCCGGAGCAGGTCATGAAGGCCTGGATGGCCAGCGCGGGCCACAAGGCCAACATCCTCAACTGCTCCTTCAAGGAGATCGGCGTCGGCCACGCCCAGCCCGGCGACTACTGGACCCAGGACTTCGGCACCGCCCGATAGGACAGGGCGGCCCCGCCCGGGGGGCGGGGTGAAGGACGTTCGCCGGCTCCACTAGGTTCGGTCCGACGATCGGACCTACGGAGCTGGCGTGCAGAAGACAGAGCGACCCCCCGAGGAGGCACCGGAAGCCGCCCCGGGCCGCGCCGAGGCCGACGGCACGGCGGCGGCCGATCCGCCCCGCTTCTGGCCGCTGCTGCTGGTGGGCGCGGCCGTGCTGCCGGGTGCGGCGCTCTTCCTCGTCGGCCGGTCCGTCAGTGGACCGGCCCTCCAGGCCTGGCAAACGGTCTGTCTGTCGGTCACGGTGCAGGCACTGCCCTTCCTGCTGCTCGGAACGGCCCTGTCCGGTGCCATCAACGCGTTCGTACCGGAGCGGGTGTTCAGCCGGGTGCTGCCACGGCACCCCGTGCTCGCCGTCCCCGTCGCCGGTGCCGCCGGGGTGGTCCTGCCGGGCTGCGAGTGCGCATCGGTACCCGTCGCGAACAGCCTGATCGGCCGGGGTGTCGCCCCGGCCGCCGCGTTCGCGTTCCTGCTGTCGGCGCCCGCCGTCAACCCCGTCGTGCTGACCGCCACGGCCATCGCCTTCCCCGGGCAACCCGAGATGGTGTTCGCCCGGCTGCTGGCCTCGCTCGCCACCGCCACGGTGATGGGCTGGCTGTGGCTGTGGCTGGGCCGCGCCGAGTGGCTCAGGCCCGCCGTACGGCACACCGGGCACCGCCCGGGAGAAAGCCGCTGGGGTGCGTTCCGGCGCGGCTTCCAGCACGACTTCCTGCACGCGGGCGGGTTCCTGGTGATCGGCGCGATGGCCGCCGCCACCTTCAACGTGGCCGTCCCGTCGTCCGTGCTCGACACCTTCTCCGGCTCCCCCGTGCTGTCGGTGCTGTTCCTCGCCGCGCTCGCCATCCTGCTCGCGGTGTGCTCCGAGGCCGACGCGTTCATCGCCTCCTCGCTCACCGGCTTCTCACCGGTGGCACGTCTGGCCTTCATGGTGGTCGGCCCGATGGTGGACCTGAAGCTGATCGCCCTGCAGGCAGGCACCTTCGGCCGGGCCTTCGCGATCCGCTTCTCCGCCGCGACGACGGTCGTGGCCATACTCCTCAGCGCGCTGATCGGAGGCGTCCTGCTGTGAAACGGCCACTCCAGGCGATCCTTCTCGTCCTCGGCGGCCTCGGCCTGCTGCGCGTCTCCCTCTTCACCGACCTGTGCCTGCGCTACGTCAAGGAGGGCATGCGGCCGCTGCTGATCGCCTCCGGCGCGGTGCTCCTCGTACTGGGCGTGGCGGAGGCATGGGCGTCCCGCGGAAGCGGCCGGGACGACGGGCACACGCACCACGACGACGGGCACCGGCACCACGAGGACGGACACGGCAAGGACGGGCACGACGATGACGGACACGGTCACGACCACTCGGCCGTGCCCCGGGTGGCCTGGCTGCTGCTCCTGCCGGCGCTGAGCCTGCTCTTCTACGCCCCACCGGCCCTTGGCGCCTACACCGCCGCCCGTCAGGCTCCCCGAGCCGTCCCCGAGCAGAACCACTTCGACCCCCTGCCCGCGACCTCCCCCGTCCCGATGACGCTCATGGACTTCACCGTCCGGGTGCAGCGGGACCGGACGCGGTCCCTCCGGGACCGCAGCGTTCTGCTGACCGGTTTCGTCACCCCCGCCGGCCGGCCCGGCAGCTGGTACCTGACCCGGATCGTCCTCAACTGCTGTGCGGCGGACGCCCAGTCCGTGAAGGTGGAGATCGACGGCGGCCCCACGCTGTCCGCCAACACCTGGGTGAGCGTGACGGGGAGATGGCATCCCAGCGGCACCCTGGGCACCGGGTCGGCGGCGGTGGCGCTCGACGCCCTCACCGTCAAGCGGGTCGAACGGCCCGTCAACAGCTATACGGACGAACTGCCGTTGCCCTCCACACGCCCCTGACGACCGCAGCTCCAAAGGAATTGTCCGCGATCTGTAACAGAGGGATCCTCCGGCCCCGCTCCGCCGTCCTGACAGATGCACAGGACCGGGAGCGGCAGGGCGAGGAGCGGGCAGACATGGCCAAGCACAACGGACGGGGCTGGTACGGCAAGATGATCGCGGCGGCGGTCGGGGTGACGGCGCTGGCCGCCGCGAGCTCGGTCTGGATGGCAGAGGCCGGGCCGGTCGACGGGAAGGCCGGGGGCGCCAAGGCCTCGGCGAGTTCCTCCTCGACGGGCAGCAAGGTGAAGCCGGTGGACACCTCCATAGCCCACTCCTCGGACAAGGGTGCGCGGGGAGTCAACATCACCATCGACGACGGCCCGGACCCCACCTGGACCCCGAAGGTTCTCCAGGTTCTGCGGGACAACGGTGTCAAGGCCACGTTCTGCATGGTGGGCCCGCAGGCCAAGGCTCACCCGGACCTGGTCAGAGCGGTCGTGGCGGCGGGGCACCGACTGTGCGACCACTCGGTGGACCATGACACGACCATGGACAAGAAGTCCCAGGCCTACCAGTCCCAGCAGATCCTCGACGCCGAGAAAATGATCACCGATGCGTCCGGTGGTGTACGGCCGCTCTACTACCGCGCGCCGGGCGGTGCGTTCACCCCGTACAGCCGGGAGCTCGCCGCGTCGCACGGAATGCGCCCGCTGGGCTGGAACGTGGACTCCAAGGACTTCGAACGCCCCGGCACCACCGCCATCGTCGGCACGGTCCGCCGCGAGCTGCACCTCGGCCCGACCCTCCTCTTCCACGACGCGGGCGGCGACCGCTCCCAGACGGTGGCCGCGCTGCGCGAGATCCTGCCGTGGCTGAAGCAGCAGGGTTACTCCTTCGGCTTCCCGGTTCGCTGAGCCGAGACGGCCACCTTCGCCGCGCGTTCCACCAGTGCGACGCCGTCCTTCATCGACGCGCTGCCGTTCGAGAGGACGGCGACGAGGTACTGGTGCTTGCCCTTGCCCTTGCCCGTCGTGACCCGCCCGATGCTGTTGACGTCCCACAGGCCGTTCGCGCTGCGCTGGAGCCAGCCGTTCTTCAGTGCGTAGCCCTTGCCGGAGGCCGCCGAGACGCCCCACGACTGGTCGGCGGCGATCCGTCCCATCAGGTTGCGGATATAGGCCCGTGAGGACTTGTTCAGCTCCGTGGAGCCGGGGCGCGCCGCCTTGCGGGTGTCGAACACGTCGCGCAGCAGCCGTATCTGGTCGGCGGCCGTCGTCCGGGTGAGCCCCCAGGTGGCGCCGTCCCCGCCCTTGGTCCTGTTCAGCCCCAGGCGCTTGTTGCCCGCCGCAAGGCCCGGCGCCTGGCCGATCTCCCGCCACAGGGCGTTCGCCGCGTCGTTGTCGCTGCGCCGGATCATCACCTCGGCCTGCTCGCGCTCCTTCTTGCCGAGACCGTGTCCGGCGTCCTGGGCCTGGAGCAGCGCCGTGGCGAGGATGTCCACCTTGACGATGCTCGCCGTGTCGTAGCGGGCGTTGTCGCCGTACACCGAGGGGGACCTGCCGCCGCCCTTCAGGTCGAGCACCGCTGCGGCCACCCGCGCCTTCCCCTCCGGCTTCACCCGGGCGACGAAGTCGCCACCGGCGCCGGCCGCCCGCGCGGACGGCGCGGCGGCCGCCGCTGGTGTGGCCTGAAGGGCCGTGGCCGCGAGAAACGTGGCGGCCGAGACCACCAGGGCACCGGCCGCGAGTGCGGCACGCCCGGACCGGGAGCGGCGCACGGCCGTGCTCCGCGGACCGGACGGGGTGGACGGGCGTTGTTGCATGGTGCGGGGCCTCAGCAGTTCGTGTGGGAGGGACACAGAACTGCGAACCTAAACAAAACGCCCGAGTCATGACGTGACGGGCGCCACGATATGACCGTTTCGGGCGTTAATGTGTAAAGCCTCACAGACTGGCAGTCGGAAACGGCGAGGTGGCGTGCGACGTGGAGGCCGGTGCGAGCGGCGGGAGCGGGGCAGGCCGGCGGGGAAGAGGGCACGGATCGGGCGGCACGGTGCCGGGCGGCCGGCCGACACGCCTCACCGGCCCCACCCCGCGCATCCGCCGCGCCCCGCGCGCCGCCACCAGGGGATCGGTGGCCGAGCGGACGGTGCCGTGGCTGCGCGTCGCCGCGGCCTACGCCTGGCGTCTGCTGCTGGTCTCCGCGGTGGTCTACGGCATCTTCACCGTCCTCGGCCGCTTCCAGCTGATCGCGGTGGCCCTGTTCCTCGCCCTGGTCGTCACGTCGGTGCTCCGCCCCCTCGCCGACCTGCTGAACCGGGTGCTCCCGAGGCCGCTGAGCGTGGCGGTCTCGCTCCTCGGCAGCCTGCTGATCTTCTTCGCCCTGCTGGCCCTCGTGGGCAACGCCGTGGCGGGCGAGTCGGGCACCCTGGCGAATGAGTTCCGCGGCGGCGTCCACCGAATCGAACTATGGCTTCAGCGACCGCCGTTCCGGCTCAGTCCCGGCAAACTCGCCGACCTCCAGGACCAGGTGACGAACTACCTGGAAACCCACCGGGCGAGCCTGCTCAGCAGCGCCATCAGCGGACTCGGCCGAGTCGTCGAGCTGATCGCGGGCGGTGCGCTGGCGCTGTTCGCCTCCGTCTTCTTCATCCACTCCGGGGAACGCCTCTGGGCGTGGGCGCGCGACCAGCTCCTGCCGCGCGACGCCCGCCCGGTGTGGGACCGGGCGGGGCACGCCGCCTGGCGCACGTTCTCCGGATACACCCGCGGCATCATCATCGTGGCCGCCACCAACGCCGTACTCGTCGGCGTCGCCCTGCTCGTGCTCCGGGTACCGCTGGCCCTGCCGCTGACACTGCTGGAGTTCTTCGCCGCGTTCGTGCCCCTGGTGGGCTCACCGGTCGCGCTCGGTGTCGCCACGGTGGTCGCCCTCGCCGGGCGCGGCCCGCTCACGGCCGCCGCCGTGCTGGTGCTCATCGTGGTCATCGGCCAGTTGGAGGGCCATGTGCTGCACCCCCTGGTGATGAGCTGGGCGGTCAGTCTCCACCCGCTCGTCGTCGCCGTCTCCGTCATCGCGGGCAGCATCGTCGCGGGTGTGATCGGCGCGGTCGTGGCCGTCCCGTTCGTCTCCGTGGTCTGGGCGGTCGTACGAGCGCTACGACCGGCACCGGTCTGAGACCGGCACCGGTCCGACCGTGGTGGCACCGTCCGCACGGTGTCACGGGCCCGCAACGAAGCCGCACGGCAGAAACCGCCGTACGAGCGGCGTCGTCACTTCCCGCGAGTCGCGCAGTCCGGCAGGGGCTGTCACCGCCCGAGGGGGGACCCGCCATGGCCCAGAACACGAAGACCGGCCGTCGCAGACCGGCGGCGCCGAGCACGATCGCGAGAGGCGTGTGCGCGGCGGGCGTCCTGCTGCTCACGCTCAGCGGCTGCGCGGGCCACGGACAGGGGGCGACGGCGGCGAACAACGGCCCGCAGGCATCGGGCGGCAGCACGAAGGCGCCGGACGGCAGCACAAAGACGCCGGGCGGTACGGCGACCCCGGCCCCGGGGCACACCGGTGCCGCCGCGAAGCCCACCGCCGGCGGCGGATCCGCGGCCGGTGCCGCGCCCGCCGTCCCGGCGTCCAAGGTCACGGGCACGCCCGGAGCGGCCGGAAGCGGCGCGGACGACGGGTGCGACCACAGGATGCCCATCTCCCCCGACGAGGTCGCGGTCTACCGCTACAGCCCGGAGGGGGGTTCCCTGACCCTCGTCGTCAAGCACGGCAACTGGGGCTGCCCGGCGGCCGACTCCGACGGCGCCCCGTTCGTGACCACCGGCAAGGAGACCGCCCTGCCCATGGACCAGGCCGCGTACGTGACCGCCACCAACCCCGTGGTGGAGAGCACGGAGAACCAGCGGATCGGCGTGCAGGAGTTCCTCGACTGGCTGGACGCGCACCCGGACAGCGGGCTGGTCTTCAGGTACCACCTCGGTGCCGACGGCGCCGTGGACAGCCTCGAAGAGGTCTTCACCCCCTGAACCTCCCCCGATCCGCCGGGAGGACGGCCCCATGGCGCCCAACTGCCGGGGCTGACCTTAGGGTTGGCGTGGCAAGTACGGCATCTGCGGGGGCGGGCCGGGAGTCTGTGGGGGGCGAACGTGGCGGAACTGGTGGGCAGATCGTCGGAGATCGCACGGCTGGACGCCGTGCTGGCGGAGCTCGGCGGGGCCGGGACGCCGGCGGTCGTCGACATCGCCGGTGAACCCGGCATCGGCAAGAGCCGGCTGCTGGCCGAGGTGTGCGCCCGGGCGCGTCTGGCCGGGCTCACCGTGCTGCGCGGCCGGGCCACGGAGTACGAACAGCACGTTCCCTTCCAGGCGTTCACCGACGCGCTCGCCGACGCCGGCCCCGGCGCCCCGGCCGCCGATCCCGCCCTCGCGGGCGCGGAGGTGGTGCTGCACGGCATCCAGCACGTGCCGAGCGATCCGGCCGCCCAGGACGCCGCGGCCCGCTTCGGCCTGCACCGGGAGATCTCCGCGTTCCTGACCCGTCTGGGCGAGCGGGGCCTGGTCCTGGCCATCGACGACCTGCACTGGGCCGATCCCGCCTCACGGGAGCTCGTCGACCATCTCGTTCGGCACCCCGCGCGCGGCCGGGTACTCCTCGTGGTGGCCCGCCGGGCCCGGCAGACGCCGACGTCCCTGACCGCGGCGCTGACCCGTGGCACCGACAGCGGGACCGTGCTCCATCTCGGCCTCCCGCCGCTGCCCGAAGGCGAGGCGATCACGGCACTGGCACCCGATGTTCCAGAGGACCGGGCCAGACAGCTGTACGCCGCCAGCGAGGGCAACCCGCTGTACCTGCTCGCGCTGCTGCACGCCCACCGGACCGGCGCTCCGCTGCCGGGCGACTCGGCCCGGGCCGGTGCCGTCGACGTCGCGGGGGTGCCCGGCGGGCTCGCCGCGCTCCTGCTCGACGAGCTGACCACACTGACCGGACCACAGCGGCATCTGGTCGAAGCGGTCGCCGTGCTCGGCGACCACGCCACGACCGCGATGCTGAGCGTCTCGACCGGCCTCACCGCCGGGCAGGTGGCGGAGCAGACCGGCGTGCTGGCCGCGCGGGACGTTCTGCGTGCCGGGCCGGACGGCCGGTGGGCGTTGCGGCATCCGGTGGTACGGGCGCTGGTCTACGAGAGCACCGCGCCGGGGCGGCGGGCCGAACTCCACTGCCGGGCCGCCCGGGAACTGGCCCGCGCGGGTGCGTCCGTCACCGAACGGGCTCACCATGTGGCACGGTCGCTGACCGGCTGGGACCCGAAGGCCGCGGACGTGCTGAGCGAGGCCGCCGCGCAGTTCGTGTCGACCGCGCCGGCCACCGCCGCCCATCTGCTGGACGTCGTGCTGCGCCACATGCCCGACACCCCGGACCTGGTGCGCCGCCGTGGCGAGACCGTTCTCGCACGGGCCCGGGCGCTCGGGATCGGCGGCAGTCTCCGGGAGAGCCGTGGTCTGCTGCACGACCTGATCAGGACGGCGGGCAAGGACCACCCGGAGCTGCGCACGGAGGCGGTCGCGCAGTGCGCCGTGATGGAACGGCACCTGGGGCACTCGCCCGAGGCCACCGCTCTGCTGCGCCAGGAGCTGTCGAGACCCCCGGGCCCCTCCCCCGCGCAGGCGGTCTCGCTGCGCCTGGCCCTCGGCATGTCCGCGCTGCAGACCACGTCGTATCCCGAGGTCCGGGCGGACGTGGCCGAGGCCGTGGCCATAGCTCGCCGTGACGTCGACTGCGCGAGCGAGGCGGCCGCGCTGGCGCTGGCGGCGCTGGGCGAGGCGTACGAGGGCGAGACCGAAGCGGCCCATCGGTTCACCGACGCGGCACGCCGGATCACCGACGCGCTGACCGATCCGGACCTCACCGGGCTGTGCGAGCCGCTGGTCTGGCTGGCCTGGGCGGAGACCCTGCTGGAACGCTATGCCGACGCCGACCGGCACATCACCCGGGGACTGGACATCGCCCGGCGCGGCGGCCGGGTGCATGTGCTGCCGCATCTGCTGGTGAGCAGGGCGTTCGTGCATGTCGGTACCTGTCGGCTGCCCTCCGCGCTGGAGGCGGCCGAGGAGGCGGAGTCCATCGCGCGGGCCGCCGGCAGTGACGACCTGCTGGCCTTCGCCCTCGCCATCAAGACGCTGGTACTGCTGGTCGGCAGTCCACTCGGGGACCCCGCCGCCCTGGCCACCGCCGAGGAGGCGGCGGCCGCGGCGGGCGGCAGCAAGGGCTGGTGGTCCGCTCTGGCCTGGTGCATGCTCGGGCACGCGGCCTTCGTGAACGGGGACCCGCAGCGCGCCCGGGATGTCATCACCACGGCCGGCGGGGGCCCTGAGCTGCCGCTGCTGCAACCGTCGATCCGTCCGGGCCAGTTGGACACCCTGGTGAACGCGGCCCTGGCCGCCGGTGACGAGGAGCAGGCCGAACGCTGGGCCGCGCAGGCCGCGCGGGAGGCCGGCCGGCTCGGTCTCGGCGGTCAGCGCGCAGCCGCACTGCGGGCCGAGGCCACGCTGACCGAGCGACGCGGCGACCCGCGCAAGGCGTTACGCCTCTTCGACTCGGCTGTCCAGGAGTACGCCGACTGCGGGCAGGCCCTGTACGAGGCGTACACGCTGCTGCTGGCCGCGCCCCTGGCCCGACGCGGGGGGCAGGGACCGCGCGCGGTCGCGATGTGGCGGCGCGCCCACCGGATCGCCGAGACCGGCGGCGCCCGTCTGCTGGTGGACCTGGCGGAGCTGATCCGTCCCGAGGTGCTGGCGGAGACACCGCGACTGCCACCGGAGCTGGCCGAGCTGACGGCACGTGAGCTGGAAGTGGCCGCCCTGGTGGCCGAGGGCCTGAGCAACCAGGACATCGCCGCCCGGCTCCATCTCAGCCGGCGCACCGTCGAGACCCACCTCTCCTCGGTCTACCGCAAGGCCGCCGTGTCGTCGCGCTCGGCACTGGCCGGCCTCATGACCCGGGTCGGGTTCGGCACCGGTACCTGAGCTCGTGATCTGACTCCGGGACTGAGGAACCGCCGTCAGGCCGCCCGTCACGACATGGGCAGCAGTGGCGCACGGCCGCCGACCACGGTGGTCAGCCCATGCAGCCCGGGACCATGACGGGCTGAGTTGGCAGTTGGTGGGGGTGTTCGCGGTGAAGGTGTTCGTGCCGTTCAGTGTGAACAGGACGTTGGTCCGGATTCCGCCTGGGGCAGGGGTGACGGGAGCGGTGTTGGTGCTCACCGTGCTGTCGGTCATGGTGACCGGCGTGGTGTCGTTGTGGATACCGGCGGCGTAGGAGCCGGTGCCGGTCACTTTGTTGCCGTCGATGTGCGATGCGTCGATGGTGAGTTGGGTGCTGTTGATGCCCCGCCGAAGGAGTACTGGCCCGAGGCGAGGTTTCCGGTGACGTTCACGCGGGTCAGGCTCAGGGTGCCGGACAACTGGACGATGCCGGCGCCGCTCCCTTCCGCACCGATGACCGTGTTGTTGGTGATGTCTGTGTCGGTGATCGTGGTGGTGCCGTCCGCCTCGAGGCCGCCGCCGTCCGGTTGACTGGGGGACGAGGCGCCGTTGCCGGAGATCGTGGAGCCCGAGATGGTCAGGGTGCTGCCGCTGCCATTCAAGATGCCTCCCGTGAAGGCGACATGGGGCGCGCGGTTGTCGAGGATGCGGCTGTTCGTGATCGTCGTGACGCCGCCGTCCAGTCGAAACCGCCACTGAACTGGTGGTGGAGCCGCCGATGACGGCGAGGTCGTCCAGGTGCAGTCCGGCTCCGGCGGCGAGGTCGAAGATACGGAAGTTCGGCTATCCCGGGGCGCGTTCGATGGTGGCGTTGTGGCCGTGAATGACGAGGTTGTCGTCTGTGACGGCGGGCAGGCCGTCCTCGCCGGAGTCCGCGGCGGTGAGGGAGTAGGCGCAGTGGTCGGTGAGGTCCAGGACGTTGTCGCCGCGGGTGTTGGCCATGTCGAACGCGTCGATCAGTGCGGTGGTGTCACAGTCCACGGTCGCGGCGTACGCGGCAGGCGCGGCGGGGCACATCACCAGGGACACGGTCGCGCCGCGAGTCCGGCACAGCAGGCCCTGCCCCGCATTCCGCCCATCCCTGCCGTCTTCCGGTGCGTCATCGTGCTTCTCGCCTTCAGGGGCCCCGGGCTCCCCCGGGCCTCGGACTCACCAGCAAGCCCGCGCAGGAAGGTCCTGCCGGCCAGGGCAAGGTGACGAGGTATCGGTGCCACTCGTCGGCCCGGTGCATCATTCCGCTCGGGAAAATCACCCGCCCGGCTGCCGCGGCAGGATGCGGACGGAAGCACCTGCGTGACCTGGTGAGCGGCCGCCGGAGCGGAATACGTGCGCGGCTACGTGAATCCACCGAGGCGGCCATCGCGGGGCGCGGATACGTTCGGGGGGTCGGGCGAGGTGAGCACTACAGGGGGGGAGTCGGGTGGAGGGCAACACCGTGGGCAGGCACAGGAGTCGGCTGATGCTCCTGGTGGTGGGGAGCCTGCTTGCAGGTTGCGCGGGCGGCCCGGGCGATGCGGGGGCGGGGGCACCTCGCGCGTCCTCGGGGTCGCCCTCCCGGGCCGCCCCACCGGCGGCGGGGGCAACCCCGTCGCCGTCGGGGGCCCCGGGTGCCGCCCGCCTCACGCCCGACGCGGCACTCGTCCCGAAGCACCCGGCGGCCGGACGCGCGCTGGCCGACGCCGTGGTGCTCTCCCCCGGTGACTGGGGCCGGGGCTACGTCGCGCAGAGCCCGGCCGCGAGCGCCCCGGGAACCTGGGCCGTGCTGGACCAGGGCTGCCGTTGGGAGCGTGAGCCGCTCCCCCACGGGGTGCTGGCGAGTGTGTCGCGGTACAGCAGGCTCCCCGGGAGCGGCGGCAGGGGCGAGGTCAGGGTGACGGCGGCGGCGACCGTGCACTCCGCCGCGCTCGGCGCCGACGAACAGCTGAGCACCACCCTGGAGGAGGTGCTGCGCTGCCCCGATCAGCAACCCCGCACCGACGAACGGATCAAGAACCTGATGTCGGTCGGCACGCCCTTCGGCGCGCGAGAACAGGACTACGCCGACGACTCCGTGCTGGAGATCGGGCAGTACGTCGGCGGGGACGGCGGTGTGCGGCCGTACCGGTGGATGGTGGCCAGGCTGGGCACGGTCGTCGTGGCCGTCTCCGTGACGGGCGGCGAGGAGCACGGCGAGCAGGAGCTCAACCAGTTGGGCAGCGAGGCGCTGGCGCGGATGCTGGAACGCGTCCAGCAGCGGCTGAGGGGGAAGTGATGGAACCGCTGCGTACCACCGACCCGGCCAGGCTGTCGGGTCACCGGCTGCTCGGACGGCTGGGCGCCGGTGGCATGGGGGTGGTGTATCTGGCCCGCTCGCCCCACGGATCCCTGGTGGCGCTGAAGGTGATCCAGGCCGAGTACGGCGAGGACGCCGGCTTCCGGGAACGGTTCCGGCGCGAGGCGGAGGCGGCCCGTCGGGTCACCAGCCCGTGGGTGGCCGCTCTGGTGGACGCGGACACGGAGGCGGCCAGGCCCTGGCTGGCGACGGTCTTCGTCCCGGGCCCCTCGCTCGGCGAGGCGGTCGTGGCGCACGGGCCGCTGCCCGAGCGCGGTGTGCGGGTGCTCGGGGCGCGGCTCGCCGAGGCGCTGCGGGACATCCACACCGCGGGTTTGGTTCACCGGGACGTCAAGCCGGGCAATGTGCTGCTCGCGCTCGACGGGCCGCGGCTGATCGACTTCGGTGTGGCGCGGGACCCACGGGACACCGCGCTCACCTCGACCGGTGTCGTGGTGGGCACGCCCGGCTTCCTGCCGCCCGAGCAGGCCGGCGGCGGCGGGGAGCCCGGACCGGCGGGTGACGTCTTCTCACTGGGGTGCGTCCTCGCCCACGCGGCCACCGGCCGCCCGCCGTTCGGCACCGGGACGGTCGACGCGCTGCTGTTCCGTACCGTCCATGACACGCCGGACCTGGACGGTGTGCCGCCTGGACTCGCCGGGGCGGTGCGCGACTGCCTGGCGAAGGACCCGGCCGCCCGGCCCACGGCCGGCGAACTGGCGCGACGCCTCGCCACCACGAGCCCCACGAGCCCGGCGGACCCCCGGGAGCTCCTGCGCGCGGCGGGCGTGCCCGGTGACGAGACCGCCTGGCTGCCCGAACCCCTGGTCCGGATGATCGCCGAACGGTCGGCCGCCGGGCTGGCGTTGCCCGGCGTCGACGACACCGAGCTCGACTCGGCGGCGGCCGGGGCGGCGCCCACGGACGAGGAGCGGCCGCCACTCGGACGCCCCGTCGGCAGGCGCCGGTTCCTGCTGCTGTCCGGGGGCGCCGCGGTGGTGGCGGCCGGCGGGGTGACCGCCTGGGCGGTGCTGTCCGGGGACAGTGAAGGTGACGGCGGCGGTTCCGGCGCAGCGGCCGCGGCTTCTCGGCCGGTGCACACGATCGGGCTGCACGCCGACCTGACCGGCGACCAGAAGGCGGTCGGCCGCGCCCAGGAGAAGGGGCTGCGGCTCGCGGTCGAGGAGTTCAACGCCCGCGCGGACCGGCCCTTCACGCTCGCCGTGAAGACCGCGGACGACGGCGGCGACCCGGCCAGGGCGGCCGCGGCCGCCGGGCGACTGGTCGCGGACCGTTCGCTGCTGGCGGTGATCGGTCCCACCACGGACGCCACCACCCAGGCGTCGCTCACCACGTACGACACCGCGCTGCTGCCGGTCGTCGCGGTGTCGCCCGGCGCCACGCTGCTCACCCTGCTGGGGTGCCGGAGCCTTCTGCACGCACGGCCGACGGACACGATCCTGCCGTTCCATCTCAGCGCGTATCTGCGGGGCACCGCGAAGTCGCGCACGGTCGGTGTCGTCGACGACCGGGCGGCGGACACGTACGCCTGGGAGATCAGCAGCACCCTGAGCCGGGTACTGCGGGACCAGCGGCAGCCCGCCGTGCCGAAGGTGGTCAGCGCGCTGCGCACCGACTTCGGGACGGTCGTCGACGCCCTGCGGAACGGCGGGGCGGACTCCGTGGTGTTCGCCGGCTACCACGACCGGGCCGCACTGCTGGCCCGCGAGTTGACGGCCCGTCGCTTCCCCGGGGCGCGCACGGCGGCGCAGGGGGTGCTCGACGCCCGGTTCCTGTCCGCCGCCGGGGACGCCGCAGAGGGCTGGGTGCTCGTCGCTCCCGTCATGGATCCGGCCGCCGTCCCCCGGGGCAAGGCGTTCACGGCCGCGTACCGCGAGCGCTTCGGTGCCGGACCTGAGCGGTACGCCGTCGAGGCGTACGACGCGGCGGGCCTGGTCGTACGGACCCTCGGCGGCCTGCGCTCCGCGAACCGCACCCGGGCCCACCTGACGACGGCGCTGCGCTCGGCGAAGTACCAGGGCGTCACCAGGAACTTCGCGTTCGACCCGAAGACCGGGGCACTGGTCATCGACGGCACGGGGGTCCACCTGTGGCAGGTCAGCGGCGGCCGGTTCGTCTACCGGGGCGCGGCGCCGTACCAGGTGGCCGGGTGACGGGGCGCTGATGGAGCCGTTGCGCGGCGCCGACCCGGCCGCGATCGCGGGCTACCGGCTGCTGCGCCGACTGGGCGCGGGCGGGATGGGCGTGGTGTACCTGGCCCGGACCGGCACCGGTTCACTCGTCGCGCTGAAGGTCATCCGAGCCGCCTACGCCGCGGACGCGGGGTTCCGCGCCCGTTTCCGCCGCGAGGTGGCGACCGCGGGCCGGGTGGCCAGCCCCTGGGTGGTGCCGCTGCTGGACGCGGACCCGGGCGCGGAGTCGCCGTGGCTGGCCACGGCGTTCGTGCCCGGACCGTCGCTCGCGGAGGCGGTCGAGGAGTGCGGGCCGTTGCCCGAGGGCACGGTCCGGCAGTTCGGGGCGCGGCTCGCCGAGGCGCTCGACGCGGTGCACACGGCGGGGCTGGTGCACCGGGACGTGAAGCCGGGCAATGTGCTGCTCGCGCTGGACGGACCACGGATGATCGACTTCGGTATCGCCCGGGCGCCGGAGGACACCGCACTCACCGCGACCGGCGTTGTGGTCGGCTCGCCGGGGTTCCTCTCCCCCGAGCAGGCCCGGGGCCGGGGCCGGGAGATCGGGCCCGCGAGTGATGTCTTCTCGCTCGGCTGTCTGCTGGCGTACGCCGTGACGGGCGAGCGGCCGTTCGGCGACGGCTCGGCGGCCGAGGTGCTGGTGCGCACGGTCCACGACGAGCCCGATCTGGACGGCGTCCCGGCGGCGCTGCGCCCGCTGCTGCGGAGGTGCCTGGCGAAGGATCCCGGGGACCGTCCCGGCGTACCGGAGGTCGCGCGGGCCCTGACGGAACGGGGCACGGGGGCCGGGGACCGGCTGCCCGAATCGGTCACCCGGCTGATGGCGCGCCGCTCGACCGCCGTACTCGCCCTGCCCCCGGTCGAATCGACCGTCGTAGCGGACACGGCGAACACGGCGGAGGCTGCGGAGAGCCAGGTCACGTCCGTCGACGCCCTCCGGCGGGGTCCCGGGCGACGCGGGCTGCTCGTGCTGGGCTCGGCCGCCGGGGTCCTGGCGGCGGGCGGTACGGCGGCCTGGTGGACGGCGCTCCGCCCTCGCGGAGCACCGGCGACGGGGAGCCGGGCCCGGCGTCCAGGCGTGGTCGTCGCGTTGCACGCCGACCTGAGCGGCGGCCACCGGACGGAGGGCCGGGCCCAGGAGGAGGGGGTCAGGCTCGCCGTGGAACACCACAACTCCCTCGCCGGCCGTGGCTTCGACCTGCTGCTTCAGGTCCACGACGACGCGGGCGACGCGACGCGGGCCCAGCGGCTCGCGGACCGGCTGGGCGACGACGAACGCGTCCGCGCGGTGATCGGCCCGACCACCGACGTCTGCGCCAAGGCTGTCCTGAGCCGCTACCAGCGGGCGCTGCTGCCCATGGTGTCCGTGTCGGTCGGACTCGACGGCGTCGATGTCTCCACGCACCGGGTGTACGCGGCCACCCGCCCGTCCGACAGCACCCTGGCGACACCCCTCGTCGCCCATCTGGCGCGCACCGTCCGGGCCCGCGAGACGGCACTGGTCGACGACGCGACCGAGGGCGACTTCAGCTGGCGGCTGTGCGCCAACGTGGCAGAGGCCATGCGCTCCACGGACCTCCGCACTACCCGGTACGCCCTCGCCGCGGGGGACGACACGGCGGGTGACTTCCGTGCCCTCGCCGCGAAGGTGACCGCCTCGGGCGCGGAGGCGGTGCTGTTCGGCGGCGGACCGGCGCGCGCCGCGAAACTGGCGCGGGCCCTGCGCGCCGCGGGCTATTCCGGTGCGCGCGTCGCCGGCCGGCTCGCCCTCGATCCGCGTTTTCTCGACGCGGCGGGCGACGCGGCGGAGGGCTGGGTCTTCGCGGCCCCCTTCGTCGACCCGACCCGGGTGGCGGCCGCGAAGCCGTTCGTCACCGCATACCGGCGGCGGTTCGGTACCACTCCGCCCTGGTACTGCGCCGAGGCATACGACGCGACGCTGTTCGTGGCCCAGGTCGTGGCGGCCACGGGCGCGTCCGACGCGGAACGCGGCGCGCTCGTCGACCGGCTCCGCACCACCGACCATCAGGGAATCGCCAAGCGGCTGCGGTACACGGCGTCGAGCAAGGGCTACAACACGGACGGCATGTATCTCTTCCGGGTCGCGGACGGCCGCTTCGGCTGGCTCGGCCAGTACCGGGCGGCCGACGGCGGGCGACCAGCGACTATCTGACCGGTGAGGTCAGATACCGTCGGGGAGCTGTTGTTCCGTCCAGATCGTCTTGCCGCCGGCCGTGCGGCGGGTGCCCCAGCGCTGGGCGAGCTGGGCGATCAGGAACAGGCCCCGCCCGCCCTCGTCGGTGATGAGCGCCCGCCGCAGATGGGGCGACGTGGTGCTGCCGTCCGACACCTCGCAGATCAACGCCCGTTCGTGGATGAGCCGCAGGCTGATCGGGCCGTGCGCGTGCCGGATGGCGTTCGTGACCAGTTCGGTCGCGATCAGCTCGGTGGTGAACGCGATCTCCTCGAGTCCCCACACGGACAGCTGCCGGGCGATGTCGCCGCGCACCACATGCACCGCCGAGGGGTCCGCGGGGATGTCCCAGGAGGCGACCCGGTCGTGGCTGAGGACGCGGGTCCGCGCGATCAGGAAGGCGACGTCGTCACGAGGGTGGTGCTCCGGCAGCAGGGTGCGGACCATGATGTCGCAGATCTCCTCCAGCGGCCGGTCGGGGTGGGCGAGGGTGAAGCACAGCCGCTCCATGCCGATGTCGACGTCCCGGTCCGAGGCCTCGATCAGCCCGTCGGTGTAGAGCGCGATGATGCTCCCCTCCTCCACCGGGAACTCGGCCGACTCGAAAGGCAGGCCGCCGAGGCCGAGGGGAGGTCCGGCGGGGATGTCGGGGAACTCGACGGGCTCGCTCAGGTGGGCGATCGCGGGGCTGGGGTGCCCGGCGCGGGCCACGGCGATACTGCGGGCGACGGGGTCGTAGACGGCGTACACACAGCTGGCGCCCACCACCGTGGGACCCTGCGCGGACGCCTCCGCCTCGTCCGACAGCCGTACGACCAGGTCGTCCACGTGGGTGAGGAGCTCGTCCGGGGGCAGGTCGAGGTCGGCCAGGGTCTGTACGGCGGCCCGCAGCCGGCCCATGCTCGCCGCCGCGTGCAGCCCGTGCCCCACCACGTCGCCGACGACGAGCGCGACCCGGGCGCCGGAGAGCGGGATGACGTCGAACCAGTCCCCGCCCACCCCGGCTTCGGCGTCGGCCGGGAGGTAGCGGTAGGCGACCTCGACCGCGCCCAGCTCGGGCAGGTCGGGGGGCAGCAGGCTGGTCTGGAGGGTGAGGGCCGCCTGCCGCTCGCGGGCGAAGCGTCTGGCGTTGTCGACGCAGACCGCGGCCCGTGCCACCAGTTCCTCCACGAGGAGCTGGTCGTCCTCCTCGAACGGGTCGGGGTTCTTCCAGCGCATCAGGGTGACCACACCCATGGTGGTGCCGCGGGCCCGCAGCGGGACGACCAGGTGCGTGTGCACCCCGAGCCGGATGAGCTTGCTCCAGCGCACCGGGTCCTCGGCGAGCCAGGGCGTCGCGGGGCCGAGGTTCTCGCGGACGGGCCGGCCTACGGCCAGACAGCGTTCCTGCGGGGACTGGCGCGCATAGCGGGTGGGGGCGCCGATCTCGACGACGACTTCGGGGTGGTCCTCCTGCAGCGACAGATGGGCCGCCCGGCGGAATGTCTGTTCGTCCTGGCCCGGGGCGATGGCCGGACCCCCATTGGTCCTGGCGGAGTCGAGGAGGTCGATCGCGGCGAAGTCGGCGACCGCGGGCACCAGCACCTCCGCCAGTTCGCGGACCGTGCGGTCGAGGTCGAGGGTGGTGCCGATGTGCTCGCCGGCCTCGTTGAGCAGGGCGAGGCGGTCGCGGGCGGAGTCCTGTCCGCTCGCGTGAAGGGTCACCAGGCAGACGCCGAGTGTGCGGCCCGCGGCGTCGCGTACCGGGACGAAGGAGCGCAACCTGACCCGGCGCCCGCTTCTGCGGCGTGTCAGGTCGTGGCGCGGCGGCGAGGACTCCAGCGTCACCTGCGGCTGACCGGTCACCAGCGCTCTTCTGGCGTAGCGCTTCACCAGGGGTGAGGAGTCCCCCGGATATCCTTCCGTGTCGGCGAGCGCGCGGTTGGCCCATTTTCGGCGCAGGTCGGTGTCGAGTACGGCGATTCCGATGGGTGAACGGTCCAGGACGCCGCGGGCGATCTCCTCGTGCAGGGCATACTCGGCCCGCTCCTTGACGTCGCACGCGACGGCGAGCCAGCCGCGGTGTCCGCCGGCGGCGATGAGGGAGCAGATCCTGACGGCGGTGTCCACGGTGTGTCCGGCCAGGTGGCGGACGGCCAGCACACCGTCCCAGCCGTGAGCGGTGCGGCGCAGCCCCGACAGCGCGGCGGGCGGCCGGGGCCGGGACTCGGCAGCCGGCTCGTGGCCCTGGAGGAAGGCCTCGGCGGGCTGTCCCAGCACGTCGCCGGCCGAGTGGCCGAAGAGCGCCTCGGCGCCGGGGCTCCAGTAGACGATCAGTGTCCTGGCATCGGTGATCACCACGGCCGCGGACCCGATGTCGAACGGATCGGCCGGATCGGCATTGCCGAGCGCGCCGCTGACGCCCATACTCTCGTCCCATTCCGGGGCCGACCGGGCCCCCACCTGCCCATTGTCGCACCGGGGGTCATCACCCGCAGGGATGACCAAAGGCCCGGGTCCGATGCCGTGGGGGCGGACGGGAAGGCCGGACTGGCGGACGGCCCGCGCCGCTCAGGCGGGCCGCCCGCCGGCTTGTCACGCCGGTGGTGTCCGGCGGGTCAGACGAGGTCGAAGCGGTCGAGGTCGGAGACCTTGGCCCAGGCCGCGACGAAGTCGTTGACGAACTTCTCCTTCGCGTCGTCGCTCGCGTAGACCTCGGCGAGTGCCCGCAGCTCGGAGTTCGAGCCGAAGACCAGGTCGGCGCGGGTGCCGGTCCACCTGACCTGGCCGGTGGCGTCGTCCCGGCCCTCGAAGGTGGTCTGGTCCTCCGAGGTGGACTTCCACGTCGTGCCCAGGTCGAGCAGGTTGACGAAGAAGTCGTTCGTCAGCTTGCCCGGGGTCTCGGTGAGGACGCCGTGCGCGGTCTGCTGGTAGTTGGTACCGAGAACGCGCAGGCCGCCGACGAGGACGGTCATCTCGGGGGCGCTGAGGCCGAGCAGGTTCGCCCGGTCGAGCAGAAGGAACTCGGCCGGCAGGCGGTTGCCCTTGCCCAGGTAGTTGCGGAACCCGTCGGCGGTCGGCTCCAACGCGGCGAAGGAGTCCGCGTCGGTGTGCTCGTCCGTGGCGTCGACACGGCCCGGCGTGAAGGGCACCTCGACGTCGAAGCCGGCGTCCTTGGCGGCCTTCTCCACGGCGGCGGCGCCACCGAGCACGATCAGGTCGGCCAGCGAGACCTTCTTGGCGCCGGAGTTGAACTCCCGCTGGACGCCCTCCAGCGTGCGCAGCACCTGCGCCAGCTGGTCGGGCTCGTTGACCTCCCAGCCGGCCTGCGGCTGGAGCCGGATGCGGGCGCCGTTGGCACCGCCGCGCTTGTCGCTGGTGCGGAACGTCGAGGCGGACGCCCACGCGGTGGACACCAGCTGCGGGACGGTCAGCCCCGAGTCGAGGAGCCTGGCCTTGAGCGCGGCGATGTCGGCGGCGTCGATGGGCTCGCCCTCGGCCTCGGGCAGCGGGTCCTGCCAGACCAGCGTCTCCTCGGGCACCTCCGGGCCGAGGTACAGGGACTTCGGGCCCATGTCACGGTGGGTCAGCTTGTACCAGGCGCGGGCGAAGGCGTCGGCGAACTCCGCCGGGTTCTCGTAGAAGCGCCGCGAGATCGGCTCGTACACCGGGTCGTAGCGGAGCGACAGGTCGGTCGTGAGCATCGTGGGCAGGCGCTTCTTCGACGGGTCATGCGCGTCGGGGACGGTGGCCTCGGCGTCCTTCGCCACCCACTGGTGAGCGCCGGCCGGGCTCTGCGTGAGCTCGTACTCGTACTCGAACAGGTTCTTGAAGAAGCCGTTGCTCCACCTGGTCGGCGTGCTGGTCCAGGTGACCTCCAGGCCACTGGTGATCGCGTCGCCGCCCTTGCCGGTGCCGTAGGTGCTCTTCCAGCCGAGGCCCTGCTGCTCGATCGGGGCGGCCTCGGGGTCGGCGCCGACGCTGTCCGCCGGGCCCGCGCCGTGGGTCTTGCCGAAGGTGTGACCGCCCGCGATCAGGGCGACAGTCTCCTCGTCGTTCATCGCCATGCGGCGGAAGGTCTCGCGGATGTCGCGGGCCGCGGCGATCGGGTCCGGGTTGCCGTTGGGGCCCTCCGGGTTGACGTAGATGAGGCCCATCTGGACCGCGCCGAGCGGGTTCTCCAGCTCGCGGTCACCGGTGTAGCGCTGGTCGTCGAGCCACGTGGTCTCGGGGCCCCAGTAGACGTCCTCCTCCGACTCCCAGACGTCCTCGCGGCCGCCGCCGAAGCCGAAGGTGTCGAAGCCCATCGTCTCCAGGGCGACGTTTCCGGTGAGGATCATGAGGTCGGCCCAGGACAGGCTCTTGCCGTACTTCTTCTTCACCGGCCACAGCAGACGGCGGGCCTTGTCGAGGTTGCCGTTGTCCGGCCAGCTGTTGAGCGGGGCGAAGCGCTGCTGACCCGCGCCGGCGCCGCCGCGGCCGTCGCTGATCCGGTAGGTGCCCGCGCTGTGCCAGGCCATGCGGATCATCAGCGGTCCGTAGTTGCCGAAGTCGGCCGGCCACCAGTCCTTGGAATCGGTCAGTACCTCGGCGATGTCCCGCTTCACGGCCGCGAGGTCGAGGCTCTGGAACGCCTTGGCGTAGTCGAACTCCTCACCGAGCGGGTTGGCCACGGCGGGGTTCTTGGCAAGGATCTTCAGGTTGAGCCGCTCCGGCCACCACTGGCGGTTGCCACCGCCCTGAGTGGGGTGCAGGGCGCGTCCATGCGCGACCGGGCAGCCACCCGCGTCCTCGGCCTTTGCGTCAGTGACGATTGCGTCGTGGTTCTCGGACATGGGAATCCTTCCGAAGGGGGCGGATCACAGTGCTCAGGAACTGGTGTGCTCAGGAACTGCTGCTCAGGAACTAGAGGGTGGATCGGGTGGAACAGGCGGGGCACAGGCCCCAGTAGGTGACCTCGGCCTCGACGAGTGAGAAGCCGTGGTCGTCGGACGCGGTCAGACAGGGGGCCTCACCGACCGCGCAGTCGACGTCAGCGACGACGCCGCACGACCGGCAGACGACATGGTGGTGGTTGTCCCCGACCCGGCCCTCGAACCGGGCCGGACTCCCGGCGGGTTCGATACGGCGGACGAGACCCGCAGCGGTGAGCGCGTGCAGGGCCTCGTACACGGCCTGGAGGGATATGTGGCCGACCCGGTCGCGCACCCCGGAGGCGATCGCCTCGACACCGAGGTGGTCACCGTGACGGACGGTTTCGAGCAGCGCGACACGGGCGGCCGTCACGCGCAGGCCGGCGCCACGCAGCTCCTCGGCGGTGGTCGGGGGCAGTGATCCGGTCATGGGACCAACCTACCCACACAAACACGAAGAGTTCAAGAAAACGAGCAAACCCAGTTTGTAATACCAAGCCGGGGGCGTTTTGCCAGTTTATTCACCGACATATACACCACAAGCAGCATGGGCATGGCGGCGAGGCGGATTACCCGACAGGTAATCGACCCCGCACACCAGGTGATGCCACGATCCTCGGCATACGCACCCCACAGAAGAGAAGGGACGCCATGACCGCCTACGCGATCGCCCACCTGAAAGAGGCCGCCCCGCACCCGGACATCGCCGAGTACATCGACCGCATCGCCGCCACCTTCGAGCCGTACGGGGGTCGGTTCCTCGTTCACGCGGCACAACACGAGGTGATGGAGGGCAGCTGGCCCGGGCACGTGGTGGTGATCGGCTTCCCGGGGATCGGCGAGGCACGCGACTGGTGGGACTCGCCCGCCTACCGGGAGATCGCCCCGCTGCGCTCACGTCACATCGAGGGCGACATCGTCCTGGTGTCCGGCGTCCCCGAGGGCTACGACCCGTCCGGCACCGCCAGGGCGATGCGGGACTCCCTGTCCGCGTAACGATCAACTCCGACAAGGGACTTGGCCGCCCAGCGGTGCATTATCTTCACACCATGTCCACGCCATCCGAGCCTTCGCAGCCCAGTCAGCAGCCAGGGGTCCCGGCGCAGCCGAGCGCGTATCCGTACCCGCATCCGCAGTCACCGCCCGCACCGGGCGTGCAGGGCTACTACTCACCGACCGTCGCAGGCCACCCCCAGCCGGGAAACCCCTACGCCGCCCAGGGCCCGTACGGCCCGGCGGCCGCCGGTGGCCGCGGCGCCGGCCGGGCGGTGCTCTGGGCCGCCGTCGGCGCCGTGGCCGCCTCCGCCGCGTGGGCGGCCGGCGTCTTCGTGATCGGCGCCGGAGCCTCCCCGCAGCTGCGCGGATACTCCGCCCCGTCGAACCTGTGCGACCGCGCCGACTACTCGTCCTTCAAGGACGAGTACCCGCAGGACGACAGCGCCCCGGCCCACACCTCCCTCAAGGAGGACGCCCTCGAAGAGGGTTACTGCAGCATCACACTGAAGAAGACCGGCTCCAGCTACGGGGACGCCTACCTCAGCATCCAGGCGGACCTGCACAAGAAGACCGACCCCGGGCCGGAGTTCACGGCCACATGGAAGAACTACCGCAAGAGCCACACGGGTTACGACGTGGAGGTCGTGCGGGACATCGGTGACGAGGCCTACCTGGTCTCCCAGGACACCACGAGCGGCAGCCCGTCGTCCGGCTCCCGCTCCGCCACACTGGCCGTGCGGGACGGCTGGGTGACGTACACGATGAGCTACAGCGCGTATCTCTCCACGTACAACCAGGACAAGGACCCGCCCCGGCTCGACGACGTGACCGACTGGCTGAGGTCGGACACGAAGGCCACGCTGGACCGCCTCAAGGACTGAACCGAAAGGACCGAGGTGATCCGGCCGGCGTAGCGGCAGCCCTGGTGGTACCGCTACGCCGGCCGGGCCCGGCTCAGATCCCGCTGCCGAGTGACCCGCTGCCGAGCGTCTGGGTCGAGTAGGCGCACTCCGTGTAGATGTAGCCGGAGCGCAGCTTGACCGTGTCCGAGGCGGGCGTCGCGCCGCTGCGACCCTGGGGTTTGTGCACGAAGTAGACGGTGCCGGTCGGCAGGCTGATGGTGCGCTCCGGATAGTCCCTGCCGCTGTCGCTGCAGGGCTTGAACCCGCGCAGGGCCGAGCTGGCGAAGGGATACGCCTTGCAGCCGCCGCACGCCTTGAGGGTGAAGCTGCCGGTCACCGTGCCCGTGTAGTAGACGGTGATGGGGTCGGGGCTGTCGTTCTTGACCGTCACCGAGATGCTGCCGCCGGAGTCCGTGCCGGGCAGCCGCTTGCCCGCCGCAGGCACCGTCTGGGCGACCACGGCGGCGATGGATATCTTCTTGGCGCGCTCACGGTTGCTGTCGTGCGCGTTGGCCGCGACGAACTCGTCCATGGTCTTCTGCGCCGCCGCGAAGTCACCGTCCTTGTACTGGTCGACCCCGCAGGAGTACTCCCCCGAGCCGGCGCTGCGGCCTGCCCGGTCGGCGCTCCTCGTCAGACGGCCCGCGGTGTCGCCCGACCCACCGGTGCTTCCCGCGAGGGTGCTGATCTGGGTCTTGAGGCCGCGCAGCCGCTCCACGGCCGTGCAGGGGTCGCTCCCGCTCACGTTCTTCTCGGCCCCGGTGACCGCCGCTTCGACGGCAGGGGCGACCTTCGTGGTCTGCGGCGCCTGCGGGAACGTGTCGAGCAGCGCGCCGAAGTTCGTCGCCCATCCGTCCCTGCCGACCGACAGGACGCTCGAACCACACTCGTAGAGCGAGGTGGCGAGCCGGTCGTCCGGCCACCGGGTCAGCGTGCCGAGCTCCTCCTTCGGCATGGTGCGGGGCACCGTGCGCAGATACGTCAGCGGGGCGACCGCGTCGCAGTAGTCCTTGTGACCGTAGGCCGCGCCGACCGTGCTGTAGTAGGACGTCAAGCTGTCGTGGACGTTCCGGGCGGCGCGGGAGCCGGGATGGTCGACGGCGAGGTCCCGGTATGTGTCCAGGGCCGTGCGGTAGTCGGACTTCGCGGTCTCGAAGGGTGCGCGGCCGGCACTCGCCACCAACTGGTCGGCCCGTTCGAGCCGGTCGAGGAGCTGCTGCTCGACGGCCTCGTCGTGCGCGTCGTCATACAGCAACGCACCGCCGGCCGGTACGGCGAGCAGCAGCACGCCGAGCAGCAGCGCGAGCGGCGCCCTGCCCGGCCAGACGAGCCGGGTCCGCAGTCCGGCGGCCGCGCCGTGCACGGCGGCCAGCACCAGGAACCCGACGTAGGCGGTGATCGCGGCACCGGGCACCCCGTCGACGTCGGCGGGCAGTGCGACGAGCAACAGCGCGGCGGTCGCCGCCCAGCACACGGCCGCCAGGATCCAGCGGCGCACCAGCACATAACCGAGGCCCAGGCCGCTCAGGTTGAGGAGCGCGACCGCGGCGGCCCGCAGGCCGTCGGGCGGCGCGGGCGGCGGGCTGGACGGCATGGGCGGTACGACAGGCGGCACGGGCGGGTACCCGTAGCCGCCGCCAGGACCGTACGTAAAGCCGGACATGATGGTTTCCCCCCGTCAGCATGACCCACATGTCTCCCATTTGGCAGTGTACGGCCAATCATGCGGACCTGGCTCCACGACCGGACAGCGGGCCTGACAGAGGGAAAGCCGTCGGGAGGTCAGCCGCCCAGCGCCGCGAGCACCACCGACCTGGCCTCTTCCTGCACCCGGCCGAGGTGGTCGGGTCCGAGGAACGACTCGGCGTAGATCTTGTAGACGTCCTCGGTGCCCGAAGGCCGTGCCGCGAACCAGGCGTTGGCGGTGGTCACCTTGATTCCACCGATGGGCGCCCCGTTGCCCGGGGCCTCGGTGAGGACCCCGGTGACCTCCTCTCCCGCCAGGGTGCGCGCGGTGACCTGCGCCGGAGAGAGCTTCGCGAGCAGGGCCTTCTCGTCACGGGAGGCCGGGGCGTCGACGCGCGCGTACGCGGGCTCGCCGAACCGGGTGGTGAGCGCGCCGTAGTGCTCGGACGGCGTCCGGCCGGTGACGGCCGTGATCTCGGAGGCGAGCAGGGCCAGCAGGATGCCGTCCTTGTCCGTCGTCCACACCGAGCCGTCCCGACACAGGAAGGAGGCCCCGGCCGACTCCTCGCCGCCGAAGCCGAGTGATCCGTCGAGCAGCCCGTCCACGAACCACTTGAACCCCACGGGCACCTCGACGAGCCGTCGGCCGAGGTCGGCGGCGACGCGGTCGATCATCGAGGACGACACCAGGGTCTTGCCGATGCCCGTGCCCGCCGGCCACTGCGAGCGGTGCGCGTAGAGATAGGAGATGGCGACCGCGAGGTAGTGGTTGGGGTTCATGAGACCGGCGTCCGGGGTGACGATGCCGTGGCGGTCGGCGTCGGCGTCGTTGCCGGTGGCGATGCGGTAGTCGGCGCGGCGCTCGATGAGGGAGGCCATCGCGTACGGCGACGAGCAGTCCATCCGGATCTGGCCGTCCCAGTCCAGCGTCATGAACCGCCAGGTGGGGTCGGTGTACGGGTTCACCACCGTCAGATCGATCCCGTGCTGTTCGGCGATACGGCCCCAGTAGGCGACGGACGCCCCGCCCAACGGGTCGGCACCGATGCGTACTCCGGCCGCGCGGATCGCGTCGAGGTCCAGCACGCTCGGCAGGTCGCCGACGTAGGTGCCGAGGAAGTCGTACCGGCCGGTGGTGGGCGCGGCGAGCGCACGCTCGTAGGGGATCCGCCGTACGTCCTTGAGGCCACCGGTGATGATCTGGTTCGCCCGGTCCTGGATCCAGGAGGTCGCCCCCGAGGCGGCGGGGCCGCCGTTCGGGGGGTTGTACTTGAAGCCGCCGTCGGCGGGCGGATTGTGGGACGGGGTGACCACGACACCGTCCGCGAGTCCGGTGTCACGGCCCCGGTTGTGGGTGAGGATGGCATGCGAGACCGCCGGGGTGGGGGTGTAGCCGTCCGCGCTGTCGAGGAGCACGCGGACGTCGTTGGCGGCGAACACCTCCAGAGCGGTCACCTTCGCGGGCTCCGACAGCGCGTGGGTGTCGGCGCCTAGGAAGAGGGGACCGTCCACGCCCTGGCTTTCCCGGTACTCGCAGATCGCCTGACTGGTGGCGGCGATGTGGTCCTCGTTGAAGGCGGCGGCCGTCGAGGATCCCCGGTGCCCCGAAGTCCCGAACGCCACCCGCTGGGCCGGTTCGGCCGGGTCGGGGTGCAGCGCGTAGTACGCCGTGACCAGCCGGGCCACATCGACAAGGTCCCCGGGACCGGCCGGACTGCCCGCTCGCTCGTGCGGCATGGGTCCGTTCCTCCACATCCGTTGATCCGTCGCTCGACGCCTCATCATTGCCCTTGGCAGGCCGAGAGCGCGAGTGCCCCGCCCGGGGCGGGGCCCATCCGGCAGGCCCATGCAACGTGATCGTCAACGAACGAGATCGGCCACCGCAACAGGCCCCGGTCTGCGTCACGGAGGTTCCACCGATGAGTTTCCGGGGGCTGTGCCGTCTACCTGTCGACGAAGGGAGCGCACCATGCGCGAGATCATCGTTTGCACGTTCCTGACGCTGGACGGCGTCATGCAGGCACCGGGCGGTCCGGACGAGGACGCTGAGAGCGGCTTCGAGCACGGGGGCTGGCAGAAACCGGTGGCCGACGACGAGGTCGGCGCGGCCATCGCGGGTTGGTACGAGGACTCCGACGCGATGCTGCTCGGCCGCAAGACGTACGAGATCTTCGCGTCGTACTGGCCGACAGCTGATCCCGGCAACCCATTCACCAATCGGATGAACAGCATGCACAAGTACGTGGCGTCTCGAACCCTGACGTCCCTCGCGTGGCAGAACTCCACGCTACTGGAGGGCGACATCGTCGATGCCGTACGCAGGCTGAAGGTGTCCGACGGCGGCAACATCAACGTCGTCGGCAGCGGCGACCTCGCCCAGACCCTCATGCGGCACGGCCTCGTCGACGAGTACCGGCTGACCATCCATCCGGTGATCATCGGCACCGGCAAGCGGCTGTTCGCCGACGGAGCGATCCCCACCGCGCTGGAGCCGGTCAGCGTCTCGACGACGAAGGGCGGCACCATCGTCGGCGTCTACCGGCCGAACGGCAAGCCGGACCACGACAGCTACTAGGTGTATCGATCACGTTGGCCGGCTCAAGGGCGATGAGGTGCCGCACCCGGGGCACCCACGGCCCTGCCTGGCGGTGGAGAGAGGGAACCGGCCGACCAGACCCACAGGCCATTTGCCGAGGCTGGGGCTCTTGTAGCAGTCTTTGGCGTCGTTCAGGCCGATGATCACCCAGGCGAATTGCTTCATCGTGGGGTCGATCCGGATACCCCCTTACACTCTGGCGAGACCCCGAAGCACCCGACCAGCCCGACGAGAGTGACCGATTTCATGAATCAGCCGACGGCGGCCGCCCCGCCCACCCGGGCCGGCCGCCTCGACTCACTCACCGGACTGCGTTGGTGGGCTGCCTTCGGTGTCTTCGCCCACCACATGACCAATCTGGCGCCGCTGCCGGTCTTTGAGGTGGTCGGTTTCGGCAAGTACGGAGTGACGCTGTTCTTCGTACTCTCCGGATTTGTGCTGACCTGGTCGGCGCGGCCGGGCGTCACCGCGCCCACCTTCTACTGGCGGCGATTCGCCCGGATCTATCCCGCGCACTTCGTGGCCCTGCTGTTCGCGATACCCGTCTTCTACAGCTACAGCCCCGACCCGGCCCAGAGCTGGGTCAAGCCGGTCAGCGTCGGAATCCTTCTGCTGTCCGTCCCGCTGATCCAGGGCTGGTGGCGGGATCCGGTCCTGCTGTACTCGGGAAATCCGGCAGCCTGGACGCTGACCTGCGAATTCTTCTTCTACGCTCTGTTCCCGGCGCTGCATCGCGTGTCCTCGCGGCTGAGGGTGCGTGGCGCACTGGCGGCGATGACCCTCACTTTCGCTGCGGCTCTCGTCTACCGCGTCTACGTGTGGTTCCAGCCGCATTCGTGGGCGGCGGAGGTGCCGCTCCCGGTGGTACGGCTGAGTGAGTTCGTCATCGGCATCGCCATCGCTCGCGCGATGCTCTCGGGCTGGCGAGTGCGCATCGCCCCCGTCTGGGCGTTCCTGGGCTCCGCCGCCCTCGTCGGTTGGCTGGTCACCACCGCGGACCGGCCGGCCGGAAACACCCTCGCCGCCTTCGTACGGGTCACCAAGGACGAGTGGATCATCTTCGCCTGTGCCGCGATGATCGCCACGATCGCCTGGCGTGACCTCGCAGGCAAGCGCTCGCTGTTGCGCTGGCGTCCTCTCGTCCTCCTCGGCGAGTGGTCGTACGCGTTCTACCTCGTCCACGCGACCTTCATCTACATCGCCCGTGACAGGTTCGGGAAGGAGACGGTGAGCTGGTCGAACCTGCAGTGGTACGCGGTCCTTCTCATCGTCTCGCTCGCCGGCGCCGCGGCGCTGCACTACGCCGTGGAACGCCCGATGGAGCGGCGACTGCGTACCTGGTGGGACACGCGGCGACCGCCCGCGCAGGAGCATCGGGCTGTGGGGTCACTGCACTGATCCACCCATGCGCCGACCGCGTCACTCGGGTCCTGCCGGGTGGCAGAGCCCCAAGGTGAGAGCCGTTCGGCGCTAGGTTCAATGCCGGCCAGTGTTGCCCCTAAAGGGTGTTGCACAAGGCCGCGTTTGGGCAGGTCAAAGCGTGTGAGCACAGTCTTCTGGTCATGATGTGAGGGCGAGGTTGTGCATGTGTGC
>NZ_JBIVBC010000009.1:0-294597 GCF_044745865.1 Streptomyces sp. NPDC086787 | reverse complement strand
ACGAGGGCGCTCCGGCGCCTTGCGATCGCACGCACCAGCCCCCGCGAGGCCCGCCCTCCGGGCGGACGACGGGAATTGTCAGACACGCCCTAGGCGTAGTCCGGACACGAGGCGTCCGACTGTGTCATCGTCCATCCGTTCCCGAGCACGTGAACACTCATGTGGACCAAAGGCGTACGGGACGCGGTGGGGCGCGGTGTGTCCGTGGCCGCCGGGCCGTACGGCGTGCCCGACACGGTGCACGCCAACTGCATCATGGCCCGGCGGCTCAGGGGAGAGGCGAGCGACGGCAGCCGGACGGAAACGGTGTTCGAACCGGACACTGTCACCTGCGGGGCTTCCGTCAGGCGGGGCAGGTCCGTGGAAGCCGTCGCGGACTCGCGTTCGGTCGGCCCCGCGAACAGCAAGCGCACCACGGGCCCGAAGTCGCCAGGTGTTCGAATGGCGCGGGGGTAGGGCGTCAGTTCACCGTCGCGCAGGAAGAACAGGCGGATCCCGGTGGGCGCCGAGGACTCCGGACCGGGGGAGAACATGCCGCCCGCCGGCTGACCGGCCTGGATGACGCCGGACGGAGGGACACCGCATCCGGCCAGCGTGAGCGCGGCCGCGACGCCGACCAGGAGCGCCGGTACGCGCGACCCCCTCACCGCGCGCTCGCACTGGTGTCGTCGTCGGCGGAGTCGCGGTGCAGGGGGAGTTCGACCGTGAACACCGCACCGCCACCGGGCAGGTTCGCGGCGTTGATGCGTCCTCCGTGCAGACGCACGTTCTCGGCGGTGATGGCCAGCCCCAGCCCGCTGCTCTCACTTCTGGTCCGTGTGGTGCTCGCTTTGTAGAAGCGCTCGAAGATATGAGGCAAGGCGTCCTCCGCGATCCCCGGTCCGTTGTCGGTCACTTCGATGACGGCCCACGCCAGGTTCGCGGGCGTCTGCCGCACGCGGATGACCAGCCGCACCGGCGGCGCCCCGTGCCGCAGCGCGTTGCCGACGAGATTGGCCATCACCACGTCGAGGCGGCGTGGATCCACACGGGCCCGGAGGACGCCCGGTGGGGGCATCTGCGTCTCCACCTGACCGAGCCACCCGCGAGACGCGAGGGTGCGCTGCACGGACTCCGCCAAGTCCATTTCGTCCAGGCTGAGTTCGGCGGCGCCCGCGTCGAAGCGGGAGATCTCCATCAGGTCCTCCACCAGCCCGCTGAGTCGGCTGGTGCCGTCGCTGATGAGCTGCAACGCGTCACCGGTCTCCCGGCCCAGGTGTGTCGCGTTCTCGTCGAGTACGTCGGTGACCGCCGACATCGCCGCCAGTGGCGTCCGCAGTTCATGGGAGACGTCCGCGACGAAGCGGCGTGCCTGGGCCTCCAGACGGCGCAGTTCGGCGACCGACTGCTCCAGCGCGGCAGCGGTGTCGTTGAAGGACCGCGAGAGGTCGGCCAGTTCGTCGGAACCGTTGACGGCCAGCCGTACGTCGAGGTGCCCCTCGGCCATCCGGCGCGTCGCCCGCCGCAGGGCCCGCACGGGCCGCAGTACGCCGCTCGCGGCCAGCAGCGCCAGAACCACGGCGAGGCCCGCTGCCACCAGGGTGGCGTGCTCGATGGCGCTGATCATGGCTGTGACGTAGGCCTGTTCGGTGTTCTGCGGTACCACCAGGTACATCACGAACCCGGAGAGCCTGGGCGTGTCGTCCGCGCTGGACGTGTAGGTGACCGGCATGCCCACAACGAGGTAGGGATGCCCGCCGGCGGTCACCCGCTGGAACACCGCGACCTGGTTGTTCCGCACCGACCGGCGCAGTTCCGGGGTCACCTTGTCGAAGGCGTCACTGGAGGCGTAGGCACGCCGGTTGCCGTACGTCGCCAGTACCTGCCACCCCTGTGACTGGTTGGCGAACAGCACCTGGTTCACGGCCGCCTGCAACTGGACCTGGCCCGGCGCCGGGGGCAAGCCGGAAGCGGCCACGTCGACGCTTGCGCGGAACTGCCGGATGACAGCGTCCTGGCTCTGTTGCAGCACCCCTGTCCGTGCCTCCCGGAACGCGAGGGCTCCGGTGCTCAGGGCGCTGGCCACAGCGACCAGAGTGAAGGCCACCGCCAGACGGAAGCGCAGGCCACGCAGCGCGAGCGGAACCCGCGCCAGGACTCCGCGTGGAAACCGCACCGGCTTCACCGGGTCTCGAAGCGGTAGCCGAAGCCGCGTACGGTCTCGATGTACTGCGGATCCACGCCGAGCTTGCTGCGCAGTCGCTTCACGCAGGCGTCCACGACGCGGACATCGCCGTGGTAGCTGTGCTCCCAGACCGATTCCAGCAGTTGCTGGCGGCTGAACACCTGGCCGGGCGAGGCCGACAGGGTGAGCAGCAGGCGCAGCTCGGAGGGGGCGAGCGCGACGGCTGTACCGCGGTGGGTCACCTGGATGCCTGCCCTGTCGATGACCAGTTCGCCGTGCGTCTCCGCCCTGGGCCGGACGGCATCGGAGGCCGGCGCGTCCTGCCTGCGCAGGACGGCACGTATTCGCGCGTCGAGCACCCGGGCCTGCACGGGCTTGATCACGTAGTCGTCCGCCCCGGCCTCCAGACCGACGACCACATCGATGTCGTCCCCCTTGGCGGTCACGATGATGATCGGCACCTGGTCGCGGTCCCTGGTTCGCCGGCACACGTCGAGACCGGACATGCCGGGCAGCATGAGGTCGAGTACGACGACGTCCGGGTGGAACCTGCGGAGTTGCTCCAGCCCCTCTTCACCCGTCTCGGCGGCGAGTACTTCGTGGCCCTGGTGGCGCAGCCCCAACTGGACGGCCTTACGGACATCTGGGTCGTCTTCGATGATCAGTACTCGTGGCACGTCGGCAGTGTATGCACGTCGCCTTCGCCGGCTGTCCCGAGACTGGAGGCCGTCTCCGCCCGGTGTAGGGGCGGTCCCGGCCCGGTGACGGGCGGTCTGCCGTGGGCTTCGGCCCAAAACGGCGAGAGCCGCCGCCAAACCACTCGTTACTGTCTTGTGACCAATCGGGCCAGGTGCCATCATCTGGCCTGGCCAGCCTGAGTTGCCATGCACTCGGTACGACAGCAGCACTCCGCACCGTCCACCAGCAGCACCACGGCCGCCGGTGGCGGCCCGCGTCGGCCCTCCCACCGCGGCGGCGGCCAGAACCGGCCTTCCCGCCGCCGGGGCCGTCCGCGCCGCCGGGGCTGGAGCCGTCCGGTCGGCGTGCTGGTGGCCGTGGGACTGCTCGGCTCCGTGGCGTACTTCCTGCACGACGGGCGAGGCGAGACGTCCAAGGGCGCGTCGACCGGCACGTCCAACGACACGGTGGACGGCGCGTCGCTCCCTCTGGACACGGCGGACAGCACGTCCATACCCGAACCCACCCCGGGTGCGACGTCGGCGCACGGCAAGTCACCCGCGTCCGCGGGCGGCGCCGCCTTCGTCACCGCCCGTGCCGGTGGAGCGAAGGTCGGCCGGGGCCCGCACCCGCTGCGCTACGTGGTGCAGTTGGAGAAGGGGATCGACATCTCACCGACCCAGGCGGCGAACGAGATCGCCGACATCCTCGCCGCTCCCCGGGGCTGGACCGAGAACCACGACTTCGCCTTCCAACTGGTCGGCGAGGGCCAGCCCCACGACATCAAGGTGGTGATCGCGACACCGAAAACGGCGGACGCGCTGTGCTGGGCGGGCATCCGTCAGGACACCGAAGGCAAGTACAACTGCGAGATTCCCGGCGGAGTGGTGGTGAACCTCAAGCGCTGGGTCGAGGGCTCGCCCAACTTCGACGGTCCGATCCACGGCTACCGGGCGTTGATCATCAACCACGAGATGGGCCACTTCCTGGGCTACACGCACATGGCCTGCCCGGGCCCCGGACTACCGGCGCCCGTGATGATGCAGCAGATCAAGAGTCTGCACGGATGCGTCGCCAACGCCTGGCCCTACGACGACAACGGCAACATCATCGCCGGGCCGCACGTGAACTGAACCGGCACTGCCGCGGCCCGGCACGTCGATGCCGCGGACTGCCGCGTCGCCTTCCCCGTGTTCCCAAGCGTTACGTTCCCAAGTCGTAGTCGAACCCTGCATTCCGGTTATCCTGGCGGCCGCGGCGATCATGGCTCATCCGAGTGTTGCGCCGGCCGCGGAAACGTGTACCGCCGCGACCTCAACTGAAGACTCCTGGGCTGCCGGGGTGGCCGTCGAGTCATGCGCACAAGGAGACCGGGAGAAATGACCGCAGAGCGCAGTCCTCGAAACCTGCCCGCGGACAACGACGGGGCCGCGACTCCCAGTGTCTACCGCCCTGCCGCACCCACTCCGCTCGACGAGATGTGGATAGCCGCCTTCACGGAACACGGTGGCCCCACGCACCGAACAGAGCACGCGACCACGGGAAGGGAACCGGGCCGTACGAAATCGCCGGTCGCCCGCCGGACCCGCGTCGCGCTGCTCGTCGGCGTGAGCGCTGCTGTCCTGACGGTCGCGGTGCTGGTCCTCGGAGACGACAAGCACCACACCGATGCCGGGCTTCCCGCCAACGCCGCGCCCTCACCCGTGCAACTCCCCATCACAGGGGCCGACGGCGGTGCCGGGGCGGGCACGGCGACCGTGTCCTCCCATCCGACCACCGAGGCATCGCCCTCCGCGTCCGCCACCAAGCCGACCAGGACGACCGCGCGGCGCAGCGCGGCGCCCGATGTCTCCAGCAGCCCCGTCGACGTCGCCTACGTGGGCGCTGCGTCGGCACTCTGCCTGGACTCCTCCGACTCGCGGCTGCACCTTGCCAGATGTGACGGCGGATCCCCCCAGTCGTTCGCCCAGGGCAGCGCCCACGAGCTTCGGACCGCCAACGGCCTGTGCGCCGGGGCACCCGGCGGAGACGTCCGTGGAACTCCTGTCGTCGCCGAGGAGTGCGACGGCGGCAAGAACCAGAGCTGGACGGTTCTCGCCGACGGCAGCATTCGTCAGGGCACCCTCTGCCTGGACGCCTTCAACGGCGGCACCGCACCCGGAACACCGATACAGCTGTGGGACTGCGGCGGCGGTGGCAACCAGGCCTGGCGCGCGTCAACCGCCGGTCACTGAGAACGCGCGCCGGCTGAGAACGCCCGTCGGCTGAGGAGGCGTTCCCGTCGCCGGTGTCGCGGGCTCAGCTCCCATGAGGTCGGGCCAGGCCGTGATCGTAGGCGAAGATCACTGCCTGGACGCGGTCGCGGGCGCCGATCTTGGACAGGACGCGCCCGACGTGGGTCTTCACCGTGGATTCCGACAGCACGAAACGTGTGGCGATCTCGCCGTTGGACCAGCCCTTGCCGATGGCGACGAGGATCTCGCGTTCGCGGCCGGTGAGCGCGCCGAGGCGCGGATCCTCGGCAGAGCCGTTGCCGCCGGGTGGCACCAGTCGTGCGAACTCGTGCAGCAGGCGGCGGGTGAGGGCGGGCGCGATCACCGCGTCGCCGACGGCCACGGCACGGATTCCGGCGAGGAGTTCCTCGGGGCGGGCGTCCTTGAGGAGAAAGCCGCTGGCTCCGGCGCGCAGGGCCGCGTAGACGTACTCGTCGACGTCGAAGGTGGTCAGCACGAGGACCCGGGAACGGTCACCGGCGGCGACGATGCGGCGCGTGGCCTCGATGCCGTCCATACCCGGCATGCGTACGTCCATGAGGACGACGTCGGGGCGCAGTTCGGCAGCCTTGCGGACGGCCTCGCTTCCGTGCGCGGCCTCGCCGACCACATCCGTCTCCGGCACGGAGTCGAGCAGCATGCGGAAGCCGTACCGCTGAAGCGGCTGGTCGTCCACGACGAGCACGGTCGTCATCGGGCGCCACCCCGCGGAGCGAGGTCGAGGGTGGCGCGCACCGTCCAGCCGGCACCGGTCGGGCCCGCGCTGACGTGCCCTCCGTAGAGGGTCGCTCGTTCTCGCATGCCCACCAGGCCGTGCTCTTCGTCGTTCGCCGCGCCGGGACGGCCGACCGGTGTGGGCGGGCCGGAGTCCTGGACAGTGATGGTCAGCAGTGTGTCCTCGACGACGATCGCCAGGTTCGCGCGGGCGCCCGCGCCGGCGTGCTTGAGGGTGTTCGTCAGCGCCTCCTGCACGATGCGGTAGACCGTGAGCTGCACCCCGCCGTCGAGGGTGTCGACGTCACCGGCCGTACGGTAGACGACCTCCGGGCCGGCGGCGCGCACCGCCTCGCACAGGGCGCCGATGTCCGCGAGCCCGGGCTGCGGGCTCAGTTCGGGCTTGCCTCGCTCGCCGTCCGCCTCGCGGAGCACGCCGAGCACCCGCCGCAGTTCGCTCAGGGCCTGGCGGCCGGTGTCGCCGATGAGGTGCAGGGCCTCCTCGCCCCGCTCCGGGGCGGCGGCGGTGGCGTAGGCGCCCGCGTCGGCGAGGGTGATGATGACGGACAGGTTGTGGCCGACGATGTCGTGCATCTCGCGGGCCACCCGCGTCCGCTCGGTGGCGACGGCGAGCCTGTCACGCTGGTCGCGTTCGATCTCCAGTCGGGCCGCGCGATCCCGCAGACCGGCCAGCTGAGCCCGCCGGATGCGGATCATCAGGCCGAGCGCGAGGGCCGCGGTCGCCGTGCTGAGCAGGAAGAACAGCGCGTCCCAGACCGAGACCGCCGCTGACAGCCGCGCCGCGACCAGACCGAGCGCCCCCGCTGTCACAGCGCAGGCCCACGGCAGCTGCCGTAGTCGGCCGTGCAGGGTCAGGCTGTACAGGGCGACGAAGAGGGCGACGTCCGCGCGAAGCGCGGCGCCGATCGCCCACTGGAGAACGAACACGGCCGTGACCGCGCCGAAGGCCACCGCGGGTGCCCGGCGTCGCCACAGCAAGGGCAGCACCAGGCCGGCCTGCAGAGCCAGCATCGCCGGCAGGGGCAACCGGGTGAACGCCACTCGGAAGTGGTGCGGTCCGTCACCGTCACCATTGCCGTCGGTCAGGCCGCTCGCGTGCAGCAGGTCGGGAAGACAGAACGCCAGGAGCACCAGCAGCACCACCGCACTGTCCAGTACCCAAGGACGGGCTCGATCGGCGCACCGGAGCCGCTGGCCGGCCCGGCCGAGCCGGGCGACCAGCGGTCCCATCCCGCTGAAGTCTTCGGTGGTCACGGAGGTCACCAGCCCATGATGCGGGTGTCCGCGCTCAGACGTCGCTGCGCAGCAGCCGGTATGCCGCCCCAGCGAGCGCCAGCGCCGTCCAGCCGAGGAAGACCAGGAGTCCGGCAGCGGGGGACAGGGTGGTCGAGTCATGGGTCAAGGCGAAGAACGACTCACCCGCGTGGCTGGGAAGGTAAGGGGCGATGTGACCCTGCCACGAGGTGGGCAGCAGGGAAATCAGCCCCGGTACGAGCATCAGGGCGGCCACGAGCACCGAGATACCGCCGGCCACGGACCGCAGCAGCGCGCCGAGCGCGGTGCCGATCACGCCGACCAGGCCGAGGTAGAGCCCGGCGCCCAGCAGGCTGCGTACGACACCGGCGTGTCCGAGGTCCATGGCGGCGGGCGTGCCGGACACGATCCGGCTGCCGACGAGGAAGGCGACGAGCGCGCCGACGGTGGCGACCACCAGGGCGACCAGTCCGTACACCGCTGCCTTGGACCACAGCACGGGCAGTCGGCGCGGTACGGCTGCGAGGGTCGAGCGGATCATTCCGGTGGAGTACTCGCCCGCCGTGACCAACACACCCAGCACACCGAGGGCGAGCTGGGCGAAGTTCGTGCCGAAGAGGGACAGACTGGCGGCCGTCGCGGTGGCGAAGTCGCGGTCCAGGTGTCGGCCGGAGTCGACGTTCGACTTGTAGTGGCTCGCGGCGATGACGCCGAAGGCGACGAGGAACAGCAGGCCGAGCCCGAGAGTGATCCAGGTGGAGCGCAGGGACCAGAGCTTGGCCCACTCCGAGGCCAGTACGCGCCGCCCGGTCACCCGGTAGGCGGCCCGGGCGGGAGCGGCCGGAGTGGTCTCGGGGGACTCGGGTGTTGCCGTGAGGGTGCTCATGCCGCGCTCCCGGAGGTCTCGATGCCAGTCGTCGAGCCGTGGTACTCGACGGCGTCGCGGGTCAGTTCCATGAACGCCTCCTCCAGCGAAACGGCCTTCGTGGCCAGCTCGAACAGCGGGATCCCGTGTTCGGCCGCCGTCAGCCCTATCTCGCGGGCCGACAACCCGGTCACCCGCAGTTCCTCCGCGCCGACGCGGCCGGCTATCTCGACACCCGGCCCGGCCAGCACGTCCCGCAGCCGCGCGGGGTCGTCCGTCGCGACCGTCACGCTGTCGCCGCCGGCCTCGCGCACCAGGTCCCGCACGGTCGTGTCGGCCAGCAGGCGGCCCCGGCCGACGACGATCAGATGGTCCGCCACCAGCGCCACCTCGCTCATCAGATGCGAGGAGACGAACACCGTGCGCCCCTCGGCGGCGAGGGAGGTGAGCAGGTTGCGGATCCAGAGAACGCCCTCGGGGTCCAGCCCGTTGACCGGCTCGTCCAGCATCACGGTCTGCGGATCGCCGAGCATGGCAGCCGCGATGCCGAGCCGCTGGCCCATGCCGAGGGAGAAGGCACCCGCCCGCTTCTTCGCGACGCTGCCGAGACCGGCGAGTTCGACGACCTCGTCGACCCGGCGGCGCGGAATCCCGTGGGTCAGCGCGAGCGTACGGAGGTGGTTGTACGCCGAGCGGCCCGGGTGGATCGACTTCGCCTCCAGCAAGGCTCCGACTTCCTGCAACGGTGCCTGGTGACGGGCGTAGCGGCGGCCGTTCACCGTGACGGAGCCACTCGTCGGCGCGTCGAGTCCGACGATCATGCGCATCGTCGTGGACTTGCCCGCCCCGTTGGGGCCGAGGAACCCGGTCACCGTCCCCGGCCGCACGGTGAAGTCCAGACCGTCGACGGCGGTCTTCTCCCCGTACCTCTTGGTGAGCTGCTGTGACTCGATCATTCGCGCTCTCTCTTTCGGACTCCGGCGCCCGAGATCGCCTGACGCCTCCTCCGCCACGCTAAGTCCGTGATCCGCTCGATCCGGTGGTACCGGCGACCGAAGCTCGCAGGGCAGGTGGTACCGGGGTACTACGAATCAGCGCAGGTCACCTGGGGCGATGGTGGGGCTGCCCGGCCGACCCGATCCGCGGAGCCGTCGACCGACACCCCGTCGAACGCCAGGGTCAGCCACGGACCTCCTTCTCGTCGGCCCGCCTGCGGCCGCGGTACAGCTCGGCGGCAAGCGGCAGCAGCGACACCAGAACGATCAGCGCGACCAGCGGCAGCAGATAGCGGTCCACGTTCGGGATCGAGGAGCCCAGCGCATAGCCCGCCAGGGTCAGGCCGACGCTCCACACCAGACCACCGACAACCTGCCACACGGTGAACACCCGGACGGGCACCCCCAGGGCCCCGGCCAGCGGATTGAGCACGGTCCGCACCACCGGCACGAACCTGGCCAGGACGATGGCCTTGGCGTGCCCGTAGCGGTCGAGCAGTTCCTCGGCACTCTTCGCGCCCTCGCGCAGCCGCGCGGAGCGGCTGCGCGCCAGCAGCGCACCGCCCGCCCGGCGCCCGATCAGATAGCCGCACTGGGCGCCGGCCAGCGCCCCCACCGCGGCGGCGACCAGCAGTGGCCCCAGCGACAGCCGTACGCCGTGCTGCCCGGTGCCGGTGCACAGCAGGCCCGCTGTGAACAGCAGGGAGTCGCCCGGCAGGAAGAAGCCGATCAGCAGTCCCGTCTCGGCGAACATGACCACGCCCACTCCCAGCACGCCGAAGGCGGCAAGGAGCGACTGCGCGTCGAGTGGGTTCACCGCGAGCTGCGTGGACAGAACCACGGGTGTGTTCATCGGCAGGAGTCCTTTCCGGACGGAAGGCCGGACGCACGGCACCCGGCATGCGCGGCACCCAACGGTCTACAATCGCGTAGACGGTCTACGGAACTGTAGACGATCGCGGGGGGAGTAGTGAGGATCCCCCGCGCGCTCCACGTCCACCCGTGGGCCGGGCGCGCACGACGCCGTCATAGCCGAAAGCCGCGGTGGTGCCGCGTCGCGCGGGAGGCCTGCCCCGCGGGGCGAGCGACTGCGGAGTGCCCGTGACGACAGGGCAGTGGTCCCGGGCGTTCGCAGCGGCTCACCGGCTCAGGTGAGCCAGGATCCCGCCGTTCACCGGGTAGGGGTGTTCCCGTGGCAGGAGTTGCCGTGCGGCGTCCAGGTCTCCGGCCTGAACGTGCGCGTGGATCGTGTGGGCGAGTGGGGTGACGTCGGTGATGGAGGTGGTCCACTCGTCGGCGTAGCGCCGCGAGGCTTCGCCGGCGAGGCCGAGTTGGAGCGACCGGTAGGAAAGCGGCTGAAGGTGCAGATCGCGTTCGGGGTCCCACTGCACCCGGGCCGGTGCCTGCTTCAACTGGCGCTTCCACGAGGCGTGGTCGGTGTGGAGCCCCTGCTCGTAGTGGGACAGGCAGGCGTGTTCCAGGGCCCACTCGAAGCCCTCGCGGGAGATCTCGACGGCGAGGACGGTCTCCTGCCCCTCTTTGGTGCCCCAGCCGCAGCGGTACATCATCCACAGGAACGACGGCTTGATCCATGTCATCCGGTCCCGTTGCCACGTCACCGGGAAACGGCCCTCCCGGGCGGCCGGCAGCCCGATCCCCGGTGTGTACGCCTGGTAGACGGTGACCGTCGAGTCCGTGTGCAGCGCTCTGATCCGGTGTTTGGGTTCTGTCATGGGGACCAGGGTGGGCGCACCGTTTCGCGCGCGCCAACGAATTACCTCCTGGCCGGGTGCTTCCTGGGTGCCGTGTACCCGGAAACGCGCGGGCCTGGTTCCGGTCCTGCCGAGCGACGAACCTCGTGGCATGGCTGCCGCGCTCGCCGGCCCTGTACGGAAGGACGGAAAATCCCCATGAACAAAGGAACGACCAGCGCCACGGTTCTCGAACAAATCCGGCGCCACCCACTCGGTGAGCGGCGGATTCTGTTCAAGGGGGCCACCATCGTCACCATGGATCCCGCCATCGGCGTCATCGATCGCGGAGACCTTCTCGTGGAAGGCGACACGATCACCTGTGTCGGGCCTGGCCTCAACGCCGGCGACGCCGTTGTCGTCGACGCCACCGGCACCATCCTCGCGCCCGGCTTCGTGGACACCCACCGGCACGCCTGGCAGGCTCAGTTGCGCCGGATCATGCCGGACGTCGACGACCTCGGCCGCTACGTCGCGGACGCGCTGATCGGCTACGCCACCGTCTACCGGCCCGAGGACATGTACACCGGTACCAGGCTGGCCGCCCTGACCGCGATCGACAGCGGCATCACGACCATGCTCGACTTCTCCCACAACTCCCGCAGCCCCGAGCACTCCGACGCCGCGGTCGAGGCCCTGCGCGACACAGGCATCCGCGGTGTCCACGCATCCATGGGCCCCCACTTCGGTACCTGGGACCAGCAGTGGCCCGGCGACCTCGCCCGCATCAAGGACCGGTACTTCAGCAGCTCCGACCAGCTGCTCACGCTGCGCCTGGGGTCCCTGGCCACCGGCGAGATCGCCGGACCGGCCCTCGCCTACGGTCCCGAACTCGCCCGTGTCGCCGCCGATCTGGACATCGCGGTGAGTGTCGACGCCGTCTTCGGCACGTCCTCTTCCGAAGCCATCCTGCGCTGGGCCGACGACGGGATCCTCGGAGCCGACGTCACTCTCATCCACGCCACCGGACTCACCCCGGACGCGTGGAAGGTGATGGGGGACACCGGAGCCACCGTGTCGCTGGCTCCCACGTCCGACGCCCAGATCGGTCTGGAGACCGCGATCCCCGCCGTCGACGAGGCGCTGGCCGCCGGCATCCGCCCCGGTCTGAGCATCGACGTCGAAGTCGCCCTGGCCGGGGACATGTTCACGCAGATGCGGACCCTGCACGCCATTCAGCGGATGCGCGCGGTCAACACCGTCCACGGCACCGACCGGCAGCCACAACGCATCGACACCCACGACGTGCTGGACTTCGCCACGGTCCAGGGTGCCCGCACCAACGGCCTGGACGGCACGACCGGTTCACTCACCCCCGGCAAGAAGGCCGACCTGCTGGTCGTCCAGGCCGAAGACCTCAACAACATGCCCCTCAACGACCCGATCGGCACCCTCGTCCTGGGCGCCGACGCCCGCAACATCAGCGCAGTCCTCATCAACGGCGAACCACGCAAGTGGAACGGCCAGGTCCTCGACGTCGACCTGCCCGCCCTGCGGCACGAAGTCCACGCCTCACGCGCATACGTCCTCGACGCGTCCGCCAGGGCCTGAGCGGCGTCGGGCCGCGATCCGGCAACAGGTAGCGGCGGGACGTGTCGGCGGAAGGCGTCGGATCCTGTGTCTGTGTCGACAGTGTCGATACGGTCGACATTGGCATCCGCATAGGCAGGAGTCAATATAGAGGTAGGTCGAAACAAGCTGATCTGCCGGTGGTCGGCCAGGAGATGGCCGTTCGAGGTCTCAGCGGGTGGCTGCCGGTGAATGCCTACAGCGCCTGTGCCAGGGCCGCACCGACGAACGCGGCACCGAGCCCGGCCACCACGCTGGCGACCACGTTGGCAGCGGCGAAGAACCGCGCCCCGCTCTCGGCCAGGCGCAACGTCTCGTAGGAAAAAGTGGAGTACGTGGTCAGCGCCCCGCAGAAGCCGGTCCCCAGCAGCACTTGCAGGGAGCGGGGGGCGGCACCGAAGGTGACCGCACCGGACAGCAGTCCGAGGACCAGGCAGCCGATGACGTTGACGGCGAACGTTCCCCAGGGGAAGACCGTGTCGTGGCGGGCCTGAACGGAGCGGTCGGTCAGATAGCGCAACGGCGCGCCCACCACTGCGCCGGCCACCACCAGCAGCCAGTTCACTGGGCCTCCTCCTTGGTCTCGCGGCGCCCGACGTAGCGGATGACCTCGCACTTGTCGAGGATCACCAGGCCCTCGGTGACGAGTTCGTCGAGCTGGGGCAGGAACGCGCGGATGCGGGCCTCCTCGTCGGCGATGACGATCGCGACCGGCAGGTCCTCGCTCAGCGACAGCAGGCGGCTGGTGTGGATCAGAGAGGAGGCGCCGAAGCCCTCGATGCCCTTGAAGACACTCGCGCCGGCCAGCCCGGCCTGGTGGGCCCGGTGGACGATCTCACTGTAGAGCGGCTTGTGGTGGAAGGTGTCGCAGTCGCCGACGAGGATCGTCACGCGGAGTGCGGAGCCGTGCAGCTGCGTCATGTCGTCCTCCAGGAGATCAGACGGCGGGTCGCCGTGGCCGCCAGCCAGACTGCCGTGAGTGCGGCAAGCAGCGTCGCGGCGAGGTAGGCCAGACCGGTGCGCGCATGGCCGCTCTGCACCAGGGTCTGAATGTCGACGGCATACGTGGAAAACGTGGTGAAGCCCCCCAGCACACCGGTGCCGAAGAACGGGCGCACCAGCCTGTGCGCGGCCCACACCTCGGTGATGATGACCATGAAGACGCCGATCACCGCACATCCGACCGTGTTGACCAGCAAGGTGGTCCACGGGAAAGCACCGGGAGCGGTGGGCCACAGCAGGGAGGCCCCGTAACGGGCGGCCGCGCCGATCGCGCCGCCGAGCGCGACGACCGTCAGGACCGATGCCTGGCCGCGCCCGAGCTCGCGACGCCGGGCGGGCACCGACAGGTCCACATCCGGGTCGATCGGCTCGGTGGCCTGGTCACGAGGGGTTGTCACACACATCTCCTACTCGCCGGGCACCCGCACACACGGGTGCGCACCATCGCAAGTAGGGACTGTTGGCGGCACCGATGCCGCGGTTCGGGTACGGCGAGCCCCACCGCCGTGCGGCGACCGTGTGCGGGCCGCCGTCGTCTCCAGAATACCGGCACGCTCCCGCCGGCGACGCATGAGGCACCCCAGCGCGTCGGGAACACCCGCGAGACCCGTCGGGAGTCATGCGGCCGACTCCCGGTCGTCGGAGTAGATCACCAGTGTCTGTTCCGGCTGTTCGGCCAGGTGGAAGGCGGTGTAGTTGAAGTCGATCACTCCGTGTCCCGGTCGCCGCAGCCGTTTCCGTCCGCCGTGCCGAGGCTGCACGTCGTACTGCGGCCACCAGGCACGCACTTCGGGGCTGCCCTCGTGCAACTCGTCGACCAGCCGGGCGTATCGCGGGTCGCCGAGGTGGCGCCCGGACAGCGTCCTCAGCCGGCCCAGCAGGCCGCGTGCCTCGGGCTCCCAGTCGACCAGAACGTCTCGGGCCACAAGATCGAGGAACACCCAGCGGGCGAAGTTCGGCGGCCGGTCCGCAGCCGCGGTGAGGCGCGGGAACAGCTCGTCGGCCGCCTGGTTGTGGCTGAGCACGTCGTAGTTGCCGCCGATGATGTACGCCGGATTCGGCTGGAGCAGGAGCGGGACGGCTGCCACCTCGGCGGCGAGCGGCTCGAGTTCCTCGGTTTCGGCCGCGGCCGCATGACCGGCGAGATGAAAAAGGTGACCGCGCTCGTACCGATCGAGTTGCAGCGCCGAGGCCAGGGCATCGAGCACCTGGTCCGAGGTGCGGATGTTCCGGCCCTGCTCAAGGTACGTGTACCAGGTGGCGCTGATTCCGGCGAGCAGCGCGAGTTCCTCCCGGCGCAGGCCCGGGGTCCGCCGTCGGCCGGTGCGGGGCAGCCCGACCTGGTCAGGGGTGATCCGCTCTCTGCGGCTGCGAAGGAAGGCGCCCAGCTCACGGGGCTGGTTCGGCTGCGTCTGCATGGTGGATGGTACCTCTGGTTCCAGAATAAACGCATTCTGGATACCAGGCTAAAGACCCCACAGACTGGATCCCGACGGTAATGCGGAAGGAAGAGGAAGACATGGTGTCGGGAATCGACGGCAAGGTCGTGGCGATCACAGGAGCCAGCAGCGGCATCGGCGAGGCGACCGCGCTGCTGCTGGCCGAGCGAGGCGCGCGGCTCGTCCTGGGGGCGCGCCGGTCCGAGCGCCTCGCGGAGCTGGTGGCGCGGATCGAGAAGTCGGGTGGCGCGGCCGTGCAGATCCGCACGGACGTGACGCGACGGGAGGACCTGCACGCCCTCGTCGCGCTGGCCGCAGAGCGATTCGGCCGGCTCGACGTGCTGGTCAGCAACGCGGGGGTCGGCACCATCTCGCCTCTGGACGACCTTCGGGTCGACGAGTGGGACCACATGGTCGACGTCAACGTAAAGGGTGTGCTGCACGGAATCGGCGCCGCGCTGCCCGTCTTCCGGGCCCAGGGCGCGGGCCACTTCGTCACCGTCGCCTCCACTGCCGCGTTTCGCATCGTGCCGACCATGGCGGTCTACGCCGGTACGAAGTTCGCGGTCCGCGCCATCTGCGAAGGCTTGCGACAGGAGGCCGGCGATTCCCTGCGGGTGACCACCGTCTCGCCCGGCGCGGTAGGCACCGACTTCGCCGAGGCATCAACGAATCCGCAGGTCCGCGCACAGATCACGGAGATGCGGGACCGGATAGCGATCCCGCCGGACGCGATCGCCCAGGCCATCGCGTTCGCGATCGAGCAGCCCGCGACCGTCGACGTGAACGAGATCGTCGTCCGGCCCACCGCCCAGACCTGACCCCGCCGAGGGTCGGACCGGCGGTGACGCTGCCGACAGGGGCTGCCGGCCCCGGAGACCCGCCTTGTTTCAATGCGTTCGTGTACGGAGTGCTGTGGCCCCGGACCGCCACGCTCCCAGCAGTCGCGCCGCCAGGCGGCTTTCGAGGTGGGCGGTCGCGTGGATGCCGAACACGACGTCGGCCTCCAACTGCGGTTCGCTCTCCAGTAGGCCCGCGACGACCTCATGGCGTACCACCTGTTCGTGTACGGCATCCGCCTCGACGTGTTCCGCGTAGAACCGCACGGCGGCCGGGCCGGCACCGACGCGGCGCAGCGCCTCGGCGAGTCGGCGCGAGGCGGGGGACGAGGCCACCTCGACGGAGGCGAAGTGACCGACCAGTGCTCCTCGCAGTGCGCGGTGGAGACCGAGGAGGGACATCAGATTGACCGTGGCCACCGCCTCGGTCGGTGTTGCGTCGACATAGTGCCCGTACGCCGTGTCCAGGTCCAGGTCGGTCATGAGGTCGGCGAACAACTGGGCGTGGATGTCCTCCGCCCGGCCGGCCCCGAACTCGTCGAACTCCACGGCGACCATGCCGGCCTTGGCCCGCCCGTGCAGCCGCGGGATGACCCAGGCGTGCGGGTCCGCCTCCTTGAGGTGATAGAGCGAACGCATCGCCGCGTACTCGCGGAACTGTTCGATGGTGCCGGTGTCGCGGAGGAAGTGCGAGACGCCGCACTCGTCGCCGTCGACCGGTTCGAGCTGCAGTTCGTTCAGAGCCTGCTCGGCCGTCTCTCCCTCGTCGGTCGGCATGTCCGTGCGCAGGACAGCGAGGAAGCGGTCCTCCAGTGCGTTGCGGAGGGCGAGGAGTTGGGTGTCCCACTCCATTTCGTCGGGCACCTCGGCGTAGCCCTGGTAGTGGAGTTCGTAGAGCATGTAGAGAGCCAGTTGCAGGTCCTCGTCGTATGCGGAGGACGCTGTGGGCAGTGGCGGGACCTTCAGTACCTCCCCTCTCAGCGCGGCAAGGACGGCGGACGACAACGGGCCGCGTGGCTCGGGCAGTGTCGAAGGAAGCCATGGGGTCCTGCCACGGTGACGGCCGGCCGTCATGTCTCCTCCTGCTCTTCCTCTTCCTCTTTCCCGCACTTTGCCACTGCCGTTCCGTCGTGGCCGGGCCGCTTCACGCGCCGGCGGTGGCTGGTGTCGCACCACGGGAAGATCCGGCTGCGACGGCAGGTACAGATGGCGACGGTGAAGCGATCGGAGACCGTCACCTCACCGTGCTCTCCCACCACTTCCACCGGACCTTCCACGAGCAGGGGACCGTCTCGCTGGACACGGATGCGGCGAGGCCGCTCAGGTGTGTTCGGCACGGATCACCACCAGTTCCTCTGTCGTGCTCTCGGTCACCAGTCCGCACTCGCGCAGCCAGGTGAGCCGCGAGCGCAGTACATGGCCGAAGGGCAGGTGGGCCCGGTCGACGATCTCCGCGCGCAGGCCCGCCCGGGCGAGGCGGTCCAGGGTGATGTCGACACCGCACAGGTGCGAGTGGACGAGGAGGAGAGTTCCCGCCGTCCGCAGGAGCCGTGGTGCGGCGTCGCAGATGCGGTCGAGCAGCAGTCGGCCGTCCGATCCGGCATCCCAGGCCAGAGCCCGGCCCCGCGGCGGGGGCGGGCTCGGGGCGGGTACGTAGGGCGGGTTGGCGACCACGAGGTCGAAGCGGCGGCCGGGCACGGCGGACGTCAGGTCACCGTGGCGTATGCGCACGGTCTGGCCGTTGAGCAGGGCGTTGCACCAGGCGGCGGCCAGCGCCCGCCAGGAGATGTCCACTGCGGTGACCCGGCCGCCCAGCCGGGCCGCCTCCACCGCGAGCACTCCGCTGCCGGTGCACAGGTCCAGGACGTCGGATCCGCTCGCGAGGCCCTCACGGCGCATCGCCCGCCGCAGAAGATGTGAGTCCGTCTGCGGCGGGTACACGCCTCGGGGAATCCAGCAGCGGAACCGGGGCGGACCGGCGAGAGAATCAATCGTCATCGCGCTGTCCTCGTCTCCGGACATGCTGTCCGGACGTGCTGTTCCTGGTGATGCCACGCCGGAGATGAACCGGCGACGTCCCACGAGTACCCCCGGGCAGCGCACATAACAACGGCCACTGCCGTATGCCGCCACCACCGCACCGCACAGTCACCGCACAGCCATGCGTTCCCATCGCGCTGTGGGGTACTCGGTCCGTCACACACGCGCCGGGCGGCTGGTCCCGGCGTCGAGCTGACGAGGAGGAATGCATGAGCACGGTCAAGGAAGCCGTCGATGTCGAGGTACCGATCCGCGTGGCGTACGGCCAGTGGACGCAGTTCGCGGAGTTTCCCGCCTTCATGGAAGGCGTCGAGGAGGTCAGGCAGCTGGACGACCGGCACAATCACTGGACCACCAGCATCGGCGGGGTGCGACGCGAGTTCGACACGGAGATCGTCGACCAACTGCCCGACGACAGGATCACCTGGCGGTCCGTGGCAGGCGACACCCAGCAGCGCGGTTCCGTACGGTTCGAGCAGATCGACGACACGCACACACGCGTGGAACTCACGATGGAGATCGAGCCCACCGGCGTCGTCGAGAAGGGCGCGGACGCGCTGGGCGTGATCGACCGGCGGGTCAAGGGCGACCTGCGCCGATTCAAGGACTACGTCGAGACCAACGGCGGCAGCACGGGCTGGCGCGGCCGCATCCGGCCCGGAGACGCCGGCTCGCCGCTCTGACGGGACGCGAATGGCGACATGGGGCCGGCCCGAGCCACTCGGGCCGGCCTGCGTCATCTTCCGGCTCGTTTCGTCCGAAACCCAAGCGGGGACCCGATACAGACAGTGACACAGACAGCAAGGTGGAAGAGTGGTGCCCGATGACCTTTCAGCACCCCGCAGACCGGGGCGGCGACCAGCGCCAGAGGTTCGAACGTCTGGCGGGGAGTGCGTCGAGGTTCACCAGCTCCCCCCTGTTCTTCGCGTTCTGCCTGGCACTGGTCGGATGCATGGTGATTGTCCATTTCCTCCATCTGGGCACGGAGTGGCAGGTGTTCGTCGGGGACTGCATGACGGCCGTGACACTTCTCCTGCTCGCGCTGCTGAAGAACTCGGAACTCCGCGCCGAGCGCGCCGTCCAGCGCAAGCTGGACGCCATCGCCGCCGCGCTGCTCGAGGCGCAGGAGGGCGAACCGGGCAAGGCGCACGAGGACCTCAGGGCCGCCATCCGGATGGAAGAGGAGATCTGAGGGCCCTCGGTTGGGGGCGCACGCCGCACGGGTAGGTTGTCGGGGTGCACGAAACAGGGAGGGCCGTGAGGCGGGCGTACGGCGGCCTGCTGTGCGCCATGTCCTCCCTGATGCTCGGTGGCACCAGCCATGTCCTGGCAGGTGCCCGGCTTCCGGGGATCGGCTGGCTCGCGGCGGCGTTCGCGGTGCTGGCGGCGATCGGGGCGGGACTGTCCGGTCCGCGGCGCCGCTTCGATGTCACCGTGCTCACGATGGGCGCCGCCCAGTTCGTCCTGCACATCGTCCTTCACTATGCCTCGATGCCCGTGATGGCACCTTCCGCGGCGCCGGGCTCGATGGGCGTGCACATGGACATGAGCGGCATGGACCCGCACATGGACATGGGCGGCCACGACGGAGGCCAGTCGATGCCCGCGGGTATGACCGTGGCGCACGGGCTGGCCGCTCTGGGAGTCTCCGTCTGCCTCGTCCACGGGGAACGAGTGCTCAGGCGGCTTGCTGCCCTCGTCGTCCCGACCTTGTTGTTCTGGGTCGCTCCGGTCCTGGTGCCGGTGTCGCGGCCGCGCCTGCGCCCGCGCGGCGCGCTGGTCGTGCCGATTCCGCATGGCGTCGTGCTCGCGCGCTGCCGACCGCGGCGCGGTCCTCCCGGGCCGGCTCCGGCCTGACCTGATCTCTCGCATCGCTCGTGCACGGCAGCGGAACGCGCCGTGCGGCGATGACGTGTGTGCGCTCCTACGGGGGCGGGCTCGGGCCGGTGTTCGCGCCACTCCGCCGTCCGGCGGTGTTCACCAGACCTCGCCCACGCGCCACACCCAGCCTGTGCTGAACCCAGCCTGTGCTGACTGGCGCACCCCGGGAGTTCTCGCATGTCCGCGATACCTGAAGAACCGCACCAGTCCACACCCGACGATTCGCTCCCGCCCACGGCGACCGCGACATCGACCTCGGCCTCGACATCGGCTTCGACTTCGACCGAAGAAGCCCCCACGCCGACACCCGCCGAGGACAGCGGCTCGTCCCGGTCCCGTCAGGGTGTGTGGGCGCTGCTTCGGCGACTGCACTTCTACGCGGGCGTATTCGTCGCCCCGTTCCTCTTCCTCGCTGCCCTGACCGGACTCGCCTACACGCTCACCCCGCAACTCGACCAACTCGTCTACGGCGACAAGCTGCACGTGGCGAGAGTGGTCGGGCAGCCGCACCCACTGGCGGACCAGGTCGCGGCCGCCCGCGCCGCCTACTCCGAAGGCTCGCTCGCCTACGTCGTCACCCCGCCCACGGCCGAGGACACCACCCGGGTGGTGCTGAACGTCCCGGGGCTGGAGAACGACAGGCAGCGCACGGTCTTCGTCGACCCCTACACGAACGAGGTCAAGGGCGACCTGACCACCTGGTTCGACGAGACCCCGCTGACGACCTGGTTCGATGACCTGCACCGCAACCTGCACCTGGGCGAGACCGGCCGCCTGTACTCGGAAGTGGCGGCCAGCTGGCTGTGGGTTCTCGTCCTCGGCGGCCTGGCACTGTGGCTGGGCCGTGCCCGCGGGCAGCGCGCCAGGACCATGCGCGGGGTGCTCGTCCCGGATCGTTCCGCACGCGGCGTCCGACGCACCCGCAGCTGGCACGCCGTCACCGGCGTGTGGCTGTCCGTCGGCCTGCTCGGACTGAGCGCGACCGGGCTGACCTGGTCCCACTACGCCGGAGAGCGCTTCGGCTCACTCCTCGACGCCGTCCACGCGCACGCTCCCGCGCTGGACACCTCACTGGATTCGAAGGAGCCGAACGGTGGCTCCGCGAAAGCCGGTGGAGAGCACACGGGGCACGGCACGGCGCATGAAGCCGGTCACGGCGAGGCGTCCGGCTTCGACGTCTCCCTGGCCGCGGCCAGGGACGCCGGTCTCGGCGGCTCGCTGACCCTCACGCCGCCCGCCGAGCCGGGCAACGCGTGGTCGGTGGCCCAGGACGACCGGGTGTGGCCGGTCCACCTCGACCAGATGGCCGTGGACACGCGCACCGGCGACGTCACCGCGCACAACAAGTGGTCGGACTACCCGCTGCTGGCCAAGCTCTCCAAGCTCGGTGTCGCGGCACACATGGGGGTCCTGTTCGGCATCGCCAACCAGATCGCGCTGGCCCTCGTCGCCATCGGCCTCATCCTCGGCCTGACGTGGGGCTACCGCATGTGGTGGCTGCGCCGTCCGACCCGCGGCGACCGCCGCGCCGCGTTCGGCAGGGCTCCGGCGCGCGGTGTGTGGCGTCAGCTCCCGCTGCCCGTTCTCCTCCTGGGGATCCCGGCCACCATCGCCCTGGGCTGGGCCCTTCCGGTGCTGGGAGTCACCCTGCTCGGCTTCCTGGTCATGGACGTGCTGACCGGGGTCGTACAGCGGCGCCGACACGCCTGAAACGAGCCGGGGACGGCGTGCCACCGTGCGTCCTCCCCGGCACCGGACAACGCGGGCGCTGGTGGCGGGTGAGGGAAGGGCGGCTGACCCGAGTCCGTGCCCGCTCGCCGGAATCCCGGGCAACTCCCGCGCGCTTCTGTGAACTTGACCCGTCCGCCAGTAGCATCCGACCGGCCAGACACCTGCTGCCCGAGCAGCCGCCCTCGAAGGGGTCTCCTGGATGCGTTCGACCTCCCGCGTCGCCCCCGCCGTTCTCGCCGTCGCCGCTGTCCTGTTCGGCGTCCTCCCCGCTCAGGCCCAGGCCCACCCCGACCGTGCCCCCGACCGGATCACGGTCGGCGACCGCACCTTTATCGCCGACGGCCAGGGCCGAGCGCTCCAGTGGCGCGGCTTCAACCTCGCCGACAAGAGCAGCCGAGGCGCCAACGCGTTCGCCGACATCCACGAGAGCGACCTCAAGGACATGGCCGCGCGGGGCTTCAACCTCGCGCGCCTCGCGTTCTTCTGGGACGACCTCGAACCCGTCCCCGGTCACTACGACCGCGGCTACCTCACCAAGATGCGCCGCATCCTCGACTGGGCCGACCGCTACCACGTCAAGGTCGTCCTCGACGCCCACCAGGACGTGTACGGACCCCACTTCGGCTCCCGCGGTGCCCCCGACTGGGCCACCCGCGACGAGGGGTTGCCGTTCACGCCGATACCCGAGGACTGGTTCTCCGAGTACTTCGAGCCGTCCGTACAGACCGCCTTCGACCACCTGTACAAGGACGCCGACCTCCGCGCCGCGCACGCTCGCATGTGGATGACGGTCGCCGCGGCTCTGGGCAGGCACCCGGCGCTGCTCGGCTACGACCTGATGAACGAGCCCTTCGCGAAGTTCCTCGAAGGTGAAGACCTCCCCGCCGCCGCGGCCCGCTTCGAGGCCACCGAACTCACCGAGCTGTGGAACCGCCTTGCCCGGGCGATCCGCCTGGTCGACCGCAGGTCGTGGGTCTTCGTCGAACCCACCGTCATCGTCGGCGTCGGCGTCCCCACCCGGATGGGCCACATCGACGACCCGCACGCCGGCTACGCGCCGCACTTCTACGAGACCGCGATGGAAACCGGCGCCGACTACGACCCCGACGGCACCTTCATCCCCGCCTACGAGGCCGCGATCAGCGACTACCCGACCCGCAACCACATGCCGGTGATCGTGGGGGAGTGGGGCGGCAACCCCTACGTTCCGCACGCGGGTCAGTTCGTCACCGACATGACAGCCTCCATGGACCGGTTCTCCAGCGGCTGGACGTGGTGGCAGTGGTGCCGGGGCGGCGGCTACTGCTTCCTCGACGAGACGGGCGCCCCGAAACCCAATGCCCAACTGCTCGTCCAGCCCTACGCGCGGGCCGTCGCGGGCGACCCGCTCAGGTTCGCGTACGACCCGGCTGCGCGCACCTACACGCTCACCTTCCGCACCCGCGACAACGCAGAGGGGCCCACCAGGATCACGGTGCCCAAGGACGCCTACCCGGACGGCTACCGCGTCGATGTCCAAGGCCACAAGGCTCGTTGGAACGACCACGGCCAGTCCGTGACCGTGAGCACCCACGGCAGGGCCGGAGCCACCTACACGGTCACCATCAGCCCGAAGTGACCCCCCGGGGGACGTGCGGTCCCACCTGCCATGATCAGGCGTTGGGTGGTGCGAAGAGCGCCTGGACGGTCTCGGTGGCCAGGTCGCGCAGCCACGTGTGGGCGCGGTCGTCGTCGTAGCGCTGGTGCCACAGCAGGTACAAGGGGACGTCGGGCAACGGGAGCGGCAGCGGCAGTGTGAGCAGGCCGAGTTGGTCCCGGGCCGCGCGGGTGACCGCATCGGGAAGGGTGACCACCAGGTCGCTGCCGAGCGCGAGTTGTAGCGCGAAGGCGGCGGTGGGCCCGGCGGCGACGACGCGTCGTTCGAGGCCGCGCGTGGTCAGGGCGTCGTCGATCGGGTCGCGCAAGCTTCCGCGCCGCGAAACGGTGAGGTGTTGGGCGGCCGCGTAACGCTCAGGGCTCAGCGGGCCCTCGGCCAGCGGGTGGCCCGGCCGGACGGCGACGACCAGCCGGTCCCTGCCGAGGAGGCGGCGGCGGATGTCGGGGAGTGCCGGCTCACTGGAGCCGGATGCGAGATCGACCTCACCCCGGCGCAACTCGGCGTCGTCCGACCCGGGTTCGGCGGACAGGCGCAGCCGGACGCCGGGGGCCTGACGGTGGACTGCCGTGGTCAGGGCGGTGCCGCAGGCAGTGGTCAGGGCGTCGTGCCAGCGCACGGTGAACACCCGGTCCAGAGCTGCCAGATCGAGTTCCTGCTGCGCGGACAGAAGGCGGTGGGCCTGCTGCACGAGGGCGTGGACCGGGGCGTGCATGGCCAGCGCGCGGGTGGTGGGAACCATGCTGCGGCCGGTGCGGACCAGGATCTGGTCGCCGGTGGCCTTGCGGATACGCCCCAGGGAGCGGCTCATCGCCGGTGCGGTGACGTGAAGGCGGGCCGCGGCACCGGCGACGCTGCCCTCTTCCAGCAGCGCGTCCAGGGCCGTGAGCAGATTCAGATCCAGTTGCATGAAAGTAACTCTACAAGTGAAAAGAATTCACTTGTCGCAGGTCAGAAAGGGCGAACAGGGGTGGCCGCTCTCCGCGTTGGACAAACGTCCGGCCCCTTTGAGAGGGTGGAGGTGTGTGCAACTGCAAGGCGCGCAACGTACATTGACGGGGAGACGGAAAATTGAAGTTGCTCAATCGACGTAAGGCACCGGCCATCGCGGTGGCAGCGGTCGCGTTGTTCTCGGCGTCGTTCACACAGGCAGCTCAGGCCAGCAGTGGATGGGACGACCTGGGCTCCCACGGCGTCTATTACCAGAGTCAGTACCGGACCAAAACGGTGAACTCCGGCGGCGGTGACTTCAAGGCATGCATCACCACCACTTCCAGTAATGCAAAGCACGACTTCTACAACCTGTACGAGGAAGACAAGGAGGTCCACGACCCGAAGCTGGTCACATCGGTCGAGGGCCCCGGCTGCTGGGTGTTCCACAACCTCGACGACTATGTCGACGGGGACAACGACCGCGCGGAGCTCTACATCGGGACCGAGGACGATCCTGAAATGATTCGGGTCCACTATTACGACTGACCCCACGTGCGGTGCCCCTCTGATGGGGCGCACCCTCTGCCGGCCCCGGCAGGCCCTCGGGCCGGCCGGGGCCACCGGTCTGCTGTGGTGTGTTCCGGGTCAGTTGGTGGCGGGGTGGCCGTCCCACCATTCGCGTTCGGTCTCGCGGGGGTCTTCGACGACCGCGTTGGTGGCGGTGTTGTCACGGGCGTAGGTCATGACGGGGCGCTTGACGGTGTCGTAGGCGGCCCAGGAAACCTCTCCGGTCCTGGCGAAGTCGGCCCAGGCCCGGTGGAGGGCGGTCGCCAGGGCCTGGGGCGGGTTGGGGCCGGTGAGCTTCAGGCTGTCGGGCAGGGTGAGGGTGTCCCAGGCGAAGGGCAGGTCGACGCTGTGGCAGGCGCCGATCTTGACCTGCACGTTGTTGGGGGTGACGGGGGAGCGCCAGCCGAATTCGTACAGGTGGGTGGGGGCGGCGCTGTTGGCGATGCGGGCCTCGGCGACGCGGTAGGTGGGGATGCGGAACATGCGGTCGCTCAGCAGCGCGCATGCCACGCCGGTGGCGGCGTTGCGGGGATAGGTGCTGGAGTCGCCCTTCTTGTACTCGTCCCACGAGCCGTCAGGGACGCTGTAGGCCTTCAGGTGCTTGTCGTACAGGATGGGAAGGTTCCAGCCGACCAGGATGGTGGTGACCACGAAGAGGCGGAACTCCTCGGTGGTGGTGCCCATCAGCAGAGGGACGTCGCTGCCCGCTCCGTCGGCGATGGCGTCGATGGGGCGCCGGGGCAGCACGTCGCCGTCGACGACGGGCATGAACGACATGCCGCAGGAAGCCATGGTGCTCGCGCCGTACTTGGCGGTGTCCGGGCTCTGGCTGACCTCGGCGCTGATGTCGTTCTGCGCCTTGAGCAGTTCCTCGGTGTCGACGCCGGCCAGGGCTTCGACCGTGGGCTCGACGCCGAGTTCGTCGGCGACGGCCGCGAGGACCTTGGCCGCGTCGGCGGGCGTCTGGCCGAGATGGGCGGTGCCGCTCTGGACGATCGCCCTGTGGAACAGGCCGTCCTCGCGGGAGAGCAGCGCGAGGACGCTCATCGCGCCGGCGGACTCCCCGGCGACGGTGATGTTGTCCGGGTCGCCGCCGAAGTTGGCGATGTTCTCGCGTACCCAGGTCAGTGCGGCGATCTGGTCGAGAAGGCCGCGGTTGGCGGGTGCGGGTGCGTCGGGCAGGTAGCCGAAGCCGTACACGCCGAGGCGGTAGTTGAAGCTCACGCACACGAGACCGTCGCGGGCGAAGGTGGTGCCGTCGTAGCTGGGCACGGCCGAGGAACCGGTGGTGAATCCGCCGCCGTGGATCCACACCAGGACCGGCAGCCCGGACCCGGCGGGGTCGGGCGTCCAGACGTTCAGGTTCAGCCACTCCTCGCCCTCGATGTCCGGGTCGGAGGTGATCTCACCCAGCCGGCCGCCCAACGGCGGCTTGGGCGCAGTCGGGCCCAGGCTGTGGGCGGCGCGTACACCCGGCCACGGCTGCGGCGGCACGGGAGCGGCGAACAGGAGGTCACCCGCGGGCGCGGCAGCGTAGGGGATGCCCAGGAAGCGGACACAGTCGTCTCCGGCCAGTCCGGAAACCCTGCCGTAGGCGGTCTCGGCCTCGACCGTATTCTGCTCGGACACTTGACTCCTCGGGCCGGCTTGCGGAGCGCCGAGGAGGGCCGGCCACCTCGTGCGGCGACCCTGGGCCGGTGGACAGGCCAGGGCACCGCAGATCTATCGGATGCGTCACATGCAGTAACGATTCATTGCCTAATGCGATGATTGGTGTCGTTCTGGCGTCACCGGCTGCTTACGGTGTGCCCGCGCTCCAGTCGCCCCCGCCGACGAGGCCACGTACTACCAGGGCGGAGACGTGGGTTACTTGACCTACGCGGCCTACCAGCACACGGTTTGACTCCGACCACACGGCCTCGGCCATTCATGGGGTGAGTGGCTCCCCGGCATCCGGCCACGGAGCCCCGGTGAAACCCGTTGGCGGACCACGGCCACCACTGCTACGTTCCCGGAGGCCGTGCGAGAGAACGAGGAGGTGGTACCCGTGAACGCAGTATCGACATGGGTGCTCCCCTCCGGGGTCACGGTCGGACGACAGGTCGTCCGGGAGCGCCGCACCGGCACTCCCGAAAGGCACGACCGTGCACTTCACTTCCGAGCAGCGCCTCGACGACGGCGTCCTCGAACGCGCATTCACCCTCGGCGAGATTCCCGGCACCCTGTGGACGCCTGAATCCGCCGCACCGGTCCCGCTGATCCTCATGGCCCACAACAACGGCCTGCCCAGGCGGGAGGCCCGCCTGGTGGCCCGGGCCCGGCAATCCGCGGCGTACGGCTACGCGGTGGCCACCATCGACGCACCCGGGTGCGGCGACCGGCCCCGCTCCGCCGCCGACGAGCAGGCCCGCGCCGACCTCCGCCGGGCGATGCGGGCCGGCGAGCCGGTTGACGAGATCTTCGAGTCCTTCGTCGGGCCGCTGGTCGAAAAGGCGGTCCCGGAATGGCAGACCACCCTGGACGCCCTCCTCGCGCTGCCCGAGATCGGCGGCCCGGTCGGGTACTCGGGGTGGACCGCCGTCGGCATTCGGCTGGCGGTGGCCGAACCGCGCATCGCGGCCGCCGGTTTCTTCGCCGGGGGCCATGTTCCCCGCGCCCAGCGCGAGGAGGCCCGGCAGGTCACTGTTCCGCTGCTGCTCCTGCTGCAGTGGGACGACGAAGGGAACCCCCGACAGCGCGCCCTGGACCTGTTCGACGCCTTCGGCACCGAGGAGAAGACACTGCACGCCAACATGGGCGGCCACACCGGCACCCCGTGGTTCGAACTGGACGACGGGAACCGGTTCTTCGCCCGGCACCTGAAGTGAGGCCGGGCCGTCGGACCGGCTGAACGCCGAAGACCGGCGGGGGATTTGACCCCCCGCCGGTCCTCGGTGCGGGCGTCAGGTCGTCTGGGCCTTGTCGTACAGAGTCTTGGCGTCATTGCCGAAGTACGGTCCGAACATCCGGTTCGGGATGAAGACGTAGCCGAAGCTGTTCACCGAGGCCTGGAGGCCGGTCCCGGTCGCCTCGTCGAAGTTGGCGAACCAGGGGCCGCCGCTGGAGCCGCCCGTCATGTTGCAGGCGACGCCGTGGTCCTGGGTCAGCAGCCAGTCCTTGGAGCTGTTGCCGCTGCAGTAGATCAGCTTCGTGCCGTCGTACGGGGCCGCGGCCGGGAAACCGAAGGCGTACATCTTCTGGCCGTAGGCGCCGTTGAACTGGATGCCCTGGCCGCCGATGACCGAGGTGAGCTTCTGGCCGTTCAGCGGGGCGACGACCGCGGCACCGATGTCGTAGTTCATGGCCTGAGTGGCGTCCCACTGCGGGGTCGTCAGCGTCTTGGAGGCGGCCCACTGCCCATAGGGGGCCTGGCCGTTGTCATAGCCGGGCACGAAGATCCAGTTGGTGTGCCAGCTGCCCTGGTACTTGACGCAGTGGCCGGCCGTGAGAACGGTGCTGCCGTTCTGGCTGTTCACCGAGTTGCCCGTGCAGGAGGCCGTGCGGCCCTGGAAAGTGAAGAACACCCGGCCCGAGGTCTTCACGACCGCGCCGCCGGCCGTCCAGGGGCCGCCCGGCTGAGGGAAGGCAGTCGGCGCGGCCGGCGCCACCGTCGTCGTCGCTGCCTCAGGGCGCGGAGCCCTCAGAGCCTTCGTGGCGCCGGGGGTGAGCAACACGTCGAGCGGGGTCGCGCCCCGCATCCGGTCGGCGGTCCAGAAGGCGGTGGCCCGCTGCTGCTCGGCGGCCGGAGCTGTATGGGCGGCGACCGGGGCGGGCGACGAGGCAGCGGCGGCGGTTGACGTCAGACCACCCGTGAACAGGGCTCCGACGGCCAACAGAATGCCTGCGGCTGTGCGATGGCGTCTCACGCATGTCTCCTTCTGCCGGGGCAGGTGGGGGATGAGAACGGTGCGGATCGGCGTGCGGGAGGCAGAATCCCACGACAGGGCGCAATTCGGCAGGTACGCGTCAGGCTTTTCCCCGCGCGAGTGGTCACCGGTGCTCCTGCCGAGCCGCATGCGAACGGGATTCGCGCGGACCACAGTTGTGGCGCGGGCGAGGACGGCACTGCGGTCGGGCGCCGTCGACACGGCTGAGCCGGGCGCCGTCGACACGGCTGAAGGGACGCGTGCGCCCGAACACGCGCCCACGCGCCTCCTCATGCCCCTGCGGGGACGGTGACCGCGGGTCCAGAAGGCCACGACCATGTACTGCCGCCACCGGGCGGAACAACTCGGCCTTCGGAGGAACGAAATGGGACGACGCTGGCTGATCACAGGATGCTCGTCGGGCCTCGGACGCGCTCTGGCCACCGCCGCGGCACGCGCCGGAGACCAACTCGCGGTCACCGCCCGCAAGACCGCCGACCTGGCTGAGCTGTCCGCCGCGTGGCCCGATCGCGTCATCCCCGTCCCGCTCGAACTTCGCGACACCGCGTCCTGCGAGGAAGCCGTACGCATCGCGGCAGACCGACTCGGCGGCATCGACGTCCTCGTCAACAACGCAGGTGTCGGACTGTTCGGCGCGGTCGAGGAGGTCTCCGACCACGAACTGCGCGACCAACTGGAGACCTTCCTCGTCGGTCCCTGGCGGCTCACCCGCCTCGTCCTGCCGCTGATGCGGGCCCAGGGCCACGGGCACATCATCAACGTCTCCTCCGTGGTCGGACGGATGGCCTACCCCGGACTGGGTGCCTACGTCGCGGCGAAACACGCACTCGAGGGCATGAGTCAGGCCCTGGCCATCGAGGCCGCCCCGCACAACATCCGCGTCACCGTCCTCGAACCCGGCATGTTCGCCACGCGCTACGGCACGTCACTGGTCCAAGCACGCCACCGGGTCGCCGAGTACGACGTGACCAACAGGGAGATGCTCGACGGGATGCGCGGCCTGGCCGAGAACCCCGAGACCGGCCACCCCGACGACTATGCCGCGACGGTTCTCGCCATCGCCGCCGCAGAGGGACCCACCCCCTTGCGGATTCCTGTCGGTGACGACGCCTACGGCCATCTGGACGCCGCCGAGCAGGCGTACCGCGAGGAGTACGCCGCGGCCCGGCGTCTCGTGCGGCGGCCGCCGCACTGACACGGTCAGCCGCCGCCCTCCAACTCCCGCCGGGACACAGGTATCACCCAAGGGCCCCCTCTACGACGCCGGGAGAACCCGTGCCACAGGACATCGACTTCGACCTCCCCGCCCCCGCGGGGATCAGCCCCGACCTCGACGCCGCACGCCGGCGCAACCTGGACTGGGTGAACCGCCTGGGCCTGGTCGACGAAGGGCGGTCCCTCAACTGGTACACCTCCTGGGACATGCCGCGGCTGGCCGCCCTGGGATTCCCTTGTGCCCGAGGGCCGGCCCTGGACCTGTGCGCGGACGCGATGGCGTTGTTCTTCGTCTTCGACGACCAGTTCGACGGCTTTCTGGGCCGGGACCCCGCCCGGGCCGCGGCCGTGTGCCAGAAGATGATCGACATCGTCCACGGCGCCCTGCCCGGCCCCGGCGCGAACCCGTGCTCGCTGGCGTTCGCCGACATCTGGGCGCGCAGCACCGACGGAGCACACCCCGGCTGGGTCATGCGCACCGCACACGAGTGGGAGTACTACTTCGCGACCCAGGCCCACGAGGCGATAGGCCGGCTCCGCGGGACTCCGGCGGACATGGAGACCTACCTCCAGGTCCGGCGCGGCATCGCCGCCACCGACCTGCCGCTCTCCCTCGGCGAGAGGGCCGCCGGCATCACCGTCCCCGCGGCGGCCTTCCACAGCCCCCAGCTGCGGATCATGCGCCAGGCGGCCATCGACGTCACCTTCATGTGCAACGACGTCTACTCGTTGGAGAAGGAAGAAGCGCGCGGTGACATGGACAATCTCGTCCTGGTCATCGAACACAGCCACCGCTGCACCCGCGACGAAGCCATCACCGGCGCCCGCCGCGAAGTCCGCCTGCGCGTCGAACGGTTTCAGGAACTCGCCCTCCAGGTACCCGGCTTGTGCGCACAACTGGGGCTGACCGGCGGGGAGGCGGCCGATGTGGACACGTACGTCGAGATGATGGACGCGTGGATGAGCGGCTACCACGCCTGGCAGACGCGGACCCACCGCTACACCAGCGCACTCCACGTGCTCCCGCACACCGGACCAGGCTACTTCGACCAGATACTCGGCGCGTGACAACACCTTGCCGGCGACCGTGCTGACGTCGACCGGACCTTCCTGCGTACAGAAGTGGGCCCCTCCCGGCAGGAGGAGCCCACTTCGGGGGACGGGAGAGGGACTATTCCGTGCGCAGGCCCTCCGGGCGCATCATGCGCAGCAGCGGCGGCAGGCTGAGCAGCGTGACCACACAGACCACTGCAGCGCCCACGCCGGTCATCGTCAGGACGCTCGCCCAGTCCATGGTCACCGGCGTCTTCGTCATCTTCAGCAGCACCGTGCCGAGGGTGATGCCCACCGTCGTGGCCAGCACCAGGCCGAGGCCGACGGGGAGGGCCGTCTGCCAGAGCACCGACAGGCTGAGTGTGCGGCGCCGGGTGCCGAAGGCGACCAGTGCGGAGAGCAGTTTCTTGCGCTCGCGCAGCTGCTCCAGCTGGGAGACCAGCAGGCTCGCGCCGATCAGCGCCAGCACGAAGGCGGAGCCGACGAACAGACCGGTGCGGATCGAGGTGTACTTGGCGTCCTGCTCGGTGGACGACCAGCCGTAGGCCCTCGCCAGGGGGTCGATCCGGGCGGCGACGTTACGTATGTACTCCCGTGAGTCCGGCACCGACGGGTCCAGACGAAGGTAGATGCCGTCCGAGAACACCGAGGGCGCGGCCTTGGCGGGCAGGGCGCCAGGGGTGACCAGCACACCGGTGTCGTCCTGAATCGCGTCCTTGCGCGCGTCCACCACCCGAAGGTTCGCCGGAACGGTCCAGGGCACCTCGAGGCCGGGTTCGGTGGCGTCGGTGTACGTCGGAGAGATGTAGAGCTTCCGGCCGGGCTTCGCCAGGGCGATTTCGGTGGCGTTGCTGGGGTCGGAATAGTTGCTCCGCGTCCGCGTGATGAACACGTCGCCGTCCTTGCAGGAGGGCAGCTTCGCGAGCTCACGCAGGGCAGCGCAGTTGCCCACGGTCAGGCTGCCGGGGTTCTTCGGGTCGCGACGTGAGTCTCCGTACTCCGTGCGGGCCAGGGCCACCGCAGCCGCCACCCCCTTGGTGCCGGTGAATTCGCGTTCGACGCCGGACAGCGGCTTGCGGTCGCTGAAGTCGACCTGCATCTGGACCCGGCTGGGGTCCTTGCCGGTGGCCTTGGTGTACTGGCTCTGCGTTCCCGTGAACAGCATCTGCAGTGCGATGGCTCCGGCGACGGCGACGGCGATGCCGTTGACCATGCGGGCGGCGGTGCCGCTGCTCAGCTGGAGCCGGCGGACGGCCAGTTGCCAGGACAGTGCGCCCTTGCCGAGCCGGACGACGACGGTCTCAACGACCCAGGGCAGCAGGGCGGTGATGCCGATCAACAGCAGGAGGACGCCGCCGATGACGAGGTACTGGTTGAAGTTCCCGTTCTTGTGGCCCTGGCCGATCATCGGGTAGAGCATCGCGAGGCCGGCGAGGGGCGGCAGCAGTCGCCACCACAGTCGGCGGCGGCGCTGTTTGGCCGCGCGTACGACGCCGAGGGGTTCGACGACCACGCCGCGCATGGCGAGCAGGGTGACGAGTACGGCGGCGACCGGGACCGCCACCGCGACCAGCAGGGCGAGCGCGGGGGAGGGGTCGAGGTAGCTGGGCCAGACGCTGACGCCCAGCAGCTCGGTGGTGCCCAGTGTATGGCGGCCGAGGAGGAAGAAGCCGGTGCCCACGACCAGGCCGAGCACGGCTCCGGCGAGTGCCTCGCCCGCAGCGATCCGCCGGGTCATGTGGCTGTCCGACCCGACCAGGCGCAGTGCGGCGAGACGGCGGTCGCGGCGTTCGCCGCCGAAGCGCACGGACGCGGCGATGAACACGGCGACGGGCGTCAGCAGCACCACGAACACGACCAGGACCATGAGCAGCAGCACCGGGTCGGTCTTCTTCTCGGGCTTCGCTTCCGGGTCGCCGAACTTGGTGAGCCGCGTCACCAGGGAGGAGCCCGTGAGTTTGGACTTCAGCCCCGAGGCACCGGCATAGTAGGCGAGTTCGTGGGAGCCGATGAGTCCGCTCTCGCCGATCGTGCCGGTGATCTTGTACGGCAGTCGCTCGCGGAGCAGCTTGGCGTCGTCCGAGGCCAGCAGGTCCTTGAGAGCGGGGGAGACGACCATCTCGCCCTTGGCCGGGAAGCGGTCGACCCCGGGCGGAAGCGGCGCCTTGCTGCCCTCTGGTTCGAGGAGCCGGCCGCGGACGTCGTCGTCGTGCCAGGTGCTGTAGGCGTCGGCGTACAGGAGAGTGTTGTCGGCCTTCGGCGGGACCGTCTGGGCATACACGTTGGCGTAGCGGGCGTCCTCCACCTTGCTGCGGGCGGCGAACACATTGGGCAGGGCGGTGCACAGCAGGAGCAGCGCGACGCCGAGGCCGACGCCGACCGCGGTCAGCGTCATGCGGACCCAGCCCTCGCGGCCGCCGGTGACGGCGAACCGGGCCCCCATGACCAGGTCTCTGGTCCACTGGCGAGGACTCATATGGCTCGCTCCAGATCCTGGGACTTGCCGTCGCGTACGACGATTTCGCGGTCGGCGTAGGTGGCCACCCGGGCTTCGTGGGTGACCAGGACGACGGCGGCGTTGGTGGAGCGGGCGGCGTCGGTCAGCAGTTCCATGACACGCTTGCCGTTGTAGGAGTCGAGGGCGCCGGTGGGTTCGTCGGCGAACAGGACCCGTGGCCCGGTGACCAGGGCGCGGGCCACGGCGACGCGCTGGCCCTGGCCGCCGGAGACCTCGCCGGGTCGCTTGGCCTTGAGACCGTCGACCTCGAGGCGTTCCATCCAGCTGAGCGCGGCACGTTCGGCCTGCTTGCGGGAGGTGCCGTTCAGCCGCAGCGGCAGGGCTACGTTCTCCACACACGTCAGCTCGGGCACGAGCTGGCCGAACTGGAAAACGAACCCGAACTCGGAGCGGCGCAGGGCGCTGCGCTCGGTGTCGCTCATCTTCGACAGCTCACGCCCGTTGTAGGTGATCGACCCGGAGTCGGGCGGCACGATCCCGGCGAGGCAGTGCAGCAGCGTGGACTTGCCGGACCCGGAGGGGCCCATGATCGCGACGACCTCGCCGGGGTGGATGGAGAACTCGGCGCCGTCGAGCGCGTGGGTCGGGCCGTAGGCCTTGCGCAGGTCGTGCGCGGCGAGCAGGGCACCAGGGGGAGGAGTTGTCATCGGGCTACAGCCTCACGGAGTTTGTCGAGACGCATGGCGGTCATTTCCAGCCAGCGCAGGTCGGCTTCGAGGTGGAACAGGGCGTGGTCGCAGATCAGCTGGTCCGCCAGATCGCCCTTGCGCTTGCGGTCGGTCAGGATCCGCATGGTGCGCAGGTGCTCGGAGCGTTGGGTGTCCAGGACCTCGGCGGCGTCGCGCCGGGTGAGCAGGGCGAGGGCGACTTTGGTGTAGAGGGTCGACTGGAGGTACTCGGCCGGCTTCTCCGGGGTGGCGAGCCATTGCTCGACGTCGGTGACGCCGGCGTCGGTGATCGCGTAGCGCTTGCGCTCGGGACCGCCGCCCGTCTCGACCCCGTCGACCTCGACGAGGCCGTTCTTCAGCAGCCGGGACATCGTCGAGTAGACCTGGCCGTAGTGCAGGGGCCGGTCGTGACCGAACTTCTCGTCGAAGGCCCGCTTGAGGTCGTAGCCGTGGCGCGGCCCGGCCTCCAGGAGGCCCAAAAGGGTGTGACCGATGGACATGCCTGAACTCTACACACCATGTATACGCACCATGTATACGTGCCGTGTATACGCCGCGTGTACAGCCCTGAGGACTGGGCGACCGTGCAGGTGAGGGAGGTGCGAAGGTCGATCGTCACGATTCGGATACGAGCCGCGTCCGTGCCGCTCGACCCGTGACGGGGGCGGCCGGCGCGTCCCACCGCGGCACGGCGTCCCGGCGGCATGCCGACGAACCGTCACCCGGCCCGGCGTCGGCGCACACCCCGGCTCATGATCGGTCCTGCGCCGGGTTCATGCCCTCATGAGCCGTGTGCACCCGTCTCCTACGATCGGGGAGTTTGATCACTTTCGGCTCGTTCCGCACACCTCCGCTCCGGCACCGTTGTGTCCAGTGACGGGGCTGCCAGGTGGTCCCGCATCAGCAGGAGGAAGCACATGCGAGCAACAAGTGCCCTGACCGCCGGAGCAGTCGCCCTCACCCTCGCCGCCGGAGCGAGCTGGGCCGCTCAGGCATCGCCCGGGCACGCCCCCGCCCACAAGCCCGCACACGCCGTCGTCGACGGCTATCAGATCGTCACTCTTCCCAATGCGAACGTCCCGAACTTCCAGCGGCGAAACCTCAGCTGCCCGGCCGGCAAGCGGGTCATCGGGGGCGGCGCCGAAGCCCAGGGCAACGGCGCGGTACTGGTGGGCAGCTTCCCCGCCCCCAACGGCACCGGCTGGATCGCGCTGGGCCGACAGGACGGTTACAGCACCGTCGGCATCAGCGTCTACGCCATCTGCGCCTCAACCTGACGCCCCCACCAGGCGCCTGAAGACCGCACAGGCGCAAGCCTGAGCCCTGCGGTCCACAGCGCCCCGCCCCGGTCCGGCCGTCCGGCGCCGGGGCGGATCGACGGCGCGGTGGCCGTGCGACTCGTTCCCGCCGCCCTGGCCGGGTGCGGCGCTCGGGGCGCCCGCGCGGCCGGGGCGGCCGGGACAACAGGTCAGAGGCCGCCGGTATTGAGCAGCCGGTTGGGGGTGTCGGAGCGGACACCGCGCACGACACCACGGGTGGCCGTGCGGTCGAGCCAGACATGGACCTCGTTGGCCGTGGCGTGGGGGTGTGCCGACAGGTACAGGGCGATCACGCCGGTCGCGTGCGGCGCGGCCCAGGACGTCGCGCCGTAGTCCTCGGTGGTCGTGCCGCCGCCGGCGAGGGCCGCGGTCACCTTCTGGCCGGGAGCGTACAGGTCCACGCACCGCCCGTACCCCGATCCGTAGGAGCCCCCCTCGCTCCACGCCCGGTCGTTCGATGTGGATGCCGCCACCACGATCGTCCCGGGGACGCCGGCAGGGGAGTGCTTGCAGGCGTCGTCATGGAAGTTGCCGGCCGACACCACTGTCGGGATCCCTGCGTCGACCATCTTCTTCACGGCGGACTCCAGCGCCGCCGACCGGTGGTCGAGGTTGAGCGACATGTTCACGACCGCAGGCTTCTGCGCGTGCGTGGTGACCCACTTGACCGACTTGACCAAGGCCGCCTCGGCCGCCGCCGGTGAGCCGCCGCCCCCGCTCTCGCACAGGATGCCCTGGACCCGTACGAGTTCAGCCTTGGGTGCCACTCCGTACTTCGCCCCGCCGATAATGCCCGCGACGAACGTTCCGTGACCCATCCCGTCCTCGCTGAAGCAGTCACCGGAGTCCTTCGGGCCCACGAAGTCGGCGCCGAGGCGGGCACGTCCGCCGAACTCCTTGTGGCCCACGTCCATCCCGGTGTCGATCACATAGACGTGCACGCCCTTGCCCGTGGCGGTGGTGGTGAACTTCCCGTTCAGCGGCCGCGACCGCTGGTCCAGGATGTCCAGGTTCCATGGCGCGTGCCGGCTTATGGGCGACGCCGGGGTCTGCGCGACTCCGGACAACCCCTGCACACCGCCGGAAGACGCCGCCGCCGATCCGGACGACGTTCCGTCCCCGGAGGGCGCCACGGACTGCCCCCGCGCATGCGCGGGGAGGGTCCCACTGCTTCCCCCGCCCGCCGCGCCCGCTTCCCCGCCGCACGCCGAGGCCCCGACCACCACCGCCATGGCCACCGCCGCGAGCCCGCCCTTCGCCATGTACCGCTTCACAACGCCCCCCGTATCCCCGCTCCGTGCACCGTCAGCGCACAAGACGACCTCGGGCATGCGGGCGGTTCCGGCGGATATTACGGTCCTGCCACCTCCGGAACCTCGGAGGACATGTCCAGCTGGTTCCGGTTCTTAGTTTCTTCTTAGGACTGCTCTGCAGGGTCGCCCTCCATGATGATCAAACGAGTTCCCGCTGTGATCGGCTTGATCCTCGCCACGACCTTCGTCGAGGCCGCCGGAGCCACCGCAGCCCGCGCACTCACGGACGCTGCAACACCTTCCTCCGCAGCTCCGGTCCACTACCTCTACGCCTCCATCGGAGACTTCGACAGCGACGTCAAGCCTCTCCTCGACCGTCCGGACATCTCCGGGGTGCAGGTGGTGGTGCCGTGGAAGGCTCTCGAACCGTCGAGGGGGCAGTACGACTTCTCCTTGATCGACGATGCCCTGAACCACGTCCGAGCGCGCGGCAAGAAGCTCTTCGTGCAGGTACAGGACCGGTTCTTCACCCTGCCTGCCCGGCTCCCGGACTACCTCCTCAAGGACCCGCGGTACAGCGGTGGGGCGGCTCCGACCACGAACGAGAGCGGGCTCGGGCCCGGAGAACCCGGTGCCGTCGCGGCCCAGTGGAACCCCGAGGTGAGGAACCGCTTCCAGCACCTGCTCAAGGCGCTGGCCCAGAGGTTCGACGGTCGCCTCGCCGGAGTGAACCTCCCGGAGACGGCAACCGCCGTCGACGTGAGCAAGGACCACACCGGCTACAGCGACGACGCCTACTTCTCGGCCGAGCTCGACAACATGGCCTACGGAGCAGCAGTCTTCAAGAAGACCCCGTTCGTCCAGTACGTGAACTTCTGGCCCGGTGAGTGGAACAACGACCACGACTACATGGGCCGCACCTTCAGGTTCGCGAAGAAGCACGGAATCGGACTGGGCGGTCCCGACATCCTGCCCAACCGCCCGGCACAGATGCAGAACTCCTACCCCTTCTTCCACAAGTACCGAGGACAGCTCCCGCTCGTGGCGATGGCTGTGCAGGAGCCGGACTTCGAGTACACCAACCCCGAAACCGGCAAGCCCTACACCCGTCAGGAGTTCACCGACTTCGGCGCGGGATACCTCGGAACGAACTACATGTTCTGGGCCACGAGCTCTCCCTGGCTTCACCGGTCCGCCAAGTAACGGCGACAGTACGGGCGAGTCTCGATTACCGGTCCGCCCATCGCCTTCGGCAGGATGGGCGCCATGACCGAGATTCATACCCCCCGCCTCCTCCTCCGTGGCTGGCGTGACGACGACCTTGCGCCGATGGCGGACATCAACGCGGACCCGCGGGTCATGCGCTGGATCGACGACGGCTCGGTACGCGACCTGGACCACACGGCAGAGGCCATCGAGCGGTGGGAGGAGGAGTGGGACGAGGAGGGCTTCGGACTCTTCGCCGTCGAGCTGCTGGCCTCCGGTGAGCTGGCCGGCTTCACGGGTCTGTCCGTGCCCGAGTTCCTGCCGGAGGTACTGCCCGCCGTGGCGATCAGCTGGCAGCTCGGCTCCCAGTTCTGGGGTCAGGGATACGCATCCGAGGCTGCCCATGCCACGCTGGAGTTCGCGCTCCAGGACCGCGGCCTCGACCGTGTCATCAGCATCAGCCGGGTGGGTGACGAAGCCTCCGAGAACGTCATCCGCAAGCTCGGCATGGTGCCGGAGCGGGAGACGGTACATCCCGTGTACGGCCATCCGCTGCGCGTGCACGCCATCGATCTCACCGAGTTCCAGGCGTGAACCGGCCGAGCCGTCGCTCCCCGGCCTCGGTCGGCGGATCCGGCTGCCCACGCTTTCAACGGGGCACTTCGCCTGATCGGGCCCGGGCCAGGTCGAACAGCCGCTGGAGTCGGTGCCAAGCCCTTCCCAAGCTTCATCCCCGGCAGGCCCGGCCGACCGGGGGTCGTTGAGGAAGGGAAACCCTCTTGAACACCAAGAGGAGCAACAACCGGTGGTCCCGTGTTCTGCGCGGAGCCACCCAGGTCGTGTCCAAGGCGGCGGTGGCCGTACTCGTCCACGTCATCATCAACTGGCTCGACCTGTAACGGGAACGGGCCCAGGGGCCGGGATCGGGGGAGTACACCCGCCCGCCCCGCCCGTCCGCGACAGCCGTTCCGCTCCGTGAGTCGTCCGGAGCGTTCGCCCGTTCCCCGGCCGACCGTGGCCGACGCGATGGACGGCACCCTCGTTGCTGGCGGGTCTCGTGGGACCGTTCCCGGTGGCGCCCGCTCTCGCGCCGTTCCGTTGGGACCTCTCGCGCACGAACGCCGCGCTCGTCCTCGTGGTGGTCGTTGCAGCGCTGGGCAGCCGGGCCGCGGACCCGCTCGGAGCACTGTCGGCGTCGGCACGGCCACCCGCCTGCTCGCCGAGCGATGGGCGACCGCGACGGCCGACTGCACGTTCAGAACACCCGGCGAATCCGGTGTACGGCTGCGCTGCCACCCCGACCTCCGCAGTAGTTCACAGCCGTTGCCCTGTGACAGCGACGGTGGAGCGGGTGCCATCGGAGTCTGAGCGGCGAGTTGATTCTGAGTTGCGCAGCGAATCGGGGGCCGGTGGGTTCACCCGGTCGCGGTCGAACCCATCACGGCCGGCGCCGGGGAAGCCGCGCTCGCCGCGCCCCTCCAAGAAGAGCGCAGCAGGTGCCGGCGCTGCAGAGCCCTGAGCTGAACTGCCGGACTCGCCGTTGCCGTATCGCGGGCGGAGTCACGGGCGGTCAATGGCCGCGGTGCCGTGCATCGGTCTGGCGCCTGCTCCTCACCTGGGAGCGGAGAGACTGTGCCACGTCCGGTTCGAAGGATTCGGTGCTGGGGGTGAGCATCGCCGCGGCGGCTGCGGCCACCCCCGCGGCGCAGGCGCTGACGGGATCCGCTCCGGCGATCAGTTGGGTGGTGAGGGCGGCGACCATGCTGTCTCCCGCCCCGGCGTCGCTCAGGGGCTCGCCGGGCAGCGGCGGCGCGTAGAGCTCGGTGTGGCCTTGGCGGGTCGAGCACAGTGCGCCCAGCGCACCGAGGGTGGTGACGGCGATTTCGGCGGCCTCTGTGGCGAGCAGGTGCTCGTTGAGGGCTCGGGCGTCGTCGAAGTCGCTGATCGGGTGACCCGTCAGGCTCTCGGCCTCTGTCCGGTTGCACCTGAGTATGAACACGCCCTCTGCGAGCGCTGCCCGAAGCGCCGGACCGGAGGTGTCCAGGATGAGCCGGGATCCTGCTTCCTTGACCCGGCGGGCGACGGCCGCGTAGTAGTCGTCGGGCAAGCCGCCGGGCAGGCTGCCACTGGCCACAACGTACGGGCAACCGTCAACGGCCTGCTCCAGCAGATGCAGGCACCGCCGTCCCTCGTGGTCGCGCAGGTACGGACCGGGTGGCACGATGTGGAAGCTGTGGCGGGATTCTGACTCGACGAGCACGAGTGCTTCACGGGTGTCGTCGTCGATGTCGACGGCGACGTGGTCCATGCCCTCCTCGTCCAACAGCCGGTTGAGCCGGAGGCCGACCTCGCCTCCGGCGGTGTGGAAGGCGACGGCCCGCCCTCCGAGCCGAACGACATGACGGGCGACGTTGATCCCTCCGCCCCCGGCGGCTGCCGACCTGACCATGGCACGGTTCTTGCCAGTGTCCTCCAGATGCCCGACTTCCCAGCAGAGATCGACCGTGGGATTCATCGTCAGGGTGAGGACCGACGGCCCGGCGGCATTTCCCCGTCCCGCGCCGTCGGTCGTCCTGGTTGTCGTGGGGTCCGGTTTCGATGCCCTGCTCATCGCAGTGCCTTGGTGGTCACGCTGTCTCCTGCACGGCGCACCGCTTGCCAGGCAGAGCCACGGTGGCACCCCGGGAAGACCGGGACCTCTTCCCACGCGCTGCGGCCGATCCCGATCCCGGCCACAGCCAGGGACGGCTTCGGCTCCTGGTCACCGTGCCGGGCTTTGATCGCGTGGGGCCTCGCCGTCCTCTCGTGCAGACTCACGGAGGCCGTTCCCGCCCCGTGATGCGGCTGCGTGGGCTTGCGGGAACGGCGATGGAGGCCGGTCCGCCGACCGGGGCCGCAATGACGTCCTCGGTCTTCGCCCCGTAGCGGCGCACGGCCGCCAACCACCCGAATGTGCCGGAATGACGTGTGCTGCTCATGCGCCCTTGGCACACCCGCCAACTGGTGCAGGTGGCCGGAGAACTCGTCCAGCTCCACCGCTTCACCGCTCCGGTGCCGCGTTGGAAGCGCCATCGCGCTCACCTCCGTGGACGGCGTCACGTCCGACCCGACTTCCATACTGAAACAGCGCGACGCCACATGCATGTCGCTCCGCACAGGGCCGTCTCCTTCGAGCACGCCCAGTCGACCGCGGTGGCCGAGTGTTCGCTGCCGCCGACGTCGACGACGAAGCACGCCGGCGCCTGGGTGATGTCTTCCGGCTCGGGGATGACCACCAGGGGACAGCAGCGGGGCGGGAGCGGCCGTCGTCCTCGCCTCCTCCCTGCGGTGGCGCGGAGGGAATGCCGCCGCCGATTCCATGGAAGTCGTCGGCACTGTCGGCCTGCCAGGGGCCGTCGGTCCCCGGGGCGGCCCTGTCGGCGACTACACGGAGGACGGACGCTATGTGATGCGGGCGGAGGTTCCGGGCTTGTCACCCGAGGACATCGACGTCTTCCTCAGCGACGGCATCCTCACCGTCCAGGCCGAACGCACCGAGAAGGACGTCACGAAGAACCACGGCGAGATCCGGTACGGCGCGATGAGCCGCAGCGTCACGCTGCCGCCGGGCGCCGACGAGAACGACGTCAAGGCCGACTACACCGACGGCATGCTGACCGTCAGCGTTGGTCTGGGGGCCGAGAAGGCGGAGGCGAAGCACGTGAAGATCCGGCACGGGAACTGATGCCGAACCGGCGGTCGATGGCGGGCCCAGGACCCGCCGTCGGCGGGCGGTCGCGCGAAATTGCTCAGGTGCCGCCGTGCCCGGCGGCCCAGCGGCGCCGTACCGCTTCTTCGTGCTCCGTCTCTTCCAACGCTAGCTCTGCTAGGGCCAGTTCGTCGTGCAGCCGAGGGATCCAGTGCCGACGCAGGGCGCGGACCCGCTGCCGAGTCCGGGCGGCCTCGGCGGCCAGCAGCTCGGCGGCCGCCTGGTGGGCGGCGAGTTCCGCCGCGGCACGGGCGGCCGCACGGTAGGCGGTCTCGGCGTGGGCGAGGGCGGTGTTGGACGGTGTCTGTTCCCCGGGGGAGCGGGCGGGGTCCGTCCAGGTGACCGCCGCCGGGTGGCGCACGCCCATCAGCACGCCCCACCGGACGTCGACGCGCGCCCGCCCGGCCGGTGCCGCCTCGGCCAGTGCGCTTTCGCCGCCGAGCAGCACTCCTCGCACGAGCCACGATTCTGCCTCGGCCAGCCTCTGGTGCCACACCCGGTCCGAGTCCTCGGCCGCTCGCCGTGCCGTGTGCTCCCGGTCCAGCAGGAGCCGGAGTTTGCGTTCCAGGAGGTCTGCTCCGCGAAGCGCCGTGGCGAGACTGCGACGCAGCCGCAGGCGCCCGGCGCGTCCGGCTGGGATCCGGCGCGCCCGCGAACTCATCGTGCCTCCTGGTCCCGCGGCGGGGCGTGGGCGTCGAGCAGGTCGGCCGGGAGCATGCCGAGCAGGCTGCGCGGCAGGGTCAGCAGCACCTCCCAGGCCCGGTCCAGGGAGTCGTCCAGCGACCGGTTCTCGTCGGTACCTTGCGCCAGGAACCGGTGCCGGAAGGCGTCCTCCAGCTCCAGTTGGTGCAGATCGGTCGGGCTGAGCGCCGAGCGTCCGATCAGGTCGGCGAGCTCTCGCACCTGCCGGGACCGTGCCAGCGCGGCGATCAACTGCGCCGCGACGGCGGGATGGTCCGCTCGGGTGCGCCCCGCTCCGGTTCCCTTGCGCATCAGTCGCGACAGCGAGGCCAGCGGATCTACGGGCGGGTAGGTACCTGCTGCCTGCATCTCGGCACTCAGCACGATCTGACCCTCCGTGATGTAGCCGGTGAGGTCCGGGACGGGGTGGGTGATGTCGCCCGCGGGCATGGTGAGAACGGGAAGGATGGTCACTGACCCCGGCCGACCTCTGATGCGGCCACAGCGCTCGTAAAGGGACGCGAGGTCGCTGTAGAGGTATCCGGGATACGCCCGGCGGGCCGGAATCTCGCCACGCGCGGCGGACACCTCACGCAGCGCCTCCGCGTAGGCCGTCATGTCCGTCATGACCACCAGGACGTGACGGTTCTCGGTGAACGCGAGGTGCTCGGCTGCGGTCAGGGCGAGTCGCGGGGTGAGCAGCCGCTCGATCACCGGGTCGTCGGCGGTGTTGAGGAGCAGAACCAGTTCCCTCGCGGCCGAGCGGGCCGCTAGCCCCTCGCGGACGAACGCCGTGTCGGCATGGGTGAGTCCCATGCCGGCGAATACGACGGCGAACGGCTCATCGCCGCACGACGCCTGGGCGGCGATCTGCACGGCCAGTTCCAGGTGCGGCAGTCCGGCCGCCGAGAACACCGGCAGCTTCTGACCCCGCACCAGCGTGGTGAGCACGTCCACGGCGCCCACACCGGTGAGTACCGCCTCGTTCGGCGGTTCCCGGCGTACCGGGTTGATCGGCGCGCCGACGACCTCCGCGTACGATCCACCCAGCACCGGTGGCCCGCCATCGGTTGGGGCGCCCCGGCCGTTGCACGCCCGTCCCAGCCACCCGGCACCGACCGGTATCCGCAACGGCGTCCCCGAGAAGGCGACACGGGTGCCGGTGCGGTTCATGCCAGCCGTGTCCTCCAAGACCTGCACCACCGCGATGTCGCGGTCCACTTCCAGGACCAGGCCGTGCCGTCGCTCACCTGAGTCGAGGACGATCGTGGCGAACTCGTCCCAGCCGACCCCGCTCACTCCCTCGACGAAGAGGAGCGGACCGTGCAACTCCCGCACCCCCGTGTACTCGATGCGCACACCGCCGGTCATGCCGTCGCCTTGAGCCGGGCCAGCACGGCGTCGCGGGCTGTGGCCACCGGAGCGGTCTCGGCGGGACCTGCCGTCTCGCGCGCCCGCAGCAGCGGGGTGAAGTCGACCGCCTCGACGGCATCTGCGGGGATGCCGGACTCCACCAGTTCCACGCAGCGTTCGATGACCGTCAGCACTGCCTCCACCAGGGCTGCCGTCTTCTCGGGCGCGCTGTAGGCGTCCGCCGGGGACAACGCGTTCTGCTGGATGGCGGCCTCCCTCAGCAGTCGTCCGGCGAGCACACTGATCCGTTCCCGGGGTGGCAGCGCCGTGATACCGACCAGTTCGACTAGGTCGGCCAGCCGGTCCGCCTCCGCCAGCTGCCGCGCCACACGACCACGCCGCTCGGCCCACTCGGTGTCACCGGCCCGGGTATGAGCGGCGGCCAGCGTGGCGGCGTCCCGGGAGAAGGACTCAGACCAGGACAGCGCGGGATAGTGGCGTGCGTAGGCGAGATCGCGGTCCAGGCTCCACAGACAGCGCACGAAACGCTCGGTGTGCGCGGTGACGGGCTCGGTGCGGTCACCGCCCGGTGGAGACACCGCGCCGATCACCGTGACCGAGCCGGTCGCGCCGCCGAGGGTGCGCACGGCGGCGGCGCGCTCGTAGAACGCCGCCAGTTGCGAGGCGAGCCCCGCCGGATAGCCCTCCTCGGCGGGGAGTTCGCCCATACGGGAGGCGAACTCGCGCAGCGCCTCCGCCCATCGGGAGGTCGAGTCGGCGATCAGGACGACGTCGAGGCCCATGTCGCGGAAGTACTCGGCGACCGTCGCACCGGTGTGTACGCCGGCCTCGCGGGCCATCATCGGCATGTTGGAGGTGTTCGCGATCGTCACGGTCCGTTCGGCGAGACGGCCCCCTGTCCGCGGGTCGGTCAGCTCCGCCAACTCCTCGATGACGTCCGCCATCTCGTTGCCGCGCTCACCGCAGCCGACGTAGACGATGACGTCGGCGTCGCACCACTTGGCGATCTGCTGCAGCAGCATGGTCTTGCCGGTGCCGAAGCCGCCGGGCACGGCGACGGTGCTGCCACGTGCCACCGGGAAGAGCAGGTCGACGGCCCGCTGCCCGGTGTTCAGGGGCACGTCCGCCGGCAACCGTCGCGCGACGGGTCGCGGTCTGCGCACCGGCCAGGACTGCGCCAACCTCACTTCCTGGCCGCCTACCACGGCGAGCACGCCGTTCGAGGGGTGATCGCCCGACGCCGCGATCCAAGTCACCTCACCCGACACGTCCGGAGGCACCAGGAGTCGCAGCGGCACGCCGGCGCCGATCTCCCCGAGGGCCTCACCGGCCGCGACCGGCGCTCCCTCAGCCACTCGCGGTGTGAACGACCAGGTGCGTAGGTCCGGTTCACCTGTTGTCGGCCCGCTCGCCGTGAGAAGGTCGCCGATGCCGGCCAGAGGACGCAGCAGCCCGTCGAACACGCCGCCGAGCAGATCTGGTGCGAGCCCCACCGACAGGGGGCGGCCCTGGGGCTCCGCCGGGTGCCCGGGCGCAAGTCCGCCGGTGTACTCGTACGCCTCGATGGTGGCCGTGTCGCCCCGGATGGCGACCACCTCGCCCGGCAGCCGGGCGGCACCCAGCACGACCAGGTCGTGCATGGCCACCGTGGGCGGGCAGGTGATCTCCACCAGGGGGCCGGCGACCCGAAGGATCCGTGGGCGCTCCGCGCCGTCCGGCGGAGCGCCGGGCGTGATCTGCGGAAGCGGGTGCCTGTCCGACGAGTCCGATGAAGAGTTGCCGGAGCTGGTCATGCCGGCTCCCACAACGTCTCGGCCCGGACGCCCAGCCGGTCCAGGGCACGATCGGCGAGGGCTTCCGCCGACAGGTCGACCCGGCGACCGGGCACCTCGGCCGTCACTCCGCCCTCCGAGGCTGCCGTGACCCTCGCGTGCGGGCCCAACAGCTTTCGTGCCGCCTCCGTGCAGCGCGCCCGCAGAGACGAGTCCTCCATGAACTCCCTTCGCACATTCGTGCGGACCGCAGCCCTGAGAGCCGCGTAGACCTCGGCCCTGGCGGCCAGTTCTGTTGCCCAGACGTCCTGGACCGCCCGCACCCGTTCCCGAGCCGCCTCGGCGGCACCGTCGGTTCTGCCGAGGTCCCGGGCCCGTGCGAGCACTGCCTCGGCCGTGGCGCGGGCTGAGCGCAGGGTTTCCTCCGCGTCGGCCTGCGCGCGGTCCAGCACGGCGTCGGCGGAGGCTCGTGCCGCGCGCAGCAACTCGGCGCGGACGGGGCTCAGGGCGTCGACAGGCGCGGTCATCCGGGCATCACCACCGTCAGTGGCCGGGACGGGTTCGGCGCCGTCGTCGCGCCGCCCAGTGCCTCGGCGGCGTCGACCGTGAGGATCACCAGACCGACCGTGCCGGGCAGCGTCCGCCAGGCACTGCGAACGGTGTCCGGGTCCTCCGCGACGAGGACGTCGACCCCGGCCAGCGCCAGACCGGACACGCTGGTCCATGTGCCGATAGCGGCCACGGTAGCCATCGTCATGCCTTTCCGATCAGCAGGATCGCGACCACCAGCCCGTACACCGCGATGCCCTCCGCCAGACCGACGATCACCATCGCCCGGCCGAACATCTCCGGTCGCTCGCTCAACGCGGCCAGCGCCGCGGCACCCGTGTAGGCGACGGCGATCGCGGCTCCTATCGACGCGCCGGCCACAGCGATTGCCGCCCCGATCAAGGCGGACCCGTTGACCCCACCGGACGCGGCGGCCTGCGCCGAGGCCTGTGCCGGCCCCGCCAGGGCGGTGGCGAGAACGACGAGGGCGCCGCCCAGCAGGGCGAGGTTCGTGGCCAGCAGCCAGCGGAAGACGTGCCTGGTCCGGCGTCGCCGCAGCAGCCGGACGCCGCCGAGCACCGCGACCAGAACCGGCAGGACGATCAGCCAGGCGAGCATGGGATCACCTTCGTAGCGGGATCGGCAGGCTCCGCCGGGGGAACGTGCCAGGGACGGAACGGTCGGCCCTCCGCCTCGAAGAGCCGGGAGAAGAGTTCGTAGAACTCCAGCCGCAGCGCCTGCACGCCGGCCACCAGGGCTTCCAGACCGAAGGAGACGGCCGTGCCCACGACGAACAGCAGGGCGGCGCCCGCGACTCCGGCGGTCCCACGCCCGGCCAGGCCGGTCGTACCGCGCCACACCAGATCCGCGAGTGCAGCATGGGTCAGGCCGAAGGCGGCCAGTCGGGCGAACGACAGCGTGTTGGTGCCGGTCCGCACGACGACGTCGAACAGCCGCACCACCGTCTCGGCGAGCCCCGCGCCACCGCCCGCCGTGGCCCGGAACAGGCCGAACGCCACCAGCGCCAGCCCGGTCACGGCAAGAGCCGCTCCGGCGACGGCCGGAGCCTGCCGGTGCAGGACCAGGCCCGCCCCACCCAGGGCGAGGCCCAGGTAGAACAGCAACCCGGCACAGCCCGACGCCGCGTACAGCCCTGAGCCCCAGCCGCCCTCACGCACCCGGTTCACCGTCCCGGCGGCGTGTGCGAGGGCCAGCAGACCAGCGCCGAACACCACGGCGGCGGCCAGAAGGCGGGCAGGACTCTGCAGCGGGCTCAGCCACAGCACCGGCAGCAGGCCCGTCGGCCCGAAGAACTCGCCGTAGGCGGCCCCCGCCACCATGGAGGCGACGCCCGCACCCGCGAGGAACAGCCACAACTGGCCCAGCCCGGCCAACCGGCGGGGCCTTCCGAGGCGCAACGCGATCGCGCCGAGTACCAGCAGAGCCCCGTGCCCCACGTCGCCGAACATGATCCCGAACATCGCGACGTAGGCGAGCCCCGCCGGCCACGAGGGATCGACGTCTGCGTAGGCGGGTGTCCCGTACGTCGTCACCAGCGGCGTGAAGGAGGCGGTCCGGCCCGGCCGCAGCAGGGTCGGCGGATCGGTACCGTGCGGGGACGGCAGCGGCACCAGCGCGCCTCCCTCAGCGGCCAGGCGTCCCGCGACGCGGGATACCTCGGCGGCCGGGCACCACCCGGCGAGCGCGGCCACCTCTCCCTGCCGTACCGCGCTCTCGGCCCGCTCCTCCAATTGGGCCTCGCCCGCCAGCAGTGCGACGTTTTCACAGCGTTCGAGCAGGTCGAGGTCAGGCGCGGCGGAGGACAGAACTGCTGTCGCTGCGCTTTCAGGGCCGGTTGTTGCGCCATGCCCCCGCACCCGCTGCAGTCGCGCGGCCGCCGCCCCCGGAGTCGTTTCCTCGGCGCGGTCCAGCTCCACGCAGCCCTCCTCGGCGATCCGCACCAGCGCGTCCCTCAGGGCCGCCTGCGGCACGACCACCGCCACCCGGCGCATCCGGACCGGCGTCACCGCCTCAGACCAGGGCATCGAACACCTCCCCCGGCCGGCCCCCGCGTGCCGCCGACTCCAGCGCCGCCCGCACCCGCCATGCGTCCACGGACAGCAGCGCCACTGCACCGACGACCACCCGGGGCCCGTACCGGCCTTCACACAGCAGCGCCGTGCCGTCAGCCTGCACCGTCCGCCACCAGCGGGCCTCCGCCAGCCACAGCTCACCAGGCTCGTTGACGTCCTTCAGGGCCCAACCCGCGGACGAGGGCAGACGATCACGGAACTCCTGGTACGTGGCGGCGGCGGTCGCCCGCGTCCCGAGCAGCCGCGCCGCATCGCGCAATACGGGCTCCGGAAGAGAACGGTGGTGTACGAACAGCTCACGAGCTGCCAGCAGGACGGCGCGCCCCTGGGCCCAGCGGCGCGCGGGCTGTACGGTGACAGCGGTGCGGCGTGCCGCGGCCATCCGCATGCCGGTGACCAGGGCCCACGGCGTGTCACCACCCGGGTCGCCCCAGGGCGAGGCGGTGAGTGCGGCCCGCGTCTCAGCGGGTGTCCCTGCGCGTTTCAGACTTCGCCAGGCGGTCTCCAGCGCCCCCAGCCGATAGGGCTCCAGAGCCTCCGCGCGGCGCCCTTCCGGTGGCGGCAGCCGCGAGGCCACGTTGGCGATCTCGAACCCGGCGGCGAGCGGAACCAGCAGGCGGGCACCGCCCCGGGGCAGCCATCCGGCCAACACCCGCAGATGCCACAGCAGGGTGGCGGACACCGCCCGCTGGGCCTGGCGCACGTCGTTCGCAGGCATCCGCACGTATCTCGCGTAGGGCGTGGTCGCCAGGCGTTGCAGGGCGTCGTGGAGTGTCGGAGCACGTGCGACGTCCCGCGCCCCTTCGGTGCCCGGATACCTGCCGACGAGGGCCTTTGCGCGCACCGCTCCGGCGACCCACCCGGCACTCATGGCTCTTCTCGCTCTCCGCCTGTCAGGCGCAGGGCGTCGGTCACGGCGAGATCCACCAGGTGGGGCATACGCTCCAGGGCCCGCTCGCGGATCGCCGAGGCAGTGTGGTCTCCGGCGGCGCGGAGGGCGTCCGCCTCTTGCCGCGCCTCCCGCAGGAGGGGTTCTGCGGTCCGCCGGCGAACCTCGTGAGCGTTCTCCCGCGCCGCATCCACCATCAGTGCCGCCTCCCGCGCGGCGTTCTGCCGCAGGGCCTCGGCTTCCTGCTCAGCGGCGGCCCGGATCTGCGCCGCCTCCTGCTGAACGCCGGCGAGCCGGGCGAGGGCGGGCTTCAGTTCCGCGGCGCGTTCGGCCGTACGGTCGGCGGGCACGCCGGTGGCGGATGCTCCTGGCGTGCCCGCCGGACGGAACCGCTCCAGGAAGTCCCGCAAGCTCATCGGCGGCCTCCTCCGGGTCGTCTGCTCCTCCAGTCTCACCGCTGCCGTTCCGGCTCGCACCGGATAGGACCGTCACGCCGTTCCACCAGGGCCGTTCGGCTCTTGGCTCGGACAGCGAGAGCGAAACACTGGAACGGTAGGCAACTCGACATCAGTCAGGAGGCCGCCGTGAACGAGCACGAGAACTTCTCCACGAAGGCCGAAGCACGGCGGGATGTGCCCGCCCGCCCCTGGAGCCCCGGCGAAACAGCACGGCAGGACACCCTGCTCCGCTACCTGGGTGCCGTGGCCACCGCCGCCGCCAAGCATGCAGGTACAGAAGCGCAGGCTCCGACGACTCCACCGAGTGCTACGGCCCGGCCCGCACCGCTGTCCGCCCCGCTCACGCAGTCCGAATCTGCGCCCGAACCGGGACTGCCCCTGGTGCGGGACGTGATGGACGTGCCCGCCGCCTCCCTGCGCGAGGACCTGCCGTACCGCGACATCGCCCGCTCGCTGGCGCGCGTGCACGCCGGCGCGCTCCCGGTCGTGGATGCCGAGGACCATGTGGTCGGCGTCGTCTCGGAGTCGGACCTGCTGGCCAAGGTCGCCTTCGAGGCATCAGGTCACCGGCCCGGCCCCATCGGCAGGTTGCGTGAGCGCCGGATCCACGGCAAGGCTCGTGGCGACCTGGCCGCCGACCTGATGACAAGTCCCGCGATCACTGTGCTCCCGGGCGCGACTGTTGCCGAGGCGGCCTGGCTCGCCGCGCTGTCCCGGCTGAAGCGGATGCCTGTCACCGACCGCGACGGCCGCCTGGTGGGCGTTGTGCGCCGTGATGCGCTGCTGCAGTCGCTCATCAGGGACGACGCCGGTATCCGGACGGAGGTCGAGGCAACGATCGCAGGGTGCTGCCCACCGGGGGACCGGGAAGACATGGAAGTGGCCGTGCACCACGGCGTTGTGGAGCTGACCGGGCGGATGCCCTCGGCGGCGATGGCCCGGCTGGTGGCGGAGGTCGAGGAGATCTCCGACGTAGTCGAGGTGAAGAACCTGCTCACTGCCGCCTGATTACCGGCCCTGATCCCCGGCCGTCCACAGCGGGAAGAACGATCCTCGACTTCGTGGGAGCCGTGCGGGCCGGATTCGTGCTGGTCCAAGTGGGACGCGAGGACTGCCGCCTGGACGCGGCGGTGCACGCCCAGTTTGGCCAGCAGCCGTGAGATGTGGTTCGTGAGATGTGGTTCTTGACGGTCCTCTCCGACAGATACAGCTTCCCGCCGATCTCGCGGTTGGTCGGACCGTCGCTGATCAGCGCGAGAATGTCGCGTTCTCGGGGCGAGAGGCCGGCCAGTTCCGGAGGGGGCGACGGCACCTCGGCCGGGTCGGCGCGCAGGGAGCGCGTGCATGCACCGGGGCTTCCTGGATGCCGGTCATCACGAACTCTTCCTCCGGAGGATCCCGCCTTCAACGTCGGGCGGCGGGGGGGGCGGTGGCACAGGTCTGACCGGGCACCCCACGGGCCGAACGACCCTCCCGTGCGGAGCGCTCCGGCGCAAACCGTTGCCGGTTCTCACTGGGCCAGCGAGAAATAGCTCTCCTCCTCCTGCGTGAAGTGCAGGCGAAGGACGGTGTGCAGCCCGTACAGGCAGGCACGCAGGTCGTCGAGTTGGCCGGGGGACAGGCCGCCTTCGGCGCGGGCCAGTTGCAGGTGGGTGGCGATGCGACGGGAGAGGCGTTCGATCTCGGTGTGGGCCCGGCTCATGGTGGCCGTGGCCTCCGGGCCGCCCAGAGCGGGGGCGAGGGCGGGGTACAGCTCGTGCTCCTCGGCGTACTCGTGAGGCAGCAGCCGATCGGTGAGCAGCCGGTGCGTCTCCTCGACGGCCGCCAGAGCCTGTGGGCCGGGGCGGTCGGAGAGGCGGTCGGCCGTGCTGTGCACCGCTTCGAGCACATCCTGGAGGTCGTTGTGTTCCGAGGCGAACCGTCGGATGAGCGCCTCGGCGGCGGGGGCCAGCGCCGTTCGTGTGGCCTGGTCCGTGCGCAGCGCGCGCAGGGCGTTCAGGATGACCGTCACGTCGATGGCCTCCTGGAGGAGGGCGCCGCCGACGGGTGGTAGCAGGCCGAAGGCGGCGGCGGCCATCGCGGCCAAGGACATTGCCATCCCGCCCAGAGCACTCTGCACGGCGATCCGCCGGGCCCGTACGGCGATGAACACGGCGTCGGCGAGCCGTTCCACGCGATCGGTGGTCAGCACGATGTCGGCGGCCTCCGAGGAGGCGGTCGAACCGCGGGCCCCCATAGCCACACCGATGTCCGCGGCGGCCAGCGCCGGCGCGTCGTTCACGCCGTCGCCCACCATGACGGTGACCGCGTGTTCTCGTTCGGCCCGTACGACGGCGACCTTGCCGGCCGGGTCGAGCCCCGCGCGGACGTCGTCCAGACCAAGGACGGCGCCCACCTCGGTCGCCGGCTCCGCGCGGTCGCCCGTCAGCATCAGCAGTCGCTCGACGCCCGCGGCCCGCAGGTGGCGCAGGGTGCGCGGGGCGTCGGGGCGGAGGGGATCCCGGAGCAGCACCGCACCTACCGGACATCCGTCGACGGTCAGCCAGGCGACTGCCGCGCCGTCGAGAAGCGCCCGGTTGTCCACCGCCCTCGCCCAGGCCGGGCGGCTGCCGGACGCGTCGATGCGGCCAACGGACACCCGGTGCCCGTCCACGGTGCCTGAAGCACCCCGGCCGGGCTTCTCCGTGACATCGGACGGCACCGACAGGACCAGCTTCCGCTCCTGCGCGGCGCCGACGATCGCCTCGGCCAGAACATGAGGGGAGTACTGGTCCAGCGACGCGGCCAGCCTCAGCACCTCCGCAGGCTGCCACGCCGGTGCGGCGACCACGTCCAGGACCCGAGGGCGGCCGCGGGTGAGGGTGCCGGTCTTGTCGAGCAGCAGGGTGCGGGCCCGGCCCAGGTTCTCCAGGGAGCCACCGTCGCGTATGACGACTCCCAGGCGTGAGGCGCGGGAGATCCCGGAGACGATGGCCACCGGAGCGGCCAGCAGCAGCGGACAGGGGGTGGCGACCACCAGCACCGCGACCGCTCGGACCGCCGTGCCACTGAGCAGCCATGCCATTCCCGCCACCGCGAGGGTGAGGGGAAAGAACCAGGCCGCGTACCTGTCGGCCAGCCGTACCACGGGCGCGGACTCGGCCCCGGCCTGCCTTGCCAGACGCACGATTCCGGCGTATGTACTGTCCTGCTCGGCTGCCGTGGCCCGCAGCTCGAAGGCGCCGCCGGCGTTGACCACCCCGCTGCGGACCGTGTCACCCACCACCCGTTCGACGTGCAGGGACTCGCCGGTGAGCACGGACTCGTCGAGGCTGGCCACGGCGCCCTCCACCCGCCCGTCGACCGGGACGACCTCGCCAGGGCCTACGACGAGCACGTCCCCCACGGCGACTTCGGCCAGCGGAACCGTGGCGACGCCAGCCGCTGTACGGCGGCGCGCCGAGCGGGGCGCACGCTCCAGCAGCGCACGGAGATCGTGCGAGGCCCGCCGCTGGGCTGCCGCCTCCAGGGTGCGACCGGTGGCCAACATCAGCGCGATCAGCGCACCGGCCAGGTATTCATGGACGGCGAGGGTGCCACCGAGAGCGAGAACCGCGATCAGGTCGACGCCGGCACGGCCGTGACGCAGTGCGGCGAGCACCCAGCACAGCGCCGGTAGGACCGCGGCCAAGGTGCCCAGACCCCACATGAGGTCGGCGAGGCCCTCGTCACCGGCGAGCCAGGCAGCACCCCCTGCAGTCAAGGCCGCCGCTGTGACGGCCAGAAGGGCGGGCTCCAGCCATTCCGAGGCAACGGCCACGGTTGGGGAGCGCAGCCGTGTCATGAAGGCGCAGCGGTTCATGGCCACCTCTGTCCGTCCGGCATTACTGCATGAAGCCTGATCCCCGTCCATCACATCCCGGCGCGCCGGCCCCGCGACAGGGGACGAGTGGCCCTGCCTCCAGGGCCATACCAGCCCTGTTCGCGCTATCGCGGTCGTCCGCTGCGACACGCCCCGAGCACCCTCGACATGCGATGAGGTCCCATCGGCCCCTCGCGGTTGGCGAGTGCTTTGCCGCACCATGCGCACTGCCACGTCGCCGTCGTGACGCCGCGAGGCGCGGTCATGACCGGTCGGGGGCAGTCCTGCCGACCAGGAACCGCGCGGCGTCGGACAGCGTGGTCAGCTCCGGGTAGTCCTCCTCGTCGATACGGGCTCCGGTGCGTTCGGACAAAAGTTCGATCAAGCTGAGGAAATCGAGCGAATCCAGTTCGAGTACGTCGCGGAACTTGTCGTCCGGTCGAACCAGAGTGAAGTCGGCGTCGGGGATGATCTGTGTGATCGACTCCTTGATCGCCGACAGAGCCTCCGCGTCGTTCAGGGGCCTCATCTGACTCACAGCTCCTCGGGTTTCTGCAGCAGGCGGTCGACCGCCGTGAGGTAGCGCGCTCCCACAGCTCCGTCCGTGGCCCGGTGGTCGGCGGCCAAGGTCGCGGTCACCACCGGACGCACGCCGATCATGCCGCTCGCGGCCCAGGGCCGCTCGACGACCGTTCCGAAGCCGACCAGGGCCACCTGGGGCGGGTGTATGACCCCGAACACGGCCTCCACGCCCTGGTCGCCCAGGTTGGTGACGGTCAGGGTGGCGCCCGTCGTCTCGCTGCCGCGCAGCCGTCCGCGGCGGGCTCGTTGGACAAGGTCCTTGAGACGCACCATGAGGGCGTCGGGCGGCAGGGTGTCGGCGCGGTGGATCACCGGCGCGAGCAGTCCGCCCTGCCGGAGCGACACCGCGACGGCAAGGTTGATCTCACAAGCCGGGACGAATCCGCCGGCCGCGGCTGCAGCCGGTCACCTTGCCGAACATTTCCGCCATGATCGCCTCGGCCGGAACCCCGCGGGCGAGCGCGTGCCCGTGTTCGCGGTACGTCGACACGACCGCGTCGTCTTCCGTGAGCGCCTCGTTGACGCCGACGGCCACGGCTTCCTCGCCGATGTAGAGGTGCATGAAGCCCCGGATGCGGGCGGCGCTGTACAGCTCCACGCAGCGCTCCTCGAACCGGCGGACACGCAGCATCGACTGCAGCAGGGCCAGCCGGTGCGCGGCAGCTTGACGGTTCGGAAGGGAGGCGGTGCGCGGTGCGCGAGGGGTGTGGGTGGCATTCATGCGGGCTGCTCTGTCCTTTGCGTTCTCTGCGCGGAGCAGGACGCCTCCAGGGTGGAGTCCTCCAGGGTGGAGATGTCGCCCTCGGGCAGTCCGAGTTCACGGGCCCGTAGCAGGCGGCGCATGACCTTGCCGCTGCGGGTGTGCGGCAGGTGCTGTTCGAAGGCGATCTCGCGGGGCGCCACGGCCGGGCCCAGCCGGCGACGGGCGAAGGCCAGCAGTTCCTGCCGCATCGTGGTGGTCGCATCGAAGCCCGGCCGCAGTGTGACGAAGGCCTTCACGATGTTCCCGGCGACGGGATCGGGGCGGCCGATGACGCCGGACTCGGCGACGGCGGGGTGCTCCATCAGGGCGCTCTCGACCTCGAACGGCCCGATGAGATGTCCTGCCGATTTGATGACGTCGTCGGCTCGCCCGACGAACCAGTACCAGCCGTCGGCATCGCGTCGTACCAGGTCGCCGGTGAGGTACCAGTCGCCGGCGAAGGCCGCCGCGGTCCGTGGCTCGTCGTGCAAGTAACCACGGAACATGGACGGCCAGCCGAGCCGGAGCGCCAGCTCACCCTCCACTCCGGGCTCTTCCAGTACGGTGACGTGCCCGTCGGCGACCTCCGCCCGGCCGTCCTCGCCGCGCCGCAGTACCGCCGCCTCCACACCGGGCAGCGGACGTCCCATCGAGCCGGGGCGGATGTCGCAGGCGGCGAAGTTGGCGATCATGATGGCTCCGGTCTCGGTCTGCCACCAGTTGTCGTGCACCGGCAGTCCGAGCACGTCCCGCCCCCACACCACCGCCTCCGGGTTGAGCGGCTCACCGACCGACGCGATGAACCGCAGCGCGCTGAGATCGAAGGAGCGGGGCAGGTCGTACGGCCCGGTCCTCGGCGTCGTGCGCATGAGCATGCGCAGGGCTGTCGGGGCCGTGTACCAGACGCTCACCCGTTGGTCTGCGAGGATCCGGTACCAACGGCGGGCGTCGTACTCGCCCTCGTCCACCACGACCGTCACGCCGTGCATGAGGGGTGCGATGACCCCGTAGGACATTCCGGTGACCCAGCCCGGATCGGCCGTGCACCAGAACACGTCGTCCTGGTGCAGGTCGAGGGCGTACAGCGCGGTCATGTAGTGGGCGACGGCCGCCTCGTGCACGTGCACCGCGCCCTTGGGGACGCCCGTCGTGCCGCTCGTGAAGTGCAGCAGGGCCATGTCGTGCGGCGAGGTCGGCGGAATCGTGAAGGTGTCGGCAGCGTCGGCCATCAGCGCGGCGAGGGACAGGGTGTCAGGCAGGTCGTCGGCCCCGTCGCCGACGATCAGTACGTGGCGAAGGGCGGCCAGGGCCTGGCGTCGTCCGGCGACCTTCCTGCGGTACAGGTCCGCCGTGGTGACCAGCACCTGCGCGTCGCCCAGCGTCAACCGCTGGAACACCGGGTCCGGCCCGAAGGCGGAGAACAGCGGGCACAGGACGCTGGTGTTCTTCAGCGTGCCGAGGACCACGGTGTACAGCTCGGGGCAGCGCCCCAGCAGCGTCACGACCCGGTCGCCGTGACCGATCCCGAGGCCGTGGAGCACGTTGGCGAACTGCGCCGTCGAGCGGGCCAGATCCCCGTAGGTCATGGAGGTCACGGAATCGTCCCGACCGACACAGCGCAACGCGACCGCAGTCGCACGGCCCGATGCCACGTGCCGGTCCACGGCCTCGTGCGCGATGTTCAGTCCCCGCCCGCCGGACAGCCCCTGCAGCCTGCTCCGCGCCGCGCGCCACGAGAAGTCCGCGCACTCCTTGTCGTAGTCGCGCAGATTGGCGGCGATGCGCGGAGGGGTGTCCTTCCGGATGGTTTCCCATGGCATGCTGACCCTCCTCACTTCGGGCCTTCTTCGATCATCCGTCCGGTCCGTTCCGTCCGCACTGGGTCGAACGGCCCCCGTCCGGCGCAGGACGGCTCCGGTCACGCCCGTGTCTTGCTGAGACGATGGCCGGACCAGCCTCTCCGAGAGGTGAACGGCCATGAGGCATCGGCTTCGGTTCACGCTGCTGGGCGTGGGCGCCATGGCCTCCCCGTGCTTTGCACCGGCCGGGTCGCCGGTCGTCTGCGGGCGTCATCGCGTCGCGTTCGACGGCGGGCCCGTGTCCCCCAGCTCCTTGTCGAGAAAGCCGCTCAGTCGGCCCAGAGCCGTGGCGGCGACGCCGGAGGTGACCAGGTCACCGGGTTCGGCCAGGACTCCGTGGGCAAGGAACAGTGAGCGTCCGGCGCGGGTGATCTCCGCGACGCGGATGGCGCCGTCGACATCGAACTCGGTGACCGGCTGTCCGGTGAGGTACTCCGGTAGGTCCGACCTCCTGGGTTGGGCCTGTGCCGGTGCCGTCGCACGAAGGCCCCAGCGCTCGGGGTGCCCCTGGCATTGGGAGAGCAGAGTAGGAGCCCGGGGCTCTCGCTGAAGCCAACCAGGCCCTCGCAGGTCCGGCCACGGCTCGTAGATTGAGACGTACGGGGCGTGTTCCCTGCGTGAAAGACCCTCGTAAGGCCTAGGCGAGGCCAGGCGGGAGCAGCGCCTGCGCCGACAACCGGCTGCTCGGACCCACCGCCGAGCCGATCCCTGCCGAGCGCTCTGTCCGAGGCGAGATCGACGAGGCACGGCCGGTCGGCCCACCTTCGTGCCCCGATGGCCCTGGAGCCGGGCGCTTTCTCATCCGAGGCTGAAGCCGAGAGCAGGACGAGTGGCACGAGCCGCACCTGTGAGAGGGAGCCAGCGATGAAGCACAGCAAGATTGGCAGCCTGATGGTGCAGGAAGTCGTCTCGGTGACTCCGCAGACCCCGTTCAAGGAGGTCGCCAAACTGCTGGCGGTGCACGGGCTAAGCGGCCTGCCGGTGGTCGATGCCGACGACAGGGTGCTCGGTGTCATCTCCGAGAGCGACCTCGTACTCCGGCAGGCGGGCGCTGAATCCAGGACGCAGGCGATGAACGCCCGGGAGCTGATGTCGCAACCCGCGATCACCGTCAAGGTCGGCGACAGCATCGCCGTGGCCGCTCGCACCATGGCACAGCATCGCGTCGAGCGTCTGCCCGTGGTCGATGGGGAAGGCCGTCTTGTGGGCATCGTGACCCGCCGCGACCTGCTGCAGGTCTTCCTCCGGCCGGACCGTGACATCCGGCGGGACATCGTCGAGGAGATCCTGGACCAGACGCTGTGGTTGTCCCCTGAGGCGGTCCAGGTGCATGTGATCGACGGGGTGGTCACCCTCGTAGGACGGCTGGAGCGGTTCAGCGACATCCCGGTCGCGGTCCGTCTGGCGCGGGAGGTTGACGGCGTGGTCGCTGTGGTCGACAGGCTGACCTACCGCATCGATGACTCCAGCTCGCGGCCTGCCCCGCAGAAGCCACCCGCTGTCGCCGGGCGCGGCGAGATGCATTGGGAAAGGTCGCCATGATCGCGTCCACGACACGGCCGAGCTCGTCCAGTCCGCCAGGTCCGGTGACACGGTGGTCGACCACGGCCGGCGCGAACTCACCGAACTCCTCGGGCTGCGCCCCTGCCGCTTCGCGTACGGCACCCTGATGGGGCATCCGCCCCGGCTGGAGCAGGACGGAAGTGTGGCGCTGGGCCGCAGACGCTGGGACGTCGACGCGGGCGGATGGCCGCAGGGCGAGATCGAACTGCGGACGTACGGCAATGGCCACTACCTCGGCCGCTTCATGCTCACGCCCGGACCGGGTCCCGTGCCCCGCTCCGGGCGCGCCTGGTCGCGGTGACCCTCGCCGGCCAGACGGGCGCGGCTCTGGACACGGCGGGGCCGCTGCGGGACGGCTGACACCCGGGGTCCGGTCCGGGCCGACGCCCGTCGTACCGGCGGATGTGCGTGGTGGGCTCACTCCAGGCCGGAGGCCCTGAAGACGGACAGCGCGGTCTCGCGGTCGACCCGCTCCGAGATGCGGCGCAGGGCGGTTTCGCCGCAGGTCAGCGATCCGCGGGCGGCGGACTCGTACGCGTCCCGTTCGAGGCCGCGCCACAGGTCGGGATTGTCCACCAGGACCTGGGGGTCGATCTCCACCCGGTTGCCGAGCATGTCCCGCAGGCGGAGACGCTGGGAGACGCCGTCCAGGCAGCGCACCGACACCAGCAGATCGGTCCGGACCCGCCGCTCCCGCAGGGGCCCGCGCGAGGCCAGCCAGCCCTCGCCGGCGGTGACCCTCTGCGGGAACAGGACCAGGAACAGGAGTACGCCGAGACCGACCCACAGACCGCCGCGGACGAACGTGAGACGGCCGGCCCCGCAGTCGATCAGCACAAGCAGCGAGAGGAACACGGCCGAGCACCGGATCGCGCTGCGCAGATCCCCGGCCCAGCGGCGGTCGTACGCCGCTCGCGCAGCGGTCGCCCCGTGCGGGGGAAGCACGTCGTCTCGAGTGCCGTCGCGGTGTCCCATGGCGCCGACGGTAGAGGCCCGCGCGGCCGGGACCCCGCACCTTTACGCGACTCTGACGGTCACTCAGCCCCATCTTGACGCCCGGTCGTCGCCAGGGTTCCGGGCAGAGGCACTCGTATTGAGCAGTGCGGGTCACACGGCCGTCAACACTGCGTCAATGTCCGTGCCCCGCGCGCGAAGAAGGCGCAAGGAGAGGTCGAAGCGGAGGGGCGGAGGGGCACAACCTGGGTGCACCCGCGCACCGCCTCCCCATGTGCGCGGGCCCTTGCATGCGTGAAGGAGCACGGATTCCATGTCTGTCCTGACCGTCGAGCCCACGGGCGCGACCCCGGCCGATGAGGAGCCGCCGGATACCGGTGAGCGTCATCGGCTCACCGCCGTCACCGGGCTCGCCGCCCTGTCACTGGACGCCATGGCGTCGGTGGCGTACGGCCCCGAGGCGATCGTCCTCGTCCTGGCCGCCGCGGGCGCGCACGGCCTCGGGTTCACACTGCCGGTGACCGTGGCCATCGCCGGGTTGCTGGCGGTGCTGGTCGCCTCGTACCGGCAGGTGATCGCCGCGTTCCCGGACGGCGGTGGTTCCTACGCCGTGGCGAGGACGCATCTGGGGGCGCGCACGAGCCTGGTGGCGGCGGCTTCCTTGGTCCTGGATTACGTGCTCAACGTGGCGGTGGCCGTCACGGCCGGTGTGGCAGCCCTGACCTCGGCCTTCCCGGAGCTATACGGCGACCGGCTGTGGCTGTGCCTTGCCGTGCTGGTGCTTGTCACGGCGGTGAACCTGCGCGGGATCGTGGAGTCGGCAAGGGCGTTCATCGTGCCGACCGTCGTCTTCGTCGGCTCGATCCTCGTGCTGATCGTGGTCGGGCTGTTCCGCTCGGCGCCCGTGAGCGTCGCCGCCGCGGAGGGTCATGCCTCCGTGCTCGCGGACAACGCCACCACCGTCGGCGCCCTGCTTCTGCTGAAGGCCTTCGCCTCCGGGTGCAGCGCGCTGACCGGTGTCGAGGCGATCGCGAACGCCGTCCCCTCCTTCCGCGTCCCACGTGCGAAGCGCGCCCAGCGCGCGGAGGTCGCGCTGGGCGCGGTACTGGGCGTGATGCTGATCGGCCTGTCGGTGCTGATCTCCCGTTTCCATCTCGAGCCGGTCGAGGGCGTCACGGTCCTCGCCCAGCTCGCGGACGCCTCCCTCGGCCACAACTGGGCCTTCTACGTCATCCAGTTCGCGACGATGATCCTGCTGGCGCTGTCGGCCAACACGTCCTTCGGCGGGCTCCCGATGCTGCTGAAGCTGCTGGCCCGGGACAACTACCTGCCGCATGTCTTCGCCCTGAAGGCCGACCGGCAGGTGCACCGGCACGGCGTGCTCGCTCTGGCCTTCGTGTCGGCGGGGCTCCTGGTGTTCTCCGGCGGTGACACGAACACGCTCGTGCCGCTCTTCGCGATCGGTGTCTTCGTCGGCTTCACCATCGCCCAGGTGGGCATGGTCCGGCACTGGTGCCTCGAAAGGGGGCCGGGCAGGCAGGGCAAGGCCCTGCTCAACGGCTTCGGCGCGGTCCTGACGGGTGTGTCGACGGTCGTCGTCACGGTGTCCAAGTTCGAGGACGGCGCCTGGCTGATCGTGATCGCGCTGCCGCTGCTGGTCGCCGCCTTCACGGCCGTGCACCGCGCCTACACCCGCATCGGGGAGCGCCTCGGCCTGGGCCGTATCCCGGAGCCGCCGCACCGCGACCGCTCCGTGGTGATCGTCCCGGTCTCCAATCTGTCCCGGCTCACCTGTGAGGCGCTGAACGCCGCCGCCTCTCTCGGCGACGAGGTGCGCGCGGTCACCGTCTGCCACCCCGACCCCGAGGACCGCGCCCACGGCCTAGCGCTGGCGCGTGCCTGGGCGGAGTGGGACCCCGGGGTGCCGCTGATCCAGCTCACCTCCGAGCGTCGCACCCTGGGCCGCCCGGTGGCCGAGTACGTGGGCGAGACGGCCGCGGCCGAGCCCGATGCCCGGGTGACCGTGCTGATCGCCGAGGTCGAGCCGGAGCGGCTGTGGCAGCGGCTGCTGCAGAACCAGCGGGGCGCGGTGGTCGCGCACGCCGTACGCCGGGACACGGACGCGGTGATCTGCCGACTGAGGTTCAGGGTCTCCTGACCCCGGCGTCATCGCCTCTTCCGGCCCCGACGACGCACGACGGCCCGCCCCTTCCCGGGGCGGGCCGTCGGCGTGTTCAGGCGGACGGGGGAGTTCGTTCCCGCAGATGGAGGGGCTAGCCGTAAGGGTTCCGTCAAAGCCGGACCCGTGGCCGTAAGGGGGGTGTCAACGGCGACCGAATCCGGCCACGAAGGCGGTTTCCTCTAATCGTCCGTTCGATTCGAACCTCTTCTAGGAGCTAGCGATGGCCGACCTGGCCTTCGTCGTCACCACGATCGCGGTGTTCGCGCTGGTGGCTCTCGTCGCCAAGGGGGTGACCAAGCTGTGACCGCTGAGAACACTGTCGGCCTGATCGTGGCCGTCGCCCTGCTCGGCTATCTCGTCCTCGCCCTGATCTTCCCGGAGAGGTTCTGAGATCATGAGTCCCGTCCTCGCCGGCATCCTCCAGCTGCTCGCTCTGATAGTGGCCCTGGGGCTTGTCTACATCCCGCTCGGCGACTACATGGCCAAGGTCTACTCCTCCGACAAGCACCTGCGTGTCGAGAAGTGGATCTACAAGGGCATCGGTGCCAACCCGAACACGGAGATGCGCTGGCCCGCGTACCTGCGCGGTGTCCTGGCCTTCTCCGCGGTCAGCGTTCTCTTCCTCTATCTGCTGCAGCGCCTCCAGGGCCATCTGCCCGGCTCGCTCGGCTTTGCCGCGATCGACCCGGACCAGGCGTTCAACACCGCCGCGTCGTTCGTGACGAACACCAACTGGCAGTCGTACTACGGCGAGCAGGCCATGGGCCACGTCGTGCAGACCGCCGGTCTGGCCGTGCAGAACTTCGTCTCCGCCGCCGTCGGCATCGCGGTGGCCGTCGCGCTCGTACGGGGCTTCTCGCGCTCCCGCACCGGTGAGCTGGGCAACTTCTGGTCGGACCTGGTGCGCGGTGTCGTGCGTATCCTGCTGCCGCTCTCGGTCGTCGCCGCGATCGTGCTGGTGGCGTGTGGTGCGATCCAGAACTTTGCCGGGATTCACTCGGTGGGCCAGTTCATGGGCGGCTCGCAGCAGTGGAACGGCGGTGCGGTCGCCTCGCAGGAGGCCATCAAGGAGGTGGGTACCAACGGTGGCGGCTACTTCAACGCCAACAGTGCGCACCCCTTCGAGAACCCCACCCCGTTTACGAACCTGTTCGAGATCTTCCTGCTGCTGGTCATTCCGTTCGCGCTGACCCGCACCTTCGGTCGCATGGTCGGCTCGATCAGGCAGGGCTACGCGATCCTCGCGACGATGGCCACGATCTGGCTCGGCTTCATCGCCCTGATGATGTGGACCGAGTTCGCCCACCACGGTCCGGCGTTCGACATCGCGGGCGGTGCGATGGAGGGCAAGGAGAACCGCTTCGGTGTCGGCGCCTCGTCGATTTTCGCGGTGTCGACCACCCTGACCTCGACGGGTGCGGTGGACTCCTTCCACTCCTCGTTCACGGGCCTCGGCGGCGGCATCACGATGCTGGGCATGCAGCTGGGTGAGATCGCGCCGGGTGGTACCGGTTCCGGCCTGTACGGCATGCTGATCATGGCGGTCATCGCGGTGTTCATCGCCGGTCTGATGGTCGGCCGTACGCCTGAGTATCTGGGCAAGAAGATCGGCACCCGCGAGATCAAGTTCGCGGCCTGCTACATCCTCATCACCCCGGCGCTGGTCCTGATCTTCACCGCGGCGGCGATGGCCCTGCCCACCCCGGGCCACTCGATGACGAACTCGGGCGCGCACGGCTTCTCCGAGATCCTGTACGCCTACACCTCGGGCGCCAACAACAACGGCTCGGCCTTCGCGGGTCTGAACGCGGACACGCAGTGGTTCAACAGCACGATCGGCATCGCGATGCTGCTGGGCCGCTTCCTGCCGATGGTGTTCGTGCTGGCACTGGCCGGCTCGCTCGCCGAGCAGAAGCCGGTCCCGGCCACCGCGGGCACCCTGCGCACCGAGAAGCCGCTGTTCACCGGCCTGTTGGTGGGCGCCATCCTGATCATCACCGGTCTGACCTACTTCCCGGCGCTCGCGCTGGGCCCGCTGGCCGAAGGGCTGGCGTCATGACCACTCGAACAGAGAAGCAAGAGGACTCGATGTCCACTGCCACCCCGGCCCGGGCACCGCACAGTGATGTGCCGACCGGCCACAAGGACGAAGGACGTGTCGGCGCGGGTCTGTTCGACCCGAAGCAGCTGCTGAAGTCGCTGCCGGACGCCTTCCGCAAACTCCACCCGCGGGTGATGGTCAAGTCCCCCGTGATGTTCGTGGTGTGGATCGGCTCCCTGCTGACCACGATCTTCTCCTTCAAGGACCCGGGCGACTGGTTCGGCTGGACCATCAGCGCCTGGCTGTGGCTGACCGTCGTCTTCGCCAACCTGGCGGAGGCGGTGGCCGAGGGCCGCGGCAAGGCGCAGGCGGACACGCTGCGCAAGGCCAAGACCGACACCGTCGCCCGCCGCCTCGTGGGCGGACGCGAGGAGCAGGTGCCCGGCACCGAGCTGCGCATCGGCGACCTGGTCGTCTGCGAGGCCGGCGACATCATCCCCGGAGACGGCGACGTCGTCGAGGGCGTCGCATCCGTCGACGAGTCCGCGATCACCGGCGAGTCCGCCCCGGTCATCCGCGAGTCCGGCGGCGACCGCTCGGCCGTCACCGGCGGCACCAAGGTCCTCTCCGACCGCATCGTCACCAAGATCACGACGAAGCCCGGCGAGACCTTCATCGACCGCATGATCGCCCTGGTCGAGGGCGCGGCCCGGCAGAAGACGCCGAACGAGATCGCGCTGAACATCCTGCTGGCGTCGCTGACGATCGTCTTCCTGCTCGCGGTGGCGACCCTGCCGCCGTTCGCGGACTACGCGGGCACGCACCTGACCATGGTCGTCCTGGTGGCCCTGCTGGTCTGCCTCATCCCGACCACCATCGGGGCCCTCCTCTCCGCGATCGGCATCGCGGGCATGGACCGGCTGGTCCAGCGCAACGTGCTGGCCATGTCGGGACGGGCAGTCGAGGCCGCCGGTGACGTCTCCACACTGCTGCTGGACAAGACCGGCACCATCACCCTCGGCAACCGTCAGGCGTCCGAGTTCGTGCCGGTGACCGGCACCACCGAGCCCGAACTGGCCGACGCCGCCCAGCTGTCGTCGCTGGCCGACGAGACCCCCGAAGGCCGCTCCATCGTCGTCCTGGCGAAGGAGAAGTACGGGCTGCGCGAACGACACCAGGGCCAGCTGGCGCACGCCGAGTGGATCGCCTTCACCGCCCAGACCCGGATGTCGGGTGTGGACGTCGACGGACGCAAGATCCGCAAGGGCGCGGCCGGTTCGGTCATCTCCTGGGTCAAGGAGCGGGACGGTGTGGTGTCCGACGACGCCGACACCCTCGCCAACCGGATCTCCGAGGCGGGCGGCACACCGCTGCTCGTGGCCGTCGAAGACGCCGACGGCGCACGGGTGCTGGGTGTCATCCACCTCAAGGACGTCGTCAAGGAGGGCATGCGGGAGCGGTTCGACGAGCTGCGCCGCATGGGCATCAAGACCGTCATGATCACGGGTGACAACCCGCTGACGGCCAAGGCGATCGCCGACGAGGCGGGCGTCGACGACTTCCTCGCGGAGGCCACTCCCGAGGACAAGATGGCCCTCATCAAGCGGGAGCAGGCGGGCGGCAAGCTCGTCGCGATGACCGGTGACGGTACGAACGACGCCCCGGCTCTCGCCCAGGCGGACGTCGGCGTGGCGATGAACACGGGTACGTCGGCCGCGAAGGAGGCCGGCAACATGGTCGACCTCGACTCCAACCCGACCAAGCTCATCGAGATCGTCGAGATCGGCAAGCAGTTGCTGATCACCCGCGGTGCGCTGACCACGTTCTCCATCGCCAACGACGTCGCGAAGTACTTCGCGATCATCCCGGCGCTGTTCGCGGCGGTCTACCCCGGCCTGGACAAGCTGAACATCATGCACCTGTCCTCGCCGGACTCCGCGATCCTGTCGGCGGTCATCTTCAACGCGCTGATCATCATCGCGCTTGTGCCGCTCTCGCTCAAGGGCGTGCAGTACCGGCCGGTGAGCGCGGACAAGATGCTGCGTCGCAACCTCGGGATCTACGGCATCGGCGGACTGATCGCCCCGTTCATCGGCATCAAGCTCATCGACCTCCTCATCTCTCTCATCCCCGGAATCGGCTGATCCCATGAACAACTCGGTATCGAACACCGCCCGGTTGCTGTGGGCCGGTCTGCGCGCGCTCCTCGTGCTGACGGTGGTGACGGGGGTGATCTACCCGCTGGCCGTCACCGGCGTGGCGCAGGCGCTCTTCAACGACAAGGCGAACGGCTCGGAGACCAAGGCGGACGGCAAGGTCGTCGGTTCGTCCCTGATCGGGCAGTCGTACAACCTGCCGCTGAAGAAGGGCCAGGAGACCCCCGAGCCCGACCTGAAGTGGTTCCAGGGCCGCCCGCAGAACGGACTGGGCACCAACAGCGTCAACACCCAGTACTCGCTGATCCTGTCCGGCGCGACGAACCGCTCCGGTGACAACAAGGACCTGATCGACTGGGTGACCGCCGCCAAGGCCGCCGTCGTGAAGGACAACTCGGTCGGCGGCTACACCGTCAAACCCTCCGACGTGCCCGCCGACGCGGTGACGTCCTCCGGCTCGGGCCTGGACCCGGACATCTCGCCCGACTACGCGGACATCCAGGTCCACCGGGTCGCGGAGAAGAACGGGCTCCCGGTCGCCAAGGTGCAGAAGCTGGTCGACGAGCACACCGACGGCCGCACCCTGGGCTTCATCGGCGAACCCCGGGTGAACGTCCTCGAGCTCAACATCGCGCTCAAGGAACTCGTGGCGAAGAGCTGATGGCTTTATGCGCACCAGGCGGGAGTCGGCGGACCGGGGGACATCCCGAGGCGTCGACTCCCGCCGCCATGAGGCCGGTTCCGCACGGTCCGGCCCTCCATACAATCAGGAAGGGCGTACCCCGATGACCCGGGTACTGGTGGTGGAGGACGATCCCCAGCTCGTCCGGGCCCTCGTGATCAACCTCCAGGCACGCCGGTACGGGGTGGACCCGGCGCCCGACGGAACCACCGCGCTCCGGCTGGCCGCCGCCCGCCACCCCGACGTGGTCCTCCTCGACCTGGGCCTGCCCGACATGGACGGCACCGACGTCATCAAGGCGCTGCGCGGCTGGACCCGCGTACCGATCCTGGTGCTGTCGGCGCGCCGCGCCTCCGACGAGAAGGTCGCCGCGCTCGACGCCGGCGCCGACGACTACATCACCAAACCGTTCAGCATGGACGAGCTCGTGGCCCGGCTGCGCGCCGCCGTCCGCCGTACCGAGGACCTGCCGCTCGCCCCCGAGACGACGCTTGTCACCACCGACCACTTCACCGTCGACCTGCGCGCCAAGAAGGCCACCCGCGCGGGCCGCGACATCCGTCTCACCCCGACCGAATGGCACCTGCTGGAGATCCTGGTCACCAACCCCGGTCGGCTCATCACGCAGAAGCAGCTGCTCCAAGAGGTCTGGGGGGTCTCGCAGAGCAGCAAGACCAACTACCTGCGCGTCTACATGGCCCAGCTGCGCCGCAAACTCGAGGCGGACCCCGCCCACCCCCGCTACCTCATCACCGAGCCCGGCATGGGCTACCGCTTCGAAGGGTGAACATGGCACGCGGCAAGCTCCGGATATACCTCGGCGCGGCACCGGGCGTCGGCAAGACCTACCCCATGCTCTGCGAGGCACACCGCCGAGTCGAGCGCGGCACGGACAGCGTGGTCGCCTTCGTCGAGCACCACCACCGGCCGCGCACCGAGGTGATGCTGCACGGCCTGGAGCAGACCCCCCGCAAGGAGCTGGAGTACCGCGGCGCCACGTTCACCGAGATGGACGTGGACGCGGGCACTCGCCCGGCGACCACAGGCGGCCCTGGTCGACGAGCTGGCCCACACCAACATCCCCGGCTCCCGCAACACCAGGCGCTGGCAGGACGTGGAGGAACTGCCGGCCGCCGGGATCGACGTGATCTCGACGGTGAACATCCAGCACCTGGAGTCGCTGGGCGACACAGTTGAGTCGATCACGGGTGTACGGCAGCAGGAGACCGTCCCGGACGAGGCGGACGGGGCTGAACAGGTCATGGGCGAGGGCGCCGATGACCGCGCCGACCGGAGCGGACACGGCCTGGCCACAGACCTCGCCCCGATCAGTCGACCGGTTCAGGGCGAGACCCCGAAGGCGCAGAGCAGCCCGCGGCTGCCGGAAGCGACTCGTCCAGAAACTCTCTTACGTACTCAAGGACTTGGTCGCGGTCCGTGCCGCGCAGGCCGATGGCCACGTGGATGGAGAAGCCGTCGAGGAGAGCGCGCAGCCGAGTCGCGAAGCGGTCGGGGTCGACGGGGCGGAACTCGCCGCACGAGATGCCCTCGGCGAGCAGCGCGACGAGGTCGCGGTGCCAGGCGCCCTCGATGGCGGCCTGGCGCTCGCGGGCGTCCGCGTCCGCGGCAGCGCTCTTCGAGCGGTTCCAGACCTCCAGCCATAGGGTCCAGTGCGGGTCGCCGTGGCCGTCGGGGACGTACAGGTCGACGTACGCGTCGAGCCGTTCGCGTGCCGGGGCCGCCCGCACGAGCAGCCGCCCACGCTCGGCACCGAGCCGCCCCTCGCTCCACTCCAGGGCGCGCAGCAGCAACTCGTCCTTGGAGCGGAAGTAGTAGAGGAGGTGGCCGCTGCTCATGCCGACCTCGAGACCGAGTGCGGCCATGGTGAGCTTCTCCAGACCGCGCTCGGCGATCATTTCCATGGCCGTGGCGAGGACCTCCTCACGGGGCGGTGCGGTGTTGCGCCGTTGGGCGGTCATGCGGCGCGCCCCTCAGACCTTCGGCTGCTGCTGCGTGATGCAGTGGATGCCTCCGCCGCCCGCGAAGATCGCGCGGGCGTCGACGAGTGTGACCGTGCGCTCGGGGAACAGCCTGCGGAAGATCCCGGCCGCGACTTCGTCACGCGGGTCGTCGAAGCCGCAGAGCACGACCCCGCCGTTGCAGAGGTAGTGGTTGATGTAGGAGTAGTCGGCCCAGTGGCCGTCGGCCTCCAGGGCCGTCGGGGCGGGAACCTCGACGACCTCCAGGCGGCGGCCCCGCGCGTCGGTCTCCGCCGTCAGCAGCCCGATGATCTCCTTCGACACCTCGTGGTCGGGGTGCGCCGGATCCGGCTGGGAGTGCGCGACGACGACTCCGGGCCGGGCGAAGGCCGCGACGATGTCGACATGGCCGAGCGTCCCGAAACCGTGCGGGGGGTAGTCGCCGGTCAGTCCGCGTGGCAGCCAGATCGCCTTGCGGGTGCCGAGCAGACTATGGATCTCGGCCTCGACCTGCTCGCGGGTCCAACCGGGGTTGCGCTCCGGTCCCAACTGCACGGTCTCCGTGAGCAGGACCGTGCCCTCGCCGTCGACGTGGATCGCGCCGCCCTCGTTGACCAGCTTCGAGGCGTACGTCCGGGCCCCTGCCAGGTCCGACACGAATGCCGCGATCTTGGCGTCGTGCTCCCAGCGGGCCCACTCCTGGGCCCCCCAGCCGTTGAACGTCCAGTCCACAGCGGCCAGTTCGCCCTTGCCGCCAGTGAGGAAAGTGGGGCCGATGTCACGCATCCAGGCGTCGTCGAGTGCACGCTCGACGGTGTCTATGCCGGGACCCAGCAGCGCCTGGGCCCGGGCGGCCTGGCCCGGTCCGCACACGACGGTGACCGGCTCGAAGCGGCGGATCGTCCGGGCGACCTCCGCCCACGCCAGGCGGGCGTCGGCGAGGTCCCCGGGGTTGTCGAAGGTGGGGTTCGGGCCCGGCCACGCCATCCAGGTGCGCTCGTGCGGGGTCCACTCGGCAGGCATGCGGAAGCCGTCGGCGGCAGCGGACATGTCCATGGGAGTCCTTAGAGGAAGTACAGACGGTTGAGGGACACGGACTCGGCGGGCTCGGAGCGCAGCGGTTCGCCGTCGAGGGTGACGAGGCCGGTGTGCGGATCGACATCGACGGCACCGGTGCGGGAGTTGAGACGCAGATCGGCGGGGCCGATGCCACGCGTGCCACGAACGGCCACCCGGCGGCGCCGCGTTGGCATGGCATCGCTGCCCTGGTCGAGCGCGGCCTGCGCCACGAAGGCCACGGATAGGTCCGCGGGCGTCGCGCCGTGTGCCCCGAACTGCGGTCCCAGGACGAGGGGTTCACAGGTGTCCGTGGCGGCACCCGGGTCACCCACCACGCCGTACGCCGGGAAGCCGGACTTCAGTACGAGCTGCGGCTTCGCGCCGAAGAACTCGGGCCGCCACAGCACGATGTCGGCGAGCTTGCCCACCTCGATGGAACCCACCTCGTGGGCGAGACCGTGGGCGATGGCGGGGTTGATGGTCAGCTTGGCCATGTAGCGCAGGACGCGCGCGTTGTCGTCGTCGGTCTCGGCTCCCACCAGGGGGCCCAGCTCCGCCTTCATCTTCCCGGCCATCGCGAAGGTCCGGCGTACGGTCTCGCCCGCGCGCCCCATGCCCTGCGCGTCCGACGAGGTGATGCCGATCGCACCCAGGTCGTGCAGCACGTCCTCGGCACCCATCGTCCCGGCCCGGATCCGGTCGCGGGCCATGGCCGCGTCACCGGGCAGGTCGGTCTTGAGGTCGTGTACGGAGACGATCATCCCGTAGTGCTCGGCGACCGCGTCCCGCCCGAACGGCAGGGTGGGGTTGGTGGAGGAGCCGATGACGTTTGCCACACCTGCCATCTTCAGCACGTTCGGCACGTGCCCGCCGCCGCAACCCTCGATGTGGAAGGCGTGGATGGTGCGCCCTTCGAGTACGCGCAGGGTGTCCTCGACGGACAGGCACTCGTTCAACCCGTCACTGTGCAGGGCGACTTGGACGTCGTGTTCCTCGGCGACCCGCAACGCCGTGTCAAGGGCGCGGGTGTGGGCGCCCATGTCCTCGTGCACCTTGAAGCCCGACGCGCCGCCTTCGGCGAGAGCCTCGGTCAGGGGTGCGTCGTGGGACGACGAACCCCGTGCCAGGAAGCCGATGTTGACCGGCCAGGCGTCGAAGGCGTTGAAGGCGTGCCGCAGCGCCCAGGGCGAGTTGACGCCGACGCCCCACACCGGCCCGAACTCCTGACCGATGATGGTCGTCACGCCGGAGGCGAGCGAGGCCTCCATGATGCGCGGCGACAGCAGATGGACATGTGTGTCGACGGCACCGGCGGTGGCGATCAGCCCTTCACCGGACACGATGGACGTACCCGTACCGACGACGACGTCGACACCGTCGAGGGTGTCCGGGTTCCCGGCCCGCCCGATCGCCGCGATCCGCCCCTCCCTGATCCCGACCGACACCTTCCGGATGCCCTGCACCGCGTCGATCACGACCACGTTGCTGATGACGACGTCACAGGTCTCCCGGACGGCCGCGGCCTTGAGATGCAACCCGTCGCGGGCGGTCTTGCCGAAGCCGGCGAGGAACTCGTCCCCGTATTGCTGGGCGTCCGACTCGACACGGATCGTCAGCCCCGAGTCGCCGAGGCGGACGCGGTCACCGGCCCGGGGCCCGTGGGTGGCGGCGTACTCGTACGGGTTCATCGTTCGCCCTCTTCTCCGGTCCGAGTCCCGGCCCCCAGATATCCGCAGGCGGCTGCCCTGCGCAGGGCCTCCTCCCTCGCGCCGGGCGCGTCCAGCGGGCCGTCCACCAGCCCGGCGAACCCGATGGCGATCCGCTCGCCCCCGATCGGCAACAGTCCGACCTCGACGCTCTCTCCCGGCCCGAAGCGCACGGACGCCCCGGCGGGCACGGCGAGTCGCATCCCGTACGCCCCCGCCCGGTCGAAGTCGAGCCGCGGGTTGGCCTCGAAGAAGTGGAAATGGGAGGTGACGGAGACCGGGACGGTCGCGGTGTTGGTGACCATGAGGCGTACGGCCGCCTCGAGCTGCGCGTGCTCGGGCCCCGGCAGCAGCGCACCGGGACCTTGATCCCCCAGATGGCCCCCGATGGGGTCGGTCACCACCGCGAGTCGCGACCCGTCGTCGAAGACGGCCTCGACGTGCACCTCGGTCACGATGTCCGCGACGCCCGGAAGCACGTCGTGAGGCCCGAGCACGGACCGCGCCGCCTCGACGGCCTCAGCGAGGCGCCGTCCGTCACGGGCGGCCTCACACACGGCGTCGGCGATGAGCGCGGTCGCCTCCGGCACGTTCAGCCGGAGACCCCGGGCCCTGCGTGCCCGGGCCAGCTCGGCAGCTCCGAAGAGCAGTAGCCGGTCACGTTCCGTGGGAGTCAGCCGCACGTCCGACACCTCCGCCTTCCCATGATTTAGAGCGCCACTCTAACTGCGATGCCCGCAGACCGCCCACCGTGACGACCCATGGGCAATCTCACATTGAGTGCCGATCAAACTCCTACCGGTTCCCAACACGGTCGGCCTCTGACGCGGCCGTCCCCCGGCCCTGCGGCCCTTGGGAACGGCATGACGTGCTGGCGTCGCCTGGCCGAATGGGCCGAGGCGGGGGTATGGCCCCGGCTGCACGAGGTCCTCCTCGCCTGGCTCCGCGGCGCGAATGCCCTGGCCTTCTCGCGCGCGGCGGTCGACGGCTCCCGCATCCGCGCGTTAAAGGGGACCCCAAGACGGTACGAAGCCCTGTTGACCGGGGCAGGGCGGGCAGCGAACACCACCTGATCATCGACGCGACCGACATCCCACTCGCCGCTACTGTGACCGGCGGCAATCGCAACGACGTCACCCAGCTGATCCCACTGCTCCAGGCCGTCCCACCGGTTCGGGGCAAGCGCGGCCGGCCCCGGCGCCGCTGGTCGCCGAGCGGGTCGGCCGGCTGTCCCCGCGGTCGATCAGCGAGGATTCGTCGCGACCCGCCGTTGCCGGTCTCGACGAGGACCTCGACCTGCACTGCCTGAGACACGGCTGGATCACACACGCGACCGAGTTCGGCTATCCGGCCCGGTTCGTACAGGAAAATGTCGGCCATTCCCATGCATCCACCACAGCGATCTACATGGGGATCCCCAACGAGTACCGCAACACCATGCTGGAGATCCCCTGAAGAACCGACTGGGCGACTACTGGGAGGTGACACCGTGATCCAGAAGACGGGCTACCAGTGGCAGCTGCGGCAGCTGATGGCCGAGCGTCAGATGTTCCAGACCTCCGATCCGGTGCCGCTGCTCGCCGAACGCGGCATCAAGCTCTCCCGCGAGCATGCCTACCGGCTGGTGACCCGGGCCCCGCAGCGGATGAGCATGGACACTCTCGTCGCGCCCTGCGACATCCAGGACTGCACCCCGAACGACCTGCTCAAGCCCGAGGTGGTCAGCGTCCGGGCCCGCAAGACCGCCGGCGGTGAGACCAGCCCCGCGTCGAGTACTCCGCGGCGGACCGTCATCCGTCGTCCCGCGCATTCGTGAACACTCGACGGCTCAGCCCTCGGGCCGCTTGCCTCCAGCGAAGATCCCAAACCCCTGTTCCCTGGCCTTCCTGCCAGTCGTCCACGCAGCCCAGAGGCGCTGTCCGGACAACTCATGAGACACGGCCTGCCCACCATCGCGGCCCGTAACACCGCCCTATTCGGCATGGCCGGGAAACTACCGCCGATCGTCATCAGCGACCTCTTCGGCGTTCCCAGGAACACCCAGAAGGCGAACATCGGCTCGGGGTTCGGGGTGGCCGGGACAAGGGTTCGCAGGCAGCGGCGGAGCTGGGCGACGGGCGCCTACGCCGGCGCTTCGCAGGTCGTCCGGCGGAGGCGCCGAACTGCCGCCCGCCGGCCTCCCGGCGAGGGCCGCCCGCAGGGTTGCGGACCGGTGGCACCTCTGGCACAACCTGAGCGATGCCTGCCGTCGTGGTGTGTCCGTCGGCGGTCTGTCGTCAGCGGTCGCTGGTGATCGGTCGGCGGTCGGGGCAGGCGGAGTCCGGTTGGGCGTCGGGGGCCTGCCAGCCCTTGATCTTCACGCGTGCGCCGGGCCGTATGGCGTCGTAGGCCTCCTTACCGTTTCCGGGTCCGAGGCCGATGGCGCCGGGGTTGGTGTGGTAGCCGAGGGCGAACGACTCGTCGTCCGTCACCCACCGCAGCAGCCGCTCGTGGTGACTGCGGTCGGTGAAGGTGACCGCCCACCGTCTGACGTCCGCAGCCCCGCCCTTGCCGCCTGCCGTGGAAGGCATGGTCAGGGTGGGGTACTTGGCGGTGACCGTGACCGATGTCTCGCCGATCGGGCAGGTGTCCTTCGGCCCCGCGATGGCGTATCTCCTGCCTCCGACGCTCAGTGACTCGGAGTTCAGATCGACCGTCACCTGCTGGACGGGCATGGAGGACGGGTCGGGTGTGGGGTTGTGTGACGCAGACGCTGCGGGGGGCGCGGTGGGACCGGCCGAGGAGCCGAGAGCGCCGAGAGCGTCGAGGGCACCGGTGGTGACGGCGATGAGGGCCGCCGCCAGTGTGGTGACGGCGAGCGCGGCGTGTCGGGTGCGGCGGCGGCGTACCGCCCGGTTCCTCACCTGTGCTCCCGTGGTCGGGGCGAGGGCCGCGTGGTGCGCGGCCAGGCCGTGGAGCCGGGCGGACAGCTCCGCTCCGGTCAGCGGGTGCGTCGGCTGTCGGTCAGACACAGGATTTCTCCGTCGGGTGGGGTTTGTCGCTCACCAGGTGCGCGGCGAGTGCGGTGCGGCCGCGTGACAGGCGGGCCTTGACGGTGCCGACGGCAGCGCCGGTCTCGGCGGCTATCTGCTCGACGCTCAGATCGCACAGGTGATGCAGCACGATCGCGGTCCGCTGGGCTTCGGGCAGACGTCGCAGAGCGGCGACCAGCGCCACATGGTCCGGGCTCGGTTCGGGCACCGGCCGGGGCGCGTGCGCGCCCCGGAGCAGTTCCCACCAGTGGCGCGCCCGCCGCCAGCGGCTCATCGCCAGCCGGTATGCCACCAGGCGGATCCACACCTCCGGATCGCGTTCGCCGGTCAGGACGGACGAACGCCGGTCCCAGGCGCGAACGAACGCCTCCTGGACGACGTCCTGGGCTTCGGCGTGGTCGCCCGTCAGGGTGTACAGCCGGCCGACCAGACGTGGGTAGGCAGCCGTGTAGAAGAGGTCGAATTCGCCTTCGGTCACCTTGTTGTGCTCTCTTCTCACAGCGCTGGGCGCGTGGTGCTGTGCCGGTGCCGTGGAGGCTAGGCGGTCGTGGTCTTTCCGGCGCGGCTGTTCTCGAGCCACTTCGCCCAGGTCAGGTTCCAGTCGCCGAAGCCGTTGCCGGGGTCGACGACGGCCTTCTTCGCCCCGGTGACTTTGATGACGTCGCCGACGATGACCTGCTTGTAGAAGTTCTTCGCGGTGCCGTCAGTGGCGAGGCCGACGCAGCCGTGGGTGACGTTCTCGTGTCCGGCCGCCGTGTCGGCGTGGCTGTTCTCGTGCACGTACGTTCCCGACGCCGTCACATGGACGGCCCAGTTGTAGTCGCCTTCGTACTGCGTGCCCAGGCCCACGGTGCGGGAGTCCATGTGCACCACGGGAGCCTTGTCCATGACGACCATCGTCCCGTTCCAGGTGGGTGTCTTCGGCCCACCGGTGGTGACCGGGATCGTCTGTGTCCTCCCGCCGGTGTCGACGGTCATCCGGTGCCGCTTCGCGTCGACCGTGGCGACCAGCGACCGGCCGATGTCGAAGTGCCTTACGCGGTGCGAGCCGACGTGGAGGGTGATCGTGGTGTTGGGCTGCCAGTAGGTGCTTTCGGGACGGAAGTCGACTCGCTGCCCGTCATAGAGGTTCTGGTCCTTCACCCAGCTCCAGGCGCCGGTCGTGCCGGACGAGGTCCGCACACGCAGCCGGCTCTCCACGGCCTTGCGCTCGGACTCGGGGACCGGCTTGTCGAAGGTGACGGATATCGGCATGCCCACCCCGACCGTCTGCCCCTCCGTGATGTGTACGTGCGCCTTGGCGAGCACGGCGGGCTCCGGCATGGACGGAGCCGGGCTCGTGGATGCCTTGGCCGCGGCCTTGGCGGGCACCGCGGCGGAGGCCCGGGCGTCCGGAGCGGTGGCGTCCCGGGCGCCGGTACCCGCGTCCGTCGAGCAGCCGACGGCCGACAGCAGAGTGACACCGACCGCTACAGCGGCGCCGAGACGACCAGCGGTCCGACCGGCCGAACGGTTCGCGTACATGAGGTTCCCCCAGGTGAGGTGTGGTTATCGCCTCATATACGCACGGGTGCGGAGCCGGGTTGCATCCGGATCGGAAATTCTGTCGAGACTTCGCTGTCCGAGAGGGCCCCGGTTCCCGGGAGGGCCACGGTTCCCGGCCGGTCCCAGTACAGGCACCGGCCGGGCCGTTCCTCACAGCGGGGGTGCTGGCCTTCGGCGACGCCCCGTCAGTGACCCGTCGACCTGGAGGGTCGTCGGGCGGCGCGGGGTCGCGGGGTTGGAACGTTGGGACGTTGGGACAAGGAGGGCAACGTCCCGCTCGACGAACCTGACGACGGCGCGGGCGGGCGGCAGGCACAGTGGGGGCGGTTGCGGCGGAACCTGGCTGTTCGACGCCGGTACCCTCGTCAGATGCGGCCTCGCCCCAGGCGCGTCAGCGGCCCCATCTGCGGCTTGGCCGTCGAACGGCCGATGGCGAAGGCGGCACCGGCCACGCCCATCACACCCGCCGCGGCACCAGCCGCAACGGCCTTGCGGTGCTTGATGACTGTCCACGCCGTGCCGGCCACCGCCACGGCCTTGGCCGTGTTGGCGGCCACCGCCTGCTGACCGTTGTGGAGGCCGGCAGCTGCCGCGCGGCTCATGCGCTGCGTGGCCTGGCCGGCGGACTGGGCACTGGCGACCGCCGACTTCTTGGCCGCCTGTGCTTCCTTCGTGCTCTGAGCCGACGTGCGTGCGGCCGAGGTACGAGAAGTCGCGGACTTCTTGGCTGCCGTGGTCGCGTTCTTCGTGGCCTTGCTGCCCGGAGTGTTCTTGTCTTCGGTAGTCATAGTCCTCCTTCTGTCCCTTCGACTCCTGGTGAAACGAGGTCACTTTCACGAGCCCGGGGGAGTGGCGGCCGGTGTCGTCGTCGGCAGGAAGTAGCCGCACTCTCCACGGGAGTCCGCAAAAATTCCGGCGGCGATGTCGAGAACCCGCGTCCGGCTCCGTCCCCGGGGTGAACGCGACCACAATGGGTCGCACGAGCACCGAGGAGAACCACGATGGCCAAGTACCTGCTGCTGAAGCACTACCGCGGCGCCCCGGCTCCGGTCAACGACGTGCCGATGGACCAGTGGACCCCGGAGGAGATCTCGGCACACGTGCAGTACATGAATGACTTCGCGGCCCGGCTGGAGAAGACGGGCGAGTTCGTCGACGGTCAGGCGCTGGCCCCGGAGGGAGCGTGGATCCGCTACGACGGTGAGGGGCGCCCGCCGGTCACCGACGGACCGTTCGCGGAGACCAAGGACCTCATCGCCGGCTGGATGATCATCGACGTCGACGGTTACGGGCGCGCCGTCGAGCTGGCCGGGGAACTGTCGGCCGCCCCCGGGGCAGGCGGCAAGCCGATCCACGAGTGGCTGGAGGTGCGCCCGTTCCTGGCCGCGCCGCCCACCATCACGGAATGACCTCATCGATGAACGAGGCTCTGCTGAGGAGCCTCACGCCGAGCGTGCTCGGGATCCTCGTCCGCCGCGGAGCCGACTTCGCGGCGGCCGAGGACGCCGTGCAGGACGCGCTGGTCGAGGCGGTCCGCGTCTGGCCGGCCGACCAGCCGCGGGACCCGAAGGGCTGGCTGGTCACCGTGGCCTGGCGCAAGTTCCTCGACGCGACCCGGGCGGACACCGCCCGCCGCCGGCGTGAGGACCGCGCCGAGGAGGAGCCGGCGCCCGGGCCGACGCCCGCGGTGGACGACACGCTCCAGCTCTACTTCCTGTGCGCGCACCCGTCGCTGACGCCGTCGTCCGCGGTCGCACTCACGCTGCGTGCCGTCGGCGGGCTCACCACCCGGCAGATCGCGCAGGCCTATTTGGTGCCCGAGTCGACCATGGCGCAGCGCATCAGCCGGGCCAAGCGCACCGTCTCCGGCGTGCGCTTCGACCAGCCAGGCGAGGTCGCCACCGTGCTGCGCGTCCTCTACCTCGTCTTCAACGAGGGCTACTCCGGCGACGTCGACCTCGCCGCCGAGGCCATCCGGCTCACCCGGCAGCTCGCGGCCGCGATCGACCACCCCGAGGTGGCGGGGCTGCTGGCCCTCATGCTGCTCCACCACGCCCGGCGCGCCGCCCGTACCGCGCTCGACGGCAGTCTGGTGCCGCTCGCCGAGCAGGACCGCGGCCTGTGGGACACCGAGTCGATCGCCGAGGGTGTCGAGATCCTGCAGGCGGCTCTCGCCCGCGACCGGCTGGGTGAGTTCCAGGCCCAGGCCGCCATCGCAGCACTTCACGCTGACGCACCCACCGCCGAGGAGACCGACTGGGTGCAGATCGTCGAGTGGTACGACGAACTCGCACGCTCGACCGACAGCCCGGTCGTCAGGCTCAACCGCGCTGTGGCCGTCGGCGAGGCCGACGGACCGCGCGCCGGTCTGGCGGCGCTCGCGGCGCTGGACGACTCACTGCCCCGTTATGCCGCGGTGGCGGCGTACCTCCATGAGCGCGACGGAGACCTGGCGACGGCGGCACTTCTGTATGCCGAGGCGGCCCGCAAGGCACCCAACCTCGCCGAGCGCGACCACCTGACGCGCCAGGCCGCCCGGCTCAACGCCCGTCGGTGTCGCTGACGGGTCGAAACCGGCGCCGGTGGCACGGCGAGACGGCCGATTGGGCCGACGGTGTCGGTCGCGGCCCCTATCCTCGGGGCCATGACGATTCAGCGCATGGACAACGTCGGCATCGTCGTCGACGACCTCGACGCCGCCGTCGCCTTCTTCACCGAGCTCGGCATGGAGCTGGAAGGCAGGATGCCGATCGAAGGTAGCTGGGCGGAAAAGGTCGTAGGGCTCGACGACATGCGATGCGAGATCGCGATGATGCGGATCCCGGACGCCCCGGGCCGGCTCGAACTGGCGAAGTACCACACCCCGAAGGCGATCACCCCCGGGCCGGAGATCACCCCGGCGAACACGCTGGGCCTGCATCGCGTCATGTTCGCTGTCGACGACATCGAGGACACCCTCGCCCGCCTCCGGCCGCACGGCGCCGAACTCGTCGGCGAGTTGACGCGCTACGAGGACAGCTACCTGCTCTGCTATCTCCGCGGGCCGAGCGGAATCATCCTCGCGCTGGCCGAGCAGCTGAGCTGAGAAGAAGTAGTCCCTCTGAAAGGCGCCGACCCGGCGTCCTCGCGGGCAGGCCGCTCAGGTGGACGCGTTCTTACAGGCGGTTTGGACGTGCCGGAGGAGAGCGTCCTGCTGTGCGGCGAAGCGTTCGGCGGGCACCGGCACGGAGATCGCAGCGTATGGTTCGCCGTCACGTGTCACGAGTGCCGCGACGGCGGAGATGCCAGGGCTGTGTTCCTGGCGGTCAATTGCCGTACCCGTAGCCCGGATCGCCGCGAGTTCCTCCAGCAGCTGTTCCCTGGAGGTGATGGTGGCCGGAGTGAAGCGCTGAAGCGGGCGGCTCAACAGGTGTTCCACCTGGTCGTCGGGCAGGGTGGCGAGGAAGGCCTTACCGTTCGCCGTGCAATGCAGGGGGAAGGCCGCGCCGACGGCGGAAACCACTCTCAGAGCCTGGCTGCTCTGCACCTGGTCGACGAAACGTACGGCGTCGCCTTCGAGCACTGACAGATCCACGGTCTCGTCGATCGTCTGTTGCAGGCTCACCAGAGTCGGGCGCAAGTCGTCCACCAACCCGGCCGTCGCCTCACGCGCCAGTGCGCCGAGAGCGCTCCCCAGCCAGATGCGCCCGTCCATGTCGACACGAAGCAACTGCTCTTCGGCCAGCGCGGTCACGATGCGGTGTGTGGTCGTCTTGGCCAGACCGACGGCGTCATCGAGGCTTGCCAGCCGCATGGTGCCGTTGTGAGCCCCGACGGTTTTGAGAATCCGAGCGGCCCGGCCAAGGACCTGGATGCTGGAACGGCCCGGGTCGCGCGGGGTGGGAGGCATGCCCAGACTGTATCCCAACATGCAGCCCGAATGATCCGGGATGCGGATCTCCTGCCCGATGGTGGATGCGGGTGGCGCCGACGACTGCACGGGCATCGCAGGACGCGCTCAATGGGTGGCGGCCGGCCCACAGGCGGCCCTATAGTCCACAATGCAGATCTGGAGATCTGCATTGTGGACCGCGAAGGAGGCGCTGATGACCCTCACAGGCAAGACGTACATGCGAGGGGCAGACGGTTATGAGGAAGCTCGACGCGCCACCGTGTGGAACGCGAAGATTCCAGACCGCTTCCCCGACGTGATCGTGCAGGCCGCGACGGAGGATGACGTCCGCTCGGCGGTCGACTACGCGAAGGCTCACGATCTGCGGGTCGGCGTCCGTTCCGGTGGCCACAGTTGGGCGGCCAATCATGTACGGGACGGGGGGCTTCTCCTGGACGTGTCGCGTCTGAACGCCGTAGAAGTCGACCGGCCGACCATGACCGCGACAGTCGGCCCCGGCCGGTACGGCCATGAGATGTGCGAGATCCTTGACGAGCAAGGTCTGTTCTTTCCCGCCGGCCACTGCAAGGGCGTCGCCGTGGGCGGATATCTGCTGCAGGGCGGATACGGCTGGAACGGCCGGGTGCTGGGCCCCGCGTGTGAGAGCGTCATCGGCATCGACGTGGTGACCGCCGACGGGGAACTGCTCTACGCCGACCACCAGCAGAACCGTGAACTGTACTGGGCGGCCCGCGGCGCGGGCCCCGGTTTCTTCGGCGTGGTGACCCGCTTCCACGTCAAGGTTTACCCCAAACCCGCGATCTGCGGTTCAAGCCTCTACCTGTATCCCATGGACCTTCTGGAAGACGTCTACCGGTGGGCCCACGAGGTGGGTCCGAAGGTCGACCGTCGAGTGGAAATGCAGATCCTCATGTCTGCGGCATTTCCCGACCTCGGCGTCGACCAGCCGTCGATTCTGATCGCCTCGCCGGTTTTCGCCGACACCGAGGAAGAGGCTCGTCGGGCGCTGAGCCTGCTGGACACCTGCCCGGTCCGCGACCGTGCCCTGATGGCCATCCCCTACGCTCCCGTCCAGCTCTCCGACTGGTACGAGGCCGTCACCCACACCTACCCGGACCACCACCGCTACGCCACTGACAACATGTGGACCTCAGCGTCCATCGACGACTTGCTGCCCGGCCTGCGCCGCATCGCAGAAACCCTGCCCCCGCCCCCGTCGCACTGCCTCTGGCTCAACTGGGGCCCCTCGCCCAGCCGCCAGGACATGGCCTACTCCATGGAGGACAACACCTACATCGCCCTCTATACCGTCTGGAACGACGCCGCCGACGACAGCCGTCACGCGGACTGGGCACGCTCGCACATGACCGCCATGGCCCCGCACGCCACCGGTATTCAACTCGCCGACGAGAACCTCGGCCGACGCCCCGCCCGCTTCGCCACCGATGCCGCCATGGAGCGACTCGACCGCGCCCGCGCCACCTACGACCCCGAGGGCCGCTTTCACACCTGGATGGGCCGGATTTGACGCCGTCCCGCCCGTCGGGGCGGGGTTTCCTCCGAGGAGATCAGATGACCCAGCACGCCCGGCAGCGACACCAGCCCCAGCGCCACGGCACGCCTTACCTCGGCTACCGCACCGAAGACACCGGCACTCCCTTCGCTTCCTACTTCGACCCGGACATGGCCCCACTTGCTCCGCATGTCGTCGCCGCCGTGAACGCCGGCCCACAGGCCGGACCGCTGCTCACCGCGCTCGAGGACGCCGGCAGCCTGCTGGACAAGGAAGGAGAAGCCACCGAAACCGGATATGCGCTGCTGCCCGACGGCTCCATGCGCGTCGCCGTACTGACCCCCATGCCGCAAGTCGCACCGGCGATGTGGGACTGGTGGTTCTCCTGGCACGGCGACGACACCCGCAAGTACAAACTGTGGCACCCCCGCGCCCACGCCTTCGCGCAATGGGCCGACGACGGGGCCCACCCGGGCCCGCGCGCCTACGTCGGACGCACGTCCTTCGTCGACGAGTACCTCGGGTCCCGGTTCACCCGGGCCGCCATTCGGTTCATCCCGCCCAGTGAACTGGGCCTGGACGAGGCGAGCTTGGCCGATCCTGAGCAGGCCACCGCCATCTGCGCCAGGATTGGACTGTCGAACCGCCCCCTGGACGCCGGATACCTGCTGCACCATGTCCGGCGCGTCCCCGGCGGTGCCGAGATGCGCTCTCGCTTCTGGGTGGGGGGCCGCCATGCTGCCCTGCGCGGCCGCGGCCGGACAACGAGCCGCCCCGTACCAGCTCTCGTCGGCCGAGCAGCGGCCATGACCGCCCGGCAGGCCGTCGACCTCATGGTCCACTGTGCCCAGGAGATGGCTCATCTGGCATCTTTCCTGCCCGCCCTCCACGAGCAGTTCGGCGACTGATCGCCGGCTCGCCCTGACGCCGCTCATCGAGTCCGGCACGCCTTTGTCGCAGGCAGTGATGCCGCCGAAGCGCGCAGACGCAGTACGACCACGTGGCCAATGCATGCACGCGGCACCGTCGCGGTTGACCAGTGTTCCGCCCGACGATTTCCGTGTGCAGCCCGGCACTTATTACGTATCAGTCATACTGCATCGTCCAACGCGCGCGAAAGGCACCAACAGAACCATGTCAGTCGAGAAGCCCGAAACGGGCGGGCGGGGTTCCGGGCTCACTGGGCTCACCATCACCGCTGCCGGGTTCACCTTTGTCGCCCTGCGGCTGTTCGCGGTGTCCGGCTACAACTGGCACACGGCGTTCGCCGTGCTGCACACCCTCGACGTGGGTGACACCGTCGTCCTCGTCCTCGGTACCGTCATGGCCGACTCGCTGGCCTCAGTACTGTTCCTCACGGTCCTGGTGCCGGTCGCGCTGTTGCGGATGGCTCTGGAAAGGCAGAAGGCGCGGCAGGCCGTCGACCGCGCGCGGGCGGAGGGGCGGCCCCCTGAGCGCCCGGACGTGATCGGCTCCCTGCTGTTGCTGATCGCGCTGGTGGTCGTCGTGGCTTACCTCGTGACCTTCCACAGCTGGTGGTTGCTGTTGCTGATCGGCGTCGTCTGCGGACTGGTCTACGCGATCGGGCACGGCGTACGGGCGGGCGGACGGGTGCGGCGGACCACACTCTGGATCAGCCGTCACCTGTGGGCCCTGGCCGTCCTCACGATCCTGCTCGGAGCGGCGACCCTGCGTACACCGTGGGTTCCGATGGAGCGGGTCGAACTGCGCAACGGCAAGGAGCTGACCGGATTCGTGATGGCGACGGAACCCGGCTTCCTGAAGCTGCTGACCGAGCACGACCGAGAGTTGCTCATCGTGCGAGACGAGGACGTCATATCGCGCGAGGAAATCACGAGCGACTGAGCACCACTGACAATTTGCGGCCAACCGGGTCCCCGGATCGCCGTAACCCGGTGCTCGACGCTGTTCCTCCGGTCGCTCAGAACAGGCCGTTGGAGTGCGGAAGTTCGGCGGGGACAGGGGTGATGATGTCCCAGTGCTCGACGATCTTGCCGTCGGCCACGCGGAACAGGTCCCAGTAGGCGACCGGCACACCGAACTCGCCCTCGGACTGCAGCAGCACGAAGTCGCCCTCGGCGACGACCTTGTGGACGGTCCGGTAGACCAGGTTCTTGCCCTGCTCGGCCCACTTGGCGGCCGCGGCCCCGAAGCCGTCCAGCCCGTCGGCGGCCTCCGGGTTGTGCTGCAGGTAGGTCTCGGTGGATATGTAGTCGGTCAGCACCGAGTAGTCGGCGCCCTTCAGGACCCTCTCGGCGAACTCGGACACCAACTTGCGGTTGGCCTCGGTCTTCTCCAGGTCGCCCGGCTCGGCCGACCCGTCGGTCTGCGAGCGGCCGGAAGCCGTGTCCGCGACGACCGGCGTCAGCGCGTCCCAGTGCTCCGCCAGCTTGCCGTCCGCATCCACCCGGAAAAGATCGAAAGCGACCAGCGGCTGCGGGCCGAAGCCGTGGTACGTCCCGTGCAGCGCCACCAGATCCCCGTCGGCGATCACCCTCGCCCCCTCGTAGCGAAAGCCGTCCGGCAGACCCGCCACAAGCTGCCGCAGCGCCTCCGGTCCGTCTGCGACCAGGCTGCTGTGCTGACGGTAGCCAGCGGACACCCAGCGGTCCACCGCGCTCGGGTCCCTGTCCCCGAACAGCTCACCAGCCGCTGCGATCACGTTTTCCTTGCTGCTCATGGCAACTCTCCGATCTGCGTATTCCGGTGCCGCCTCGGTCACCGGTCGGCCTCCACTCTCCCGACACCCGGGCGCCGACGCACGGTAGAGTCAGGCATGCCTATGGTCGAAATGGGACAGCCTGAGATCATCGAGCGGGGCTACCGCAACTCCACCCGGCCCGGTCTGCGCCTGGAGGTCCTCGCCCTCGCGGACCTCACCCGTCGCATGCCTGCCGAAGAGTACAAACGGGTGCATCGGCTGGACTTCCACCACCTCACCCTGGTCCACCGGGGCGAAGGCACCGCCATGGTCGACTTCGTCGACCGCCCCTGCCTGCCGGGCACGCTGCTCCATGTCCGTCCCGGGCAGGTCCAGCGCCTGCCCACCGCACCCGGCGGCGCTCCCGCAGAGCTGCACGCCACGATCGTCCTGTTCACCTCGGACTTCCCGCCCCGGCTGCCCGCGAGCACCCGGGTGATCGACGACCCGTACGGGCCGGCCCTCTGGCAGCTCGACCCCGGCAACCGCGACCGCTTCCGCCGCGCACTGGCCGACCTCGCCACCGAATACGCCGGTCTTTCCGACCAGGACCCGGAGATCACCAGGGAGCTCCTGCGCCAGATGCTGGCCGGAATCCTGCTGCGGATCGCCCGTCTCCCGGCGTCCGACGGCAGCGGACAGGCCCATGTCACGCCCGAGCCGCACCGCCTCTTCCAGCACGAACTGGAACGCTCCTTCGCCGTCCTGCGCCAGGCCCACGACTACGCCGACCGGCTCGGCTACTCCCTCAAGACCCTCAACCGCGCCTGCCGGAGTGCCACCGGACACACCGCCAAGCAGCTCATCGACGCTCGCGTCGCCCTGGAGGCCAAGCGCCTGCTGGCCCACACCGACCTGCCCGTCACCGCCATCAGCCACCGCCTCGGCTTCACCGAACCCACCAACTTCAGCAAGTTCTTCATCCGCGCGACCGGCCGGACCCCGGGCACCTTCCGGGACGCCCAGCGCTGACCGCGAACACGTCATTGCTGTCGCCGGAAGTCGGCAGGCGAGCAACCGTAGAAGAGACAGCGCACAGCTCGGCGGCAGGAGGAAGGTCCCTTGCCCGATGTCTTCGGCTTGAGACGTGGTGGCCGGCCCTGGCTGCCACGATGGGCGCGGCGTCTCACCATCGCCGGGTATGTGCTGGTCCTGCTGGCCGTGGCGGCGGACGTCACCTCGGGTACTCACGTCACCTACTCTCCGGTTCTGGCAACCCTTCCCGTGCTCGCCAGTACGGGCACCCGCAGGGCCACGGTCCCACTGGCCGCGGGGCTGGGCGCCTGTGCCGTCCTCGTCGCTCTGGCGTTCTACGACGTCGACGTGGCCCCCGCCGTCATGGCGACCGCGGGGGGCACGATCGTGGCGATCACCTTCTTCAGCTGTGCCGGAGTCATCGTGATGGCGGCCCAGGACAGGGAGCTGGTCAGGGTTCACACAGTGGCCGAGGCAGCGCAGCGGGCACTGCTGCGCCCGGTTCCGCGGCGCATCGGGCCGTTGGTCGTGGCAGTGCGATATGTGGCCGCGGAGGCCGAAGCGCGGATCGGCGGGGATCTGTACGAGGTGATATCCACCCCCTACGGAGTGCGACTGATCATCGGTGACGTACGCGGCAAGGGCCTGGCCGCCGTGGAGACGGCAGCCGATGTGCTGGGTGTGTTCCGCGAGGCCGCGCGGGCCGAGTCGGATCTGGCGGAGGTCGCCAGGCGACTGGACTCGGCGCTCGCCCGTTGTCCGACGAGCGAGGAGTTCGTGACGGCGGTACTGGTCGGTGTCCCGGACGCACCGGGACCGGCCGACGTGGTCAACTGCGGACACCCGCCACCCCTGATTTCACACGCCGGACGGTTCCGCGAGGTGACCCCGCCCGTCGCCGCGCCGCCGTTGGGCCTGCGAGAGCTGGCCGATGGTGACTATCGCGCCTGCCCCCTCACCTTCGACAGTGGTGACCTGCTGCTGCTGTACACCGACGGGGTGGCCGAGGCCCGGGACACCGTCGACCGTTTCTATCCGCTCGCCCCGCGCCTGAGCGCCTTGCCGACCCGGGAGCCGGAGGCCATGCTGGACGAGCTGCTGTCGGACGTGCGCGCGTACGTCGGCTCCGGCCTGAAGGACGACGCGGCCCTGCTGGCCGTTCGTCGAGAATGAATGGGCGCGGTGCCAGACGCGACTCGGCTACCGGGGAACAACCGGAACGAACGAGCGGAATGACCAACCGCCCCGGGATCCACTGCCCGAACCCTTGACGCCGTTGTGTCCGCGCGCCATAAAGGGCGGATGTCCTCGCAGACGACCGGACCGACCGGACCGCTCCACGCCGAGCAGCCGGCACCACCGCCGGTTGACAGGCACCGGTCGGCCCTGGCGGCCGTGTGTCTGGTCGCGGCCGCCATCGTGATCGTCTACTGGACCCTGTGGTTCACCGACCGCTCGCTGCTCGCAAGCAGCAGCCGACAGTCCTACATCGAGTTCGAGGACGCCTTTCCACTGGCCGACGGATGGCTGACGCTCTGCCTCCTGCTGGCGGCCGCCGCCCTCCTCGGTCGACGCGACTCGGCACCGTACTGGCTGCTCGCCGCCGGTGCCGGCGGCCTGTACCTGTTCGGCATGGACGTCCTCTACGACCTCCAGCACGCCGTCTGGACCAGCGGTTCCGGGGGCGCGGTGGAAGCGGTGATCAACGGCCTCACCCTCGCCATGAGCCTGCTGTTCCTGCGAGTGTCCTGGACTTCCCTGGTGCCGCGCCCCGCTGAGCCGACACCCCGTAGTTGACTCGGACCCCGATCACCGGGAAGTGGACATCTGAGCGCCGCTCGCCGTCGCGTGACGTACCGGGTCAAGGGCCGAGCACATCGTCGGCGCTTCGGGGCTCTGCGCGCCGCTGCTGGTTGAGCCTGTGGCGCTCGATGGAGGAGCGCCGGTAGACCTCCTTGCGGGCCCGCATGATGTTGCCCAGGGGCGCGTGCTCGGCGGTGACCCGCCAGGGCGTGAAGGACAGCGCGTCCATCTTCTCCAGATTCTCGGGCTCGGAGATGTCCTGCTGGGGCAGCCGCAGTTTGGCCACGGTGACGGACGGCGAGAGCTGCTCGGGCCACTCCACGGTGGTGTCCTCCACCGGCATGCGCTCCAGGTCGGTGCAGAGCTGGACCTGGATGTCGAAGGCGTAGGGCCGTTCCTGCAGCTCGGCCTGCAGGGCCGGTCGGAAGACCTCGGCTCCCGAGGTCGGGTCGATGGTGCGCCGGACCACCGCGGCGGCGGAGGACGGGTCGGGGGCGATGCGCACCTTGGCGATGTAGTCCCCGTGCCGGACCGCGCCCATCGTCCAGTAGCTCGACAGCAACAGGTTCGCCGGAGGGGTCTTCGCCAGGCGCAGGAAGGCCAGGAACTCGTCCCACGCCCAGTTGTCCTGGTCCAGTGTTCCCTTCCCGGTCACGAAATCGGTGAAGAAGCGATGTGCGCCGGGTCGGCCCTGGGAGAAATAGGCCGGGGCGTTCAGGAACAGTTCCTGGATGAACAGGTAGTGCTCGACCGTGTTGCAGAAGAAGATCGGTCCGTTGATGTTGGCGTAGTCGAACGTGCCCGTGTCCGGTTCGTCTTCAAGCAGGGTCGGGCCGGGGATGTCGAACATCTTCAGCGCCAGTCCGGTGGCGGCGCCCAGTCGCGCGTCGGCTCCGGCGTGCGGCGAGCCGTTGGAGAAGCGGATGAGCGCGTCATGGGTTCCCGGAGTCGCGTAGATGCCCTGGGCGTACTCGGGGGGCAGTCCGTTAAGGATCTCCACCTCCCCCCGGACCAGCCCGTATCCCTTGGCGTGGGCGTCGCGAAGGGCCTGTCCGGTGCCACCGGCCTCGACCGATTCGGTGATGTAGCTCTCGGTCTTCTCGATCACCGTCTGCACGTTGCGGTCGAAGTCCGGGTCGTCGTCTTCGACGTCAGGCGTGTAGCGGACGAACTGTGCTGCCATGACTTCGACCTCTCCTCGGAGAGCGTGATCGGACCTCAGGGGGGCAATCGCCGTCAGTCCTCCAGTTCGGCGAGCCAGCGCAGGGCACGCAGACCCGGCAGGAAGCAGTACTCACCGCCACGGGTGACCACGAAGCCGGGCAGGTTCTGCAGGCGACGCCGCACCGGCTTCTCCGGGATGGTGACGCTGCCGGTCCCGCCGTGATGCCCGGCCACCGGGTCCTTCTCGCCCGGATAGCCGATGAAGTTGCCGTCGTTGACCCACTCGGCCTTGATGAACTCGAACTGCCGCTCCAGGTGGGCCCCGATGAACACTCCGACCAGACCCCGGTCGGCGCCGTCGTCGTCAAGCACACCCTCCGGCAGTGGCGGGCCGTAGGTGGTGCCGCGACGGATGAGCCGGTGCATCCGCGCGTCGCCGATGATGGTGGCATCGCGGGGGTTGGTGCGCCGGATGTGCGCACCCGCGGGACACCGGTACCCCCGGTCGTCGTTCTCCCGGTACAGGAAGTTGTTGACGCGGTGCGGATCGGCCGCCAGCTCCGGATCGTCGTGCTCCGGCGTCAGCGTCAGCGGCGCGCCACTCGGCCAGCGCCCGACCATCTTCGCCGCCAGCAGCGCCTCCTCCTCGGCGCCCGAGCTGTTGGCGCGCAGATACCTGCGCCAGGCCGCCACATCGGTGTGGATCTTGCGAACGGCCACGTAGGTGCCGTTGCGCCCCAGCACATCGGGGCTGGGCATGGGCGGCAGGCTGCCGGTTTCGTCGGGGTAGCCGAGGATGAACTCTCCGGCCTTGATGGGGGCTTCCTGAGGGTTGGAGCCGGGCAGTCCGACGCCCTCGATGTTCGGATGGCTGATGCCGTCACGGAAGCCGAAGGTGGTGCGTCCGGTCGGTAGCTGGTGGACGTCCTGCTGCCAGATCACCTCGACACCGTGTGTGTCCTCGTAGGCGACACGGGCCCGCTCCAGCTCCCTGCCCAACTGCGCGCCGTCGGAGGAGAGGGCGCTCAACGCGATGTGGACGTCGCCGGTTCCGAAGGGTGCCTCCCAGCGGCCCGGCGCGCTCTCGCCCACGTCGCCGATCAGCTCCGCCCGAGCGGCCATGCCCTCACGAAACGCGCGCGGAAAGCTGTCCAGCGACTCCTGGGGCACCCCCAGGGCCCGCAGCCCCTGAAAGGTGAACGCCACAGCCACCCAGGCATCCCGGCTCCGGTCCTCGCCGGGCAGTCCGCCCGAGGTCACCGGAAGCAGCCGCCGCAGCAGTGCGCGCCCGGCGTGGCGGTCGTCGACGCGCAGGAAGACGAACTTTCCCTCGTAGGGCACGGGCCGTGGACGCAGGGCCCCGCTCTGAACGTCGTCGATATCGACGCTCACGCCCGCCGCGCTGCTGCTGTCCGCTGTGTTCATGATCGCTTGTGCCTCCACATCGGTCTCTGCCCGGACAGCCCGGCAGGGGCTGGTGCGAGCCCGCCGACGCGGTTCACCGATGGGTGGGTCGGCTGTGAGGGGTTGGGGGTGCGAGGACGGATGGGGGTGGGTGTGCGAGGTTCTACGCCGACGCCTCCTCCAGCAGCTTCTGGAAGGCCGGCGTGGCCACCAACTCCGCGTTGGCCGGGTTCTCCAGCGCCGCCCGGAACTCGGGGGTGTCCAGCACCTCCTGGAACGCGTCGTCCACGCGATGGTCCTTGTAGATCTGCTGAACGGTCAGGTCGGGATAGGCACTGACGAAGACCCCCGCGGGCTCCTGGTGGGCGACGAACCAGTCCTTCACCCCCGGATCGGTGACGCCGGGGAAACCTTCGCTGTGCGAGAAGACCTTGTCGAAGCGGGATCCGACCACCGTCTGGGCGAAGTCGTCGATGTAGGTGTCCCAGGAGCCGTCGAAGACGCTGGCGAACATGAACCGGGTGTCGTCGTCGAAGATGACGTGCCGTGCGTCGTGCAGGGTGCCGATCTGGCGCACCGCCGCATGGACCCTCTCGTTGTCCGCCGCGTCGGCGAGCACGGCGAGATCCCTGCGCAGCTCGTCCGCGTGGCCCGGCTTGATCTTGGTGAAGACGGTGAATTCGCTGCAGACCCCATCCGACCTGCCCGGGCGCTCAGGGTGAGCCGATTGGGTTGCGCCTGTCGTCGCAGTCATCGTGACGTCCTCCTGCCACGGTCGGTGCGAGGGTCGTCGAACACCCGGACATGAGGCGTCCACCGCCCTCACCTCTTCATCCTGACCACTTACGAGTCGGCGCGCATCCCCGGCCCGGGGTGCATGCGAAACCCGAGGTGCGCGGGCTCCGAGAAGTTCACGAGGACAGATTCGTCGGAGCGCAGGATCATTGGACCCTGGGCAGCCTGCCCCGCCTGGAGGCAACCATGGGCAAAGTTCTCGGTGACGTACTGGGTCTTGCAGCCGGTGTCGCGGTCAGCCCACTCCCGATCATCGCGATCATCCTGATACTCGCCACGCCTCGGGGACGCCTCAACGGAGTCCTCTTCACCGTCGGCTGGATCCTGGGACTCTCGGCTCTGGGAGCGGTGATGCTGGCGATCGCATCCCCCGCGGGTGCCTCCACGCACAACCACCCGGCCACCTGGGTGGGAGCGCTCAAACTGGCCCTGGGCCTGTTGCTCGTCGTCTTCGGCGTCCGGCAATGGCACCGGCGTCCGAAGGATCCGTCGCAGGCGCGGCTGCCGAAGTGGATGAGCGCGATCGACCGCCTCACGCCGGTCAAGGTCTTCGCGCTCGGACTGGCCCTGGCCGCGCTCAACGCCAAGAACGCCCCGCTGACCATCGCCGCGGGCGCCGCGATCGGCTCGGCCGGGCTGCCGGTCGGGCAGCAGATCGGATCGCTGGCGGTCTTCGTGGTGATCGCCACCCTCGGCCTGCTGGCTCCGCTGGCGGTCTTCCTGCTGGGAGGGGATAAAGCCAAGACCACACTCGGCAACTGGAAGAACTGGGCGGCCCAGCACAATGTGGCCGTGATGGCGGTCCTGTTCTTCGTCCTCGGGCTGAAACTGCTCGGAGACGGCATCTCTGTCCTCGCCTCCTGACAGGCTCACCAACGTGTGGGCCGTCTACCCGGCGGCGGCATCGGCTTCAGAGCCGGAGGTGCCTTCGGCCGGGTCCTTGGCGGTGCCTTCGGCCAGGTCCTTGAGGGTCAGAAGCTGCTTGCGCATCATCACGAGATCGCCCAAGGCGAGCAGCCTGCGGCGCAGCCTCCGGATCGGTCTTCCCCCGGTCTCGACGACCACCTTTACGACCAGGCGGGACCCCTTGCCGTGCGGGCGCACGGTGTAGCTCACGGCCATCCGACCGTGGCGTCCGGCGAGGGTTTCGGGGAGTACGCCGGTGATGTGCTCGTCGGGCGTGAAGCCGGTGATCTCGAAGACGAGGAACGGGAGTCCGACGGAGAGGTCCGGCAGGTCGTGGAGAAGCACACGCGGACTCCTGCGCCCTCGGAAGTCGATCCAGTCGTAGCTGTACGGAGCGACGGTCAGCTGGCGGATCCACCGGAAGACGACTTCGGGTGGGGCCGCGATGCCGACCGCTCGTGTCCAACCCTCGCGTGGAGTCCTCACGAGCCGGTCGCACGGATACGGCGCACTCTGCTCCGTACTTGTGGAACCCCAGACCCTGCCGCTCAAATCCATGTCGCGACCCTATCGCCGGACGTTCGACCACATCGTCGGACGTTCGACCAGTCGTCGGAGTCGAGGCGATGTCCCTGTACAACCACGTGGCCAACAAGGAGGACCTGCTCGACGGCATGGTCGACCTGGTCTTCGGGGAAGTCGAACTGCCCACGCCGGGCGACGACTGGCGCCGGGCGATGCGACAGCGGGCGATCTCCATGCGTCAGGTGCTGTCCCGCCACCGATGGGCGATCGGACTGATGGAGTCCCGATCCAAGCCGGAGCCCGCCACCCTGCGTCACCACAACGCCGTTCTCGGCTGCCTACGTGAAGGCGGCCTTTCCCTCACCCTGACCGCCCACGCCGTCTCCGTCCTGGACAGCTACATCTACGGGTTCGCCCTCCAGGAGAAGACCCTCCCCTTCAACACCCCGGACGAGACCGCCGCACTGGCGGAGTCCCTCATGAGCGGCTTCGGCGACGGCGAATACCCGTACCTGACCGAGATCGCCACCGCTCACGTCATGCGTCCCGGGTACGCCTACGGCGACGAGTTCGAGTTCGGGCTCGACCTGGTCCTGAACGGCCTTCAGCAAGCGGCCGCCTGACGGGACGAGGGTGCCCGTGAGCCCGGTGAGAGGGATGGACGTTCGGGCTCCGCCCGGGTGATCTGTGGCCCGGACGCGGCGCGGTGCCTGCCCGGGATGCGTGTGCCGGGGCTTGTCTGGGGCGTATCCGGGCGGCTTCGGGTGTCGCCGGGCCTGACGTACGAGGTGCGGTCGTGTCGTTCTCGGTGTGCTCCCTTCCGAAGTTTCCGGAGCCCATGCGCTCTCCGAAGCCCTGGCGCGGCGCGAGCGCCGTACTCGCCGGGGCGGCGCTGCCGGTGGCACTCCTGGCCGGGGTGGCGAATGCCGCTCCCGCCACCGTTCGAGTGGGTCCCGGCCAGGTGACCGGCGTGGTGAAGCGGCTGACGGACACCCATTCGTTCGAGGCGTGGGTGCAGAACACGGGGACCGGCGACCTGTCGCAGGTGACACTGAAGGAGACCGTGTACGTGCCGGCCACCGCAACGTTGACGGCGGCACCGGAAGTCGCCTGCACGCAGACGGCAACCGGCGACATGGACGCCATCTACACCTGCTCATTCATCGGCCCCCTGCACTTGGCGCCCGACGGACTCCTGCAGATGGCCACGGTGACCGACCCCAACTACGAGTGGGGCATTGTCGACGGAGGGCTTTTCTCAGTGCCTGCCGCTCGGGACGCCGACGGTGGCTCGCACCCCGGGCATGACGGCGGGAAGCTGAGCATCGTGACGGCCAGGTTGGTACCCGCTGTGGACGACGAGACGGTCCAGGCGTTGGAAGGAACCATCCTGGGTACCTGCTGCTGCTGTTGCTGCACCGACTAGGAACCGTCCGGTCGATCACGTGGGATCAGGCCGGGCTCTCCGCTGCTTCGTGGAGCCGGGTCAGCAGGGCCACCAGCTGCTTCTGCTCGTCCGGGGTGAGTGGTGCCAGCAGTTCGCCATTGGCGGCTTCGGCCAGAGCTCCACAGCGGGAGAGGACGGCCGCGCCCTCCGGAGTGACGGTGACGGCGTTCTTGCGGCGGTCGGAGGGGTGGGGGGCGCGCAGGACGAGGCCCTCGTTCTGGAGGTGGTTGAGGATACCGACCATGTCCTTGGGGTCGACGGACAGCCTACGGCCCAGGTCGGCCTGAGCGACGGGCCCGTACTCGGCCGTGGCGGCCAGTACCGCATGGTGCATGAGCTTCAGCCCCTCCGCAGCGATCGCGTCGGCGACCATGCCCCGGCCTCGGGCCGCAACACGGCCGACGAGCCACGTCGGCAGGGACTGGATGCGCTGGAGATCCGAGGTCATGAGCTCAGCCTACCCAAATGTCATTGGACATCCCAATGACATTCCCCTTATCGTTGGGGAATCCAATGAGTTCGGTCGGGGGAGGTCCTGTGCTGCGCATTCGCCATGAGGTCAACGGTGGGCCCGAAGTGCTGTTCGCCGAGGAGGTCGACCGACCCGAGGCGGACGCCGGGGAGGTGCTGATCCGGGTCGAGGCGGTTGGGGTGACCCTGCCCACCGTGCGCAAGGTGCGGGAGGGTCGCGAGCCGATCCCGTTCGGAGGCGAGGTCGCCGGGGTGATCGTCGCCCTGGGCGCGGGAGTCACCGCCTTCCGGGTGGGAGACCGCGTCACCGGGCTGTGCTTCGCCGACGCCTACGCCGAGTTCGCGGTTCTGAACACCTCCATGGCTTCCCTGATCCCGGACGGCGCTACCGCCGTGGAGGCGGTAGCCCTGGTCCGCAGCGGTCTGGTGGCGCGCGGTGCCTACGAGGCCGCCCGTACGGGGCCGGGTGAGTCGGTGCTCGTCACGGCGGCGGCCAGCGGCGTGGGCACGTTGGCCCTCCAGTACGCCAAGGCCGGTGGGGCAGCACGGGTCGTCGCCGCCGTCAGCGGTGCCGACAAGGCCGACTTCGTCCGAGGGCTGGGTGCCGACGAGGTCGTCCTGTACGATCACGCCGACTGGGGCGCCCCGTACGACGTGATCCTCGACGGCGTCGGCGGCGACCTTCTCGGCCCCGCTGTGCGGGCCCTTGCGACGGGCGGCCGACTGGTGGCCTTCAGCTCCGGCGGCGGCACGGTTGAGGCGTATGAACTCCTGGTCCGCGGCGCCTCGATGATCGGCTTCCAGATGCGCGCCATCGCTGCCGGCAAGCCCGAACTCTACAACCGCTGGCTGTGCGAGCTCTGGCAGATGCGCGACGCGGGCATCCTGCGCACCACCGTGCACGAGGAGATCCCCCTCGTTGATGCCGCCCGAGCTCACGCCCTCATCGAGCAGCGTCGTAACCTCGGCAAGATCGTCCTTGTCCCGTAGCGGCAGGCGTCCGGTCGTTCATGCATTCCTGCCGGTCAGTAACAGGCGTTGTGGCCGGTGGCGGGATCACCGGCAGGTGATCGACGGGATCGGCTGTGGTCTGCCGGCGTCCGTGCCGATCCGTCACCAGCCCTTGCGCCAAAAGGGGCTGGGCCGCGAGAACACCAGGACGAGAGACTGTGGCCGAGCCTGGTCGCCCGCCTGGTGGCGGTGGTGAAGGAGGCGAGGACCTTGGCCGCCCGCGCGGCGGGTTCAGCACCTGGCCGCTCATAGGGCTTACGGCAACGGCCGGGCCGCGACTGCCTGCGCAGGCGCGGCATCCGGCATACGATCCCGGAGAAGACGGACAGCTTGGCCCCTCGCTTGCGCGAGGGGTCGCGCGGAGGGCGGCCACCGTCCTTACGGGTTCGAGATCCACCCGGCGCTCGCGCTGAGGAAAGAACGGAATGCCACCGTCGACCAGCACCGGGTAGACCCTGATCCGGCTGGGCTCGCAACCGTGCTCGTCGGGACCATCAGGCGTTGCAGTGGTGTTTTCTCGTTCGCTGACGCCAAGATCCATAAGTGAGAAGTGAGCAACCGCTTTGCCGATAAGGGTAGTTGGTGCTGGCTGAGGCCATCTAGCGCAAGCTGTGACGTCCATCACCCCTGAAGGGGTGGGGCGTTGCGGGAGCCAACAATCACCCCAGGTCACACGTGTCCGGCATCCAACCGGTGATCACTATGCGCGATGCGGGAACTCTCGTTCGTGACATTGGTCGAGTGGGGTATGCGTGTTCGGGCCTGTCGGCCGGTTGAGTGAACGGCACCGGCGTACGCGTCGGCCGATCCCGTTCATCACCGCACTGAAGAGGGCTCATGTCAGAAGACGTCCGCGAGGACGACGGCCGCAGCCCCGTGGCCGCCCCGCTCCGGCTTCCGCTGGACTTCCAGGCGCACTACCTCATGAACCAGGAAGCCTGGCACGAGTACGCGCTGCACTTCCTGCGCACCAATGACGCCGCGGAGGAAGCGGTCCACCGGGTGTTCCTCGAAATCCTGCGGCACTGTTCTGCTCGGCGAGGCCGACCTTCAGCAGCAGACCTGGGCGATCCTGCGTCGCGTGGTCATCGACGAGCTGCTTCAGGACTTCCGTGAGGAACTCGCCGCGATGGACAGCGGCGTCGGTCTCTACCCGGCGCTCGGCAAGCTCCCGCAGCGCCAGTTCGACGTGATTGTCCTGCGGTACATCTTCGACTACCGGACCGAACGCATCAGTTGGTACCTGGGCGTCACCCCCAGCACGGTCGACTACCACTGCCGCAAGGCACGCGAGCGGCTCGCCCCCGTCTACCGGAACCGGTACGGGATGAAGGAGGACCCCAAGTGAGCATCTGGCACCAGCGGCTGGCCGAAGCCGACATCTCCGCCCGTGAGCCGCGACGCCCCTTCGACGTCGCCGCCGGCCTGCGTCGTCTCGCCCAGGAGGCCGGCTACCTCGCGCCGACCGCGGCCGAGCCGCGTGGCTCGCACGCCCGCCACCAACTCGACCTCATCGCCCACTTGGTCGTCACCCAGGCTGGCGCAGCCGATCACGTCGAGGAGCTGGCCGCGCTGATCGGCGACGACGGCAGCGGCGAGTTCGCCCCGTCCGACTTCGAGGGCTGGACCGACGCGGTCGACATCCACGGAGTACATGTCTTCGCCTGCATGCTCTTCCTGGCCAACCACCCCGAGAGCGCGCTGTTCTGGTGGCAGTTCGCCGCCGGCGCCGCGCATCCGGGTGCCGCCTACTGCCTGCACCTGCACCACCTCAGCATGGGGGAGATGCGCGAGGCGGCCTTCTGGAAGGACCAGATGAGTTCGCTGCGTGACGTGCCCGAGGAGTTCGACGGGTCTTCCGAGGAGTTCACCGAGGAACTCATAGGAGGCCTGGAGTCGTTTGCCTGCTACCGCGTCCGCAACTGCGCCGCCCGGCCCGCACCGGCCCACGGCCTGGAGGAGCGTTTCGAACGCCTCGCTCATCGCCAGGACGACGGCGGACTCGTCTGCCGCCCGGACCGGGAGCTCCCTGACCAGATCCAGGAGCTCGCCGCACAGCGTTGACGGCTCACCCGAGCCCGGCGGAGCCCGGAAGCGGTCACGCCGCACCGGTCCGCCGGGCCCGGCAGGCCTCCACTCGCAGGATCTCCACTCACACGAGGAAGCAGCACCGTGAAGCAGACCAACGGTCACGGCCCCGACGATCCGGAGCCCAGCCACTGGACCCGTGTACGCACATGGACCCGCCGCCGACGCCACGCCCTGTTCTCCAGCGCTCTGCGTGGTGCCGCCTACGGCACCGGCACCGGCATCGTCGGCCTGGTCTTCTGGTGGGTCCAGCGGCAGCTTCTGTGACCCGCCGGGGCACGCGTCCGGGCCGTCATCGAAGGTCAGCGGGTGGCATAGCCGGCGAGGCCCGGTTCGAGCCGGTCGAAGACGTGGGCGGCTTCGGCGGTGAGGGTGGCGGCGATCGCGTCGTTTTCGTGGCCGGCGAGGGTGAGTTCCTGGATGCGGGTGAACAGGAGCCGGTGCGCGGAGGCGAGTTGGGCGGCGGCGGCGCGGGGGGCGATGTCGTCGGGGGCGGCGTCCGTGGCGATGGCCAGGGACTGGGCGAGGGCGTGCTCGCGCTGGTCGTGGAGTTCGCGCAGGCGGGCGGTGAGTGTAGGACTGTCGGCGACCATGCCGGAGAAGGCGGGCCCGGCGAAGCCGGCGAGGGGGTCGCGGGCTTCGAGCGAGGCATCGAAGGTGCGGCGCAGGGCGGTGAGGGCGGATTCACCGTCGCCGCGTTCCCTGACGGCGGTGGCGAGACTGTTGGTGAACGCCTCTTGGTGGTCGAGAGCGAGGTCTTCCTTGCGGGCGAAGTAGTTCGTGACCGTCTTCTTGGCGACGCGAGCGGCAATGGCGATCTCGGCGATGGTCGTCGCTTCGAAGCCCTGCCGCATGAACAGGCGCGTGGCGTGATCGGAGATCAGCTGCCGGGTCTCCTGCTTCTTTGTCTCGCGCAGGCCCGTGGGTTCAACACTCATGCGGAAAACATTACTACCGAGGCAAATTTCTACTTGACGCACCAGCTGGACCGGTCATAAGTTTACTACCGTTGTAAGTTTTGCCGCAGAGGGAGTTCTCATCGATATCACTGCGTCCACCCTGTCCCTGACCGTCGACGATGTCGCTGCCTCCAGCGACTTCTTCACCACGTACTTCGGCTACCGCGAGGTCATGGCCGCGGACGGCTTCGTCTCCCTCGCCCGCGAGGACGCCGCCGTCGATCTCGTGCTGCTGCGGCGCGGCATCGAGGTGCTGCCTCCGGAGCAACGCGACCAGCGCGCCGCCGGCCTGATCGTGGCGTTCACCGTGACCGGTGTCGCCGAGCACGAGGAGCGTCTGCGGCAGGCCGGGGCGCCCATCACGATGCCGCTGCGTGCAGAGCCGTGGGGGGAGCGGCTCTTCCAGGTGACCGATCCCAACGGCGTCGTCGTCCAGCTCGTCGAGTGGGCGGCCCCCACGGGCACCTGATCCGGCAGCTGCTGCTCGGTGGGGCCACCGATCGTCAATTGGCCCGCGACCTGGGCAGGGCTTGCTTGGGAGAGTGCACCACGAGTCCGTACCGGGAGGACACGTCATGCAGGTAGCCATCGTCACCTTCGACGGATTCAACGAGCTCGACAGCTTCATCGCCTCGGCGCTGATCAACCGGTGCCGCAGGGACGGCCTGGCGGCCTTCATCACCACGCCGACACCGGTCGTCACGTCCATGAACGGCGTTGAGGTGACGGGGCAGCGCCCGCTGGAGTTCGTGACCGAGGCCGACGTCGTGCTGATCGGCAGCGGAGTGACGACGCGCGACGTGGTCGCCGACGACCGGCTGATCTCCCGACTGCCGCTCGACCCTTCCCGGCAGCTGATCGGCGCGCAGTGCTCCGGCGCGCTGGTGCTCGCCCGGCTCGGACTGCTCGATGGCATGCCCGCCTGTACGGACATGAAGAGCCGACCCTTCGTCGAAGCCTGTGACGTCACCGTGCTGGACGCCCCGTTCCACGCCGAGGGGAACATCGCAACGGCGGGCGGCTGCCTGGCGTCTCAGTATCTGGCCACCTGGGTGATCACCCGAAAGCTCGGGGAAGCCGCCGCGCGCGACGTCATCGGCTACGTGGCTCCCGTCGGCGAAAACCAGGAGACCGTCGAGCGTGCCATGCGAGCGGTTCACGTGGGTGAGGCCCTGCTGCGCTGACGACCCGCGGATCAGCCCTCTGCGGCCCGAACCGCGCGGCGTGACGGGCGTCATGTGCACCTGGCGCAGGCGGCGGACGCCCCCGACGAGCATGTCGCCGCGCTGCTGGAGCGCGCGGCAGTCGTGATGGCCCAGCGGGGCGACGGGTCCGCCGCGGTGGGCACACTGCTGCGCGCCGCCGATCCGACCCCGGCGGGACCCGAACGGGCATGCAGGCTCGCCCGGGCGGCCTGCACCGGAGCACACCTCACCGGGGGCCTGCGGGACGTATCGTGCCTGCTGGACGACGCGCGCCGCAGTGCACCGGCCCCGGACCACCGGCCGCGGCGGTGGCCGGATCGGCCTACCTGCTCAGCGGACCGGCGACATCGACACCGCACGCGGCCTTCTGTCCGGCGCGATAGCGCTGCGACCCAGCCGTACGCCCCCGACGACGCCCCCTGGCCGGGGCGCTGCACGTCCTGCTGACGGTCTGCTTCTTCGGCGGCCGAACCTGGCTTGTGGGCCCGGTTCGACACCGGCACGGCCAAGTACCCGGCCGAGTCGGGTCTGTTGTCGACGACACGCAGGACCTTCGCCGACCTGGCCCGGGCGAGGCCGGCCGATCTGGCCCGGCTGGACACGGCCATCGCCGGGCTGGCTCACGAGCCCGACCCGCTGTGCATCATCCGGGTGGGGCTGGCCACGGCGCACGTGGACCGTCTGGGCGGATGCGGCAGCGCGTCGTGGCCGGCGGTCGCCGCGGCGAGAACGTCGCGTCGGCCATCGATGCCCGTTGCTTCGCGGCAACCATGTCTGGGCGCTGCGGCGGCTGCACGGCGACACACAGGGCTGGCATGACTCATGAGGTGCCACAGTGGACGTCCGCGAAGTGACGGGTCTCGGTGCCGCTCGTCTGCATCAGCACGCCTGAGGTCGCTGCAGCCCCTGGAGGAGGAGGGCGATCAGGCGCCGGGGGTCGTAGCGGGGGTCGTCGTCGCGTCCGACGCAGAGGTTGCCGATGCCGCGCATCAGCTCGTAGGGCTGCGTGCCCGGCCTGATCTCTCCGCCCTCGACCGCGGCGTCGAGCAGTTGGGTGCAGATGGGCAGCAGGCGGTCGAGGAAGTAGGCGTGCAGCGCGGCGAAGCGGTCGCTGTCGGACTGCAGGGCGTCGGCGAGTCCGTGCTTGGTGACCAGGAAGTCGACGAAGAGGTCGATCCATTGGCGCAGCGCGTCGAGCGCGGAGTCGGCACTGGCCAGCAGGCGGGGGCCTGCCTCGGCGCACGCCTCGATCTGGTGGCGGTAGACGGCGGTGACCAGATCCGCCCGGGTCGGGAAGTGGCGGTAGATCGTGGCCATCCCGACGCCTGCCTGGGCCGCGATCTGGCGGATCGGCGCGTCGACGCCGGAGGTGACGAAGACCTCGGCGGCGGCGGTGAGCACCGTCTGCCGGTTGCGCTGGGCGTCCGCCCGCTTGCTTCGGGACGGTGGCTCCCCTGCGGGGCTCTCGGTGGTCATCGCGTTCTCCTTCGGCACCGCTTGACAAAACGGAGCGTTGCTCCGGATAGTAAGTGGAGCGACGTTCCGTTTCAGCTTAGCCGAAACGGGACGCCCCTGACCGTCCTGCCTGCCCACCGGTCTTGAGACCGGTGGTCAGGCAGGCGCCACCGAAAGGGAACCCAGATCGTGAGCACATCCACCGCCACCAGCGCCGACCCCACGGAGACGCCCGTCCCGGTCCTGTCCTTCGGCCCCGTGGTCCTCTCCGTGCCCGGACGTCCCGTGGACCTCCAGGTGCGCGTTTCCGCCCCTGCCACTGGAACCAACCTCCCCGTCATCCTCCTCTCCCACGGACACGGCCCCTCGAACAACCTCTCCTCGCTGAACGGCTACGCGCCGCTCGCCAACTTCTGGGCGGCACACGGGTTTGTCGTCGTCCAGCCCACCCACCTCACCTCCAGGACGCTGAGCCACCTGGTCGCCGACGCCCCCGGCGCACCCTTCTTCTGGCGCTCCCGAGCCGAGGACATGACACACATCCTCGACCGGCTCGACGTGATCGAGAACGCCGTGCCGCAACTCGCCGGACGGATCGACCACGCGAAGATCGCCCTCGCCGGACACTCGCTCGGCGGCTTCACCGCCGCCCTCCTGCTGGGCGCCGGGCTCGCCGACCCCGACACCGGGAACGTGGTGCACCTCGTCGAGCCCCGGATCAAGGCGGGCGTGCTGCTCGCCGCGCCCGGCAGGGGCGGCGACGCCCTCAACGGGCCCATGGGCCAGGAGTGGCCGATCATCGGGGCCGTCGACTTCTCCACCATGACCGCACCCACGCTGGTCGTAGCGGGCGACAAGGACGACCCTCGACACTTCACGGACATGGGCCCGGACTGGCACGCGGACCCCTACACCCTCGCCCCCGGCCCCAAGACCCTGCTCACCCTGTTCGGCGCGGAGCACGGACTCGGCGGGATCGCCGGATACGACGCCGCCGAGACCACCGACGAGAACCCCGAGCGCGTCGCCGCCCTCGCCGGGCTCACCGCGGCCTTCCTCCACAGCCAGCTCCACCCCGGCTCCTCCGTGTGGCAGACCACGTGCGAGGCACTGACCACCGGTGCCGACCCGGTAGGACGAGTGGACGCCAAGTAGCCCCGCCGCGGAGATGACGGAGTCCGGGCAGCCGGCGGCCACGCTGTGAGTGGGCCGGCGACGACCGTATGATCCCGCCGCCTGCCCAGCGTGCGATGGCCGAGCGGATCGGGGCCCACACGGTCGGAGTGGTCGGCAGCAGCCACTCCGTGTACGTCTCGGAGCCCGCCGCGCCGACCTGATCAAGCAGGCGGCCCGAGGCTGACCACCCGCCGCGCCGCGTTCGAAGAGCACTCGCCGGCCAACTGCCCGCTCATCGCGGCAGGTCGGCGGGTGCCGAACACCCTGCGACGGAGCTCGGTCAGCCGTGGCAGCCGCCGACGCGTCTGCCGGCCATCTCCAAAGTCGAACCACTCGCCCATGCCCTCGCTGTCCTCCTCTTCGGTCGTGGCGCGAGCGTCGGTGTACGACTCCCAGTCCTCCCCAAAGGCGTCCGAGTCACCGGTCAGTCGCTCATACGCCCTGGATGAAACGAAGTTGAAGCCTTCATCGAAGATGACGTCCTGGTCCCCGGTGGCCGCTGCGATACGCACGGCAGGATGCTCGGCGAGTGCGTCAGGGCAGGCAGCTGCCCCGTTCGTACCACTCGTGTCCGCGCGTCACCACACCGCCGTGAAGTCGCAACGACAACCTCCTCCGCACGGGCGCGGACGTCAGAACTCAAGCTGATGCGACGGTGAAAGGGGTCAGTTGCCTTCGGGCTTGACCTCGCTTTCGACGAAGTCGCCGATGGCGGCGAACACCGCTTCCGGCTGCTCGATGTGCGGGAAGTGCCCGGCTTCCGGGATGGCCTGGAAGGTGGCGTGGGGGAAGGCGTCGGCCAGTGCGCGCTGGTAGTCCAGGGGGGCGATGCCGTCCTGTTCGCCCGCGAGCACCAGGACCGGGACGGTGACGCGGTGGAGTCGGCCGCGCAGCTTGGGGTCGTGGCAGAAGGGGTCGCCGGCATAGACGGCGAGGGTGTGCTGGTTGGCGGCGAACGCGGCCTTCTGCTCCTCGCTCAGTGACGCCGGGTTCGGGCGCAGTTCCGGGTTGTGGAAGGCCAGTTCACCGGTCTTGACGGGGCCGACCTCGGCGGGGTTGATGATCTGCGCAGGGGGTTCGGGGGTGATGCCGGTCGAGCCGAGCAGCGTCAGGCGGGAGATCCGGCCGCGGTTGTCGCGCAGCGCCGTTTCGGCGGCGATCCACCCGCCGACCGAGCTGCCGACCACCATCACGCCGCGCAGGTCGAGTTCGTCGAGCAGGTCGAGGTAGGCGACGGACAGGTCGGCGACGGTGTCGGCCCACTGCGGGCGCGGTGTGCCGTCGAAGCCGGGGTGGGTCGGGACGACCACATAGGCGTGCTGCGCCATCGCGGCGGCGAAACCTGACATCGAGTGCGGGCCCGCGCCGCCGTGCAGCATCAGCACGCCGGTGCCGTCGGTGTTATGGCCGTATTCCTGGACTGTGAGGGCCAGGCCGCCGGGAAGGTCGATCGTGCGGGTGCGGCTGACAAGGGGGGTGACAGTCATGGTGAAGACATCCTCGTTCTTGATCCGGTCCGGTGGGGGAGGGGCGCCGTGTTCGGGGTCGGGTGCGGAGCGGGAGCAGGGAGTTGTCCCCGCGGCGCGTTCGTCGTCCGCGGTGATCCGACCCAGCGGGCGACCGCGGGCAGCCTCTCGGTTCAGTCGATGCCGGTGTCGGCAGTGGTGGCGTAGCGGCTCATCACCTCGGCGACGGCTTCCGGAGTCATGCTCCGGCCTTCGCTGATCATGGAGCGCAGGTCCCGGAAGTACTGCACATACAGGTCGGGCGTGAATGTGTTGATCATGACCAGGGGTTCGTCGCCCGGGTTGGCGAATGTGTGCGGGGCGCCGGGAGGGACCATGACCAGCGTTCCGGCGGGCGCGACGTGGACGGTGGTGCCGACCGTGAAGCGGGCGGTGCCCGAGACGACCAGGAAGCCTTCGTCGTGCTGGGCGTGCCGGTGCTGGGGCGGGCCTTCGGTGTGCGGCGGGATGGTGATCTCCGCGATTCCCAGGCGGTGCGAGGTCGTGGAGCCGTCCTCCAGGATCCGAATCCGGGCCGTCCCGAGGTCGATCACCTCGCCGCCCTCGGGCCCGACGACGGAGACATCACTCATGGCCTACTCCTTGATGAGAGTTAACTGTCATGAAGGTAGTTGGCTCGCATCCTTCATGCAAGTCCTCTCTCATTACCAGAGTGGACTTGCTATCGTTGGCGTATGGACAAGGGGAAGAGCGAGCCGACGGGGCATCAGGTCACGCCGGGTCGCACGAATCAGAAGCTGCGCACCCGGACGGCGATTCTGGGGGCGGCCGCCGAATTGATGCGCACCGGCCGTGAGGTCACCATGCCCGAGGTGGCGCAGGCCGCCCTGGTGTCCGAAGCGACGGCCTACCGCTACTTTCCCGACCTGGCCACCCTGCTGCAGGAAGCGATGGCCGGGCAGTGGCCCGCCCCGGCCGAGGCCCTCGCGTCGGTGCGCGGCTCCGGTGACCCCGTCGAACGCATCGCCGCTGCCACCGAGCAGTTGATGCGCACGGTGCTGGCCTACCAGGGCGCCACCCGCGCGATGATCGCGGCCACCATCACCCGCCCGGAGGCCGCCACCGCACGGCCGGCCCTGCGGATCGGCCTCATCGACCACGCACTCGCCCCACTGTCTGACGCCCTTGGTGCCGACTCGGTCGTCCTGGCTCAACTCAAGCAAGACCTCGCCATCGTCATCAGTGCGGAAGCGCTCTTCACGCTGACCGATCTCTGTGGGCTCGACCCCGAGGACGCCATCGCCAGCGCGGTGCACACCGCCACGACGCTCACCCGGGCCGCCGTCCAGCAAGGGTCCTCAACGGTGTGACTCCCCATGCCGCGCAGTCGGGCTGCCGGCCTGCGGCGTGACGCGTTCGCGCCGGTGACGCGAGGGGTGTCGGGGTGGGTCAGGCGGTGCCGAGGGCGGCGCGCAGGGTGGCCACGGCTTGGTTGATCGCGGCCTCGGCCGCATGGGTGTCACGCAGGGCGTTGAGCATCACGAAGTCGTGGATGACGCCCTGGTGGCGGACGGCGGTGACGGGCACTCCGGCGGAACGCAGTTTGTTGGCGTATGCCTCGCCCTCGTCACGCAGGACGTCGGCCTCGGCGGTGATGACCAGTGCCGGGGGCAGGCCGGTGAGTTGTTCGGTGGTGGCGCGCAGCGGTGAGGCGGTGATCAGGGCGCGCTCGGACTCGTCGGTGGTGTACTGGTCCCAGAACCACTGCATGGCGTCGCGGCGCAGGAAGTAGCCCTCCGCGAACTGGTGGTAGGACGGGGTGTCGAAGGCGGCGTCGGTCACCGGGTAGAAGAGCACCTGCTGCCGCAGGTCCAGCCCGCCGCGCTCCTTGGCCATCAGAGTGAGCGCGGCGCTCATGTTGCCGCCGACGGAGTCACCGGCCACCGCGATCCGGGTGGGGTCGAGGCCCTTGGCGGTGCCGTCGGTGACGATCCATCGGGCGACGGCCCAGTTCTGTTCGATGGCGATCGGGTAGCGGTGCTCCGGGGAGAGGTCGTACTCGGGGAAGACGACGGCGGCGCGGGTACCGACGGCAAGCTCGCGGACCAGGCGGTCGTGGGTGTGGGCGTTGCCGAACACCCACCCCGCGCCGTGGATGTAGATGATGACCGGCAGGGTGCCGGTGGCGCCGGCCGGGCGGACGATCCGGGCGCGGACCTCCCCGGTGGGGCCGCCGTGGACGGTCACCCACTCCTCGTCCACTTCCGGCTTGGTGATCTCACCGGACTGCACTTCGTCGACCGCGGCGCGGCCCTCGGTCGGCGGGATCTGGAACAGGTAGGGCGGCTCGGCAGTGGCCTCGGCGAACGCGGCGGCGGCCGGTTCAAGAACCGGGTGAGTGATGTTCTGCGTCATGTCGAGTTCCTCGGAGTGCGTGTGGTGGTTCTTCCTGGGGACAGAAAGTAGCACCCAATTAAATCGTGCACAACTTAATCGCCGTCGATTTGATCGTGAAGTCTTGAACGGTAGGATCGGACATCCAGGGATGATCCGGCAGGTGGACGAAGCGGCGGAACGCTCGCAAGCAGGAAGCAAGGGGTGCGGTCCATGGACAAGCCAGCGGCCGAGAAGGCGGTCGAGCGGCCCGAACACGGTTCCCTGTCGCTGGAGGACCAGCTCTGCTTCGTCCTCTACGCTGCCTCACGTGCGGTCACGGCGCGTTATCGCCCCCTGCTGGACGAGCTGGGACTCACCTATCCCCAGTACCTGGTGATGCTCGCCCTCTGGGAGGAGGACTCCCTCTCCGTTGGTGAGCTCGGGGCCGCCCTCCAGTTGGAGTCCAGCACGCTCTCCCCCCTCCTCAAGCGACTCGAGGCAGGCGGGCTGGTCCTGCGCGAGCGCCGCGCGGACGATGAGCGCTCCGTCGCCATCCGCCTCACCGAGGCGGGCACTCGGCTCCGGGACAGGGCCCGCACCGTCCCGCTCGCCATCGGCGACGCACTGAACCTGACCCCGGAGCAGGACGCCACGGCCAAGCGGTTGCTCCGCCTGATCACGGCGAACGTCACCCGCGGTTGAGCCCCGACCGAACCCGGCCCGGCGGATCGGGCGCGGCCTTCATACGCGGCCGTCACTGTTCTTTCCTGTCCCGGCCGTCGGGTGATGTCGCACGCCTCCGGCATCGGCACCGAGGTCAGCCGCCTCGGCCGTGCCCGGCGACTGGGGCTCGGGACGGGGTTCGGTGAGTTCCGGTTCCAGCCCTTCCCACACTCCGGTGCGGCCGCGGCCGCTGTCCGCCCGCCACGCCTCGAACGCCCAGGTGGTCAGGGCGACGACGGCCAGCCCCAGCAGCCAGCCGCCGAGCACGTCGCTGAACCAGTGCACGCCGAGGGCGATCCGGGTGAAGCCGACGCCGAGCACCGAGACGACCGCGACCGACCAGCAGATCGGCCGTCGGCCTCGCGGGACCAGCGGCAGCAGGACCAGGAGCAGGATGGCGAAGGAGGTCGTGGCGGTCATCGCGTGCCCGGACGGGAACGAGAACCCCGGCGCTCTGGCGACCGGGTCCTCCAGGGAGGGCCTTGCGCGTTCGACCACCACCTTGGTGAACAGGCCGATCAGGCCCCCGGCCACCGCCGTCACCGCCGACCAGGCGGCCAGCCGCCATGCGCGCCGGTACAGCAGCCACAGGGTGACCGCCGCGACGGCCACCCGCAGCGTGACCGGGTCCCAGACCCAGCCGGACAGAAAGCGCAGAGTCGCGGTCCACCCCGGATGGTCCACGGCCGTCTGGTGCAAACTCCGCGCGGCCCCCGAGTCCACGCTGCGCAACGGCTGCCACCGGCCCTCGACGAGGACGAGGAGCAGCGCGAAAGGCACGGCGGCGAGCCCCGCCACCGCGGCCGCGCCGAGCAGGCGCGCGCCGAACCGGCGGTCGGCGGCCCGGCGGCGGCTCTCCCTCAGGCGGCGGGCGGCGGCACGTACCGGCATTCACACTCCCGGGTCGTTGTCGATCGGGCCGGGCCGCAGCGCCCGCGAGGCTTCGAGCTGTGCGGCGAAGGACAGCCCGAGAAACAGGGCGATGGAGGTCAGATAGGCCCACAGCAGCAGGGACATGAAGGCGCTGAGCGGGCCGTAAACGGTGTCGAACGATCCGCTGATGCCCAGGTAGAGGCTCAGCAACCAGGTCAGCAGCGTCCACAGCACGAGGTAGACGACGGCCCCGAAGGCGAGCCATGTGTACCCGGGCTGCTTGCGGCGCGGCGAGCGTCGGAATATGGCGCTCGCCGAGATGAGCGCGAGGAGGATCCCGAAGGGCCAGCGCAGGATGTCCCACGCAGTCCGGGCGCCGTCGCCGAGGTGGTAGACCTCGACCGCCGCAGCGACGAGGTCTCCGCCGGCGACCATGACGACGAAGCCGAGGCCGAGCGGCAGCCCGGCGCTGAGGGACATCACGAGGCCGCGCGAGTACTTCTGGTAGAAGGGCCGGTCCCGCTCGTTGCCATAGATGCGGTTGGCCCCGCGTTCGATCTGGCACATCGCGGTGGTGACGTTCACCAGGGAGAAGACGAGGCCCAACCAGAGGGCCACCTGCGCGCCGTCGCCCGCCTTGCGGCGGCTGCCGTCCAGCGCGTCGTCGACGACGTCGGCGCTGGGGCCTTCGGAGATGCGGTGGATCGTCAACTCGGCGAGTCTGCCGATGTTCTCGGTGTGCAGCGATGAGGACAGGCCGACGAACGCGATGGCCAGCGGGATCACCGCGAGCACGGTCTGCAGGGCGAGAGCGCGGGAGTGGCTGAAGCCGTCGGCGTAGCGGAATCGGACGAACGAGTCGCGCAGCAGGGGCCAGCGACCGTAGCGGCGCAGGGAGACCAGGGCCTCGTCCGCCGACAGTTCGTCGCCCGACATGTCTCGGGTGACGGGAACCTTCGTGGCTGTACCCATCTACTTCTCCTCGGCGGGCAGCATGACAGTCAGTGCGGCGGGCACGACTTCGGCGGTGATCCGCAGGCCGGGGGCCACGGCGTCCCCGTCGAACTCCCGGGACTGCGGGGAGGCGAACACCACGTCGGCCCGCCGGAAGGTGAAGAACTCCACCGGCACCGCGGTTTCGTCGGCGCGGGCGGAGTCGAGCGTTCCGACCCGCGCGGGCCGTGGTGTCCCGCCGCGTCCGCGCAGTACGGCACCGAGGGCGCGGACCCAACCGCCGAAGCCGCGCGGGTCGAGGACCATCAGGTCGAGGACGGCGTCGTCGGGGCGCGCGGCCGGCAGGAGCGTCATGCCGCCCTGGACCGTCCCGATGTTGCCGATGAGCACCATGCGCGCCGTCCGACGCAGGGCGGGCCGGTCGTCGAGGCGAATCGTCACACGGGTTCTGGGAGTGCGGAGGGTGCGCAGTCCGGCGAGCACATAGGCGGGCCAGCCGAGGGCGGACTTGGCGCGCTCACCGGTGTTCTCCATGATCACCGCGTCGAGTCCGGCTCCGGCCATGGCAGTGAAGTGGGTGGGGGCGAGCCCGTCGCCTTCGATACGGCCGAGGTCGATACGGCGAGGGCTGCCGCCCAGTGCGGCGTCGAGCGCCTCGGTGGACGACAGCGGCAGCCCGAGGTTGCGGGCGAGCAGATTGCCGGTCCCGCTGGGCACGATCGCGAGCGGGACACCGGTGTCCGCCAGCACGTCCGCGGCGGCTCGTACGGTGCCGTCGCCGCCGCAGATCACAACCAGTCGCGCGCCGTCGCGCAGGGCGCGGGCCGTCTGCCCGGCGCCGGGATCGTCCGCCGTGGTCTCGATGAACTCCGGAGCGTGGTGGCCGTGGCGGTCGAGTACCTGTCGCAACGCCTCGCGCTCGTCCTCGTCGACGGCCACGGGATTGAGGATCACGACGGTGCGGTCCGTGGCCCGCTCTTCGCGAGGTGTGCGCGCGGCGGAGCCCTCGGGCGGCCCGTCCGCGGCCGGCGACCCGGTCACGGTCTTCTCGGTGAGCAGGGCACGGCCCACGATCAGCAGTGAGAGGCCGCCGTTGACGAGTCCGCCGAGGACGTCGGTGGGGTGATGCATACCGCGGTACAGGCGGGCGAGCGCCACCAGGAGGGGGAGCAGCAGCAGCGGCGCCGCGACGACCTTGCGCCAGGGACCGCGCGTCCGGGACAGGACGAGGACGGCGAGTCCCGCATAGAGCGCGGTGGCGGCGCCGGTGTGGCCCGAGGTGTAACTGGACGTGGGCGGCGAGGCGTCGAGCCGGTGCACCTCGGGTCGATGGCGGTCCACCGCGGTGGTGATGCCGAGGAACACCAGCGCCTGGAGGGAGACCGCGAGGGCCAGAAAAGCCGCCTGCCGCCACATCCGCAGCCGGGGGATCAGCACGAGGCTCAGGCAGACCAACAGGGTCAGAGCGATGATCGTGAGGGTGTTGCCGGCCTCCGATCCCACGTTGGACAGGGCGGTGAGTGGGCCGGTGCGGATCCTTTCGAGGCCCTCGTTGACCTTGTCCTCCACCGTCAACGGCCATACGTGCTGGGCGGGACCGGTGATCAGCAGTCCGACGCCCACCATGAACGCGGCCTGGCAGACCGTCAGGGAGGCGATCCGGGCGGCGGTGCGCCCCAGACCGCGGGGGCGCGCGAGTGAGCCGCCTCCTCGCCGGGCGTCGGCGCGTTCACCGCGTGGTATGGCGACTGATTCCGGCACGGCGGTCGGCATCGGGACTCCCAGGGTCAGCGCCTCGCGGCGGCGTTGTACCGGGGTTCTCCTCCCCGTCGAACGCCGTCTGCCCCGCAGGCGACGGTGCAGACCTGCCAGGTTCCGTACGGCGGATGTGCCGGGGACGTGCCGGGGACGTGCCGGGGGTCAACTGCCCTGCAGTGCGAGCTGGTTGAGGTCGGGGCTGTGCAGGATCCGCTGACCCGCGCCGGCCTGGTTGGCGACAGTGAGCATGGCGAGGCCGATGTTCTCGGTGGTCGTGACGTACCGGGGTGCGAGGCGTCACAGCAGCGGGTGGAGCAGGGACAGCAGCGGGTAGAGCCGGCGGTAGGCCGACGTCCGGGACTGTTCACTGCGAGGCGAGGTGCCTCCGTGCCGCCTCTCTTGGCGTCGTGATCATGTCACCGGTCTGTGACGGCGGTGTCGTGGAACGACGACGCCGGTAACCCCTTGGTCCGCGGCACCTTCATAGATATCGAGCAAGTACCGAGGAGTCGAAATCTCTTCGTCTCCAACCACCGGAAACCAAGGGGTCTTTCATGTCCGGCAACCGTCGCAAGGCATTCCTCGTCTCCGCAGCCCTCGTCGGCGGCGCCATGCTGATGACGGCGTGTCAGGACTCGGACTCCGGTGCCACGAAGGGATCTTCGTCCGCCCCTTCGGCCGGCACGGCCGCCGACTCCTCCGGCTCGTCGACCACGGGCGGCAGTCAGAGCGGCGGGAAGGACACCGCCGGGACGGATTCCGTTGGAACCTCCGGCGGGAACTCCGGCGGACAGGGCACGGGCGGGAAAAGCGCCGGCGGGCAGGGCACGGCCGCCGGGTCCGGCTCCTCCCAGAGCGGCAAGGGCGGCAAGGGCGGCAAGTGCCGTACCGACGACCTGAAGATCACGGCGATCGACAGCACCATCTCCGGCGACCCCAACGGCACCGTCGCCGTCGAGTTCAAGAACATCAGCGGCCGGGACTGTGCGATGTCCGGATACGCGGGCGTCGACCTGAAGACCAACGCGGGACCCCTGTCCGCGAAGCGCACCGGTGAGAAGGCCGGTTCGATGATCCTCAAGAGCGGGAAGTCGGTGGCCTTCGGCATCAACTACCCGATCAACAAGTCGGGTGGCTCCGGTGTCCGTGTCACAGGTCTGCTGGTGACCCCGCCAAACGAGACGAAGACGGTCACCCTCAACTGGCCGGGCGCCGGCACGCTGCCCGCCACGGACGGCACCGGCTCCCCGGTGAAGGTCGGCCCCATCGGAAGCGCCGGCCAGGGCGGCTGACCCACACGCTTGGGAAGAAAGACGAAGGCCTCGGACTCTGGCCTCACCATGCGAGTGGTGGGGCCAGAGGTCGTGGGTGCCGGGATGACCAGGCGGCCGGGCCGTGGCCAGGGCGTCCGCCTCGCCTGGCGCACCATGGCTGAGCGTGGTGGTCTGCTGCTGCCCAGAACCCGTCGGCGTCAGCGCCTCGCTCGGATCATGTGGTGGGGCGTGCGGGTGCGCTGAGGGTGCGGCGGACGGCGTTGCGGAGCCAGTGGTGGGCTCCGTCGGCTGTGTGCCGGGGGTGCCAGGCCATGCCGATGGTCAGTGGTGGCAGTGCCAGGGGGATGTCGAGGAGGCGCAGTCCGAGAGCGACGGCGTCGTCGGTGAGGGGTGAGGGGGCGGCGCCGGGGAGCGCGGCGGGTACGAGGCAGACGACGTCGCTGCGGGTGGCGAGGGCCATTGCGGCCAGGTGGCCGGGGACGACGACGCTGACCCGCCGGTGGAGGTTCTCCTCGGCGAGGGCGGCGTCGAGGGGGCCGCTGAACCGGCCGCGACGGCTCACCGCGACGTGCTGGGCCGAGGCGAGCCGGGCCGGGGTCAGTGGTCCTTCGGTGAGGGGGTGTCCGGGCCGCACCGCCGCCATCATGCGGAGGCTGACCAGTTCTTCGACGTGGGTTTCGGGGTCCGCGTGGTCGATGGATCCGACCTCCAGGTCGATCCGTCCGTCGCGCAGGGCGGATCCGGCCTCCAGTTCCTCGGCCCGGATCCGGAACGAGACCCCCGGTGCTTCCTGCTGAGCGAGTTGCAGCAGTCCGGGAGCCAGTGCCGCGCCGACCAGGTCGGCGGTCTGGAGGGTGAAGGTGCTGCGCAGGCCGGCGGGGTCGACGCCGGTACCCGGGCTGAGCAGTGCTCCGAGGCTGCGTACCACCGCGGCGGCTTCGTCGCGCAGGGACTGGGCGAGCGGGGTGGGGACCATGGCCTGTCCGGCCCGGACCAGCAGAGGGTCCTGGAGGATGCGACGGAGGCGGGCGAGGGTGCGGCTCATCGCGGCGGGCGAGGTGTGCAGGCGGGCGGCGGCCCGGGTGACGCTGTTCTCGGCCAGGAGGGCGTCCAGCGCGATGGCGAGATTCGCGTCGATGACCGGATCGGGGCTGTTCACCAGCATCATTCCATTTCAGTCAATGATTCCGTGCTGAAGTTCCCATTGTGGCAACACTGCTGTCCTTCGCAGGATGGGGGTCGTACCGAACCGGCACGACCTACGAGGTTTTCATGATCGTTATTACTGCTCCCACCGGGAACATCGGCCGTCACCTGCTTTCCAGGCTCCTGGAGTTCGCCCCCGCCGCGGGTGAGGAACTGCGCGTGATCGTGCGCGACCCTGCCCGGCTTCCGGACACGGCGCGCGGACGCGTCGAGGTGGTCACCGGATCACATGGGGACGCCGAGGTCCTCGACAGGGCCTTCGAGGGTGCGGACGCCGTCTTCTGGCTCGTCCCGCCGGACGCCTCCCTGACTCCGTACGACGCCTACAGCGGGTTCACCCGCCCCGCCGTGAAGGCGCTCGCCGCCCACGGTGTCGGCCATGTCGTCGGGGTCTCGGCGCTCGGCCGCGGCACCCCGCTCGCCGACCGCGCCGGCCTGGTCACCGCCTCCCTCGCCATGGACGACCTCATCGCCGGTACCGGTGTCGCCTACCGGGCGCTGGCCTGCCCGTCCTTCTTCGAGAACCTCCTGGAGGAGGCCGACTCGATCCGTGACAAGGGCGTCTTCGTCGACACCGTCGACGCCGACCGCAAGGCCCCCCTCGTCGCTGTCGCCGACATCGCGGCCGCCGCCGCCGACCTGCTGCTGGACCGCTCCTGGACCGGCACCGACAGCGTCCCGGTCCTCGGGCCGGAGGACCTGTCCCCCAACGACCGGGCCCGCATCATGACCGCACAGCTCGGCCGCCCCGTCCGCTACGAACGCCAGCCGCTCGACGAGCTGTACACCACCCTCCTCGGCTACGGCCTCAACGAGGCATTCGCCCAGGGCGTCGCCGACATGAAGCGAGCCAAGGACGAGGGCCTCGACGCCGACGTCGCCCGCACCCGGGACACCGCCTCACCCACCGGGTTCGAGCAGTGGTGCGCCCAGACCCTGAAGCCCGCCGTCCTCTCCTGACGCCCACCACCCGTCGCCGGAACTCATGGTGCCCAGCGCACCGAGACCACCTACGCCTTGGGAGGCGCCCCGATGTCCGCTGAGGAAACCGAACCGCCGGTCACGGCGTTCATGCTCGTCAAGACCACACCCGAGTGGCTCGCCCTGACCGTCCAGGAACGTGTGGACGCCTTCACCACCCATGTCCTGCCCGCGATCAAGGCCGGGACCAGCGGCGTGCGGTCACGCTTCTACGACACGGAGTTCTACTCCGCGCGCGTCACCGACGTCTGGATGTGGGAGGCGGAGGACCACCAGGCCTACCGGCTCCTCATCGACGCACTGCGCGAAACCCCGTTCTGGGACCGCTACTTCGAGGTCGTCGACCTCCTGGTCGGCACCGAGAACGGCTACGCCCGCACCTACGGCCTCGAACCCGTCGCCACCATCACCACCTGACACACCGCCCACCTGGCGCGACCGTTCCGATGCCCTCCGTCCGCAACCGGCCGGAGGGCATCGGACCATCGGACGGCGACCCCGCGTTTCTCATGGCTTCTTGGGTGTGCCGCGTGGATCGGAGCTGTTGCCGAAGACGTTGTCGACGTGGGCTGCGAGTGACGACCGCAGGTCTTCGGGCGTCATCTCCTGATCGTCGATGAGGTGCGCGACGAGATCGGCGCGGATGGCGGCCAGCAGGGCGTGGGCGGTGAAGTCCGGGGCCCGGACCTCTGGCGCCTGATCCAGTGCGGCACGGAGGGTCTCGTGCCACCAGCCGTAGTGCTCGGCTTGGTAGGGGCTGCTGAGCCCGGCGTCCTCCGCGGCCGACATGAGGTTCCGGTTCTCCATCTTGAAGCGGAGCGCAGCGTCGAGGAGGTCCAGCACCCGCTGTCGCGGCGAGGACCCGGCTGAGTCCCGTGCCTCCCGCGCGGCTTGCTGCAAGGGTTCGAGGCGGGAGGTGATCACGGCGCCGATGAGGCCGGCCCGGTCGCCGAAGCGGCGGAAGAGGGTGCCCTTGCCCACGCCCGCGGCCGCGGCGATGTTGTCCATCGACACGCTGTGGGGGCTGCTGCTGGCGGCGAAGAGGGCGTCTGCGGCAGCCAGGACGGCTTCTCGGTTGCGCACGGCGTCCGCACGCTCCGTGCGCTGGGCCACAGGTCCTCCTTGGTGTTCGGCCTGTCCCAGCTCCCGAAAAGGATCCCGACCCATCGGGCACGGCGACTGGTCACGAGAAGCGCGAACTCTGGATAACTCGGTTCCTCGTGACGGAGCACCCGAATGGAAACGGACTGACGGTCCGGATGGACGAAGAATACGGACCGCCGGTCCGCTTTCGCGAGTCCGAAGCCCGGGTAGCTGGTACCGCGTCCAGTCGCCGGTGCCCCGGCAGGGCGGCGGGCTGTCCCTGCGCGGGTGGGCTCGCGATCGGGAGCCGCCGATCAGGACCGCATGGCGCCCCCCCGGGCAGGATTTCCGGCTGGTGATCATTTGGGCCCGAGCGGCGAAGTCGTCCCGGCCGCCCCCGGACCCGGCCCTTGGCCGTAATGGCCGAGCGAGGCCCGACCCTCCCGCACCAGCGACTGGACCACGGCGGAGGCGGCCGTACAGGGCAAGGGTGGAATCCTCACCGGGCTCGCACGACCCGCCCCGCTTCTACCGCGCCCCCGAGACGCTCCCCGCCGGGCAGTCGCCCTCTAGCGCGACAGCAAGGCCGCTGCGCGTGTCCTTGTCCCACGGCATCACATGCGAGTGGTCCACCCGTCAGGCGTCGAAACGGTGGCGTGAGGCATCGATGTGGCCGAGATACCTGTGGGTCCAGTCGCACAGTCCGTCGATCGTCACCCGCAGGGCCTGGCCCGGCTCGGTGAGGGTGTACTCGACGCGTGGCGGCACGACGGGGTGCATCGTCCGCTCGACCAGGCCGTTGCGCTCCAGCATGCGCAGGTTCTGGGTGAGCATCTTGTGGCTGATGCCCTCGATCTCGTTTCGCAGCTCGCCGAAGCGCAGCGTGTGTTCCCCCAGGGCCTCGATGATGAGGAGCGCCCATTTGTTGGCGACGTCCGAGAAGATCTCCCGCGCCAGGGAGTCCGCGCGCCGCAGGTCTGCTTCCTCGGGCGAACCCTTGAACTGCTTGGTCACCATCAGGTTCCTCAGTTACTCAAAAGTGCGTTCTTCCATGTCAGCGGCCACTCTCCTACGGTTCCCGAGTAACCACAAGAGAGTGTGAACGAGTCGTGGCTCGAGGAAAGCGAGCTCACGGGCTCTCACAGCAATGGAGGCGGGAAACATGGCCATCACCCTCGTGAACCCCAGCGGACTGCCGGAGATCGACGCCTACCGGCAGGTGTCGATCGCGACCGGATCGAAGCAGGTCTTCATCGCCGGCCAGGTCGCCTGGGGCGCCGACGGCGTCACGGTCGGCGAAGGCGACCTCGCCACCCAGGTCGAGCAGTGCTACCGCAACGTCGACACCGCCCTGGCCGAGGTCGGTGCCTCCTTCGACGACGTGGCGAAGCTGACCGTCTACGTCGTCGACTGGACCCCCGACAAGATGCCCCTGCTCATGGAGGGGATCGGTCGGGCGGCCGCGAAGCTGGGGATCACCGCGTCACCTCCCGCCTCGCTGCTGGGCGTCGCGGCACTCGACGTACCCGAGCACCTGGTCGAGGTCGAAGTCACCGCGGTCCTCGACTGAGGCCTGTGCGGGGCGTCGCGGGCGCCCCGCTATTCGAGACAACCGAGTGCCGGATGTCCCGGACGCGGTGCTCATCGCGGCGCCTCCGTGCCCGTCGGGCCAGGAATCGCTCCCTGGGCGCGCAGCTCTGCGATCTCAGCAGGGTCGAATCTCAGCTGGGCGAGGGTCTCGTCGTTGTGCTCGCCCAGGTCAGGCGCCCGCATGGCCGGGACCTTCGGTACGCCTCGGAGATTGACCGGACTGCTGATCGTTTCCTTGAGGCCGCCGACTCCTTCCAGCGGCACCACGATGTCGTTCGCGCGCAGTTGCGGGTCCTGTGCGGCCTCCTCCGGCGTCTGGATGAGGCTGTAGGTGACACGCTCCCGGCCCAGGGCGTCCTTCCAGTGAGCGAAGGGGCGCGAGCGGAACTCGGCGTCGAGCAGCTCCGCGAGCGCGTTCCTCACAAAGCCCTCGGCGTCGGCGAAACGGGAGTCCTCGAGCAGCTCCGGGTGCCCGATGGCCTGTGTCAGCCCCGCTCAGTGCGAGGGTGAGGCGACCAGCATGAACCACTCGTCGTCCGCGGCCCGGTAGGGGTTGATCAGCGGGTTCGCCAGCGCCTTCCGGTCGTGCAGCTCGAACGGCGTGCCGCCGGCGAGCGCACCGGCCACGAGCGCGGTACGGAACTCAACCGTCGTTGCGGGTCGCCCATCCCTGGCGGCTCGATCTTGATGACGTCCGCTCCGAAGTCGGAGAGCACGGTGGCGGCGGCCGGTCCCGCGATGGAGGAGGACGCGTCGAGGACCTTCAGCCCGGTGAAGACGGATTCGACAGTCATCGTGTTCACCTCACGAAAGCGCTCAGGCCGCCGGTGACGGCGCGTCCGACGATCAGGGTCTGGATCTCCCGTGTGCCCTCGTACGAGTAGAGGGCCTCGGCGTCGGCGACGAAGCGGCCCACCTTGTAGTCGAGGACGATGCCGTTGCCGGCCAACAACTCCCGGGCCCACCCCACGTTCTCGCGCATCCGCACGGTGCAGTAGGCCTTCGCCAGGGCGGACTGCTCGTCGCGGTAGATCCCGGCGTCCTGCAACTGGGCCTGGCGAGTCACCATCCCGCACGATGCGGTGGCATTGCCCAACATCTTCACCAGCAGATCCTGGACCAGCTGGAAACCGCCGATCGGGCGCCCGAACTGCTCGCGTTCCTTCGCGTACTGCAACGCGATCTCGTAGGCGCCGAACATCACGCCCACCGCCTGCCACGCCACGCCACTGCGCGTCTGGCGCAGGATGTTGGCGGTGTCCTTGAACGAGTTCGCGTTCTGCAGCCGGTTGGCCTCCGGTACGCGGCAGCCGTCGAGCACGATGTCGGCGTTCTGCACGATCCGCAGCGCCATCTTGTTCTCGATCTTGGTTGCCGTGAACCCGGGGGTGTCCTTCTCGACGACGAAGCCCAGCACGTGGTTCGTCTCGACGTCACGCGCCCAGACGACGACCAGGTCGGCGAAGGTCGCGTTGCCGATCCACCGCTTGGCCCCGTCGAGGACCCAGCCGTCGCCGTCGCGGCGCGCGCTCGTGCGCAGCCCGCCGGCCACGTCGGAGCCACCGTGCGGCTCGGTCAGCGCGAAGGCGCCGATCTTCTCGTAGCGGCTCATCGCCGGCAGCCATCGCCGCTGCTGCTCCTCGGAGCCACAGGCGAGGATCGAGCCCATGGCCAGACCGGTGTGCACGCCGGCGAACGTCGCCAAGGACGCGTCCGCGTGTGCGAACTCCAACGCGAGGAAGCCGGAGAAGAGGTTGCTCGGCTTGGATTCCGCGGAGTCCGGGTCCGCCCAGTTCGCTAGCCCGAGTCTCCCGAACGCCTCCACCAGCTGAAAGGGAAATTCGGCACGGGCCCAGTAGTCATCGACGATCGGAGCGGCCTGCGTGCGGAGGAACTCGCGGACGGCCGCCAACTTCTCCCGCTCGCTGTCCGACAGCATTTCCTCGAAGGTGTAGAAGTCGGCGGGCAGCAGCCCTTCGCCCAGGTAGGGACCGGACGGTGTCGGCGAGGTGGTTGCGCCGCTCATTGAAGTCTCCCTCGAACGCCGTGGGGCATGACCTGGAGATCCGCGCCCGTTCACGCTCTCCACGCCTGATGTTTCGGTTCGCTGGTCGGTTCTCTGGCGCGATTAAAGGCAGATCCGGGGCCGGTCCCCCGGACCCACGCCGCGCAGGGGCGCCGTTGTCAACCCCGCGGGTGCCACCGGTGACTGCACGGCACCCGAAGCCGCCGGCCACGGAGGCGATGTCGAGCCCCGGCAGGGCGACCCCCGGTGGGAGCCACAGCATCGGCTCGAACACCGTCCACTGCTCGTCAGGAAGACCCCCTCGTCCCACCCCGGTGTCATCACGGCGCGGGGCAACGAACAGGGCAGCTTCAAAAAGCGCGGCCTAGAATCCCAACTCCTGTGCCAGCACCGCTGCTTGCACCCGGCTGCGCAGCTCCAGCTTGGCCAGCAGCCGGCTGACGTGTGTCTTCACCGTGCCCTCCGCCATCTCCAAGCGGCGCGCGATCTCGGCGTTCGACAGCCCCTCGCCTACGCACGACAACACCTCGCGTTCGCGCGGGGTCAACGTCTCCAGCGCGGCGGGTCCGGCGGTCGGCTCACGCACCGGCGTCGCGGCGAACTCGGCGATCAGCCGGCGGGTGACCGTCGGAGCGACGATGCCCTCTCCGCGCGCCACTGTGCGCACCGCCTGGAGCAGATCCCTCGCCTCGGTGTTCTTCAGCAGGAACCCGGCGGCACCGGCCCGCAGCGCCCCGAACACGTATTCGTCGAGGTCGAAGGTGGTCAGCACCAGCACGTCCGCGCTCTCCGCGGCGACGATCTGCCGGGTCGCCGACACGCCGTCCAGCCGCGGCATCTGTACGTCCATCAGCACCAGGTCGGGCCGTAGCTCGCGGGCCAGTTCCACCGCCGTCAGGCCGTCCGCGGCCTCCCCGACCACCTCGATGTCGGACGTGCTGCCCAGGATGAGGACCAGCCCGGCCCGGACGGCGGCCTGGTCCTCCGCGACGAGGACGCGGATCGCGCGGTTCATGAGGGGTCTCCTTCGCTGAGTGGAAGAGCGGCGCGGACGGTCCAGCGCCCGTCTGCGGAGCCCGCCTCGAAGCTGCCGCCGAGCAGCGCCGCCCGCTCACGCATCCCGGGCAGACCGGACCCGGAGCCCGGGGCGCGGGGGATGTCACCGGCCCGGTAGGGGCTGCTCACCCGCACGTGCAGGATGCCGCTCCGCTCGCTGAGGCCGACGTGCACCGGCCCCGGCGCCGCGTGTTTCAGGGCGTTGGTCAGCGACTCCTGCACGATCCGGTAGGCGGCCAGTTCGACCGGCGCGGGAACGGCGTCATGGCCGGAGTCGAGAGTGACGTCCAGGCCGTTGGCGCGGGCGCCGTCCACCAGGGCACCCAGACCGTCGAGGGTGGGGGAGGGGGCGGGCTCGTGGTCACCGGAGCTGTCCCTCAGGAACCCGATCAGGCGGCGCATCTCGGCCAGACCTTCGACGCTGTTCTCCCGGATGACGACCAGCGCGTTCTGTGAGGTCTTCGGGTCGTCCAGGGAGAGCGCGGCGGTGGAATGAATGGCGATGGCGGAAAGGTGGTTGGCGACCATGTCGTGCAACTCACGGGCGAACCGGGCTCGTTCCGTGGTGACCGCCTGAGCGCGGTCCATCTCGGCCAGCAGCGCCGTCTGTTCGGCGCGCAGCCGGGCGGCTTCGGCCGCGTCGCGGTGGTTGCGCACCACCCAGCCGGTGGACGCGGGTGCGTAGGCGACCACACCCACGCCCACTCCGATCAGCAGGCCCTGCGGGTCGCGCCAGAGGGCGGCGGGTACGACGCCGCAGACGACCGTCAGCATGCCGGTGACCCAGGGGATGCGGCGGGCGGCGGCGGGGCTGCCGTACAGCACGGCCGCGTACACCAGATCGGTGTACAGCACAACGGTCACCAGGCTGCCCAGGGTCACCGTGTCCAGGGTCAGCGCGGCGGTGCCGATCAGCAGACCGAGGCGGGGCCGGACGCGGCGCAGCGGCTCGCAGGCGGCGGTCACCATGAGCGGCACCAGGGGGGCCCAGGGCGCGTGCCACAGCACGAGGCTGTCCGTGGCCAGGCGTGGGTGGATGCCCAGTGCCCACAGCAGCACACCGCCGGCCAGTCCGCCCACGGCCATGCGCCAGTCGTCGCGGTGCGGTCGGGACATGACGTGGGACATGGCTCAATCCAAACACGGCCCGCGGCCGCTGTGTCTGCTACCCGGGAACGGTCCTGGACTGCGACTTTCGCGTACGGCGAGGTCGCCCGCGGTGACGACGATCCGGGCGCCGGCCCGAGGGAGGCTGGACGGCAGAGCGAAGGGAGAGAACCGTGATCGTCGGATTGATCATTGCCTGCGAGGTGGCGTTCTGGGTGCTGTTGGCGGCCGGACTGGCTTTCCGTTACCTCCTGAAGATGCCGCGCACCGGGCTGGCCCTGCTGCTGTGCGAGCCGCTTCTGGAACTGGTGCTGTTCGTCGTCACCGCCGTCGACCTGAGGAACGGAGCCGAGCCCGACTGGCGGCACGGCCTCGCGGCCGTCTACATCGGATTCACGGTGGGCCTCGGACACTCCACGATCAAATGGGCCGACGCCCGGATCGCGCACCGGTTCGCCGGTGGGCCACCGCCGGTGAAGCCGCCGAAGTACGGTACGGCTCGGTCCGTTCATGAATGGAAGGTCGCGGGCCGCTGGACCCTGGCCGCGGTGGTGGCCATCGTCCTGCTCCAGGCCGCGGTCTGGTACGTGGGGGACGACGGTGGGACCGGCTCGCTGCGGGCATGGCAGATGAGGATGGTGTGGCTGATCGGCATCAACGTGATCATCGCCGCGTCCTACACCCTGTTTCCCAAGCGGAAGTCGGCTTAGGGCCTGTCGTTTGGATCAAGCCGCAGACGGCAGGCCCCAGCGGTCCGCGGAAGCTCCGCGTGTCATCTCATGTCATCCGGTCATGTCGTCCGGGACCCGTTCAGAACATGCTGGTGATGCCCGGAATTCCCGGGACCGCCTGAGGTGTCGGCTCCACCGGGTCGTCGGAACCACCTTCCGGCGGCGGGGGCGCCTGGCAGGTGAGGTCCTTCGCCGGGAGCTTGCCGTTGGTCAGGTATGCGGTCGCCGTGCTGTTGGCGCACGAGTCGGTGCCGTAGATGCCGTGCCCGATGCCTCCGGCGACCTTGACCATCCGCGAGCCCTTCATGGCCCGGTGCAGGCCCTGTCCGGACGCCAGCGGGGTCTGCGAGTCCCACTCGTTCTGCAGGATGAGCACGCCGACCTTGTTGTCTATCTTCGTGGTGGGTTCGCTGCCCTGCTTGTTCCAGAACGCGCACGGTTTGACGCTCGACGCGAAGTCTCCGTACAGGGGATAGGCCGCCTTGTCCCGGATCGCGTCCCGACGGTACTGCTCGGGGTCGCGCGGCCAGGAGCGGCTGTCGGCGCAGAAGACGGACCAGAAGCTCGCCTCGTGGTTGTCCGACGGTACGGCGGCGGCGCGACGGAGGACCGACGGGGCGGGCCGCTGCGGATTCCTGAGCCCAACGGGACCACCACCCGAGGTCTCACCGTCCGCTGCCATCTTCAGGTCCTTGATCGTCGCGGCGGCGTACGGCGGGTTGTAGAAGATCGTGCGCATCTGGAGACGTATGTCGTCGCCGTTCATCGGCGCGCCGTCGTCGATCGGTTCGCGGTCCGCCCGGGCGACCAGGTCCCAGAAGGTCCTGCGGACCGCTTCCGGGGTTTCGCCCAGCTGGTACGTGGTGTTGCGCCGGGCGGTCCACTCGGACCAGTTGACGAAGGCGGGCTCGACGCCTTCCGCCCAGACCTGCAGCATGCCCCGCCAGGCGCGGTCCGGGTCGACGGCGCTGTCCAGGACGAACCGGTCGGCGTTCTTCGGAAACATCTGCGTGTAGACGGCGCCCAGATAGGTGCCGTACGAGTACCCGAGATAGGAGATCTTCTTCTCGCCGAGCACGGCCCGGACGACGTCCATGTCCCGCGCGGTGTTGCGGGTCGTGATGTGGCGGAGCGTGTCCCCTTGCCTCGCCTCGCACTTCTCGGCGAAAGTCCGCGCCCAGTTCACGTCCTTGGTGAACGTCGCCTCCTTGTAAGGCCGCTGCCAGCGCTGTTCTTCCTCTGTCAGACCACAGGTCAGCGGGGTGCTCCGGCCGACGCCACGTGGGTCGAAGCCGACCAGGTCGTACTTCTTCGCAGTCGACTCGGGCAGTGCCGAGGTCAGGGTCAGCGGCATGCCGAGGCCCTCCGCGCCGGGGCCGCCCGGGTTGGCCAGGAGCACTCCGTGGCGTTCGTTCCTGCTGCTTGTCCTTATGCGGGATATCGCGATGTCGATCTTCTTGCCGTCGGGACGGCTGTAGTCCAGCGGCACCTTGACCGTGGCGCACTGGAAGGTCTCCGGCTTGTCGGCCTCGCAGCGCTGCCAGGACAGACGCTGCTGGAGGTACTGCTGGAGAGGGTTCTCCGCGGCGGTGGCCGCGGTCGGGGTGAGGGCCGGGACGAGTCCGGCAAGGGCACTGGCCGCGAGGAGAGCGGCAATGCGTCTGCTGCGCACGGGGAAGGGTCCTCCTGAATCCGGGTCAACGGGACACACCAACCTTTTCGTGAGGCCCTGTTGGGGCGAGTCCACCGCAGGTCTAAAAACCCGTCAGACCGGTGAAGGAGGAATCGCCATGACAAATGTCCACAAGGCGTACAGCCTCGACCCGGATTTCTCCGTCTTGCTCGGTTGGGTCACCGTCGGACTGTCGGGGGGACGGGCGACCTTGGCCTGGAGGGCTGACCGTATGACAGCGCCACGCGTAGCGGAATGTCGGCTTTGACGGCGAAATGTAATGGCTAGCTTTGATGCTGCCGTCCAGACCTCTGGGCCGGGCGTTTCGATGCGAGCCAGCGGAGGACAGCGTATGAGCCGGCGAAGTGTGAGTCAGGGTCTGGCGGCGGGATTGGTGCTTGCCGGGGTCATGTCCACTCCGGCGCACGCGGTGACGCCAGTGGCGTGCACCGAGGGGGCGCTGCGCGCGGCGATCGCCAACTCCAACTTGGTGGTCGGCGGCGATACGCTGTCGCTGATCCCGTACTGCCTCTACACTCTCACCGACGCCGGAGGCGGTGCGCTGCCGCAGCTCAGTCAGCCGTTGGTGATCCTGGGCAACAACGCGACCATCAAGCGCGACACGTCGTCGTCCGACTTCCGGATCTTCGATGTCGGCACCGGCGCGTCACTGACCGCGGACACCCTCACCATCATGAACGGCCACGCCGACGCGACGGGCGGCGGCGGTGTGCTGGTCAACAGCGGTGCCGGCCCACTGACCGCCACCAACGTGAACTTCCAGGGCAACGCCTCCGACCAGGACGGCGGAGGCGTCCGCGTCGCCGCCGGCGCACTGGGGACCTCCACCATCAGCGGTGGCGTTGTCAGCGACAACAGAGCCACCCTCGACGGGGGAGGCATCGACGCCGAGGGAGCCGTCAACATCGCCGGCACGACCGTCTCCCGCAACCGCGCGACACGATTCGGGGGAGGCATCAACAACGACGTCGGTGCCGGAATGCTCAACGTCAGCGACGCCGTCGTCAGGAACAACAGCGGTGTCACCGGCGGAATGGACCTGGACGCCAACGCGTTCATCACCCGCACCACCATGACCGACAACACCTCGCGGGGAGGCACGGGCGGCGGCGCGATCTACTCCGGCGGATTTCTGGTCATCCAGAACTCGGTGATCAGCGGGAACACGAACACCGCCAGTACGGCCAGCCAGGCGGGGGGCATCGAGGCGGACGGCACCTCCGTGGTGATCACGAGTACGCGGATCACCAACAACCGGGCCATCGGGGCCAACGCATCCGGCGCCGGGATCTACCTCAACTCAGGCTCGCTCACCCTGGACGGGGTCACCCTCACCGGAAACCTCGCCTCCGGTCAGTACGCCGTGGGCGGCGGCATCTACGCCGGCGGCGCGGGCATGACCATCCAGAACAACACCCTCGTCGACAACAACAAGGTCACCGGCACCGGCTCCTACGCCGCCGGCATCTACAACACCGGCACCAGCGTGTCCCTGACGGGCTCCCACGTCGACAACAACACCGCGCCCCCCGCCCCCGCCCCCGGCGGCATCTGGACCGACATCCAGTTCACGTCCGTCACGGGATCCACCATCACCGGCAACACCCCCACCAACTGCCTCCTCAGCCCCGTCATCCCCACAGGCTGCATCGGCTGACACCACATCCGCAGTCCCGGTCCGCCTCCCGGAACGCGAGCGGTTCATTGCCCGGTGCGGCCCAAGACCCGCCGGCCCGCCACCCGGGAAGGGACGGCGGGCCGGTGGGCCGTGGGCCGCCCGCCGGCTGTCACTTCGCGACGAATGCCTGGAGCTCGCACTTGTCGATCCATTGCGCCTTCGGCTCGGGCGGAAGGTTGTCCGGGAGAACGATGTTGCCCTTCTCCCCGACGACCGCCCTGACGCCGTGTTCGCTCAGGCAGCGTACCCAGCGGTCCATCTTGTCGTGGTACTCCGGATCCTCCCGGGAGGCCCGCTCCGCGAGGTACTCGGGTTCCTTCTGCCAGCACTGCTTGTGCGCCTTCTCGAACACCGGGCCGGAGGACTCCAAGGGCTTGAGCACTTCGCCCTGCTTGATCGTCTTGACGCCGTTGCGCTGAAGGCACTCGTAGTAGAGGTAGAACACCCTGGAGGACTCCTCGTCGGAGGTGTCCGGCCTGATGAGGGGCCGCACGTCCTGCGACTGCTGCGGCGCCTGGGTCCCGTCCTTGCCGCCGGTCACGCTGGCGACTCCCGACTTGCCCCCGTCCTCGCTCGCCGACGAGCCGGAGGATCCTCCGCAGGCTCCGAGGAGGAAGGTCGCGGCGAGAGCGGCGCAGGCGGCCGTCACCTGCGTGGCTCTCGATGGGCGAGAGGTGTCGGTGTTTCGCATGGAGTGGGCCTTTCTCGGGAATTCCAGGGCCGGGAGGGGAGGGTGAGGAGCCGCGGGTCGGCGGGTTCGCCGCGTCATGCCGAGGCCAGGGCGGCGGTGGGGGAGAGCCGGGAGGCGCGGACGGCCGGGTAGACACCGGCGACGATACCGACGACCACCGCGCCGCCGAGTCCGGCCGCCACCGCGGGTACGGGGATGACGGGCGGCCAGTCCTTGTAGCCCGCGTAGCCCAGGGTGCCGAGGACGCCGAGGACGATTCCGGCGACGCCGCCGAGACCGGACAGTGCGATCGATTCGGTGAGGAACTGGCCACGGATCTGGCCCCGATGGGCGCCCAGCGCACGACGCAGCCCGATCTCGCGACGGCGTTCCAGCACCGAGATCACCATGGTGTTGGCCACACCGATACCGCCGACCAGGAGTGCGACCCCGGCCAGTCCGACGAACAGGGACGAGAACGTGGCCTCGGTGGAGCGTTTCGCGGCCAGGACGTCCGACGGCCGGCTGATCAGCACCTGGCTCGGGGACTGTGGGTTGATGGTGGCGGGCAGGACCGCGCGGACGTCATCGATCGCTGCCTCGTCCACCCGCAGGAACAGCTGGGTGGGGCGCAGGTCGAAGCCGAGGCTGCGGTGTGCGGTCTCCCAGCCGACCAGAACGCAGCGGTCGAGGTCCGGGGACAGACGGACGGCGTGCAGGATGCCGATGACGGTGAACCACCGGTTGCCGATCAGTACCAAGGGCGCCGGCTCTCCGGGGCGCAGATCGCTGAAGCCCAGCCGGGCCGCCGCGACCGAGCCGAGCACGGTGGTCGGGAGCCGCTCGGTCGCCGTGGAGAAGTAACGACCCGAGCGGACACGGGCGTTGACCAGCCCGAGGAGGTTCGGTCGAGCCGCCAACACCGTCAGCCCGGCCTCGTCGATGGGGTCCTGATGATCGGAACGCCGCACCCGGGCATGGGTGTTGGCGACCGGGGACACGGCCTTCACCGGACCGACGCGTTCGGCCATGCCGACCGACTCGGGCGGGAACGAAGCCGGTTTGTCATCCGGGCCCGACGTGTGTCCGACCGCTTGCAGCCTGTCGGTGCCCAGCGCGGTGAGTTCCGCGTCCAGGGCCTTCTGGCTGGAGGCCGGGATCCCGGTGACGATGATGATGGTGGCGATACCGATGGAGATGCCGAGTGCGGACAGCGCCGCCCGCATCCGGCGGGTGCGGATGCCAGTAAGTCCCAGGCGCAGGAGGTCGGCGGGCGAAAGTCGGACGGGTCGGTGCAGGGGGCCGTACGAGGTCCGGCGGCTCGCGCCGTCCGTCGTGTTCCGTGCGCCGGGGTGCCATTTCGCCGGCTTCACCGGGTGCCTCCGGTGCCCGAAGCCCTGGTGCCGGAAACCCCGGTGGAGGAGACCCCGGCAGGCGTGCCGCTGCTCGGCGGGAGACCGGTGGCGGCAGCGGTGTCGTTGACGATACGGCCGTCCTGGATCTCCACCCGCCGTGGCAGTTGCGCGGCGATGTCCCGGTCGTGGGTGATGAGCGCGATGGTGGTCCCTTCGTGGTTGAGCTGGGTGAGCAGGTTCAGTACGGCGATTCCGTTCGCGGTGTCCAGAGCGCCGGTCGGCTCGTCGGCGAGTACCAGCGTCGGTTCGTGGACGAGGGCGCGCGCGATGGCCACCCGCTGCCGCTCACCGCCGGAGAGCTCGTGCGGCCGGTGGTCGGCCCGGTGGGCCAGACCGACCCGCTCCAGCGCGGTGAGCGCGAGCGGGCGGCGTTGCCTTTTCGGCACGCCGGCGTAGAGCAGACCGGTGGTCACGTTCTCGGTGGCGGTCAGGCCCTCCGACAGATGAAACTGCTGGAAGACGAACCCGAGCCAGCGTCCCCGCAGCGACGACAGCTGACGGTCCGACAGACTGGTGACGTCGTGGCCGCCGATCACGACGGTGCCGCCGGTCGGCCGGTCGAGGGTGCCCATGATGTTCAGAAGGGTGGACTTGCCCGAGCCCGACGGGCCGACGATGGCCAGGAACTCGCCGTCATGGATGTCCAGCGAGACCCCGGCCAGCGCACTGACCCCGCCGGGGTAGCGGACCGCGGCATCGCGGACCGACAGCACCGGGGTGAGTACGTCCGTCACGAGGACGTCACCACCTTCGTGCCTTCGGCGATCCCGGCTCCGGAGATCTCGACCATCCCCTTGGCGATCAGGCCCGTCTTCACCGCGACGGTCCGCCCCTCGGGAGTCTGCACCCCGTAACCGCCCTCGCGGAGCGCGAGCAGCGCGGTCACCGGGACCACGAGCACGTCGCGCCGGGTCTCGGACACGAACGCCACCCGGACCGGCGCCGAGTCGAGCTTCCGCACCTTGCCCGGGTCGGTGAAGGCAACCGTCACGGTCACCTTTGCCTGTCCCGCCGAGCCCTCGGGCGCCTCGGCGTCCTTGCCGACACCGGCCACCCTGGCGGGGACCGGAGTGCCGTCGGGAAGCCATACGGTCACCGCGTCACCGCGCTGGATGTTGCCCACGTCGGTGGCGTCCACCGAGACGTTCACGGCCTTGTCGGTGGAGGTCACCTTCAGCAGCGGCGCCGCCACGTCGTCGCCCACCTGCGCACTGGCACTGTCCACCCGGACCGCCCCGCTGAGGACCACCACGTCACCGGGGCCGAGCACACCGGTGACCGGCACCCCGAGGTGTGTCTGCCAGCGTTTGATCGCGTTCACCAGGGCGGACGTGAGGACGCCGTCGCCGGAGCCGACCGTCGTCCGGGTGATCACGGTGCCGCTGCCGGCCGACCCGCCGCCCGCCGTCCGGGAAGCCGAGGGGGACTGGCTCCTGCCGTCGGCCGCCGCACCGGCGGGAGAGCCCGAAGGGCCGCCGGCCGGTGCCGTGTTCTTCCCTGCCGCTGCCGTCTCCTCCTGGGCCGCCGGGGTGATCGTGTTGACGACGCGTCCCGGCGACGGCTGGACTCCGACGTCGTATCCCAGGGCCCGCAGGTTGTCGACGACCACCCGCACGTCCCGCCCGACCAGGTTCTGCCCTTCGAGGCGCCGGTACAGCGGCACCGCGCCGTACAGGAGCGGCACTCTGCGGTCGTCGACGCGGTACAGCTCCTTGCCCCTGGTCACGGTGGTCCCGGTGGGAGCCAGCCAGGTCACGATGCCGGTCCCGTATCCCTTGACGGTCTGCGGCTTGGCGTAGCCGAGGGTGCCGTCCAGGGATCGGCTGTCGGACAGGTTCTTCCGTTCGACCTTGGCCGTGCCCGCCTGCGGATCGGGCTTGGCCGCCGTGGTGGTGCCGCCCTGTCCCCAGGGCACGAGCACCGCGGCTCCGGTCCCGGCCAGCCCCACCGCGAGCACCGCGGCGGCGATGCGGACACGACCCTTTCGCGGTGCGACGACCACCTGGAGGGGAACGGTGGCGTCGTCGTCCATGCCGCTCGCGGCACCGGTCTTCCGTCGTCGGCTCACCGTGCGCACCCTGGGGCGGGCAGGCTCGGGAACAGTGCCGCGCTGCCGGGACGGATGCCGACCGCCGTGACGACGGCGCGTGCGCGCTCCCCGAAGGAACTCCGCGTAACGAGCGCGGCGACTCGGGCTTGGACGCGAATCATGCAGACAACTCCCAGGAACGGCACGGTCGACCGCCACGAACAGGGACGCGTCCGGCGGCGGCAAGTGAGCCAGGAGGGCTCGCTTTCGAGTACGCGACCGACCATGCCGGACCGGTCTCAGAATGCTTTCAGCACAATGTATTGAGATTGTCAGAAATTCAGTTCAGCCCAGAGCGCTGCTTATAGTCACCGTCATGAACGCACGGATCCTGGTCGCCGAGGACAACGTCACGCAGGCCCAGGTATTGCGGATGTACCTGGATTCCGAGGGCTACAGCACGGTGATCGTGCACGACGGCCGCGCGGCGATCGACGCCGCCCGCCGGATCCGCCCCGACCTGCTGATCCTGGACGTGATGATGCCGAAGGTCGACGGGCTGAGCGTGTGCCGGATCCTGCGGCAGGAATCCGCCCTGCCGGTGCTGATGCTCACCGCCAACTCCACCGAGGACGACCTGCTCCTCGGCCTCGATCTCGGCGCCGACGACTACATGACCAAGCCCTACAGCCCACGTGAGCTGATGGCCAGGGTCCGGACACTGCTGCGCCGCGTCGAGCGGAGCGCACCGCCCGACGACGGGATCCTGCGCGTGGGAGCCCTCACGGTGGACCCGCTGCGGCACGAGGTACGGGGCGCCTCCGGCCGGCTCGTCACCTGTACCCGCGGGGAGTTCACCATCCTGGCCGCCATGGCCGCGGAACCCGGCCGGGTGTTCACCCGCCAGCAACTCCTCGAACGCACCCGGGGCTGGGACGTCGCCTCGACCGTTCGCACCATCGACATGCATGTGATGAACCTGCGCAAGAAGCTCGAGTCGGACCCGCGCCGCCCGGCCCACCTGATCACCGTCCACGGCATCGGCTACAAGCTGTCGTCGGGAACCGACCTGGCGGGCAACTGACGTGCGCCGGTCCGGGGTGCCGCTGCACACCAGCCTCTTCGTCCGGCTGCTCGCCGCGTCCCTGCTGGTCGCCCTGTGCTCGGTGGCCGCGACCACCTGGGCCGCCGTCACCACCACGACACAGGCGATCAGCACGGAACAGGGCCGGTCGTCGAAGGCCGACGTCCTCATCTACGACGCCCTGATCTCCTACTCCGCCACCCACACCGACTGGGGCGGGGTGCAGCCCCTGATCCGTGATCTGGCGGCGCGCACCGGCAGAGCGATCACCATCACCACCGCCGCCCACACCCGTCTGGCCGCCTCCCGGCCGGCCGTGCCCCTGCCCGCCCGGCCGGCCGCATCCGTCGACCCACTTCGACTCGACCCCGTCCTGTCGTCCCACGAGAACGCCGTCGGCCCGATCGACCCACAGGCGGTGGGCCCGTTCCGCCTGGAGGACCATGACCGGGCCAAGGCGCAGGCCAGTGTGCACGAGATCGCCCGCTGTCTCACCGGCCGCCGGGTCGCCAACAAAGTCGTGACCCTGCCCAGCGGGCGGGCCACGATCCAGCTCACCGAGCACGGAAGCGATGCCGATGCCGACGCCCGCGCGGCGGCATCGGCGGACTGCGGGCTCGATTTCCTCAAGGCCGCCCTGCCGTCGGAGACCGTGCCGCTCCGTCAGGCGTCCGAACTGGCTTCGGAGTGCCTGAGACAGCAGGGCAGACCGCCCGTCGAGATCTTCGCGGACTTCTCCTGGCGTTTCACCGGCCGCAGCAAACGCCAGGAGAATTCGGACCGCGCCGCGCAGGACTGCGTCTACGAAGGCCGCAGACAGCAGCTACGGCCCTATGTCTCGCCGCCCGTCCTGCTCTTCGTCTCCGACCCGGGGCATCCGACCACCGCGGCAGTCGGGCTCTCCAGGGCGAACACCCTGCGCGTCGCAGGCGCCGCGGGCATCGTCCTCACCGTCACCTGTGCCGTGACCGTCCTGCTGGGCAGCCGGTTGGTCCGGCCACTGCGCGCACTGATCACCGCGGCCCAACGCCCGGCCGGCGAAGCGGCACGCGTCCCGGTGCTGACCAAGGACGAGATCGGCCGTGTCGCCGTGGCCTTCAACGACCTCACCGAGCGCAGGGAGGCCCTGGAACGGCAACGCCGGGCCATGGTCAGCGACGTGGCACACGAACTTCGCACCCCGCTGACCAACATCCGGAGCTGGCTGGAGGCCGCCCAGGACGGACTGACACCGACCGACCCACAACTGCTGGTCCTGCTCATGGACGAGGCGATGCAGCTCCAGCACATCATCGAGGACCTGCGCGACCTCGCCGCGGCCGACGCCGGAAGCCTGACACTGAGCCGGGAGCCGCTCGCCGTACGGCAGGTGCTGGAGCAGGCGGCGGTGGCGCACCACGGGGAAGCCGGACCGGCGGGCGTCGCGCTGTTCATCGATGCTGCCCACGAACTCCAGGTCCAGGCCGACCCGGTGCGACTGCGCCAGGTGATGAGCAACCTCGTCTCCAACGCGATCAGACACACCCCGCGCGGCGGCCGGGTGGTCCTGCGGGCGCGGGAGGAGGACGACGAACTGGTCCTGGAGGTCACCGACTCCGGTTGCGGCATCGATCCGGCGGACCTGCCCCATGTGTTCGACCGGTTCTGGCGTGCGGACAAGTCCCGCAACCGCCAGACCGGCGGCAGCGGCCTCGGACTGGCCATCGTCCGCAAACTGACCGAGGCGCACGGCGGGACGGCCTCGGTCGTCAGCACCCCCGGCACCGGCTCCACGTTCACCGTCCGGCTCCCTCGGCGCGACTGACGGGGATTCGGTACGCGGACCGTGCGGGGCCATGACGAAAGCCACGAACCCGCCCCATGGTTCACCGGCGCACCCGGGGGCCTGAGAACGGCCCGTACGGATCACTCAGCCTTGTCGAGGCACAGCCATGAGACGGTGTTCTGCGAGGATCCTCGCGAGTTCTGACGGGGTCATTGACGGCTGACCGTACGGGTCACGCCCGTGACGATCGTCGTCGCCAGTATCCAGCCGGTGATGATCAGGACGTACGACAGCCACTGATACCAGCCCTCAGGGGCGAACGCCGACTCCTGGCCGAAATCGATGACCGGCAGGAGCAGATCGAGAGTGTAGAAGACAGGGTTGAAGTCAGGGGCCTCGCCCGCCTTGACGGGGCGAGGGTGGTGCAGGCCGTACGCAATCGATCCAACGGCCATGAGGGACAACAGCCAAACGGCCGCACGCAACGGGCGGAAGCCGTAGCCGACGGTGGCCTCCTGAACGTACCCCCACAGCCGTCCGTACCAGGCGAGCGTGGTGCGCCGGCGACGTTGTTTGGCGAGCTGAACGAGACGGGCCGCGTCGTCGTCGCCGACATGGCGATATGCCGCCATGAGCTGCTCGTAGGAATGTGGCTCATACCGGCCACCATCCCGTTCCAGCATCGGCAGGCGGCGCTCGGCGGGCTCGTGCGGACTGAGCACCGTGTACCTGAGATTGCTGAGATGCACCTGCTCGGGCAGCATCTCCGGTTCGAGGGTCAGGATTTCTATCTGAGAACGCCGCAGATTCAAGGCGCCCTTGATGCGATCACCACCGCGCAACCACAGTTCACCGATGACACAACTGCTCGCCCGCAGTGCCGTGTCGCCCGGATGCGACAGCTGAGCGTGGAGCAGGTCGAGACGGCCCGATATGCGAGAACCTCGGAGTTCGATCCGACCCTGCGTACGTACGCACCGCGCCCGTATGTGGGCTCCGACTTGCAGGTTCTGGGCGTCCAGCGCGGTGCCGCCGGGCTTGATGAACTCGGCATCCTGAACGTTGATTCGCCCGGCGACGGAGGCACCAGTGAGCCGTACCTGTCCGTGCGCGCGCATCTCCGGCGCCCACAGGTCGTCTCCGATTGCTGCCTGGTTGAGCTGCAGCACTGGCTCGGAGTCGTCCGACGCCGTGAACTCCGCCCGCTCCATGAACAGCGCCCCGGAGATCTGCGCCCCGCCGAGCCGTACCGGGCCCCGCATCCGGCAGTCCGTCATTCGCAGCACCCCCTCGACCCGTAAGGTCCCCGAGGTCAGGCCTGGAAGAACGGACTTGCTCAGATTGAGCTGACGCAGCTTGGCACCGTAGAGGTTTGGGACGCTGTCGAACTGACAGTGACTCAGGCGGACGGCGGCGTCGATCGTGGCGTACTTCAGATCCAGTACGCCGGTGATTCGCGCTCCGGTGACCTTGAGCGCGGCTATCTCGCCCTCCTCCCGCGGAGCCTTGAGAAGCAGCGCCCGCAGCACACTCGCCCGTACGGTCCGCTCGGCGCTCCAGGTGTCGCCGAGTGCCGGATCCTCGTTCTCGGGCCGGAAGTCCACGGACTCGCCTCGCGGGAAGGCCTGCCATACACGCATCTCGGCTGGCGACAGCTCGTTCGTCTCGGTCACGCCGGGACTCTGGCGTGCCGTGTTCTTGCTGTCAACTGCGAAACGAGAGGTGTGCGCGTGGGGCCTTCTGCGTGGCGAGAATGGTGCCCACGCGTGCTCCGTTCGACAGCCTCGAGCTCCGCTGCGACACCGTCGACGCGATCCGCTGATCGGCGAGTTGGCTCGGGTGCGGCCGACGCCGAGCAAGGGCGGCTGTACGGCCGTCGAGGTCAGGGGCGTACGTCTCGCTCCGCGCGCCGGCCCTACGTACGCGTCGGTGGCCGTCACCCATGTAGGCAGACTTCACCGACGCGAGGGCGGTGCTCCCGCGGCGAAGCTGAGTGCCATGACGAACACCGAGACGAACTCCGCAACCGCTACCGCAACCGCTCTCCTTGGGAAGGCGCCGCACGACAAGGAGGCGAAGAAGAGCAAGGGCACGAAGAAGAGCAAGGCCCGTCGGCGTACCGCCAAGGCACTGGCGTACTTCGCCCTCGTCCTCACCGGGCTCATGGTCCTGGCTGAGCCGTGGCTGCTGGTCCCGGTCGCCGCCCTGGTCCTCGCGATCTCCCTCTGGGACTGACCCGGCACCGCCTGGACGAAGCGCGGCCGATCGCGCGCTCATTCCAGGCGGCGCCCCGAGTCGACTTGCCCGTAACGCCCTCCCGGCCGCACAGGCCGCGGCCACGCCCACACCTGAAGGATCATCACCATGACGTCCCGCCCGTCCCGCGCCAAGACGATAATGATCGCCGCCGCAGCCCTCAACGCCGCCGCTGCCACCGCCGCCCACGCCGCGAAGGATGCCGGACTGCGGCCGCCGAGGATCGTCGTGGAGTGGGCCCGCGCCTGGAACGGCACCGACCCTCGGGCGCTCGGCGCCCTGTTCACCGCCGACGGCACCTACATCGACGAAGCCGTGGGTGTCACCTTCCACGGCCGCCAGGAGATAACGGGATGGAAGGCTCGCGCCGACAGCCTCATCGACGACGTCCACGTCACGGTGCGCTCCACCCGCAGCGACGGCGACCGTATCACCGTCGAAGCCGTCTACGCCGGCCATCTCAAGGGTGCGCCCGAGCCCTTCGCCGTACCGATGACCACTCTCCTCGACCTCGACCGGAACCACCGCCGGATCGCCTCCGACCAGGACCACTACAGCCTCGCCACCGTCCTCGCCCAGTCCGGTCTGCCCGCCGACTGGACCCCGCCCACCCCCTGACCCGGACACGTACTCAGGCGGAGCTGAGTATCTGTGCGCTGGTTGGTGACGCGGGCGAGCCGAACACTCGCCGCATGAGGAAAGAACTGCGGAAGCCCGTGCCCCAACTGCTGTCGGTCGTCGTCGTGGCGGGGCTGGCAATCGCCGGGTGGGCCCTGTGGCTGGGTTGGCGCCAGCAGCCGTACGGGGCATGGCAGGTAGCCGGACTGGGGGTGACTCTGCTGGTACCCGTGTGCTCGGCTGCTCTACGCCGCTACTACGCGGGCGCCGTGATCGGCACCACTGCCGGGCTGACGGCTGCCGCGTACTACGACTGGTCGGACGACTCCAGCGGCCTCTTCGTCATCGGCGTGGGCCTGGTCATGATCTGCAGCCTCCTCGTGACAGGCGTCCTCTCCGCCATGGTCGCCTCGGCGACACGGGGCGAATGAACCGGCCTCCGGAGGAGCGAGGACCTTGGTCCAGATACGCGACCGGGGCACCCTGGCCCGCTCACGGACACCACGCGCGCCTCCGGGCCATGCCTCAGAGTTCAGGAATCAGACCGGCTTCGACGCCGAGATCCGCCACGTCCTTACGGACCGCCGCCACGAACTGCCTGATCTCCGCCACAAGGAGATCCCAGCCAACCGGCGAGGTCCACGTGTCCGACTGGAAGACGGAACCGACCCGCCAGGCCTCTGCAGATCGCGAAATCCGCACCACCCCCAGCTCTGCGTAGGACATCGAGTCGAACTCGAAGTCATCGCGCTCGCCATCCGGTTGGTGCAGCCAGTCCATCAGAGCGCGCGCCAGCTCAGCCACGGGAAACCCTTCCTCGGCCCACACCACGCAGTCGCCATCCCGGATGACCAGGTCGGCCTCGATGTCGACGAGCAGCATTTCCAGGGATGCCGTCGAAGGCTGGACGCCGCGCCTGTACAGGTCCGGCGCACCGGCGTTCTGGTAGGAGAACTTCACCGCCATCCGACCCTCCCTGGACTCTGGGGGCCGCAGATCCACAGACCGCCCAAGCCGCAAACCCTACCAAGCGGGCGCATCAAGGATGCTCCGAAGGAGCGGATATTGACTGCGGTCGGGTTCTGGAGGCCGAGGAAGGAGGAGCCCCATGCTCTGATCGCTCCAAAAGGGAGTGATATGAGCGTGAGATTGCGTTTCGGGCAGACATTTGGCATTTTCGTGGCGGCTGTGGTCTGGAGTGCGGGCACTGCTGTTCCCGCCCCCGCCGCCTTGGTGGACGAGCTGGTGGTGGGGACTGCCAGTGCCACGTGTGTGGATCCGCAGTACGCGACGATTCAGGCCGCGGTGGTCGACGCGGTACCCGGCGCGACGATCAGGGTGTGCGCCGGTCTTTACCCGGAGACCGTCACGGTGGACAAGACACTGACCTTCCTCGGAGCACAGGCGGGAGTCGACGCCCGCACCGGACGTGCGGTGCCGAGCGAGGAATCCATCGTCGAATCAAGCACCGGTGGTTTCAACATTCTGGCCGGGGTCAGCAGCGTGACCATCGACGGGTTCACCATCCGAGGCGCCGGTGCGCCCACACAGAATGCCGACGGAATCGAAGCCTTCCACGGCGGCAGCGGCTTCTCCTTCCTTGACAACATCATCACCAACAACACGTACGGCATCAATCTGGCGTCCGACGGAACGGTTCCGACGCTGGTGAGGCACAACCGCTTCGTGAGCAACAACCAGACTGGAGCCGCGGGCGGCGCGGGCGTGTTCGTCTCGAACGGGCCCGCCAATGACACGACCATCACCGAGAACAGTTTCTCCGGTCACAGTTCCGCCGCCGTCAACAGCACCGGAAGTTCGTCGGACTTCTCCCACGACCTGCTCATCACCCACAACACGAGCACCGATGACGCCTCGTTCGCCGTGATGGTCAACGCGAGGTCCTCCCGGGTCGAAGACAATGTGGCCACACACACGGACCCCGATGATCCGACCGCGGGAAGTGCCATTTTCGTCGGCGGGAACACCGATGGGCTGCGGATCAACAGGAACACCATCACCGGCGGAGACGCGTCCGGCATCAGGGTGACCAGTCTGTTCGGCGCGCCCAGCACGGGCCTGAACATCACAGGCAACACCGTCACGTCGCGTCGCAACGGGGTGCGGATCAGCGGCGGCGAGACCGACGGGACCATCGACACGAACTACGTCACCGGTAGCAGCAACGTGGGACTGTTGATCGAGGCCGGGAACAGCGGGCTCCAGATCACCCACAACACGGCCCACGGCAGTGCCGTACTCGACTGCGAGGACGACAGCACCGGGTCCGGCACGGCGGGCACGGCGAACACCTGGACGGGTGACATCGGCGCAACGAGCCGACCGGAGGGCATCTGCACGGACGCACCCGCCCTGACGATCACCAAGACCCACCGCGGTGTCTTCCGCCAGGGTGAGCGCGGAGCCGTCTACACCCTCAAGGTGGCCAATGCCGTCGGCTCGGGACCCACCAACGGCACTCCCGTCACCGTCTCGGACACCCTGCCCCACGGCCTGACCGCCACCGCCCTCTCGGGGACCGGCTGGACCTGCTCGGTGTCCGCGCTGACGTGCACCCGTGACGACATCCTGGCCGCCGGAGCCGCCTATCCGCCCATCCACCTCACCGTGAACGTCGCCAAGGACGCGCCCCGGCACGTCGTCAACTCGGCCACCGTCACCGGCGGCGGCGACGCCATGACCCACACCGCGGTGGATCCCACCCCCGTCAAGGCCAGGACCTGCGCATGGCGTCTCACCAGCTGGTGCTGGTGAGGCGTGCCGGGAAGAGAATGACGGCTGCGGCCGAAGCCGGCCGGTCTCGGGGCCGGTGCCCCCCTGCGGGTCGTCCGGTGGAACCTCGGACGCCTGTTCCCCCTCAAGAAAGGCAGAGCTGGGTGTAGGCACGACGTGAGGTGGACGCGGTGGGCGGGCGGATCAGGGGCGCGGCACTGGCCTGCGCCGTTCTCATGGGCCTCGCGACGGGGTGTTCGAGCGGAGGCTCTTCGGCCTCCCGCAGTGCGGAACCGTCCGCGTCCGCCCCGCGGGCCGGGGAGTCCGGCACGGACGCGGCCGGCGCACGGGCCAAGACCGAGGCCGCCTACCGCAAGTGGGGCCTTGAGCCGCTGGCCGCCCCGCCGGCTCCGCCCGCGGCCAAGCCCGGCGGAGGCCGGGCCGGTCGCGGCCAGGTGCCGGTGGTCAGCGAGATCGCCACCAAGGAGAAGGTCGTCTTCCTCACGTTCGACGACGGGGCGGAGAAGGACCCGAAGTTCGTGACGATGATGCGGGAGCTGAACCTCCCCTTCACGATGTTCCTGACGGACGCCGCGATCCGCTCCGACTACGGCTACTTCAGCAAGCTCCAGAAGCTCGGTGGCGATGTCAACAACCACACGCTGACCCACCCGAACCTGCGCACTCTTGGCGCCGCTGCCCAGAAGCGGGAGATATGCGGCCAGCAGGAGAAGTTGAAGAATCGATACGGCATCACGCCGCGGCTCTTTCGCCCGCCCTACGGCAACTGGAACGAGGACACCCGGTCGGCCGCCGCGTCCTGCGGGGTCGAGTCGGTCGTGCTCTGGCGGGAGTCCATGCAGATCAAAAACATGCAGTACCAGCGCGGTGACAAGAAGCTCCACCCCGGCGACATCATTCTCGCCCACTTTCGAGGACCGTCCGAGCTCAAGGGCACGACGATGACCGAGATGACCGCGAACATGCTGCGCCACATACGGGAGCAGGGCTTCACTGTGGCCCGCCTGGAGGACTACCTCTAGCGTCCGGAGCCGGGAGGCGGCCGCACCGCGTCGTGGGTTCTCCGCAAGGTCAGGACGCGCCGGGAATCCAAGGTGTTGTCCACCGGATGTTTTCGCCTCGGATCGTGAACCGTTTGGCGCGACGCCCCGTAGGGCCGGGTGCGGTGGTCGTGAAACCGCCGCATTTCCGAACCAATGGAGGTAAGTGTCATGGCTGGTGGCCAGATCAACATCGACCCGGCGGAGATCGAGCAGGCGGCTTCCTGGCTCCGTAGCCAGAAGGAGCTGATGCAGCAGAGCCTCCAGGAGGCCGACTCCAAGATGGGCGACGTCGTCGCCGCGGCCTACAGCACGCCGGGCTCCGAGACGAAGTTCAAGCCGTACTGGGAGGAGTACAACACCGGTACGCGCAACGCCATCGAGGGGCTGGAGGGCGTCAGTCAGTTCCTCGCCGCGGTGGCCGACGCCTTCGTGAGCACCGACGACCAGACGGCCGGGTCCATCGGCTGACATGTGCCCGGCCCGGCCCGGACGCACGGTATCCGTGCGTCCGGGCCGGGCCGCGATTCCGAGGGTTCGCGTATCCGGCCTCAGGTCACGAGGAATCACGGGAGTTCGGAGGTACCCCATGTCAGGGACCCAGGATCAGATTCAGATTCCGATGGAGGAGCTCGGGGAGGTGATCAGGATGCTCGACGAGATCCGTTCCGCGATCTCCAGGACGGCGAGCCTCGGCTCCGTCGGTTCGGACGAGGACGTCGGCGACGAGACCCTCAGCCACGCCATCAACAGCTTCGACGGCGCGTGGAAGTCGGGCCAGGAACGTGTCCAGGAGAACGTCGACACGTTCAAGGAGGCGTCCCAGGGCATCATCGACAACTTCCGTGGGACCGACGACAAGTTGAACGAGGAGTTGGACAAAGCGAAGGAGAAGCCGGCATGAGCGGCCCCGCGTCCGCCACGCAGACACCGAACACCTACGGGCTGCGGATGCCCGAATCCTGGTGGAATCTCGATCTCGACCCGAGCACCCGGGACGCGTCCATCCGTCGCCGCATCATGGCCGACATCGGTGACAACGTCCCCGCCGACGCACGTGAGGGGCTCGACTCGCTGATCAGGGCGGCCCGCCGAAGCGCGCGTGAGGCGCATGCCCGTGGCGCGCTCCAGTTCGCGGGCATGTTCGACGTGCTGGAGGACGGCTCCTTCCTCATCGGAAACGTCATGGTGCTGCGGCACGACCTGCCGGAGGGAGCCACCCCCGACCTGGCGGAGCTGATGCTCGCCTTCGCCAACCACGGTGCCGGGAACTCCCTGGGCAAGGGCACACGTGCCCGGCAGACCGGGGTCGTCGAACTCCCGCACGCGGGTCCCGCCGGTCGGGTCACCTCGGTGGAGGACATCGACTTCTACGGACGGGCCTCGATCCGTGTGGCGATCATGCAGACCATCGTCCCGGTGCCCGGCACCGACTCGATCCTGGTCATCGCCGGCACCACACCGAACCTGCCACTGACGGACCAGTTCTTCGATGTGTTCGACGCGATCGCAGGCACGCTCAAGTTCGACGTGTGATCCGCATGTACCGGACACACGCCCCGAGAAAGCGAGACACCTGACATGGCACGGCCACCCACGGCCGAATGGGAAGTCCTCGATCTGTCGGCGGACCCCACTCCCGGCGACCCCGACATCCTGAAGAGGCTCGCCACCGAGTACGACACGATCGCCGACGACGCGGAGAGCTCCTTCTCCTCCATCAACAACATCGACAATGGACAGCTGGGTAAGGGCAAGTCCATGGACAAGCTCCGGGGGGTGCTGGACGAACTGCCCAAACAGGTCGGGCAGCTTCGCGACTCCTACCGGCAGGCTTCGGACGCGGTCAAGAACTACGTGCCGAAGCTGGAGGCTCATCAGGACCAGGCGGATCGGGCCCTGGAGCAGGGGCGAGAGGCGCGTCGGCGGCTCGATGCCGCCATGGCGGCGCTGGACGCGGCCGGGGCGAATCTGTCGTCCCTGCAGAACGCTCCCGAGCCGTCGATGGACGACCAGACGGCACGCGACGCGGCCCGGGACGCCGTCGGCAAGGCGGAGTCGGAGCGGAACGCGGCGCAGAAGGACGTGGACTCGGCCCAGGCCGATCTGTCGGCCGCACAGCGGCTCGCCGCGGACGCGAAGGCGCTCCGTGAGTCCGACGCCCGTACCGCGGCCCACGAGCTGGACACGGCACGCCATGACGCCGTGAAGAAGAAGAGTTTCTGGGACACCCTGTGGGACGAGGTCCTGGGGCTCGTCATCGGCATCGCGGGCGCGATCGTGGCGGTCGTGACGCTGTTCATTCCGGGTCTCCAGGTGGTCGGCATCGCGATCGGCATCGCACTCAGCGCGGGCGGCCTGGCACTCACGATCGCGAAGGGGATCGATACCGGTGACTGGGACATCCCCGGACTGGTCCTGGGAGCCCTGGGGCTGGGGCTCGGCGTGGTCGCCATCGCGAAGATCCCGTCGGCTGCGAATTCGCTGAAGAACTTCGCGCAGGGGGGCAAGAACCTCATACGGCCCAAACCCAAGCCCACGACAACCGGATCCGGAGGCACCGGAGCGACCGGGACCGGAGGCACCGGAGCCGCGGGAACCACCCGTACCAGCGGTTCGGGCGGCAACGCGGGCACCGGCGGCAACAACTCCCAGGGCATCCCCCTGCAACCAGTGCCCCCGCGCCCGTCGTCGCCGACGCCCAGCGCCACGTCCAACAACAGCTTCGCGACCGCGCCGACCCCGCCCTCGCGGCCGCCGTCGCCCACACCCAGCACCGCGTCCAACAACAGCTTCGCGACGGCGCCGTCACGACCGCCGACGCCCGGTCCGGCGCAGCACCCGCCGCAGGCCTCCCCGGTTCAGCCCAACCCGCCCGCGCCGCCCACTTCGCCTCCACCCCCACCGCCCGCGTCACCGCCCGCGTCACCGCCCGCGTCACCGCCCGCGTCACCGCCCGCGTCACCGCCCGCGTCACCGCCCGCGTCGCCTCACGTGTCGCCGGCTCCGACGCAGGCGAGCGGCTCGACACAACCGTCGAAGCTGGAGTCGTTCGGGAAGTGGGCCGACTACCTCAACATCCCGGTGGGACTGGCCGGTCTGGGCTACGGCGGATACCAGGTCGACCAGGCGAAGAAGAACGGGGAGACCTTGCGGCCGGTCTGACCACTCCCCTCGGCGACGCAGTCGCCTCCGCACACACACGATCGCCCTTTCTCCCACCAGGACTGGTGGGAGAAAGGGCGATCGTCGTCCCGGGTACCTGTCACACAGTGGTCTCCGGGACCTGAAGCATCCGCAGCTTCCCGTCCCCGGCGCTGAAGAACACACGCCCCGGACGTCCCGCGCCGAGTCGGCTGCGCGGAATCCTGCCGCCGATGAGTTCACCGTCACCGACCGACTGCGGACTGAGCAGAACGCCCTGGCGCCCCCGTCGGGCCTCCGTGAACCAGCCGGAGAACCCGCTCGCCAGCCGCTCGGTCTGACCGGCGAGGACAAGACCTCGGCGGTACTCGCCGCCGACTCGGCAGATCTGGCTGAACACGGGCTCGGCAGTGGTCTGCTGGAGCAGGTCCGCGTCATCGACCATCACCACGACGGGATGGGCGGCCTCGGCCAGCATCTGCTCCAGTTCGGCCCTGGGTACATCCGGGCCCTCGTACACCGCGAGCACGCCCGGCCGCCCGGCGAGCGCCCGCAACGGTGAGCGGCGCGGCGCGGCGACGATCAGCGAGGTGCCGGCCGACAGCAGGGACAGGGCCATGGTGAGCAGGACCGTACTGCGGCCGGAGCGTTGCGGGCCGCCGACGACGAACGACGGTATGAGGGACAAGTCCGCTCCCTGGGCCGTGAGTTCGTCCCCGCCGACACCGACCATCGCCCACATCTCGCCGGGACGCTCAGCGGGCAGGTAAGCGGCCGCCTGCTCGGGAGTGAGCCGGTCCGGGAGCGTGTCGATACGGAAGGGGCGGCGGGCGCGCGGCACTTCCGCGTCGAGGCCGGTGCGCTCGGCACCGATGGCCTGGAGCGCGGCCGCCTGGGCCTGACCGGCGGGGTCCCGGTCCAGGAGCGCGATCTGCACCTCGGCCTTGTCGACGGCGCGCAGCGCACGTCCCGAGGGGATGTCGTCCGGCACGGCGCGCTGTGAGATACCGATCATCGAGTACTCGGCCTTGTCGTTCATACGCAGCACCAGCTTGTCCTCGGTCGAGGAGCTGACCCGGGTGGAGAACAGCGTCCGGTCACCGGCGAGCACGACGTGCACGCCGACGCTCGCCCCCTCGCGCAGAAGGGCGAGCACGCTGTTCAGCAGGGCACCGGAGTCGTAGTCGGCGAGCGTCTTGTCGAACACCTCCCAGCGGTCCAGGAGTACGACGATGTGTGCGGGCCGTTCCTCGTCCGGAAGGGTCCGGCGCAGCTCGGGCAGGTCGGCGGCGCCCCGGGAGGCCAGCAGCTCCTGGCGGCGGGCGACTTCGGCGGTGAGCCTGCCCAGGAGACGGGCCAGCCGGTCGGGCTGGGTGCGCTGGACGACGGCACCGGTGTGCGGCAGGGGTTCGAGGGCGAGCAGGGCGCCGTTGCCGCAGTCGATGCCGTACAGGTGGACGTCCGCGCTGGAGTGGGCACGCGCCAGCACCCCGGCGATGGTGCGCAGGGTCTGTGACCGTCCGGCCCGGGGCGAGCCGACGACATGCAGATGGCCGAGCGTGGCCAGGTCCAGGACGACCGGCACCTGTCGCTGCTCGGCGGGCAGATCGACAAGGCCGTACGTCACCGGCGCGAGGTCGTACGCGGTCGACGACGCGGCGGCGGACCCCGCGACGGACGGCAGCTCGGCCGTGACCAGCGTCGTGGGCAGCGGTGGCAGCCAAGGGCTGTGCTGCGGCGGGACGTTCAGATCGGTCGCGGCACCGCGGATCGCCTCGACCAGGTCCGCGAGGTCGGTCGCGTCGGCCTCCGGCCGGCGGTGCGAGGCGTGAGGCCGCGCGGGCAGCGGGCGGCCGAGCTGGTTCGAGCCGAGGGGCACGACCCACGGCGCCTGGACCGCGTTCGCGGACACACCGGGCCTGCGGCCACCGACCCGGCCGGCCTGGAAGGGCACCAGGGACGTCTGGCCGAGTCGCACGAAGGCCCGGCCGGGGGTGTTCTTGGAGATGTGAGCCGCCTCGGGTGAGGTCAGCACGTCCTGGCTCTCCGACGCGTCGGTGACACGCAGGGCGATACGCAGGTTGGTGTTGGCACGGATCTCCGGGGACACGACTCCGCCGGGGCGCTGGGTCGCCAGGATCAGGTGGATGCCCAGGGATCGTCCCCGCTGGGCGATGTTGACCAGCCCCTTCACGAAGTCGGGAAGGTCGCGGACCATCGAGGCGAACTCGTCGATGACGATGAGCAGCCGGGGCATCGAGGGACGGCCGGGCTCACGCCGCAGCAGCTCCACGTAGTCGTCGATGTCCTTGGCCCCTGCATCCGCCAGCAGGTGCTCCCGCCGCTTCAGCTCGGCCGACAGAGAGGTCAGCGCGCGCTCCACGAGATGGGCGTCGAGGTCGGTGACCATGCCGACCGTGTGGGGCAGGGACACACAGTCCTTGAACGCGGAGCCGCCCTTGTAGTCGACGAGGACGAAGGTCATGGCGTCCGGCCGGTTGGCCACGGCCAACGAGGCGACGAGCGTCTGGAGGAGTTCCGACTTCCCGGAGCCGGTGGTCCCCGCGATCAGCCCGTGCGGGCCGTCGCGGCGCAGGTCCAGGGCGAACGGGCCGTCCAGCGAGGCCCCGACTACGGCCGACGTGGAGCGACCGCCGGCCTTCCAGCGGCCGGCCACCTCCTGTGCCGTGGGCGGATCCAGCGCGAGGACGTCGAGCAGCCGTGCCGAGGAGGGGAGCACGGAACCCTCCTCCTCCACAGCGCTGGAGTCCCGCAGCGGACCGAGCGCTCGGGCGACCGAACGGCACCAGTCGACGGACACCCCGTCGGCGCGGACTCCGGCACGGGTGTTGGACCGGCTCCGCCCGACCCGCAGGGTGCCGCCGGGTTCCTCGACCACCACGGCCTGGCACTCCTCCGACAGGAAGCGCTCCTCGGCGTCCAGGCAGAGGGCGTGCACACCGACGGCGGGGCCGTCGCGCAGGATCTGCACCACACCGGGGAGCGAGCGCAGTCGGCGGGCGCCGTCCAACACGACGAGCACGTCAGGTCGATCGGCGGCCCTCCGCTCGCCCGTCGCACCCGCACGGGCGGAAATCAGTGCCGTCAGCTCGGCGACCCGGCGAGCCGAGGTCTCGGTGTCGGTGCCGATGCTGGCCGGTGTGTCTCCCGTACGCTGCCGCAGGTGCGGCAGCCACCGGGTCCACGCCCAGGCCTCCTCGCCGGTGTCCCCGGTGGTGAGGACATGGATCAGCAGGTCCTTCGGGCTGTGCAGGACGGCGGCCTGAGCCACCGCCCAGCGCGCCGCGGCCAGTACGGCCGGCCGCCGCCCGGCGATGCCGAGCACCTTGTGCTCGCGCAGCGAGACGGTGACGGGCACGTCGAACGCGTCCGGTGACACCTGGCGCCGGTGCTCGTCCAGGGTCGGGTCCTGCACCACCACGCCGGACGGCTGATCGTCGGTACCGACGCGGAGTTCCAGGAAGTCACTGTCGGTGGCACGGCGTTCCCAGAGCCTGCGTCGCGGCCCGACGGCCGTGAGCAGCACGGTGGCCGGGTCGGGGAAGCCCGTCCGCCGGGCGGTGCGCTCGGCGATCACGGCCGCTTCGGCGTCGGCCTCGATCCGCGCCTTCTTCTCCTCGTACTTCGCGAGCGAGGTGGCGTGGGTCTCGCGCCCGGAGCGCCGGTTGACCAGATAGTTGCCGACGATGGCGACCGGCGAGAGCAGGCCGAACAGCAGCATGTAGATCCGGCCGAAGACCAGGACGCCGGCCCCGGCCAGGACCAGCGGGACGATCGCCGCGATGTAGGGCAGCGGGCGCTTGGCCGGTGGCGACGGCGGGGAAGGCAGGGTGAACCGCATCTCGGGCTTCGTCGGCAGCAGTCGCGGCGGCCGGTTGTAGTCCCATCCGGTGCCGTCCTCGGACGGCTGCACGGCGGCGTCGGGCTCTTCCGGCGCGACGAGTTCGAGCAGACAGCCGTCGACGAGGAGTTGGGCACCGAGCGGCCAGGGGCGCTCGCCGTCGACATCGGCGTGGTCCAGTCGCAGGGACACCTCGTCCGCGGGGGTGACGACACAGCGCCCACCGGGGCCCACGCGGAGTTCGGCGCAGTGCCGGTCGGGGGTGCCCCGGCCGATGTACGGCGTACCGTCGACGGCGACGCCGACCCGGTAGTCACCGATGTCCAGACGGTGCACGGCTCCGGCTCCCGGACCACCGACGGCCCGTACCTCGACCAGGCCGCGTGGCTCGGCCGCGGGAGTGCCCGCGGATCGGCCCAGACCGACCACGGCCGCGTCGCGCAGCGGCGAGTCCCGCAGCGGCAGGTCCTCCGGCAGGGCTACGCCCTCGACGTACAGGCCCGAGCCGCTGAGGGGCAGGGCGGCGCCGGCCGTCTCGGCGAGCGCCTGCGCGACGGCGGCCATGGGTGTGCCGGGGTCGGCGTCGAGGTGTACGTCAAAGGCTTCGCCGACATCGTCGACCACGGTGAACATCAGGCGCACGTGGAACTCCAGCAGGTCGCAAACAGTCGCAGACAAAAGAAGCAGCGCCCGCGCGGCGGACCGCGGCAGGCACACAGGTCACCCGGACCCATCGGCCCTACGGACGGGACAGCGAGGAGGTTCACCGGATCGCAGCCGTTCGTGAACCGTTTCGGTGCCGGGGCCGTAGGGAGCAATCGACCGTTCCCGAAGGCCTTCAAGACCTTCAAGGCTTTCAAGACCTTCGGGGCCCTCAAGGCCATCAAGGCCCTGACAAAGGTGATCGCATGCTTTCGTCCAGCACCCTGACCGCCGTGTTCAGCGTGGGGTTGGCCGGCTCCGTCGTGGCGCTGATCGTCACCGAAGTCGCCTTCCGCGTCAGGACCCGACCGCGCCCCACCCCAGCTGCCGTCCTCGGTCGGGAGGCTCTGGACGCCATCGACCGTGGTCTGCGGAACCTGGCCGTCGAGTGCGTCCGCGCCGAGCGCACCCTGCCCGATGTCTACGCGGTCACCTACTCCGGGGAACGTCTGACGCTTCGGCTGGCCGGGTCCGACTCCATCGCTCCTGCTCCGTGGAACGTGAACGACCAGGGTGAGGAGTGGTGGGCCGAGCCCGAGCGGCTCAACGACACGGGTCGAGGCGACTCGGCCGACGCGGTGCACCCGTATGCGCTGACCGTCACCGTCGGCCTGGAGGGCGGCGAGCGGGTCCTGGTCGACCTGTCACGAGCGGCGGCGGCGATATCGGTCACCGGTAGCGACGGGGATGTACGGCAGTTGGTGCGGGCCATGGTGGCCGAGCTGATCACCGGACCGGTCGGGCGGGACGCGGAGGTCACCCTCGTGGGCTCGGCGGCCCACGACAGCACGGCCATCACGTCCGGTCTGCAGTCGACGCGCTTGCACACGGCCGCCACGCTCCGGGAGGCGCTGGGCCGGGCCGAGGGCGCGTCCCAGGCGTCGGCCGAGTTCCTCGCGGCGGCTCCCGTCACCCAGGTCTACCGGCTGATCCAGGGACGCAACCCCGGCGCCCTGCGCGACCGCGCCCCACGGCTCTTCGTCATGGCAGCCGCCCAGTACCGCGAGGAGCGGGAATCGGTGAGCCACCTGGCCCCGGCCGACGCGCTGCTCGTGCTCGGAGACGCCCCCGACTCCGGCTGGTGCTTCCGGATCGCCGCCGACGGGTCACTGGACACCGCTTCGCTGGGCCTGCGGGTGGGCCGCCATGCCGGCCGCCCGGCCTGAAGCCTTCTGGACAACGGATGAAGCACGACGGACGGCGGACGGCGATACCGCGTTCAGTGCGGCCTATACGGCCTATACGGCGATGCCGCGATCGCGGAGTGTCTCGCGCAGTGCGCGCATGGCGTAGTAGGTACGTGACTTGACCGTGCCGGGTGGCACGCCCAGCATGAGGGCGGTCTCGCGGACACTGCGGCCCACGTAGTGGACGTGCAGCAGAACCTCGCGGTGGTACGGCTCCAGTTCCCGCATCGCCTCGATGACGATCCCTGTGGTGAGGGCCAGGTCGACACCGTCCGCGGTCGGTACATGCATCGCCTCCTGCTCCTCGATCTCCGGCGGTCTCGCCTGCCGGGCGCGGTAGGAGTCGATGGCCAGGTTGCGGACCACGGTGAGCAGCCACGAGCGGACCGACTCGGCCTCGAAGCCCAGTTCGGCGGCGTGCTGCCAGGCCCGGATCGCCGCTTCCTGCACCACGTCCTCGGCACGGTGCCAGTCGCCCCCGAGCAGGCGGGCGGCGAAGCGCAGCAGTATCGCTCCGTGGCGCCGGTAGAGGTCGCCGATGAACTCGGCTTCCTGGAAGTCCCGGACGGCGCCGGCTTCCTGGCTCCTCGGGGCGTGCCGGGAGTGTTCGGCGCGTGCTGTGGGGCGGGCCGTCGGCGTGGGGGCATGGGGCAGTAGCAACTGCTGCACGGGTGTGCTCCTCGGGGCCGCTGGTCGCGGCGGGACTCGTCCGCGCTCGCTGCCCGGTCATGGATGGGTACGTCGGATACGGCGCCGGCGTGGGGCGCCGATCACAAGGTCTGCAACTGCCGCCGCCGCGCGCTGTGGCGGCGGAGGCGACCGGCGTCAGAAGCGGAGTGCGTCCTGCCTGTCGCTCTGCCAGTAGGTGACGGCCGCGCCGCTGTCCGTGAAGGTCTCCGCGGGCAGAGCGACGGTGACGGGTGCGCCGACCGAACCGTTGAGGTCCTGCGTGGCGAACAGCACGGACAGCTGCGACGCGGTGAAGCCTCCGACGCCATTGCCCGGGTCGCCGGTCAACCTGAGTGCGGCGTAGGCGGACTGGCCGGCGGCGAGGCTCACGGCGCTCTGCGGTCGGCTGTCCTCGATGCAGGGCACGACTTCCTGACCGTCGTCGAAGCGGAGGCCAGGAGCTCCGTAGGCGGTGCAGCCACCGGATCCGGTGTTGGTGACCGTGAGCAGAAGGTGATCCACGGGACTGGCGACCCTGCTGACCCGGACCTCGGTGTCGGCGTCGGTGCAGGCGGATCCGAGGCCGGAGGCGGATCCGGAAGCCGAGGCGGAAGCGGATCCGGATGCGGCGCCGGCCTTGTCGTTGTCGTAGAAGGCGGTCAAGCACAACCCCAGCCCCGACGCCAGCCCTACGGTGGCGATGGCTGCGCGGATACGGAAGATGTTCATCGTGGGTCGGCTCCCCGTGGTGGTGATGGTTCTTGGCGACGGTCGATCAGCACCATCGGGACCGCAGGTACGGGATCAGTACGCCGGTCGCGACAACGTCCCCGGCACCGAGGCGGGTCCGCACGGCGGCTCCCGCTCGGGTGGTGCTGCACAAACCATGTGGCGTGAGCGGCCCGTGGAGCAACGAACCCTGGCCAACGCGGGAAGCCGGAACGCCGAAATGGGGTCCGACCTGCGGGTATACCGAGCTCCTGGAACGCCTTCCTGGGACGTGTGTGTCAGGCCCGGTCTTCCCTGTGGAGGACGAGGTGCTCGTGGAAGAGCACGCCGTCGCGGATGTCACCGGTGGCGGTGAAACCGGTGTCGTCGACGTAGTCGATGTGGTGTCCGGTCACCGTGTAGCGGCCGGTGTACGCGCTGCGACGGCTGCCGCGGGCCTCGTCGTAGCGGCCGTCGGCGCGCAGTTCCTGGCGGATGTGCCCGTCCGCGGTCACCCACATACCGACCACGTCCACGTCCCGGTTCCCCACTTTGCGCTCCTTCTGTTCGCGGTTGCTGAACACCAGCCTGGGCGAGCCGGAGGAAGGGAGCCAGGACAAGTCGTGCCTGGGTGCGACGCACCCAGGCACGAGGCTGAACTTTCCAGGATGGCGGTCGCAGACGACTGCCGCTGGAGTCAGGTCACTTGACGGATCCTGCCATCACTCCCTGCACGAAGTGCCGCTGGAAGGCGAAGAACACCGCCACCGGAACAATCAGGGACAGGAACGCGCCCGGTGCCAGGACGTCGATGTTGCTCCCGAACTGGCGTATCTGCGACTGGAGTTCCACGGTCAGTGGCTGGGACGAGCTGTCGGCGAAGAGCAGGGCGACCAGCATGTCGTTCCAGACCCAGAGGAACTGGAAGATGGCGAGCGAGGCGATCGCCGGGCGTCCCACCGGCAGCATCAGCCGGGTGAAGATGCGCCACTCGCTGCCACCGTCCATCCTCGCGGCCTCCAGCATTTCCTTGGGGACCTCGGCGAAGTAGTTGCGCAGCAGGAAGACCGCGAACGGCAGCCCGTACGCCACGTGGAAGAGGACCACACCGGGAATCGTGCCGAACAGGCCCAACTGGCCGAAGAGTTTGGCCACGGGCAGCAGACCGATCTGCACCGGCACCACCAGCAGGGCCACCACCAGGAGGAACAGGGGCTCCCGCAGGGGGAAGTCCAGCCAGGCGAACGCGTATCCGGCGAGCGCCGCGATGACGACGACCAGGGTGGTGGTCGGCACCGATATCAGCACGGTGTTCCAGAAGGCCTGGGTGATGCCGGAGTTCTTCAGCAGCGCCGAGTAGTTGTCGAAGGACAGCTGGCCAGGACTGGTTACCGCGGTCCACCAGCCGCCCTTGGCCGTGTCCTGTGCCGAGCGCAGGGAGGACAGGAACAGTCCCGCCAGCGGGGTCAGCCAGACCAGGCCGATCACCACCAGGAAGGCTTGCACGAGGCCGTTGCCCAGGCCCCGCCTGATCGCGTTCATGGCTGACTCCTCATCGCTGACTCCTGCGGAAGCGGCGGACGTTGAACACCATCGCGGGGATCACCAGGAGCAGCAGGAGCACACCCAGGGCACTGCCGAGGCCCTGGTTGTTGCCGCCGCCGAAGGACACGAGCCACATCTGGGTCGCGAGGACCGTGGCATCCTCCTGCACCGGCCCGGGAGCGATGATGTAGACGAGGTCGAAGACCTTCATCACGTTGATCACGAGGGTCACGAAGACCACGGTGAGCACGGGGGCGAGCAGGGGGACGGTGATGCGGCGGAAGACCTGCCACTCGTTCGCGCCGTCCATCCGGGCGGCCTCCAGCGTGTCGCGCGGAAGCGTGGCGAGCCCCGCGCCGATCAGTACCATCGCGAAGCCCGTCCAGATCCACAGGTACGCGCCGATGATCGCTGGTGTGACGAGGGCCGGGCCGAGCCATGAGATGCCCTGGTAGGGCGCGGCGAAGTTCGCGGCGGGCAGCTTGACCGTGTACGAGCCCTTCGCCAGCCCGGCGAAGCGGAAGGAGCCGTCGGCCGCGGTTGTCGTGCTCGCGATGGAGTGTCCGTCGCGCAGCGCCTCGACCTTCATGCCGGGCAGGCCGCTCTCCTTCGGGTCTACCGTGCCCTGTCCGCCGCCTCCGCCGGGGGTGAAGTCGAGGTAGACGACACCGCGCACCTCGTTGTCCGCGGCCTTGCGTGAGGCCGCCGTCCGTGCCGGTTCGGCGCGCCCGGGCAGGTCCTTGGGCAGCACCCCGACCATCGGGAGCGCCACCGACTCGCCCGGGGACACCCCGGCGTGGCTGAGCCAGGAACCGTCGTGGGTCCGGTCCAGCAGCTCCTGGCGGCCCCTGGCCGTCGGATATGCGGACGTCCCCGCGAAGGCGTCGTGGACGGAGACGACGGCCGCGTTGAGCACGCCCTTGTCCGGGTTCTCGTCGTAGGCGAGCCGGAAGATGATTCCTGCGGCCAGGAAGGACACCGCCATCGGCATGAACAGCAGCAGTTTGAAGGCGGTGGCCCAGCGGACCTTCTCCACCAGTACGGCGAGGATCAGTCCGAGACCGGTGAGCAGGGCCGGGGCCACGACCACCCAGATGGTGGTGTTGCGGATGGCTTTCACGGTGGCCGGATCGCGGAACATCTCGGCGTAGTTGCCGCCGCCGACAAACCGGTCGCCGGAGGCGTCGAAGAAGCTGCGGCCGACGGTGAACAGCACCGGGTAGACGACGAGCGCGCCGAGCAGGAGCAGCGCGGGGAACACGAAGAGCAGGGCGACGAGCCGGGCGCGCCGCCGGCCGGGGCGCCCGCGCGCCGCGCCGGCGGCCCTCGGGCCCGCCTGCTCCTTGGTGAGTGTGGCGGTCATGATGCTGCCGTTCAGTCCTGGTAGGCCTTGGCCGCGGCCGCCTCGAGCTTCGCGGCGGTCGCCTTCGGGTCGGACGGGTCGCGCAGGAAGTCCTGCAGCAGCTTCCACTCGCCGGTGCCCTTTGTGCCGCCGAAGGCCGCCGGGGCCTGGTCGGACATGTCGAAGCGGACCGAGTCGGCCGCGCCGACCAGGGACTTGGCGGTGGCGCGGCTGACGTCGTCGCCGTACTGGGCGAGGTCGAGCTTCCGGTTGGGCGAGAGGAAGCCGCCGGCCTTCGCCCACACGCCCGCGGCCTCCGGGGTCGCCAGGTACTCCAGGAGCTTCATGCCGGCCTTGGCGTTCTTGGCGTCCTTCAGGACGACCGCCGCGTCACCGCCGCTGACGACCGGTGCCGTACCGCCGCCGACCGCGGGGAAGGGGAAGAAGTTCGCTTCCTTGCCGATGGTCTTGCCGAACTGGTCGTGGGCGACTCCGGCGACGAAGTCGCCTTCGTAGACCATGCCGGCCTCGGCCTTGGGGCCGAAGACCTTTTCCACCGAGCCCGGGAAGTCGGTGTTGAGGGCCTCCTTCCGCCCGCCCGCGATCAGTTGCTGGTCCTTGAACAGCTTGCCGAGGGTGGTGAGCGCCTCGACCACCGAGGGGTCGGTCCACTTCAGCTTGTGGGCGGCGAGGGCGTCGTACTTCTCGGGGCCGGCCTGGGAGAGGTAGATGTTCTCGAACCAGTCGGTGAGGGTCCAGCCGTCCTGTCCGGCGACGGCGAAGGCGGCGAGACCGGAGTCGGAGACGGTGTGCCCGGCCTTGAGCAACTCGTCGTACGTCTTCGGCGGCTTGACGCCGGCCTGGGAGAGGGCCTCGGGGCTGTACCAGACGGTGGACTTGTGCGCGGCCTTGAAGTAGAGGCCGTAGAGGGTGCCGTCGACGCTGCCGTACTTCTTCCACACCGGGGCGTAGTCGCCGGTGATCGTGTGCTGTGCGGTCGGCGACAGCGGCTTCAGCCAGCCCTTCTTCGCGAACTGCTGGAGCACGCCGACCTGCGGGACCATGACGACGTCGGGTGCGTTGCCGCCCTCGATCTTGCTGCCGACGACGGTGGAGACGTTGTCACCGGTGGACACGAACCGGGTCTTGGCGCCGGTCTTCTCGGTGAAGGCGTCCAGCACCTTCTGGAAGTTCTTCTGCTCGCTGCCGGACCAGACACCGGCCACGGTGACGGTTTGGCCGCTGAGCGCCTTGTCACCGCCGCCCGCGGAGACCGGTCCGCCGCCGCAGGCGGTGGCAAGGGCCAGGGTGAGGGTGGTGCAGCCGGTGAGCAGGGTCGTACGACGTCGCATCATCGTTGATGTCCCTTCGGGGGAGTGGGCGTTGACGGGTCGGTTCAGAGGTCGTTCAGCCACCAGGCGGACGTGGAGCCGGGCAGGACGCCTGGTGGGCAGGGGCCGCTGGACAGCAGGGGAGTGCCGGAGACGGGCGCGGGCGTGGGGGCCGTACCGAAGTTGACGGCGCAGACCAGCCCGTCGCCGCGGACGAAACCGAGGACGCCGGGCGGGGTGTCCAGCCAGTGCAGCGTGCCCTCGCCCAGCTGGGGCAGGGAGTGACGCAGCTGGAGTCCGTCGCGGTACAGGTGCCAGAAGGAGCGGGTGTCGGCGAGGGCGCGGTCGGTGGCGTACTCGGCGAAGTACTCGGGCTGCGGCAGCCAGGGCTTGGCGCTCTCGGCTCCGGAGGTGAAGCCGAACGGCGAGGCGTGCCCGGACCAGGGCAGAGGCACCCGGCAGCCGTCGCGGATGCGGGCGCGACTGCCGGTGCGGCGGAAGATGGGATCGGTGAGGACGTCGTCGGGCAGGTCGACGACCTCGGGCAGGCCCAGCTCCTCGCCCTGGTAGATGTACGCGGCTCCGGGCAGTGCCAGCATCAGGAGGGCGGCGGCCCGGGCACGGGCGGGGCCGAGGCCGCTGCCCTCGGTGGCGGGTTCGCCGTAGCGGGTCACCGTGCGGACCTGGTCGTGGTTGTTGAGCACCCAGGTGACGGTCGAGCCGGTGCCCGCGATGTCCTGCATGGCCTCGGATATGACCTTGCGGAAGGCGTCGGGGTCCCAGGAGGCGCCGAGCAGGTCGAAGAAGAAGGCCTGGTGGAGTTCGTCGGGGCGGACGTAGCGGGCGTGTTCGCGGGCGGTGGGGACGGAGACCTCGCCGACGAGAAGGCGTTCGCGGCCGTCGCGTTCCCGGTACTCCTCGCAGACGGCGCGCCAGTCGCGCCACACCTCGTGCACCTCGGGTTGGTTCCAGGCGAGCGGGTTGACCGAGTCGCGGGTGCGGGCGTCGGCCTCCGGGTCGTCCGAGTCGGGCAGCGCGGGGTGCTTGTACAGGCCGGCGGCGACGTCGATCCGGAAGCCGTCCACGCCCCGCTCCAGCCAGAAGCGCAGGACGCGGTCGAACTCGGTGGCGACCTCGGGGTTGCGCCAGTTCCAGTCGGGCTGCTCGGGCGTGAACATGTGCAGGTACCACTGGCCAGGACGGCCGTCCGGCTCCGTCACCCGGGTCCAGGCCGGACCACCGAACATCGCGTGCCAGTTGTTGGGCGGCTCGCTGCCGTCGGGACCGCGGCCGTCGGCGAAGTGGAAACGGGCGCGGGCCGGGCCGCCGGGCGCTCCGTCCAGCGCCTCGCGGAACCACGGGTGCTCGCCGGAGCAGTGGTTGGGGACGATGTCGAGGAGCACCTTGATGCCGAGCCGCCGGGCGGCCGCCATCAGCAGGTCGAACTCGGCGAGATCGCCGAAGAGCGGGTCGACACCGCAGTAGTCGGCCACGTCGTAGCCGTGGTCGTGCTGGGGCGACGGGTAGAACGGGCTCAGCCAGATGCCGTCGACGCCGAGCTTCTTCAGGTACGGCAGGCCGGCCCGGACGCCGGCCAGGTCGCCGATGCCGTCGCCGGTGCTGTCCAGGAAGCTGCGGACGTACACCTGGTAGATCACCGCGTCCCGCCACCAATGATGCCTGTTCAACCCTGTGGACCTGTCTCTGGAAGGGGGCTGTTATGCATGCATGTTAGGTAGGGGTCTCACGAGGGTGTCAATGAGATGAATAGACACTACCGACGGGTTCGCGGTGCAGAACCGGGCATTTCAGCCCAAGGGGAAGGTGTTTGTGATGTCGGCGTTACTTAACAAGTAACTATCGACGAGTGATCGCGTCGAGCTCGCGCGCCAGTCGGCGCACGGCCTGCCCGGGTGTCTGGCGCCCGGTGAGCGCGTCCTGCACCACCGCCTGAACCGCCAGGCTCACCTGGTCGTAGTGGGGGCTCTTGGGACGCGGCGCGGCGGTGAGCACGGCGGTGCGCAGGGTCGGCAGATACGGGAACTGCCTTACGAGACCAGGGTCTTCGTACAGAGAGGTGCGCACCGGAGGCAGTGCGCCCCGGGTGAGCACCTGGCGCTGGACCGGCTCGCTGGTGAGGTAGGAGATCAAGCGCGCGGCGGAGTCGGGATGCCGGGCATGGCTGTTGACGGCGAGGTTGGAACCGCCGAGGACGCTCGTCCCCGGCCCGTCCGGACCGGGCAGCGGCACGGCGCCGATCCTCCCGGCGACCTTGGAACCCCTGGCGGACGCGACCGCGTAGGCATAGGGCCAGTTGCGCAGGAAGAGCAGCTTTCCGTCCTGGAACGCCTGCTTGGACTCCTCCTCCTTGTACGTCAGCGCCTGCCGCGGTATCCAGCCCTCGCGGATGCCCCGGGCGAGGAACCCGATGCCCTCACGGGCGGCCGTCGAGTCCACGGTGACGCGTGTGCCCTCGGCGCCGAGGATCGTGCCGCCCGCCGAGTACACGGCCTCGGCCGCGTTCACGGTGAGGCCCTCGTAGGGCAGGAACTGGCCCGCGTAGCCGCCGAGTCCGTGCCGGGGCGCGATGGTCTTCGCGTCGTGCTCCAGCTCGGCCCAGGTGCGCGGCGGCGGCACACCCTCCTCGGTCAGCACGTCCTTGCGGTACAGCAGCAGCCCGGCGTTGGTCACGTACGGGACGGCGTACAGGCGTCCGTCGTAGGTGGCCGTGTCGACCACCGGCGCCAGGAAGCTCTTCAGCGGGAAGCGGTCGCGGTCCAGCGGGCGTATCCAGCCGGCCGCCGCGAACTCCGAGGTCCAGTTGACGTCGATGTTCAGGACGTCGAAGCGGCCCCGGTCGCCACCGCGAAGATCGGTGGTCATCTGCGCATGGGTCTCGTCGGCGGAGTCCGGAAGCTCCACCAGGGTGACCTTCTCGCCGGGGTGGCCGCGGTTCCAGCCCTCCAGCAGCGGGCCGAGATAGCCGGTGAGGTCACCGGCGGTGGCGAGGGTCAGCGGACCTCGGCCCCGGGTGCCCCCCTCCTCGGCGCGGGCACCGGAGGCGACGTAACCGGTCATGATCACGGCGAGAACGAGCAGGCCCCTACCGGTGGCGCGTATCCACCGCATAGGTTCCTCCCTGTACACCGGCACCGCGGGCGCCCTCGCCCGGGGGTCAGAGGCCATGTATACCTGTTAGGTATGGGCGATACTAGGGCCTGGAGCACATTGAGCAGACAGGAGGACAGCACGAGTGCGCCTGCCCCTCCTGGCACTCCTCGCCCGTGGTCCGGCCCATGGCTACGAGCTCAAGCAGGACCTTGAGCAACTGCTGGGCACCGCGTACCCTCAGCCGAACGTCGGCCAGATCTACGTCACCCTCGCCCGCCTCGAGAAGTCCGGACTGATCGAGGGCGAGGACGTCGAGCAGTCCAGCCGACCCAACAAGAAGGTCTACCACCTCACCGACGCCGGGCGCGAGGCGCTGCACGCCTGGTTCGAGGAGACCGAGGACGAGCCGCGGGTGCGGGACGAGTTCTTCATGAAGCTCGCCGTCGCCCCGCAGACCGGTCTCGCCGACCAGATCGCCCTCATCAACCGGCAGCGGCGCCAGTACCTCAACACCATGCGCAACCTGTCGAAACTGGCCGCGGCCGAGAACCGGGACAACCGAATCGCCCACCTGCTGATCGAGGGCGCGATGCTGCATCTGCAGGCCGACCTCGACTGGCTGGAGCGGTGCCAGGAGGAACTGGAGGAGCTGGAATGAGCGACAGCTCAGCCGGACCCCTGCTGCGCGCCGAAGGACTGGTGAAGACCCACCACGGCGAGGGCGCTCCCGCGCATGCCGTGCGCGGGGTTGACCTGGTCGTCGCACGGGGCGAGTTCGTGGCGATCACCGGCCCGTCCGGGGCCGGGAAGTCGACACTGCTGCATCTGCTGGGCGGTCTGCAACGACCGGACGCGGGCAGCATCTGGCTCGACGGGCGGTGCGCGGACTCCTTCAGCGAGGCACGCTGGGCAGTCGAGCGCCGCAGGGCGATCGGCATCGTCTTCCAGTTCTTCAACCTGGTGTCGAACCTGTCCGTCGCCGACAACGTCGAGCTGCCCGCCCTGCTGGCCGGCATTCCGCCGAAGAAGGCCCGCGCCGAGCGCGAGACCCTCCTCGCCGAGCTGGCTCTGACGGGCAAGGAGCGCAGCATGCCCGGCGAGCTGTCCGGCGGCGAACAGCAGCGGGTCGCGCTCGCCCGGGCCCTGGTCAACCACCCGCCGCTGCTGCTCGCGGACGAGCCCGCCGGCAGCCTCGACAGCAAGGGCACCCGCGAGGTGACGCGGCTGCTGTCGCACTTCCACGAGCGCGGGCAGAGCATCGTCCTCGTCACCCACGACGCCCGGCTGGCGAGCGCCGCGGACCGCGTGATCAGCTTCTTCGACGGCCGTATAGCCGACGACGCCGCCCTCGACGGTGCGCCGTCCCGCCGCCGAGGCATATCCGGCGTACTGGAGCTGAGGGACTGATGGCGCGGCTGACGAACCCGCTGTCGCTGTCGCTGTCGCTGTCGCTGTCGCGGCCGACGGCCCCGAGGCGCCGACCGCCGACGGCGAGTCTGTGGCCGCGGGCCGCCGGATGTACGGCCGTCCCCCGCGGGGCGAGGGGCTGACACGTGCGGGCGACCCTGCGCTGGGCGCACTCCGATCTGCGGACGCATCGCGGCGAGGCACTGTTCCTCGTGCTGGCCACCGCAGGCATCGTCGCCTCCCTGCTGCTGGCCTCGGCCCTGTTCGGCTACGCCACGAATCCCTGGCAGCGAACCTTCACCCAGGCCCACGGGGCGCACGTGTGGATCCACACCGCCCCGTCCGCGGATGTCCGCAAGCTGGCCCGACTGGACGGCGTCGAGTCCGTCGCCGGCCCCTACCGCACCGAGGCCGCCACCGTGTCCTCGCGCGGCACCCGCGCCGCCGTGGAGCTGCGCGGCACCCCCGAGCCGCCCTCCGTCGGCCGCCCGCTGATCACCGCCGGGCGCTGGCTGGACCCGGCCGAGCCGGACGGAGTGGTGCTGGAGAGCCAGCTGGCCCGCGCGCTGCTGGCCGAGCCCGGAGACACCCTGACCCTGCCCGGCACCGCCCGCACCCTCACCGTCGAGGGCATCGCCGACAGCGCCGAACCGCACTACAGTCCGGGGGAACAGCCGGGGCTGGTGTGGGCGCTGCCCTCCGCGGTGCGCGCGCCCGTCGGCCAGGTGATCGGGCTGCGTCTCGGCGATCCGGCCGACACGGACTACGCGGTGCAACGGGCCGTGACCGTGCTGGGCACGGGCGCCGTCGGCGAGGTGTCCACCTGGCAGCAGGCACGCTCCGAGGCCCAGGGCAACGACCGGCTGCTCGGTCAGGTGCTCGGGCTGTTCGGCCTGGGCGCCCTCATCGCCGCGGGACTCGCGATGCACGGCGCCATCGCCACCCGCATCCGAGGACACCTGCGGGACCTGTCGGTGCTCAAGGCGATCGGGTTCACGCCCGGCCAGGTGGTGCGCGTCTTCCTCCTGCAACATCTCGCGTACGCGCTGCTCGGCGCCGTGGGCGCGGCAGCGCTCACCGAAACCCTGGGCAGCCGGATCCCCGGACGGCTCGGCGACGCGGTAGGAGTGTGGCAGGGACTGCCCGGACACACCCCGGCGCTGTTCCTGGTGCCGGTCGGGGCGGTGCTGTTCATCGGCCTGACCACCGGGCTCGCGGCCTGGCGGGCGGGGCGGGTGCCGCCCGTTCCGGTGCCACGCGGATCCGCACCGGCGGGTTGGCGGCTGACCTCCCTGGCCAGACGGCAGGCGCTCGGCCTGCGCTTGCCGGCCGCGCTGGTCCTCGGCTGCCACAAGGCGTTCGCCGGGCGCGGCCGGTCACTGGCGACCGTGGCCCGGCTGACGCTCCCGCTGCTGCTGATCGTGGTGGCGCTGAGCGCGTGGACCACCATCGACGGCTTCCGCAGCAGCCCAGGCCGGGTGGGCATGCCGACCGCGCTCACGGTCCGCACCGATGACACCGCCGACATGGCGGACGTACCGGCCCGGCTCACCCGTGACTCGCGTGTCGCCGCCGCCTATCCGGGAGTCGAGGTGGCCGCGCTGGTCCCCGGTCAGACCGCGACCATCGCCCTGCGCGGCATCGGCACCCGCACCCGGCCCTATCCCTACGCGCTCGCCGAGGGCCGCGCCGCACTCGGACCCGACGAGGCCGTGGCCGGCCAGGGACTGCTGGACCTGCTGCACGCGCGGGTCGGCGACTGGGTGCGGATGACGGTGGGTGACCGGCCGCAGATCCTGCACATCGTCGGCCGCAGCATCGAACCGCAGAACGCCGGCCGAGTGGTGAGCACCTCGCTGGACGCGCTCCGCGAGAACGACCCCGGGCTGTCCCCGGCCTTCTACGAACTGCGCCTGCGCCCCGGCGCCGACCCGCACCGTGTGGCCGCCGCGCTCACCGAGGCCGGTCAGGGCCACCTGGACGTGCACCCCGTGACCAACCCCGCCGACGGGCTCTCACCACTGCGGGCGGTCGTCGCCGGACTGATCGCCGTCCTGGCCCTCATCGGGCTCGTCGAACTGCTCACCGCGATCGGCGGCAGCGTCCGTGAGGGCGAGCGCGACGTGCTGGCGCTCCGGGCGGTCGGCATGTCCGCGCGGCAGATCACCGCAATCACCGTTACGGCGACGAGCTGCACGGCGCTGGCCGCGGCTGTCGCCGCCACGGCACTGGGGCTGCCGCTGGGCCGTCGGCTGATCGACGCGCAGGGCGACTCCAGCGGCATCGGCGCCGGCATCGCCCAGTCCCCCTCTCCCGGGCTGCTGCTCCTGCTGGGCGCGGCGGCGGTTCTCGGGGCGGCGGGACTGGCCGCACTGCCGGCCTCCCGCGCGGCCCGCGGACGCCTCGCGGACGCGCCGAGCGCGGTGGCCTGACGCGCGCAGAGCGCCGTGCGGGCCTCCAGGTGTGCGAACGCACGCTCGATCGAGCCGTACGAACCACGAACCATGAGGCTTCGCGGGCCCGGGAAGCGGGCGTATCAGCGCAGTCCGGCGAAGAGGTCGTTCTCGGGCACGGCCGCGCCAGTGGTGTCCTGGACACGTACGAAGGTCTCGACGCCCATCAGTTCGGTGAACCTTTTCTGGCCCATCTTGAGGAAGAAGATGTTCTCCCCCTGGCTGGCGTGCGCAGCCAGCGCATCGAACTTCTGGGCGCCGAACGCGGAGGTGTCCACCCAGGTGGTGATCTCCTCGTCGGGGAGCCCGATCTCGGCCATCGCGGCGGCCTCGGCGGGATCCGGCTCCTGCCAGTCCGCACCGAACTCACGCATGACCTCACCGAACCGCTGCATCATCGAGCGAGGCGCCGTCGTCCAGTACACCTTCGGTGTCAGCCCGGTCATCGCCAGCGCCGTCATCGTGATGCGGTTTGCCTGGATGTGGTCGGGGTGGCCGTAGAAGCCGTTCTCGTCGTAGGTCACGACCACATCGGGTTGGTGGCGGCGCAGGAGTTCCGCGAGTCGGGCAGCGCCCTCCGCCACGGGTGTCTGCCAGAAGGATCCCGGGGCGTCGTTGGTCGGCCAGCCCATCATCCCGGAGTCGCCGTAGTCCAGCATCTCCAGATGACTGACCTTCAGGATGTCGCAGCTCGCCTCGAGTTCCTGACGCCGCATCAGGGCGACGGCTGCCGGATCGTGCCCGGGATCGCCCGGCTTGACACCGCCCGGCCCGTCACCGCGACTGCCGTCGGTACACGTCACGAGGACCGTGCGGATGCCCTCCGCCGCGTACCGCGCGAGGACACCCCCCGTTCCGGTGGCCTCGTCATCGGGGTGGGCGTGCACCGCCATGAGCGTCAAGGGCCGGTCGTTCATCAAACAGTCCTCCTGTGGGAAAAGGGCTCGGTCCGAGTCTGCGGCAGGCGCACAAACGGTCACTGGTCCCGCTGCTTCCGCCCACGCGGTGCCGCCCCCTGGGCGGTGCAACAGCGCTGACCGGACCGGCTATTCCCGCCACGCGTGGGAAACGCCCGCCGGGTTCGACGGTCAGCCGCCGTGGGTTGCGAGGTGTTCCAGGATGGGCGGAATCACCAGGTCGGGAACCTCCTCGGGCAGCCAGTGACTGGCACCCTCAAGAGCTACGAAACGGTACGGCGCGTCGATGAAGTCCTTGGTGCCGTGTGCCGCTTCACGGCCCAGAGCGCCGTCCTCGCTGCCCCAGATGTACAAGGTGGGGACGGTGATGCGGTCGGCGGGCACGGTGAGTTCGTCGTCGACGGCGCGGTACCAGTTCAGGGTCGAGCTGAGCGCCCCGGGCTCGGAGAGTCGGCGGACGTTGCTCTCCACCAGTTCGTCCGGAACGCGGCCGGTGTAGGCGCGACGCAGCCGGGCAGCGCCGTCGGCCAGAAGAGCCGCCTCGGCGACCTGGCCCGGCCGGCGGAAGAAGCGTACGTAATCGAGCCGGTGGTACTGAGCCGGGTCGGCCGCGGCGGCCCCGTTCAGCGCCCGGGGGTGGGGGGTGGCGAGCACGGACAGGGACTTCAGCCGCTCGGGGTGGGCGGAGGCCAGGGCCCAGGCGACCAGGCCGCCCCAGTCGTGCGCGACGAGGTGGAACCGGTCCGCGCCCTGCGCGTCGGCGAACGCGAGCGCGTCGGCCACCAGGTGCTCCACTGCGTAGTCGGAGATCTCCGACGGGCGGGCGCCGGGGGAGTAGCCTCGCTGGTCGACGGCGACGGCCCGGTACCCGGCGTCGGCCAGGGCGTGCAGTTCCTCGGTCCAGGAGTTGGCGAACTCGGGCCAGCCGTGCAGGAGCAGGACGAAGTCACCGTCTCGGGAGCCGGCAGCCAGGGCGTCGTATCGGTGCTCACCGAGTTCGATCGTCAACTCTTCCAGGCTGCGCTGGGCGGTGGCCATGGGGATTCCTCCTGGTCGGCGGCGGCGGGGCAGGATCGGCCCATCCTATTGAGCAGCGCTTGGCAGGCGCATGCTCCGCCCCCTCCTGTCCGCCGACGAGTTGGTACGCGCGGACGGGACGCACTCCGTCCGGAGCGGCACGATCGGTGCCCGGCGGCTAGGTTGTTGATCAGCAGCAGAGCTGATCGGAGAGCTGTATGAGCGTCCAACTGCCCGTGGTGCCGACCGCGTCCCTGCCTGCCCTGCTGCTGCGCCCCTGGCAGGTCGCCGACGCCGACGCTCTTGTGTCCGCGCACCGGGACCCTGCCCTGCGCCGTTGGCTGACGAGTGTGATCAGCGACGAAGTCGATGCTCGTCGCTGGATCGACAGCCGGCGTCGGGGCTGGGCCGCCGGCACCCGGTTCAGCTTCGCCGTCCTGAACGACGGCGCTGAAGGCCTCGGCGCGGCCGTCGGCCATGTGACCGTGAAGGTCACGGACGAGGGCTCCGCGGAAGTGGGCTACTGGACAGCGGCCGAGGTCCGAGGGCAGGGACTGGCCTCCCGGGCCCTGGAGGCGGTCGTGCTATGGGCCTTCGGCAAGGATTCTCCGGTGCCGGCGGTCCGGCTGGATCTGCTCCACGCGGTGGGCAACCATGCCTCATGTCGTGTGGCGGAGAGATGCGACTTCGGGCTCGAAGCGGTGCTGCCTGCCCAACCGCCCGCGTTTCCGACCGAGGGCCATCTGCATGTCCGCCACAGGCCGCCCCAGCCCTGACGGGCTGGGGCCCGTCGTCTGGATCAGTTCGCAGGATGCCGACGGCGCCGAGTCGGGTCACGGCCCACAAGTGGATGTGGATGTGGACTGCACGGCTCAGTCCCCGGCGGCCCGGTCCGCGGCCGGGCGCCTGCGCCCCGCGCGCTCGGTGAGCGACGGCGGCTGCCAGGCACCGTCCGCCCGATAGAGATCGGTACCAGGAGCCACGATCTCGTCGATACGGTCCAGTACCGCGTCGTCGAGCAGCAGATCCGCCCCCTTGAGCAACGAGGTGAGCGATCCATGGTGCGCGGACCGATGATCACCGACTTGACGGCCGGGTGCACCAGCGGGAAGGCCACGGCCAGTTCCGGCAGGGTGCGGCCCATCTCCTCTGCCAGGGCGACGAGTTGCTCGACCGCCGCGAGCTTCGCGGCGTTGCCCGGGACGGCGGGGTCGAAGCGGTGCGGAGTGAGCTTGGCGCGGCCGGTGGTGAGGTCGACGGGCCGCCCCTCACGATAGGCGCCGGACAGAAATCCCGAGGCGAGCGGGGACCAGGTCAGCACTCCCATACCCAGACGCTGCGCGGTGGGCAGCACGGACCGTTCGATGCCGCGCGCCAGAATCGAGTACGGCGGCTGCTCTGTGCGCAGCCGCATCAGTCCCCGCCGCTCAGCCACGTGGTGAGCCTCGACGAGGTCCTCGGCGGGGAACGTGGAACAGCCGAACGTCCGGATCTTGCCCGCCGTCACCAGGTCGCTGAGGACGGAGAGGGTCTCCTCGAGGTCGGTGGTGTGGTCGGGACGATGCACCTGGTAGAGGTCGATCCAGTCCGTGTCCAGCCGTCGCAGGCTGTCCTCGTCTGTCCTCGACGGCTTTGAGGATCCAGCGGCGCGAGTTGCCGCTGCGGTTGCGTCCTTCCCCCAGGGGAAAGTGCACCTTCGTGGCGAGCACGATGTCGTCTCGTCTGCCGCTTGAGTGACGGTATTTTCTGGTTGGGTTGGCGCTGCCGTTCCGCACCGGGGGACCGGATGAGCCGGTACCAGGCAGCGGAGGAACGGGATGGGCAGGCGAAGTATGTGTGTCGGGTGACAGTGGTGACGGGGGTGCTGCTCGCGGGAGCGGCGACGGTCCCGGCGTACGCGGTGACACCGGTGGCGTGTACGGAGGCGGCGCTGCGAGCGGCGATCACGTGCCGATCACCAGCGTCACGGCGACCACGTTCGCCGGCAACACCCCCACCAACTGCCTTCTCAGCCCCGCCACCGTCACCGGCTGCATCGGCTAAGACGGCGGGTCCGCGTCCGCGCCCCGCGGGTCCGAGGAGGTGTTGGCGGCCGGCCGACGTATGCCTGCGGGGAGCCGGTTGCAGGGGTTGCAGGGGGCCGTAGGCAGCGGCCGGCCTCCACTCAGGCGGGGACCGGTCCGGGGTACCGGGGTCGGCCTCGAATCCTGGTGCGGAAATCCCGTTGAGGTCAGAGCGGCGTTCCCGCCGGCCACAGCTGTGTGGCTCACGAACAAGGAGCCCCGCTGGATGCTCTTGGCGGCACAGAGTCCTCCGAAGAGGAAGGGAACCGCAGTGGCGCCACCTCTTTGACCTGGGCCGTCGTCGAAGCCCGCGCGGGCCGAGGTGATGTCGCCAGAGAGAATTACTGAGGCGGAATCAGCCGAGCGGGAACGAAACGCCCTGCGTCAACGACGTGGGATCCGTCTTGACCAGCGATGGAGTCGTTCGCTTCAGCGTCGCCCGCCTCCCGGGAATCGAGGTCAGACCGTGAACTGCCCGGCGGGAGTGATGGGGCTCTGGCCGCCGGGTGTGGTGATCTGGATGGCGTACGTGCCTCTGGGGAGGGTGAGAGGGAGGACCGTGTCGATCTGGGACGGGGAGATGGAGACGAAGGTGGACTGATACGTTTGCCCGCCTCCTACCGGGGTGAGGGTCACGGCGATGATGTCCATCAGGCAGGTGCCGAAGACGGTGACGTCCGATCCCGGGGTTGCGGAGGAGGGACTGAGAGCGGTGATCGTCGGGGCGTTGTAATACGTGTACTGGCTACTGCTGGGGCCGGGGGAACCGCTGATCCCGCCTGCGGTGGTCACGATGACGTCTACCGTGTCCGTGCAGACGCCGGGCGTGAAGGGCGGATGCGCGGGCGCGACAACCGTAAGGGAGCTGCTCGAGACGACGGTCAGGTTGGTGGCGGGGCCGACGTCGCCGAAGTCCACCTCGGTGGTGGTGAGCAGGTTGTTGCCGTAGACGGACACCGGCACGGCAGCGGCGGACCCGATCGCGGGGCTCAGGGCGGTGACCTGTGGGGGGCCGATGTAGAAGAAGGGAAGGGAGTTGCTGGTCTGGCCTGCTGCGTTGGTCACACTGACGTTGCTCTGGCCTGGGCACAGCTGCGGAATCACGCAGGTGACGGTGACGCTCGTGACGCTTGCGGGGGAGACGGACAGGCCCCCGAAGTTCACCCTGACCGTGGTGCCCAGCCCGGTGCCGGTGATGGTCATGGTGACGCCGTTATGGCTCTGAGTGGGGTTGATCGTGGTGATGGTAGGCGCCATGGCGTCTCCTTGGTGCATAGCGGGAATTCTGTACGTGGACGGCTGCGCGGACGGGTCAGGAAAGCTGCCCGGGCACGGGTTATGTCCCCTTCGACGGTCGGACGACGGGGTCTGCGCGTCTTGGACTGTGGTGGTCGGCGTGATATCGACGGCCGTGAGGTGTGGGGCTGGGCTATGTCAGCTCGTAGAGGTAGGGGAGGACGTTGCTGTTTCCGGCCGGGGTGTGTGCCATGACGTTGACGGTGCCGGGCGGGCCGCCGGGGACGGTGGCGATCACCTGGGTGTCGGAGATCGCGGCGAACAGGGCGGGAATGCCTGCGAAGGCCACGGTGTCGCTGTAGGTCAGGTTGGCGCCGGTGAGGACGGTCGAGTTGCCGCCGGTGTCCGGCCCTTGGGGTGGGGTGAGGGTATGGATGACGGGGGCTGCGAGGTAGGTGTAGTAGATGTTCGCGTTCGTTGCGCTGCTGGTGCCGCCCGGCGTGGTGACGGTCACGGTGCCGGATCCGGCCGGGGCCGTGGCGGTCAGTTGGCTGTCGGAGATGGCTGTGATGCTGGTGGCCGGGGTGGCGCCGAATTTGACAGCGCTGGTGAGTGTCAGGTTGGTGCCGAAGATGACGGCGGTGTTGGCTCCGGTGGCCGGGCCGAAGTGACGGTCCATATCGGTGACGGTTGGAGCGGCGGCATAGGCGTACGGCAGCGAGTTGCTGGTGCTGCCTGGCGTGGTGACGGTGACATTGACTGTGGCGGGGCAGGTACCGGCGGGAGCTGTGGCGGTGATCTGCGTGCTGTTGACGACGACCACGTTGGTGGCCGGGTTGGTACCGAACCGGACCGTGGTGGCGCCGTTGAGGCCGGTGCCGTTGAGGGTGACCGTGTTGCCGCCTGCCGTCGGTCCTGCTGTGGGGTTGAGGCTGGTGAGTGTCGGAACGCTGACCGTGGTGTAGGTGAAGGGAACCGTCTGGGTGCTGGTGCCGCCCGGCGTGGTGACGGAGACGTTGACCGTGCCGCTGCCGGCGGGCGTCTTGGCGGTGATCTGCGTGCTGCTGACGACGACCACGTTGGTGGCGGGGGTGGCGCCGAACCGGACCAGACTGGTACCGGTGAGGGTGACGGAAGTGCCCCCAAGAGGAGGTCCCTGGTTGGGGCTGACACTGGAGACGACGGGTGGGGCCATGGCGTTCCTTTTCGTGCCATTGGCCGCCTCGGCAGATGGTTTCCGCCAAGGCGGCGGGCAGGTCGCCCCATACTCCACGTACCGTGGAATCGGGGGCGGCGTGGTGCTGTCCGTCCATTTCTGTCGGTGGATCAGACGATGTTGAACGCCTGGGCGTTGGAGGGGCCGCCGCACGTGGTGACCGTGATGGCCCCGGCGCCGGGAGTGAGTCCGGCGGGAACGGTGGCGGTGAGCTGACCGGCACCGAAGCTCGTCCAGTCCGCGGCGAAGGTGTTGGTTCCGTCGCTGAAATCCACCGTGGAGACGTTGATGAAGCAGGTTCCGTTGATGGTGATGAGGTCACCGTCCGTGCCCGTGGCGGGCGACAGTGACGTGATGGTCGGGGCCGCGTAGTACGAGAACTGGGTCAGGTTGCTGGTCGGAGGGCTCGTGCCGCCGGCGGTGGTGATGGCGATGTCCACCGTGTCGACGCACGCGTTGACCATCGTGTGGGCCGGGGTGGTGAAGGTGACCTGTGAGGCCGAGGAGAAGGTGGGGGTGGGGGTGACCGCGGTGCCGCCCACGGTGACGCCGGTGCCGGTGAGGAAGTTGCTTCCGAACAGCGTGACCGACGTCCCGCCGCCGGCCGGTCCGCAGGTGGTGTTCACACCTGTGGCGGCCGGTGACGAGATGAGGAAGAAGGGCAGCGCGTTGCTGGTGACGTTGGTGTTGCTGGTCACGCTGACGGAGACCTGACCGGCGCACTGCACCGAGGGGATCGTGAGGGAGACCTGCGTTGAGGTGACGGTGAGTCCGCTGGTGACCGTCACCGAACCGAAGTTCACCCTCGTGGTGGTCCCCAGGCCCGTGTTGTTGATGTGGAGCGTGTCACCGGCCTTACCCTGGTTGGTGGAGGTGGCGGTGTCGACCAGTCATGTGAGAGTTGCCATGCCTTTCCTTTGATTGTGTTCTGTGAATCCGAAGGGCAGGAAGGTGCTGCCGCACTCGGTCCAGTTCGCGAGAGGCATCCCGGTGTACCGGCGGGGTGAGAAAAACGCGGAGAAGACCGACGAGCCGGGATCGCTCGTGGTCCGCGACTACCGCGGCCGGAGTTGCGTCGGCGCCCTGCCAGTCGCGGCGACTTTGTGTGAAGCCCGTTTCCCGGCTTAGCCAGGGTCCAAGAGTGTCCCGGGATGAAAATATATTGGCGCCGGGATTCAAGAGCGCGCCGCTAAGTTCACCTGAATTCATTACGCCAGAAGTTCAACATGGGCAACAGGGCGCAATGGGGTCACTGAAGGGGTTCATGTGAAAATGGACGTAGGAGCCCAGATGATTTTCATGCACCGGAGCCGCCCCCTTGCGGGTGCCGTTAACGAACGTGTCATGAGCCCCAAACGAGGTGTGGATCTTTGATGGAGGGATGGTTGTGACCTGCGTTTCTCCGGCATGATCTGCGGCCATGAGTCGGCAGCCAGTGGGGATGGACGAGCTGGTCGAGCACTGGACGGTGCTCGATGACGAGATGGAGCTCGTGGCGGGTAAGCGGGGCGGGACACGTTGGGGTTCGCGCTACTGCTGAAGTACTACACCCGGCGCGGCCGGTTCCCACGGGGCCGGGGAGACTTCCCGGACGAGGCGGTGGGCTTCGTTGCCCGGCAGATGAAAGTGCCGGTCAGGGAGTTCGCGTCCTATCCGTGGACTGGCAGCACAATCGAGTACCACCGTTCCCAGATCCGCGAGCACCTGGGCTTTCGTCTCTGCTCGGCGAGGGCATGGCCGTCGCCAGGGCGAAGGGGAAGCTGAAGGGCAAGCAGCCCAAGCTGACGGCCCGCCAGCAGGCCCACCTCGTCAAGGAACACACCTCCGGTGAGCACACGATCGCCGACCTCGCCGAACTGCCGCTACCGTGCCGCATCCGCCGATGAGGCCGCCTACGCGCGCGGGCGCCGACCCAAAGCAGGCCAAGCTTGCCCAACGACCGGCTCTGCGCGCTCTGGTGGAGGCGAAGCTGGCTCTGTGCTGGTCTCCCGATCAGATCGCAGAGTGGCTGCGACGCCAGTTCCCTGGTGACACCGCCATGCAGATCTCGCACGAAGCGATCTACCTCTCCTCTACGACCCTCGTCGCCGCCAGGCAATCGACCGCAGCCTCACTCAGCGCCTGCGGTCAGCCCGGCCCATGCGCTGCCCGAAGATCGCCCGTCGGCCTACCGGACGGGGCATCATCCGCGGCCTGGTGTCCATCACCGCCCGCCCCGCCGAGGTCGAGGACCGGAAGGCCCCCGGTCATTGGGAGGGCGCTCGTCGAGCGCACCAGCCGCTACACGACCATCGTCGCGCTGCCGGACGGCATCTAGGCCGAGCAGGTCACCCCGCACCTCACCAGGAGCCTCCTCGGCATCCCGCCCCACCTGCGGCGGACGCTCACCTGGGACCGGGGCCGGGAGATCGCCGAGCACCAGGCCATCACCACCGAGACCAGGATGCCGATCTACCTCTGCAAGCCGCGGAGCCCGTGGCAACGCGGCACCAACGAGAACACCAACCGGCTGCTTCGGCAGTACCTCCCCAAGGGCGCCGACCTCCGCACGTTCAGCCAGGCCGACCTGGACGCCATCGCTCACGAACTCAACCACCGTCCGCGCAAGACCCACGACTACCGCACTCCGGCAGAGGTCTCCGCTGACCTCCTGAACAGCAGTGATGCGCTGACCGCTTGAACTCGCCATCGTTTGACGACAGATTCCTCGGGGGCGCGGCCCTGGTTCGGGCCCCTGGCGGAATCAGAGCACGCAACCTTGGTGCTACCCCGCTGGATCTGCGGACGCTGCTAGCGTGCCGTCCATGATCAAGGGCGACTTGGCGGGTCGAATAGGCCGGATGGCGGGGGACAGTGGGCCGGAGCGCGTGCTGGTCGCCGCCAGTTTCGTCAACCGAGTCGGCAATGGTCTGTTCAACGCGGCGTCGGCGCTCTATTTCACCTTGGTCGTGGGCCTGCCTGCGGTGCAGGTCGGTGCCGCACTCACCATCGCCGGAGTGATCGGTCTGTGCGCGGGGATACCAGGCGGGCATCTCGCAGATCGGCGAGGGGCGCGCATGATCATGATGTTGGCCCTCGCGGTCCAGGCCGTGTCGATGGCGGCCCTCGTCCGCGTCGAGAGCTGGGCTGCGCTCACGATCATCGCGACGGCCGACCAGATCGCCGCGGCGGCTGGTGGAGCGGCGTGGGGCGCGCTGGTGGTCCGGGTCGGGGGTGAGCGCCCGGCCCTGTTTCGGGCCAAGCTGCGCACGTTCGTCAACCTGGGCGTCGTTCTGGGAACGGTGGGTGCAGGGCTGGCCCTGGCCGTGGACACCCGCGGTGCCTATGTCACGCTGATCCTCGGCAACGCGGCGAGCTTCGCCCTGTGCGCGGTGCTGTTGCTCCTGCTGCCCCGCTATCCGGTGCTGGCAGCGCCGCCACGCCGGCGACGCTGGCTCGTCTTTGCGGATCGTCCCTTCCTGGCGTTCACTGCCTTCTACGGTGCCATGGGACTGCAGTACCCGGTGGTCTCGCTGCTCCTGCCGATCTGGATCTCCGAGCACACCGAGGCGCCGCGCTGGACGGTGGCCGCGCTGTTCGCCGTCAACTCTCTGTTCTGTGTGCTGATGCAGACCAGGATCGGCTCGCGGATCGAGACCCCGCACGACGGCGGCCTGGCGTTTCGCACGGCGGGGCTGCTCTTCCTCGTCAGCTGCCCGATGATGGCGCTGGCGGCGTACACCCCTGTCTGGGCGGCGGCGGGACTAGTACTGGCCGCGATCTTCGTCCACAGTCTGGGAGAGGTGTGGGAGTCATCGGCGGCCTTCGCCCTGGGCTTCGGTCTTGCCCCCGACCATGCACAGGGCCAGTACCAAGGTGTCTTCGGTCTCGGCTTCAGCGCGGGCCAGGCTCTCGCCCCCGCGATCCTCACCACGGTGGTACTCGGCCTCGGCACGACAGGCTGGCTGCTGCTGGCGGCGTTCTTCGCGGCACTGGGCGCTGTCGGTCCATCTCTTGCCCGCTGGGGCATGCGGACCCGGCCGGAACCAGGCGTTGCAGCAGAAGTGACGGGATGACCGTGAGTGAGGTGTCAGAAGCCTTCTACTTCGTCGTCCTCGTCCGGCTCCAGCGCGTCCGGGTCTCGCAGCGGGCGGAGGGCGCCGGCGGGCGGGACGCCGGCGGTGAGCTGTAGCGGCCGAGCAGGTTGAGATTCTTGTGTGTGAGCGGGGAGAGCCGGGCAACATCCTCGTCGCGGATCTCGTGACCCTCGGCCTTCAGCTGGGCGACGGCTGCGTCGATGTACTTCGTCGTCCAGAGCACGATGGCGTTGAGGACCAGGCCTAGTGCGCCGAGCTGGTCCTCCATCCCGTCGCGGTACGCCTGGTGGATGGTGCCGCGCTTGCCGTGGCACACGTCCCGGGCCAGCTTGTGGCGGGACTCCTGCACGGTGAGCTGCCGGTTCATCTGGCGGCGGTAGGCGTCGTCGACCGGGTCGACCACGCGCAGCAGGTGCTCGGTCTTGGCGATACGCCCGCACTCGGCGAACGCCGCGCCCAGCGGGGTCGGGCGGCCGTCGCGGCCGAACATGCGCAGCAGGTCGTAGGCGCGGACCTGGTTGGTGACCAGGGAGCCGGCGACCTTCAGCATGTCCGGCCAGTGCGTGATCACCTTGTTCAGGTTCACGCGGTTGCGGGCCAGGCCCTCCACCGCGCCGTAGGTGCCGGTCTCGACGCCGGGCATCGTGGCGCGCCAGAACCGCTGGTCGTCCAGGTCGCGGAACCGCGGGGAAAAGTTGTAGCCGAGGATCTTGAACAGGCCGAACACCATGTCGGAGTACGAGGCGTTGTCGGTCGCCACCATCTCCGGCTTCACGCCGCCGTCCAGGTTCAGCAGCGCGTCCAGGATGTGCAGGGAGTCGCGCGGAGTGCCGGGCACGACCATCTGCCCGATGCCCGCGGCCTGGTCGTTGACGGCGTTGAGCCAGGTGATGCCACGCTTGAACCCGAAGTACTTCGGCGACGGCGCCGCGCTGACCGTACGGACCGGGACGACGAACCGCAGACCGTCCACCGAGGCGAGCAGACCATCGCCCCAGAACTTCACGACGGGCACCTCGGCCTGGGCGGCGATCAGCGCGGCCTTCGCCGCAGCGATCGTGTCGGCGCGCAGGTTACTGGTCGACGTGCACGAGCCGGGCCCGGGTCAGCGCCTCGTAGCCGGGGTTCACCACCGGGGCCAGGCCGATGTTGCACGCCTCCGACACCAGCAGCGCGACCACCGAGGTGGACAGGTCCTTCATCCGGGTCGTGCCGTCCCCGAGGTGCACGAACGCGTCGAGGAACCCGGTCCAGGCGTTCACCTCGAACAGCAGGTCCGCCAGGTCGATCTTCGGGAGCATCCTCTCGACCCGCTTGCGCAGCCAGGTCAGGGACTTCGGCTCGCCAGGCGCGCCGAGCTTGTCGACGTTCAGCTTCACCCGCCCGTCGCTACCGGCGCCGGCCCGGCGGAAGGTGGGCGTCAAGCCGCTGCTGCCGCGCGAGGTAGACGACAAGCTCGTGCCGCCGGCCTGGCGCAAGGCGGTGTACGCCAACCCGGATCTGCCGCAGGGCGCGGTGGACCGGGACGCGTACGTGGTGTGCGTGCTGGAGCAGCTGCACCGGGCCCTGAACAACCGCGATGTGTTCGCCGCCCCGTCGCACCGCTGGTCCAACCCGGGCGCCCGCATGCTGGACGGGCGCGACTGGGACGCGGTCGAGGATGACGTGCCGGCCGGGCTGAGCCGTGACATGCCCGTCACCGAGCACCTGGCAGAGCTGGTGCGGGGCCTGGACGCTGGATGGAAGCAGCTCGCCGAGGCCGCGCACCCCGGCCAGGACCCGTTTCCCGGCGCTCGCCGCGTCCAGCGCCTTCGACTCGCCCAGCAGCGACAGGAACGGACGCACCGTGGCGTACCGGTTCGCGAGCGCGGCCCGCATCGCGACCTCGGCCGAGTCTTCGTCCTCGGTCTGGAACGGGTCCTGGGACCGCGGTTGCAGCACCCTGCCGTCCTGGCCCTCGCTGGAGCGGTTCGGCTCACCGGCACAGATACGCAAGGCGGGCCATCGGCGGCTGGTTACGTTGCTGCGGCCGAAGGCGCCGAGGGGGGCCGAGCGGCTGGTCGAGGAGATCTTCACCGCGCTGGACGAGCAGACCGTCACCGTTCCGGGGACCGAAGCGGCCGCGTTGATCGTCCCGAGTCTGGCCGGATCGCTCGCCGCCGTGCTCGATCAGTGCAAGCTGCCGGCCGGGCGGATCGAGGAACTGCTGGAGGACCACCCTCTTTCGAAGGTCCTGACGTCCATGCCGGGCGTCGGCGTCAGGACCGGAGCCAGGATCCTGATCGAGGTCGGCGACGGCAGCACCTTCCCGACCACCGGCCACCTCGCCGCCTACGCAGGACTCGCACCCGCGACCCGCAGTTCCTACGACAAGAAGATCGCCCAGGGAAAGCACCACACCCAGGACCTGCTCTGCCTCGCCCGCCGCAGGGCCGACGTCCTGTTCGCGATGCTCCGCGACGGAACCTTCTATGAACCGCAGCCGTCGGCCGCAGTCACCTGACCTGCGGGTCTGCGAGGAGGACGACTCGATCGGCCTCGACGTCGAAGCCGATCACCGGATGGCCATCGTCGCCCTCCGGGTCCATCCGCACGGGCTTGCCCAGCCGTCGGCCGATCTCCCGGAGGAAGTCGCAGAACACATCCAGTCGCTCCTGGCCCTGCAACTCCCGCAGGTCGACGTCGAAGTCGACTTCATCGGCAGCATGGAAGCGGAAGATCGCCAATACATCTGCAGTCGGCCAGACCCGCAGTTCCGGGCACTCGGCATCCGCCGGGCGGGACAGCACGGCCTTCGCCCGGGGCACTGGAAACACCGTCTCTCCCTCGGAGTACTGGCACTTCCAGCCCTTCTCCGCGACAAGATCAAGGACCGTCTGCCAGTCCTCCACCGAGGTATCCGGGACACGCACGTCCGGCAGCGACCCCATCAAGTCAGGGTCGAAGGAGCACTTCACGTCATCCCACAGCAGATCAGCCACCCCGCCATGCTGCCCCGGCTCGCCGACTCGACGCACCCCCGTTTCCCTAGACCAAAGACATAGGGGCACCCCCGGCCGGTGGCCCGTCCGGTGCGGGTATCGGACGGACCACCGGCAACGGCGGCGGAGAAGCTGGACGCCCGGCGTCCCGTTCCCGGCCGACGCGCGATGCGATCGCGCGCCGGTCAGCGCTTGGTGATGGCCACGTGCCGGATGTTCACGGGCAGGTTCGGGAAGCCGTCGCCGGGGCTGTTCTGGTCGTCCTCGCCGCCCGCCGCAATCTTCTGCAGGACGTCGAGCCCGACTGTGACCCGGCCGAACGGCGTGTAGTTGGGCGAGAGCTTGGTGTCCTTCCAAACGAAGAAGAACTGGCTGCCGTTGGTGTTCGGACCGGCGTTGGCCATGGCGACCGTTCCGGCGGGATAGGTGGCGCCTTCCAGGTTCTCGTCCGGGAACGAGTAGCCGGGGCCACCGCTGCCGGTACCGGTTGGGTCGCCGCACTGCAGCACGAAGATCCGCTGCGTGGTGAGCCGGTGGCAGTGGCTGCGGTCGAAGTAGTTGTGCTCGGCCAGGAACCGGAACGAAAGGGTGGTGCACGGGGCCTTGTCGGTCAACGCCTTGAAGGTGACGGAGCCCTGGCTGGTCCGCAGCGTCGCACTGTACGGCTTCGCGGCCTTCTTCGCGTCGAAGACGGGGAGTCCCTTGAAATTGTCTGCGGGGACCGCCGAGGTGTAGGTGCAGGCGGCGGCGGTCGTCGCGTCGCTGACGGCAGGCGGCCGGGCGACGGCGACGGCACTGGACAGCACCAGCGGCAAGGTGGTCAGGGCTGTTAAGGAGACCCAGGACGTGCGCTTCACGTGGCAGCCTTCCGGAGAAGTTGGCGCGGACCTGTCATACCTGCCCTATCGGGCCGGGACCATGCTTCCCACGGATGACGCCCACACATGGCACCGGCACCGGCACCGCGCCGGACGACCGACCAGCGCAAGGCGTTCGGTGACGTCACCCAGCCGCCCAGCCGCCCAGCCGCCCAGCCGCGCGGCCTCCTCGGCGCCTTACGCCGCGTCAGGGTGACCAAGGGGCCGCCGCCTGCCTTGCGGATCCGGTCGGCGACCCGAACCGCGCTTGCCCTGGAAGACCTGGTCCTCGTCTTCGGTGATCTGGCCCGATTCGTTTGCGGTCTCAGGTGACCTGGCCCGCCATTCTCCTAAGTTGACGCCAGGACTCGGTCGAGCGCCGCCCGCCCCGCGGGTCCCCAAGCCGGCTTGCCGCCTGGCAGGCCCCGCTCCCCGGCCCGACCCATGAGGATGAGGAAAAGGCTCTTCGCGGCAGCCAACCCCCGTGCGCGCCGGATCATCGCCTCGTCCGCGTGTGCGTACGCGTCGAGGAACCGTGCGTCCGCGCCTGCGGGAAGGAGCACCCAGGCAGCGGCGAGATCGACCGCCGGATCACCGGCACACATGTCACCGAAGTCGATCACGCCCGAGAGTGTCCCGTCCGAGACGACGACGTTCGCTGGATGAAGGTCGCCGTGCAGCCATACAGGCGGGCCCTCCCAATCGCGAGCCGCAACGGCCTCGTCCCATACGTCCCGGACGCCCCACAGGTCAGCCGCATCGCCCACGGAAGCAACTTCCTTGAGTCCCTCTTCGAAACCGTCTGAGAGCGTTTTGAGAGGAACACCGCGATCCTGACTGACCGGTGCGTCTGTGGGCGCCTTCACATGGAGTGCCCGGAGGAAGCCCGCCAAGGTATCGGCAGCGCTGCCGTGGCTGATCGGGGCGCGGTCGGCTGGTTCGCCGGAAACCCATGTCGCGATGGTCCATGGCCGCGGGAAGCGTGCGGACGGTTCACCGATCCGCACGGGGGTCGGGACCGGAAGGGGTAGACGCGGGGCCAGGACGGGCAGCCACCGGTGCTCTTTGCGAAGGAGGGACGGCGCACGCTCCGTGCGCGGCATGCGCACCGCCAATTCGTCTCCGAGACGCCACAGTTGGTTGTCCCAACCGCCGGTCACCTCGCGCACGTCCAAGCCCGCAAGGTCGGGATGCTGCTCACGCACCAGAGAGCGCACCAAGTTCTCATCGATCTCGAAGCTGTCCATGATTACGAGAGTCCGTCCCTCAGCCCTTGCCGAAGTGCACCGCGGGGAAGGCGCCCGCTGCCCTGAGAGTTCTGGAGAAGCCGCCGGCCAGTTCGGTGAGGCGTGCGGTGGCGGCCGGGCCGAGGTGGTCGTACGGGGCGGCGTCGAGGCGGTCGGTGAGCACCTCGGCCTCACCGCGCAGGACCGAGCCCGCCTGTGTGAGGTCTCCTGCTTCGTCCAGCAGGCCGCGCACGCGCAACTGGTCCCGGGTGGCGTCCCATTGCTGCGCGGACCAGCCTCGGGTCCGCATGAACAGTGCCGATGTCGGTGCCGTGCCGGTGGCGTTGTGCAGCACCAGCGCCTCGATGCCGGACAGGCCGGCTACAGACAGGGCGGCGAGGTGGCCGTCGCCCCGGTGCTCGCGCAGCAGCGTCGCGGCGTGCCACAGGGCCAGGTGTGGCTCCTCGGGCACCGGGAGGTCGGCGTGCGCGGCGTACAGCGGGCGCGCCTCGCGGCGGCACGCCTCGGTGGCGCGCAGCGCCAGTCCGGCTGCCTCGGCGATCTCCTTCGACGCGAGAACCTCCTGCCCGAGCTGTCGCCGCAGCATCCCGTCCACGCCGCGCAGTAGCGCGGCGAGTACCGCCTCTGGTGTGGTGACCGTCCATGCGGCGGGGATGTACCGCTTCACGTGATCGTGGTTGAAGTTGTAGAACGTCGCGGTGACCGTGCTCGCGCCGACCGTGCCGAGCGGGGCGGCGCGGCCCGCGTAGTAGGACATGGCTCCTCGCTCCAGTCCGAGCGCCGCGAGTTCGTCCTGCCGCTCCGGTGCGAAGTACATGGCTGCGTGCAGGGGGCTGACGGCGTTGTGGCAGTGGCGGCCTGTGCTCGCCTCGAAGGAAGTCATGTGGTGGCTCCGGTGTCGGTGACCAGGTGTGGCGGTGCGGTCGGATGCGCGAGACGCATCAGGCTTCTCTGGCGTGCTTGTCGTGGGGGCGGTCGGTCAGTCCGGCCGCGGTCTGCGTGAGGTGCTGGGCCAGGACCTCGGCTGCGGTGTCGGCGTCGCGGGCAAGCGCGGCCTCTTCGAGCCGGCGATGTTCCAGAGCGCCGTCCCGGTCGGGGTTGCGGTGCGCCGACCAGCGGCGGGCCAGCTCGCTCGCGGTCCACATCCGGTCGAAGGTCTCCAGCAGGACGGGGTTGCCGCACCCCTCCAGCAGGGTCCGGTGGAAGACCCGGTGGGCCTCGGCCCATGCGTCGGTGTAGTGCTCACCCTCCTCCGGCGCGTACGCCGGGGTGCGGGCCAGACGATGGTGGGCTGCTCGTACTCGGGCCTCCCAGTCGACGTCGCCGCGTTCGATGGACATGCGCAGTACGACCGGTTCGATGCTGCGGCGGGCCTCCGCGATTTCCTGCCAGCGGCGGTCGGAGAAGGCCGGGACGGCGAAGCCGCGGTTGCGCAGCCGGTCGGCGAGGCCCTCGCCGACCAACCGCACGAGCGCCTCTCGCACGACGGCCAGGCTTACGCCCTGCTCCTTGGCGAGGTCCTGGGGCTTGAGGGCGTCACCGGGGGCGTGGTCCCCGCGCATGATCGCGTCCCGCAGGTGTGTGAAGACCTGCTCGGAGAGCATCTGCTTCCCCGTCGATGGCGCGGTGGAGGTCGTCTGACTCATGTCTGCATCATAGACGATCGGATAGATAATCGATTATTGATGCTATGGTCGATCTCGATGGCGGGTGAAGCGCGATGGCAGTGCCTCCCTGGCGCCGCTGGGGGCCCCGGAGGCCGCAGCACCGACACTCCACTCGACTCCACTCCACAGCACGACACGAAAGGAACGACGCCATGCGCGCCAACAACCCCTTCGCCCGACTCCCCGAGACGGCCTCCTTCACTGTTGTCAGCACCACCGTCACCGACGGCGCCGCCTGGCCGATCGAGCAGCACTCCGGCCTCTTCGGTGTCCCCGGAGGGAAGGACATCTCCCCACAGCTGTCCTGGAGCGGCGCTCCGGAAGGCACCAGGAGTTACGCCGTCACCGTCTACGACCCCGACGCCCCCACCGGCTCCGGATTCTGGCACTGGGCGGTCGCCGACATCCCCGCCACCGTCACCGAACTGCCCGAAGGCGCCGGCGACGACACCGGCTCGGGCCTGCCCGAGGCCGCCTTCCAACTGCCCAACGACGCCCGCGCGGCCCGCTACATCGGCGCCGCCCCGCCGGCCGGTCACGGCCCGCACCGCTACTTCATCGTGGTGCACGCCCTCGACGTCGACACCATTGGCGTCCCCACCGACGCCACCCCAGCCGTCCTCGGCTTCACCATGGCCGGCCACATCCTCGGCCGCGCGGTTCTGACCGCCACTGCCGAAACCCCCGCCTGACGAACGAGTGGGCCGCGGGCGCCCGAAGTCGAGGGCTCCCGGCGGGATGTCAGGCGACCTCGACGATGAGCGCGGCTCCCTTGACGAGGTCACCGACTTGGGCGTGGTTCGGCCGGCCGATACAGTCCAGCGTCACGTGCGCGGGGGTGTCGTCGTGGTCGGCGATGCGGTCCGCGGCGACCGAAGGGAGCTGGCGAAGTGGTGCGGAAGACGCCCGGCTCGACGACCATCGACTGGATCCTGAACGCGGCCATCTCAAGGGACAGCGTCTCTTTTCCGGATTCCCTGTTGCCGTAATTCGAGTGTGCCCGTCCGCTGCAGAGCCTTGAAAGTTACGGTATTCCTGCGTGCCCCGCACCTAGGACGCCGAGGCGTACATCCGGGCGGGACAGCGAATTCTGAGCAGCGTTTCCAATGAGCCCAGGACCATCGGATCAGACACCTCGCCGTGCTGCCTTCCGACTCAGGCGCCGTGTGCGGGATTCTGCCGGTGAGGCGCTTCGGGTGCGGTGAGGGAACCAAGCAGGTCCAGTCCGTCGGCGGAGGGCGATCCCGGCTCGGCCTGCAGGATGATGAGTTGCTGTCCCGGGGTGCTGCGGATGTTGAGGGCCTCGTGGCGCAGCTCCAGTTCTCCCACGACGGAGTGGTACATCTGCTTTACGTCGTAGGGCGGAACCCGGGGGTAATCGCGTGCCCACAAGGCTCGGAACTCGCGGCTACGCACCGACAGTTCGCCGACGAGTTCCAGGACGCGGGCATCGTCGGGAGCGCCGGCCGCGGTCTGCTGCAGGTCGGCGACCGCACGATGCCTGGCCCGCTCCGGATTCCGGTAGAAGGACTTCGCCGCAGGGTCCAGGAAGAGCATGCGCAGCACGTTGTCGTGCTGTGCGAAGTCACCGTAGAGGGCATCGGTCAACGCGTTGGTGGCCAGCAGGTCCTGGGCGTGCCCGACGATGAAGGCAGGTGTTCTGGTCCAGCTTTCGATCAATTGCCGCAGGTGCGGGCGGATCCGTTCGATCCGGACGGGGGACTTGGGGCGGCGGGCTGTCGGCCGGCCCAACCTAAGGAGCTCCTCCCTGTCCTGATCACCGAGTTGCAGCGCGCGGGCAAGAGCCTCCAGCACCCGGGGAGAGGGACCGAGTTCACGGCTCTGCTCGAGTCGGCTGTAGTAGCTCAGGCTGACACCTGCGAGTGTCGCGACCTCGTCACGTTGCAGACCGGGCACCCTTCGCCGACGCGCGCCGGACGGGGACAATCCCGCTGCGGCAGGGCTGAGGCTTTCTCTGCGGGAGCGGAGGAACTGGCCCAGCCCTCCAACCGGGTCAGGGTGCGTTGCGTTGTCCATCCTGCCAAGGTAGGCGGAAAACGTCGGGCACGGTTCGGCCGATGGTGGGTGCGTTACACCCAGGACTGCGGGTTCCCCGAGGGAAATCGTGCGATGGACCGCAGCAAGTCATGGCAGGGGCAGACTGCTACCCTTCGTGAATCTCACGCTACGTGGCGCCATATTGAGCCACCGACATTTCTTGCCGACTGGAAACCATCTAGCCTTGCCGCATGAGCAATGGGACACGTTTGGGTGTCTTCCTCCGAGCCCGCCGGGAAGCCCTGAAGCCACAAGACGTCGGTCTGCCGGAATACGGGCGACGCCGGGTTCCGGGACTGCGCAGAGAGGAAATCGCGCTGCTCGCCGGAGTGAGCGCCGACTACTACAGCCGTCTGGAGCAGGGCCGTGAGAACAGCCCGTCCCCGCAGGTTCTCGACGCCGTGGCGCAGGCGCTGAAACTGGACGCGGAGGCCACCGACCATCTCAACCGCCTCCGGCTCGCTGCCTCGCAACGGCCGCGCGACTGGGGTGAGGCGGACGTCAGCCAGCAGTTGTTGCAGCTGATGGACGGATGGGAGCACACGCCGGCCTTCGTCGTTGGCCCAGCCCTCGACATCATGGCGGCCAACTCACTCGCCACGGCCCTCCACAGCGGGTTCGAGGATTTCGACAACCTCGCCCGCATGGTGTTCGTCGACCCAGCTGGGCGCGAGTTCTACCAGGAATGGAAGCGAGCTGCCCACTCCTGTGTCGCTGAGATCAGGGCCGCCTACGGACACCACCCCGAATCCGCGCGCATCGCCGAAGTCGTAGCAGAACTGTCCGCGCAGAGCGAGGAGTTCGCCGAACTCTGGAAGCTGCACGACGTCAAGGGCAAGTCCCAGGAGGGCAAGCACCTCAAGCATTCCCAGGTCGGAGACCTGTACATCAAATTCGCCGCGTTCACTGTCAACGGTGCCCCACACCAGCAACTGGTGGTCTACCAAGCCGAACCTGCCAGCCCGACGGCAGCCGCCTTCGAGACACTGAGGGCCATGGGCACCCGCCCGCAGCACACCCAAGCAGTCGTGCCCGTGGTCGACCTTGCCGGCGACGAGCACGATCGGCGTACATGAGCGAGTAGCGGGAGGCCGGGCTGCGTGGCATGGTCATCGCACGTCGACGTAGTCCGTGGCCATGGGGCTCTTCAGATACTGGTCGTCTATGTTGCGGTTCAGGGCGACCGCCCAAGTGCCGTCCTGGGCGTCCTTGAGGGTGATGTTGCGGATTCGGCCCTTGGAGTCGGTGCTCAGGTCGCTGTCGTAGCGGTAGGCGGAGGCTCCGCGAGGCCGGAAGTACAGGGCGGGGCTGGCGTCGGCGAGCGGCTTCCAGGTGGTACCCGTGAAGTACTGGAGCGTGCCCTTGAGGTGGATGAAGCCGTTTTTGCGGACCGGTTCGGGGGAGACGTCGAACCCAGTGATCCGGGTGGGGTAGCGGCGCAAGTGGACGGGCTTGGTGGTGCTGCTCGCGAGGTCGGGGTTACCGCTGAAGCGGGCACGCCAGTAAGCGTTGTTCGGCGCGGTGAACGATGCGCTGAAATCCTCCTGGAAGTTGGGCTTGTTGCGCTTGATCCTCACTGGGATTGTGGACGCGGACTTCCAGCCGGTCTTGCCGTCCTTGGAGTATTCGATGCTGACGGCGGTGTTGGACGGCCAGTGGGCGCGGGAATCGCTGTACAACATGTATCCCGAGACGTGAAGCCTGGAGTCGTCGCCGAGTGTGGCGTCCATGGTGAGGTCGGTCGTGTATGCCACGTGGAGGCTGAAGGGCTGGGTGGCGGGCTGCAGGAACGGTGTTTCGCCGAGTACGAGTTGGCTCGTCGGCAACGGTTCCTCCGAGGGAACGCGCAGGGTGTAGAACCCGCTGTCGTCCGTGGTGGCCGTCCCCCCGAAGCCGCCCTGCGAGGAGCCGGTACCCATGAGGCTGAGCGACGTGTGCGGCAGTGGCTGCCAGCCGTTCGCCGTCTGGATCTCCGCACGGCCGGTAACCGTACCCGTCGTGCCCTGGCGCAGGTTGAGGGCGTGTGTGTTCACCGTGAACCGCGTCGGGGCCTGCACGGGGTGCATGTGCTGCACGGGCGAGTTCAGGACGATCGCCCCGGGGTAGGCGCTGGAGGCTTGTGGCCACGCCGTCATGTCGGCCCAGTGCAAGGTGGGGACGAACGAGAAGGTGAAGTGCCCGTCGGCGCCGGTCTGCGTGTTGAACCTGCCGAATGGAGAGGTGCCCTGGGAGGTGATCAGGACCGGCGCGTTGGCGACCGGCACTGGGCTGTCGGGCGTCCGTGGGTCTTCGGCGAGTTCGGTACCGCTGACGGTCACCTTCTGATGGAAGAAGTCCGGCCTGGCCGGCGCCACCGTGAGGCCCGAGACCGTGACAATGGTCTGGTACTCCAGTGTCCACCGTGACACGGCGCCGGTGACCGTGGCACCGGAGGAGTCCTCCATGTCGACGGTTATCCGGTACTCACCGAGTTCCGCCAGGTGGACCGGTGCCCGCCAGACTCCGGACCGGCCGTCCGTGCCGGACTGCTGGGTGAAGTCATCGGTGAACCCGGCCTCGGGCGCGCCGTCCTGGGCGTCGACGGGGGTGAAGTGGGCGGTGATACGGGTGATCGGATTGTCCGAGTGAGCGGTGACGAAGACCATTCCGGGAAAGTCGTACCAGGCGTCTGCGGCATCCAGGACAGGTCCACCGCCTGGGGTGGCGTCGGCACGGGCCGGCGCGGACCCGTTGAACATCGAGACGGCCAGCGCCGTGACAGTGACGGTCGAAACCAGAGCAGTACGTCGCACGGTGGTGTCCCCCCACAGGATCACATGGCCCCGGCTCAGGAGGCCTTTCCGGTACCCGTCCCGACGTCACCGTTCGTCCGGTATGGATCGTGACCGAGTGATCAATGAATATAGCGACTGGGTCGAACACCTGGTCGCCGAGGGGCGTGACTGTTCAACGAGCCATGAGGGGGGTCAACTTGCGGTCTGGCGGCGCACGTCGGCTGCTGGCGATGCCCTTTAATGATCATCCTCAGTCAGGGATTCCCCTTACGATGCCCTGATTGCGGCGCACGCCAGGTGCGCCGTGCAGAGGGGGAACATGTTCATGGGGAACAGACGTGGCGTGCGCGCCGGATGGAGAACCGCAGCTGTACTGATCGCCGGCGTCATGGGCGTTCCGCTGCTGTCGGCCACGCCGGCTGTGGCTCTGCACGGAGCGGTGCCCGGTGACTTCAACGGTGACGGCTACCGCGATGCCGTGCTGCCCGCGCCGGGGGCGAACGTCGCCGGCAAGGAGGGTGCCGGGGCCGTGGTCGTGCTGTACGGATCGAGGTCGGGGCTGTCGACGGCCAGGCGGGCGACCATCACGCAGAACACCGCAGGGGTACCGGACACGGCCGAGCCGCACGACGGCTTCGGCACCGCCACCGCGACGGCCGACCTGAACCGGGACGGTTATGCCGATCTCGTGGTCTCCGCCCCGTACGAGGACACCGCGAAGGGCAGGGACGCCGGCACGGTGACGGTCCTGTGGGGCAGCAAGAAGGGGCTGACGTCCGGCACGGACCTGCCGGCGACCACTCCCCGCAGCTACTACTACGGCCTCGACGTGGCAGCGCTGAGCACCGGCCCCGGTGCGAGGACGGAGGTGCTCGTCGCCGGGTACGAAGGGGTCATGCGTTTCACGGGGCCGTTCAGCAACCGCGGCACCTACGGCCGGGCCGTGGCGAACCAGGAGACCCCTTCCGTCGGAGCCGTCGCGTTGGGCGACTTCGACCAAGACGGCTCCCCGAACGGGGTGGCTCTCACCCTCCGGCTGAGCGGCCTGAGCGGCGGCGAGGTGTACATCGACCCCGTCTACGGAGGCGCACAGCAGCTGGGCAACGGCCTGCACGCAGTCACCGGGGACATCAACGGCGACGGATACACCGATCTCGTGGTCGGAGACCCGGACGACCCGAACCTCGCCGGAGCCGACGGTGCGCTCGGCGGCAGGGTGCTGCTCTGGTACGGCTCGGCGAACGGCATCGCGCGGGACGCGAAACCGGTGCAGCTCACACAGAACACGCCCGGTGTCCCGGACTCGAGTGAGAGCGGAGACAACTTCGGCGCTGCTCTCGCGGTGGCCGACCTCAACGGAGACAAGGTGGCGGACATCGTCATCGGTTCACCACTGGAGGACACGAGCAGGACGAACGCCGGGCAGGTCACGGTCATCCCCGGCCGCCGCACCGGGGCCCTGGGCAGCGGCTCCTACGCCTTCACGCAGAACACCGCCGACATCCCCGACACCGACGAGACCGAGGACTCGTTCGGTACGACCGTGGCCGTCGGAGACCTCAACAAGGACGGCAAACCGGAACTCCTCATCACCGCCGCGGGGGAGAACTCCTTCACCGGCGCGGTCTGGATCCTCCCCGGCGGCAGCAACGGCCCCACCGCCAAGCGCAGCCACGTGCTCACCGCCCCGTCCGTCGGCCTCCCGCAGAAGGAGAACACCCTCCTCGGCAGCAACGGACTCCTCGGAGTCATCTGACCCGGACATCAGTGCCCCGGGGACCGCTGGGCTCGTGCGCCGGCCGGTCCTCGGGAACGGGGTCCGGCTTGGCCGCGGTCCCGCTTCCGGTCTCGGCGTTTGCGACGGTCGTAGTCGGCGGTGCACCGACGCACTGACGGATGGACCCCCGCACCCCTACTGGCCCTACTGCCCCGGCCCCCACTGCTGTCCCACTGGTCGGTTACCCTGCGGTATTCGGTGTCCGAAGGGCTGGACGCCGTCTTCTGACCTGTGGGGGGTCCCTGGATGCGCATTTCGCGCGCACATCGGCCTGCCGCCATACGTGCGGCAGGCATACTTCTGATCGTCACCGGCCTGGGCGCCGGGCCGCTGGCCGCGGCGGGGCCGGCTTTCGCCGACGGAGTCACCGTCGGGCAACTGACCACCGGGCACGACGGCAGGCTGTCCGTCGCCCTGTCCGCCGGCGGTGAAGCGCTGTGGGTGAAGGTGAGCGTCCGCGCGTCCGCCGCGCCGGACGCGGCCGTGCTGGCGTCGACCGACGACCTGACGTACTCCGTGCAGGGTGACTGGTCCACCGAGCGGGTGCTGAGCCTGCCCCAGGGCACGGCCTACGGCGACTACCCGGTGGACATCGACTACCGGATGCCCGGTGGCACCGTCCAGCACTGGGAGGGCGCCGAACACGGCGTCTCGGGGCTGTTCCACTACCGCCTGCACACCGACATCGCCAAGGTCGGCTTCGACCGCGCGTCCATCGACTACGACCACCGCGAGGTCGTGCTGAGCGGCACCGCCACCGTGTTCGACCCGGCCACCGGAAACACCCGCCCGGCCGACGCGGGCACCCGGGTGAGGGTCGCCTGGAGCTCGTTCCGCGACGGCACCTGGTACAGGCCGTCGGAGACCGTCGTCACCGATGCCTCCGGGGCCTTCGAGCTGAAGATCGCCTCTGGTGGGACGGTCCAGTACGGCACCATTGCCGTCCTCCCGGCCGAGGGCACTGTCCCGGGGCCGGCTCGCGAGCTGCCGTCGGTTGACGTCGTACCGCTGACATACCGGATCACCGGTGAGGCGTCCAACACGCGCGTCCACAGCGGCAAGACGTTCACCATGAGCGGCGGGGTCCAGCGTCTCGGCCCGGACGGCTGGGTGCCGTTCGCCGGGGCGCCCGTCGTCACCACCGACCGCCGGCCCGATGCCTGGGACCACAATCTGACCGGGGTCATGGGCCGCGGCACCTCCGCCGCTGACGGCTCCTTCTCCTACGACGTGACGGCGACCTACACAACCCATCACTACACCTTTGTCGCGCCCTCGGACTACCTGAGGGAAGCCGGCTCGGTCCAGGACGACGTCACCGTTCCCAGGGCCGCCAAGCTGGACAAGGTCAGGATCGGCCTGGACGCCTACGGCGCCGTCACCGCCACCGGCCACCTGCTGCCCGACTGGACCTGCGCGGACCAGTCGGTGTCGCTCCAGTACTCCGCGAACGGGCGGAGCGGCTGGCAGAACGTCGCCTCCGCCAAGGCGGAAGGCGGCACCGCCGGGTACTGCCCCTTCACCGTGCGGGGCCGCGCGCCCCGAGACTCCGGCTACTACCGGCTGGCGCACACGGAGAGCCCGACCCTGCTCGGCGTCACCTCCCCGGTGGTCAAGCTTGCCCGGGTGGCCACCCGCTTCGCGTCCTTCGACATGACGCCGAACGCGCCCCGCCTGAACGGTCCGCTGACCGCCAAGGGCACCGTGCAGTACAAGTCCGGCGCCAAGTGGGTGGCCTACAAGGGCGCGAACGTCACCGTACTGTTCCGGCCCAAGGGCGAGAGCGAGTGGTACTGGACCGTCAAGGGCAAGACCGACAGCCACGGCAGATTCAGCCTGAAGACCAAGGCCTACCAGGACGGCACGTGGGCCGTGGTCTACGCCCCCGACGCGAAGCACTTCTACAGCGAGTCGAAGACGGAGTACGTCAATGCCCGCTAAGCGCGTATCCCTCAGCCTGACCACCGCGCTCGCCGTGGTCACGGCGCTGACCGGCGCCGCGCCCGCCTTCGCCGACAACGCGGGCCCGATCGGCATCGGCACCGCCCGCACGGTCTCGGGCGAGCACGGCGACTTCACCGTCCCGGCGTGGACGGACGCCGCGGGCGCCTCGCTCTCCTCCGTCACGGCCACCATCCGTGACGAGGATGGCGTCGTGGCAGGCCCGCTGGCCCTCACCGGGCAGAACGGGCACTGGTCGCTGCCCGACGACGAGCTGCTGAAGCTCACCGAGGACGGCGGTCCGATGCCGCACCTCGGCCGCTACGCGATCGACATCACCGCCGCGGACGACCAGGGCCACACCGCGACCCGTACCGGTGCCGGCGCGCTGGACTTCACCCTCCGGCCGGAGTTCGTCGCCGACGACGGCGGCTTCGGCGCCCTCGCCCAGTCCGTCGTCCCGGACTTCGAGCACCCGGACACCGCCGTCACCGGACGCCTCGTCGGCGTCCAGCCAGGCAGCCGCGACCTGGTGCCGCTGGACGGCCGGACGGTCGAGGTCGTCCGCGACACCGACAGGTCGGCGGCAGCCGACGGCACCCGGTCGCTCACCACTGACACCGACGGCCGCTTCACCACCGGGGACTTCACGGTCACCGGCGCCACATCCGTGACAGCCCGGTTCTCCGAGGACTCCACCGACGCCCACGGCACGGCGGACGCCGTCCGGGGCGTGAACATCCAGCGCAGGGCCGTGTATGTCACGGCCTCCGCCGACCGCACCCGGGTACTTCCCGGCCAGACGGTCACCGTCTCGGGTGTCGTGCGGACCGGCACCGCCGCGAACTCCCCGGTGGTGACCGGGGCGTCGGTGGTCGTCGGGCTGGACAAGTACCACGGAGGAAAGTCTCTGACCCTCACCGCCGGAGCCGACGGCCGCTTCACCGCCGAGCTGTCCCCGGCCGCGAGCAGCCACTCCGTCGAGTGGTACGCGATGCCGAGCGGGCCCTTCCTGTACGGCGGCGACGCCACCGGCCCACTGGCAGTGCCGGCGGAAGGCGTATTCCGCAAGGTGAGCTCCTCGCTCTCCGCGAACGGCCGGGTCACGGTGTCCGGCCGGCTCGGGGAGACGTACGGCGTCGGCGACCTCGCCACCGACGAGCCCGTCCTCCTGGAGTACTCACATGACGGCCGGACCGGCTGGACGAAGCTCGCCACTCTCACCGCCCACAGCTCCGGATCCGGCTCCGGTCCCGCTCAGTTCACGATGAGTGCGTGGGGCTACTCCGACGGCTACTACCGGGTGCACCACCTGGCCTCCGACGCGCTCGCGGAGGCCGCGAGCGCCCCGGTCCGGCTGCACCGCACCGAAACCCGCGTCGCCTCGATGAAAGCGTCCGCCACCAAGGTCCGCAAGAACACCGTGGTGACGGTCTCGGGCACGCTTCAGGAGTATCCGAGCACATCCTGGAGGGCGTACAAGGGCCAGCACGTCGAGCTGTTCTTCCAGAAGAAGGGCTCGAAGCAATGGACCTACCTCGCCTCCGGAACGACCGACTCGGCGGGCAGGGTCAAGCTCAAGGGCAAAGCGACCGTCGACGGTGTCTGGCTGATCCAGTACTTCGGTGACGCCACGCACTTCAACAGCGACGGGAACCCGGTCTTCGTCGACGTGCGCTGAGCCGAAGACTCCAGCCCCACGAGCGGCGGTGGCGGGCTTTCCCCCCGGCCACCGCCCGCCGCACAGACAGGGGGCCGAAGCCAATGCCAGTGGCTCGGCCCCCGCGGTCCGCGCGGGCACCGCCGAACCGATACGGCCCGCGATTCCGAGCTGCTGCCCGGGTCGGCAGTGGCTACCCGTCAGGCGCCGACGTGCCTCCTCTCGCCCCACCGGGGTACCGCTTGCCCGCCATGTGGCGAGTGCCCTGGTGGACCTGCACGGGCGGCCGGTCGACACCGATCCCGGGCTCCACGATCCCCCCCGGATAGTCGCGAATTCAACCGTCGACTGTGCTCCTGCACTGCCTGAATCTGCCGGACTGCCTCGATCTCGCGGTCGATACGCCCCAGCCGCATGGCATGCCACACCCGCATTCTCTGGAATCAGTCTTGCCAAGGTCGCGAGGTCTGCACAGGCCGAGCCGGCTGCTGTCACCCCTCGTGTTCAGCCCATCAGAGCCTCTCTCAAAGTCCTGCTCACCGGCTCGTTTGATCTTGTGGCAAGATCGCGGAATGCTACGACTAACCGACTTCATCATCGACTGCCCGGACACGATGAAGCTGGCAGCCTTCTACTCCGAGGTGACGGGGCTTCCGGTCAAGGAGAGCAGTGACGAGAACTGGGCTGGCATCCAGTTCGGCGGGATCGAACTGGCCTTCATTCAGGTGGAGGACTACCGCGCCCCGCAGTGGCCCGACAGCGAGCACCCCAAGCAGTTCCACCTCGACTTCGAAGTCGACGACATCGAGGCCGAACAGCGCCGCGTCCTGGCCCTCGGCGCGACCCTGAAGCGCGACTGCACCGGCCCCGACGGCTACGGCTTCCGTGTCTACGTCGACCCCATCGGCCACCCCTTCTGTCTCTGCCGCAACAAGGGTGTCATCTGGACCGACCAGGGCCCCATCTGGCCCAAGCGCAAATAGGGCGTGTTCTAAGTGAGTTGAGCGCGGCAGTAGGTCCCGATCGGGAAGGAGCGAGGTCTCCGGCAAGGGGCGGCCAAGAAGAACCACACACCGGAGACCCTGTGGCCACCTTGTCGGTGACGCGGCGGTTCGGTTTGGCCGACGCGCACCGGCCGAGCCTGGAGCAGTTGTCACCTGTTCCCCGGCCGCCGGTTCAATGGCCGGCTGCCGAGCCAGGTCCCTCCCGGTGACCGAGCTGGTCAACCAGTTCGTCGAGGCCGCCGATGGGAAGTGGCCAGAGCTGACCGTATGACCTCCGACTGGATGACGGCATGTCAGTTTTTGTGTCCGTATGCGCTCACTGGGTTCGGTGCTCTCGTTCGGCACCCGTAGAACGGACGACTTGGTGTGAGCCGGCGGAGGAACGCCCATGTGCCGGCGAAGTGTCATTCTTGGGATGACGGTGAGGTGCCGCTCGCGGGATCGGCGGCGGTTCCGGCGCAGGCGGTGACCACGTGTTCGGAGGCGGCGTTGCGTTCGGACGGCGCCGCGGGTGGCACGGTGGACCTGACGCCGTATTGGGGGAGGCGGGAGGTCCACCGGGGATTGATTGCGGTCGGACCGGGCTCGGCCGATGCGGTTGGTCATGGCTCAGCTCCGGGACCGCAAATCGTTCGGTGTCACTCCGGAACATGGAAGATGCATCGATGACCAGTGAGAACATGTCCGGGTCCGAGACCGCTGAGCCCACGGAGGCTGTGTCGGCGAAGGCTGTGGACGACCAGCTGATGACAGACCCGGTCGGGATGGTCAGCCAGAGCAGTTGGTGACGGGGGCTGGGCTGAACAGGCAGTTGGTGGGGATGTTTCCGGTGATCGTGGACCCCGGGACCGAGGTGATGGCCACATTGGTCCAGATGCCACCGGGTGCGGGGGCGACTGGCGCTGTGTTGTTGCTGACGGAGCTGCCGGTCAGAGACACGGTACCGCCGTTGTTGTAAATGCCGGCAGCGAAGGATCCGGTACCCGTTACCTTGTTGCCGGTAATGGAGGTGCCGGACAGGGAGACGTTCGCGGTGCCGCCCATGGCCCAGATGCCGCCGCCTTGGGAGTACTTGCCGGAGGCGATGTTGCCGGTAATGGTGGTGGTGTTCTGCGTTGTCAGCGAGGACGCGAAGACCAGGACGCCGGCGCCGTGCCCGTTCGCGCTGATGATCCTGTTCCCGGTGACATGGCTGCTGTCCAGGGTCACGGAACTCAGACCGTCCGCGAGAATGCCGGCACCGTCGGCGGGACTGACAGTGGTGTTGGTGGTGCTCGTGGTGTTTTCGGAGATTGTGGTGCCTTGTGCGGTGAAATCTGCGCCAGAGTTGACATAGACGCCCCCGCCGCCGCCGTTGATGACGGAGTTGTCCCGGATGACGCTGTCCTGCACCACGGTGGTATTGCTGACCTCCAGACCACCGCCGTCCTGACCCGCCGGAGTCCCCCCGAGCGTGTTGTTCCTGATGGTGCTGGTGGTGATGTTCAGCGTTCCGCCACTCGACACGCCGCCACCGAAACCTGTCGCACGGTTCCCGGACACCACCGTGCCGGCCAGGGTGAGTGTCCCTCGGCTGCGGATGCCGCCGCCGTCGTTGCCGTTCGTGGCTCTGTTGTCGTTGACGAGGCTGCCGGTGAGGGTCGCGGTGGCCCCGGAGTCGACCGCCAGGCCGCCGCCGTGGCTCGTGGTGGAGTTGCCCTGGATGGTCAAGTTGGCGGTGGCATCGAGCTTGCCTCCGGCCTGTACAAGAATGCCGCCGCCCCGCCCTCCGGTGGTCAGGGAGCCACCCATGACGGTGAGGTTGTTGACCGAGAGGAATCCTGACGAGTCGCCATCGACGGTGACGTCCAGGAGGCGAAACGAAGCGGTGGTACCGGAACGCTGGATCGTGGCGTGGTTGCCGTTGATGGTGACGAAGTCGGTAATCGGCGGCAACCCGTCCTCGCCCGAAGAGACCGAGGACACGACGTATACGCAGTAGGGCTCAAGGTCCAAAATGGGGTTGATCCCGCTGTTGGCGTTGTTGATCGCAGTGATCAGCGCACCGGTTGAGCAGCCTACTGAGGCCGCATGAGCCGGTAGCGCGCCCGGAAACACCACGGCGGCCGCGGTGGCCGCGGTGACAGCAGCCACCGAGCGCATCGCGCCGACGAGTCTCGTCTGTTTGACCATCTGCACTCCTCCACGTCTTATGTCGAACGACCTGCCATGCGATGCCTGGTCTCGTCAGCGGTCAGCAGGTCACCAGACCAAGGGAGCGCGCGACCGCCGGGTTGGGGATGCGAACGGGACCGTCATGGACAGGTGCCGGTTCGACAGCGGGACTTCGGCTTCCGCGACTCCATTCCCCGTCCGTACGGCATTCGCTCCTGTTCTCAGGACTCGTGCCGTACTCCGGGAGGTGACCGATAACGGGTTCTCACACGTCCGGAAACGGATTCCCCGATGCCAGAGGTCACGCGGTGGGATCTCTGTACGATCAACCGATTGGCGCAACTTGTGCACCGCGTTGGCTCACCCGCTGTGCACGTGCAGCCTACCGGCAGACGGTGACCACGCGGTGCAGCGGGTTTGGCACGGAGTAGTAGTGCACCAGCCATTCGTCGAGGAGGTCCTGCAGCTAGGCGGTGCTGTAGCAGGCGTCTTTCTCGGTGTCGGGACCACCGGTCCACCACCCTGCCCGGTTGGTCCCTGGGCTGGCCCGGAGCCTGTTGGCAGAGTTCTCCTCACATGATCGGCAGGTGCCATTGGCGCACCGCCTCCTCCCGTGTTTCTCGACCGCGCACCCGTCCGGAGGGATGTCCCGATGCTCAGCACCTGTCGCACTCGCCCCACCCATGTCCTGGGCCGCCACCTGCGCAGGGCACTCGGCGCCGAGCGCAATGAGCTGGCCCGCCCGACGGACCGGGCCCGCAGTCGTGCCCTGCTCTTCGCCGCACTCGCGGTCGGCCTGGCGGCCCTGCTCGGCGCCGCGTCGGCCTGGGCGGACTTCGACTCGGCCCAACGACGCGCGGCAGCGGCGGCACCCCACCTCCATCGCGCCGACGCGGTCCTGCTCACCCCGCCCTTGGTAGCAACTGACGCCAACTCCGGGACAGCTGTGCGCTATGAGGCCACCGTCGCATGGACCTATCCGCCCGAGCGGCACCACACCGGCTCGGTGGAGGTGCCCCAGTACGCCTCGTCGGGGTCCATCGTCAGAGTCTGGACAGGGGACACGGGCCAGCTCTCGGCTGCCCCGCCTCGCACGACGCGACTGCTCCTCGACGCGATGTACTTCGGCCTGCTCGTCGCCGGCTGTCTGTTTGTGATTGTCGCCAGTGGTCTCGGTCTCCGCCTGGGCCGCCTGAACCGGCGCGCCGACACCGTCTGGCAGTGCTCCTGGGCCGAGGTGGAACCCGTCTGGACCGGCCGGGTCTCCCGGAGACATGGCAACGACGACTCCCGGCGCGGCTGAGCTGGTGCGGACCACCGCCTGAGCCCGCGGACGGTTGTCTCGGCCGCGGCCTCACTGGAAGAGGGGCGCATCAGATCACCAGTCACTTGCCGCAGACGCCACCGCCACGCCGGCGGGAGGCGACGCCCCGTCCCGCCCGGCCGTTCGGATCTGCCGGCATCCAGACATCGGCACCGCGGACATGGGTACGGCTGGATCGCGCAGTCGGACCGGTGCGTGGCCGTGGCTTCGGACCTGACGTGCGACTCGTCACAGCAGTTGGCACCAGAATGGGGCCGTACGGCCCTTCAGCGCGAGCTAGGGGCGCACGGAGACTGCCAGAAGTTCAACCGCCTCCTTCCGGCAGCGAACTCGGACGTACGGAGAAGCGATGACAGACAACCCGGCGGACCGGACGGTCACCCCGGTCAAGGTGTTCCTCCTGGACGACCACGAGGTCGTCCGGCGCGGTGTGCACGACCTGCTGGACGCCGAACCCGATCTGCTCGTCGTGGGCGAGGCCGCCAGCGCCGAGCAGGCGCTCGCGCGCGTCCCGGCGCTGCGTCCGGACGTCGCCGTCCTGGACATGCGCCTGCCTGACGGAAACGGCGTCAGCGTGTGCCGCGAGCTGCGTTCCGGGATGCCGGATCTGGCCTGCCTGATGCTCACCTCCTTCGACGACGAGGAGGCACTGCTCGACTCGATCATGGCCGGGGCCGCCGGATACGTTCTCAAGCAGATCAACGGCACCGACCTGGTCTCCGCCGTACGCACGGTCGCCTCGGGGCGATCCCTGCTCGACCCCAGCGCCACCGCCCGGCTGATGTCTCGGCTGCGCCGAGACGCCAGCCCGCGGACGCCGGACTTCCCTCAGCTCACCGACCGTGAGCGGGAGATCCTCGCACTGATCGGTGAGGGCCTGACCAACCGCCAGATCGGCCAGAAGCTGTACCTCGCTGAGAAGACCGTCAAGAACCACATATCGCGTCTGCTGGCCAAGCTCGGAGTCGAGCGCCGCGTTCAGGCCGCCGTCATCGCCACCCAGACCCAGGCCGCGCGTGACCATGCGGCGGGCTCATCCGTCCGCTGAGATCGGCACCTCCGGGTTCCGGCCGGTCGGCCGCCCGGCGCGGACTGCCGCCCGTGGCGCGACTGCCGGAACGGGCCGATTCCGCATGCCCGGATCCGGGGTTTCCCCCGCAGGGCGAGAGAGCTGCCGCCTACCCTTCACCGGTCACGGAACGGTTCCGCAGCCGAGGTGCCCAGGGCGGGGACGGGCCGCTGCCCCACCGTGTCTCGCCAGACGGCGGGACACGGGCCCTGCGCCGTTGCGGCGGTACCAGGATTCCCACCGCTGACGTCGACGACGAGCATGATTCCTCACGACGACAGCTGGACGCAGGCCGTCCGGTACCTTGCGTCCATGGTCGGACGTTCACCGCGTCACGGCCCCCACTGTGACCTGCCTCGGCTTCACCGACCGCGTCAGCTGTATGCTCCGGCGCCGCCACGAGCCCGTCACCCTCCAGATCATCGACAGAGTCGAACCCGAGCCGAGCATCAACGCCGTCCAGCGCGGCGCCCAACTCATGTGCGGCTTCTCCTCGGACACGATCATCCCGCTCGGCGGCGGCTCTCCGATGAACGCGGCCAAGTGATCTGGCTGCCCGACGAGCACCCGGACAACGCTTCGCGGACATGCGACAGAAGTTCCCCGACATCCGCTGGCGCGCCATTCGTTTCCCGGGCCTCGGAATACGGGCTCGCCTGGTGGGTGTACCCAGCACGTCCCGCACCGGCGCGGATGTCACCCCTTAGCCGTGTCGGCGCCCCAGTCGGACCGGTGGAGAGACGCGGCATCGCGCTTCGGCCGTGACGGCGATGTGTGTGCCGTCGAAGCTGATGGAGCTTTCGTCGTGGAGGATCTCGTGTCCGATGCGGCCGAAGGTCGAGTACGCCAGAAGCTGGGCCAGGGTGGCCGGGGATGAGATGTCGTTGATCGCGACGCCCCTGACGTCCTGGACGCTCGCGTCGGAGCGGTCGAGGGCGGCGCGCAGATCGGCGCGGCCGATGCGTCCGAAGCCGTTGACGCCCGCACGTACGGTCACGACGGTGAACTCCGTTTCGGTGTAGGGCTGTCGGCGGTGTCGGCCGCTGCCCGGCGAGGCCGCGGTGTGGGTCAGGAACGCAACGCTTCCCATGGGGAGCAAGGTGGAAACAGCGGCTGCCGAACGGGAGGCTGCGCAAGCGGTGCTTGAGGACCTGGAGCGTCAACTGCTGGCGCCGGTCCAGAGGCGTCTGGCATGGGGCGCGCGGCGGTTGTGAACGTCCCCCGGCTCGGTCAGGTGGGCGGCCTGGGCCGACCGCTCTCACGCGTGAGTGCGTCTGTGTGTTCGAGTTGGCGTACTCGGTCGGTGAGGAGCCGGAGCAGGGATCGGGCGGTGGTGATCTCGTCGGGCGACAGGTCGGTGGCGAGGATGCGGTTCACCTCGGTGGCCCGTTCGGTGATCTCGCGCAGGACGCGGTCTCCGGCAGGGGTGAGAGCCAGGAGGGGGGATGTCCGATGGTCGGGATTGGGCTGGAATGCGGCCAGGTCTTCGCGGACCAGGTCGTTGGCGATGCGCTGCACTCCTTGACGGGTGACACCGAGGCGGCGGGAAGCCTGTGCGACGGTCACGGGATTCCCGGAGGCGACGCTGAGCAGCTGCCATCGGGCCTGGCTCTGTCCCAGGCCCGCCGCGAGGGCATCGCCCGATCTGCGTAGTGCACCAGCGGCCTCGAACACGTTCGCGACCAGCAGTGCGATCTCATCCGACATGACACTCCAAATTGACAATGTGTTGTCGTTACGTAAATCTGTTGTCATTATATGTCCCGTGAGTCAACAAGGGGCACACCCACTCCACCGATGAGGCTGAACACCATGAGCATTACCGCGACCGCGAACCTGCAGGCCGCCCTGGAAAGCGCGGCCGCCGTCCGCCCTCGAGTGGGCGGCTTTCCCTACTTCGCAGAAGCCTTGCGACAGGCGGGCGTCACCGGGATCAGGATGGTGGTTCCCTCCAACGCGGCGCTTTACCTTACCGACGCCGGGCCCGTGGCCGCGCAAGGAGAACCGCTGGTCACCGGCATGGTGGACGTAGCTCCGTTCGACCGTGCGGCACTGATTGCGGCGCTGCGCGCCGACCAGGCAGGCGAAACCGATTTCCCGGAGTTCCTCCGGGGCTGCTGGAAGGCCGGCATCACCCGCTTCGACGTCGACCTGGCGGCGCGCACCTGCACCTATCACGGAGCTGACGGCGACAGTTACATCGAGACCTATCCAGCCGTCGGCATCTGAGCACCCGAACTCCCACGGGCCGGCGGGATCGCGCTCCCGGTAGCCTCCGCAGACAGCTGAGCCCGCTTGGCCAGTCTCGGAGTTGCTGCCGCGAGACACCGTCAGCACCAGTCCCAGGCCGCTACGCCGGTCGTCCCAGCGCGCTGTTCAGGCGAGGCTCTGACCGGGCCCGGGAGTCAGGCCGTCGGGCAGGCGGTCGCAGATCTCGAAGGCGTCGGCCAGTCCGGCGGCGCGGAGTATTCGCAGCAGGTGGTCGCTGTTGGTGACGAGCCGCAGGCGTCCCTGCCGCTCCATGACTCTTTGCTGCGTTCTGCACAGCGGTCGCAACCCGGCACAGTCGATGAAGGACACGGCGCGGAGGTCCACCACGAGGTCGGGGCGGCCGGTGGCCGTCAGATCGTCGAGGCATGCTGTCAGGGGTGGTGCCACGAAGATGTCGATCTCGCCGCGCAGTGCCACGACGGCCGTCCCGTCGGCAGCGGGTCCGGTGCTGGTGTGTGAGGGCCTGAGGAGGGTTTCGACCATGGTCACAGCAGACCCGAGCCCATGGGCGCGCCAGAAGGGACCTTCGGGCCCCCGCGTCGACGTTTCGTCCTGACCTCTCGAGCGGCGCGGGAGCACGGCTTGCGGCCGTTGGGGGCTGACGTCCCCTTTCGGTCTTGTCCCGGTGAGTCCCGGGACGCCGCCGCAGTCCGACCCCAAGCGGGAGATCACGCGCACTGCCCGTCACCAGTGCGGCAGGTCGCAGGGCCGTTGCAGTGGCTCGATCAGGTCCTGTCCGTGGCGGTTGCCGCGTTCGCGTGCCGTGGACAGGAACCGTCCGCATCCCGGTTCGCGCGCCGGAGACACACCGCAGGGAGCGACGAATCCCTACGGAATCCCGCCATGACCAGCGAAAGGCCAGGACCCCTCCGCCGCGCCGCGCCGGAGCAGCGAGCTGCGTAGCGACGAGGCACTGTGGCTGCTGGGCAGCGTGTCCTTCGGCAGGACGGAAACGGCACGCCGGGTGAGCGCCCCTGTGACAGTACGGAGAAGGCGGCAGGACCGTATGCAGGCGAGGCGGTCAGGGTAGACGGGGCGGCGATCCGTACCCGGACAAGGAACCCGGCAGTGCCGGCGAGGACCGGTGCCATGGGCCGAAGGGCTCTGCCTCGTGGCCGGCTGTCCCGTCGTTTGAGCCGCGGGCTGGGCGGGATGACGGCGCGGGACCATCGGACCGCTGGCCGGGCCCTGTGGGTACTGACCTCGTTCCACGCGGCGCAGAAAGATCGTTCGCGGATCGAATCACCCGTGACGAACTCTGCGAGGAGTACCCCTATGCCCAGACCCACACCAGGCGGAAGAGGGACGGCGCCGAAGACGCTCGGTCTGTCCGCCGCCTCCGCGCTCGTGATCGGCAGCATCATCGGCACCGGAGTATTCGCGCTGCCCTCCGCACTTGCCCCGTACGGTCCCATCTCCCTCGTCGCGTTCGGCATCGTCACCCTCGGCGCGCTCGCGCTGTCGCTGACCTTCGGGGCGCTGTCGAAGCGCGTCTCGGCCAGCGGCGGCCCGTACGTCTATGCCCGTGAGGCGTTCGGCGAGTTCGCCGGCTTCCTCAACGCGTGGTCGTACTGGATCACCGCCTGGGCCGGTAACGCCGCCATCGTGGTGGCCTGGGTCGGCTATGTCGAGGTGTTCGTCAACACCGGTCACCAGAAATGGATTTCAGCGCTCCTCGCGGTGGCGGGACTGTGGATTCCCGCGGCGATCAACCTCACCGGCGTACGCAACACGGGCGCGTTCCAGGTGATCACGACGGTACTCAAGTTCGTCCCGCTGGTCTTCATGGCCACCGTCGGGCTGCTTTTCATCGACACGGACAACTTCGGTCCCTTCAACGCCAGCGGCCAGTCGGCCCTCGGCGCGATCTCGGCCGCGGGAGCCATCGCTCTGTTCAGCTACCTCGGGCTGGAGGCCGCCGCGGTGGTCGCCGGGCGGGTCCGAGAGCCGGGACGCAACGTTCCGCGGGCCACGGTCTACGGCACCCTGGTCTGCGCGGTGATCTACATCCTGGGCACCCTCGCGGTCTTCGGCACCGTCGCACACAGCAAGCTGGGGGTTTCGACGGCGCCATTCACCGATGCCGCGAACAACATCTTCGGCGGCACCTGGGCAGGTGACATCGTCGCCGTCGCAGCGATCCTCTCCGGTATTGGAGCCCTCAACGGCTGGACCATGCTCTGCGCCGAGATGCCCTACGCCGCAGCCCGCGACGGGCTGTTCCCCCGGGCCTTCGCGCGACTGCGCGGAAAGAACGAGGTCCCCGCCTTCGGCATCATCGCCTCGACCGTACTGGCCTCGCTGATCACCGTGTTCAGCTACACCAGCTTCCAGGACGTCTTCACGAAGATCGTGCTGCTGAGCGTGCTGACCGCTGTGATCCCCTACCTGTTCTCGGCCGCCGCCCAGCTTTACTGGCTGCTCGCGCGGGGCGGGGAGCGGACCAGCTCCCGTCGGCTGATCCGTGACACCAGTGTCGCCACGCTCGCCCTCGCCTTCTCGTACTGGTCGATCCAGGGCAGCGGCTATCAGACCGTCTACTACGGCCTGTTCGTTCTGCTCCTGGGCGTGCCGGTCTATGTCTGGCTCAAACGCGGCGAGGCCACCGACGGCCAGGCCGCGCAGCCGGGGGCCGTGGCGAGCCCGGCCCAGCAGCGCCGGGCGCCCGAGGTGCCTCCGCCCGCCCGGCGGGTCCTTCACGGCCCGAACACCAAGCGCGCCAGTCAGACCAGCGAGCACGACGAACTTCCCCACCACGACTGACCCCCTGAGCCAGAGGATCTACCACCCATGAACACCTTCCACGTCGACTCCGAGGTCGGCCCGCTGCGCCAGGTGATCCTGCACCGCCCCGGCCTCGAACTCTCCCGCCTGACCCCGCGCAACGTCGACGCGCTGCTCTTCGACGACATCCTGTGGGCCAAGAGGGCCCGCGAGGAGCACGACGCCTTCGCCCAGGTGCTGCGCGACCACGGCGCACGCGTCCACTACTTCGCGGACCTCCTCGCCCAGACCCTCGATGTCCCGGCGGCCCGGGACTGGCTCCTCGACCGCATCGCAACCCCCGCCATCGTCGGCCCCGCCCTGATCGACCCGGTTCGTGAACTGTGCGCCGAGCTCGACGGGGAGACCCTCGCGGGCCACCTGATCGGCGGCCTGCTCAAGAGCGATCTGCCACTGCGCAGCCCGCACAGCCTGGTGTGGAATGCACTCAACGCCGACGACTTCGCGCTCCCTCCGCTGCCCAACCACCTCTTCCCGCGCGACAACTCCTGCTGGATGTATGACCGGCTCTCGGTGAACCCGATGGCCAAGCCGGCCCGGCGTCGAGAGAGCCTGCACGCCGAGGCCGTCTACCGGTTCCACCCGATGTTTGCCTCCGCCGCGCCGGAGCCGCTCCTCGACTCCACGGTGGGCACCCTGGAGGGCGGTGACGTACACGTACTCGGCAACGGCGCGGTCATGGTCGGCATGGGGGAGCGCACCACCGCGCAGGCGGTGGAGAACCTGGCCGCCCGGCTCTTCGCGAACGGCACGGCGAGTCGGCTGATCGCGGTCCAGCTTCCTGCCGCCCGCGCCTACATGCATCTCGACACCGTGCTGACCATGGTCGACCGTGACGCGTTCGCCATCTACCCGGGCCTCGCCGACTCCCTGCGCTCCTGGACCCTGCTTCCCAGCGAGACCCGTGCCACCGGCTTCGACGTGATCCCGAATTCCGACCTGGCGACCGCGCTCGCCAAGGCCCTGGACCTGGACAAGGTCCGCATGCTGTCCGCTCCGCAGGACACCCGGGGCGCCGAGCGCGAGCAGTGGGACGACGGCAGCAACTTCCTTGCCGTCGCACCCGGCATCGTCGTCGGATACGAACGCAACGTCACCACCAACACCTACCTCCGCAAACAGGGAATCGAGATCGTCACCATCGCCGGCGCCGAACTCGGCCGCGGCCGGGGCGGTCCCCGCTGCATGAGCTGCCCCATTGAACGCGACCCGGCCACCTGACCCACGGCTCGGCACGGCTCATCGGGACGCGTCAAGGCGGGACGACTCCGCCGGACAGCCGCACATTCTTCTCACTCCCGCAGGGTGTCGTCGTCAGGCGACGGGACCCACTGACCACCAAGGACATCATCATGACCGTCGACCTGCGAGGCCGTTCCTACGTGAGCGAACTCGACTTCACCCCCGCCGAGATCCACCGCCTTCTCGACCTCGCCACCGATCTCAAGGCAGCGCGTCGTGCTGGCACCGAGCAACCCCGGCTCACCGGCAGGAACCTCGCCCTGATCTTCGAGAAGACCTCCACCCGGACCCGCTGCGCCTTTGAGGTCGCCGCCGCCGACCAGGGCGCCGCCACCACTTACCTGGGCCCGGGCGACACCCACATCGGCCACAAGGAGTCCATAGCCGACACCGCGCGCGTCCTCGGTCGCATGTTCGACGGCATCGAGTACCGAGGCTCCGCCCAGCCGATCGTCACCGAGCTCGCGGCCCACGCCGGTGTCCCCGTCTTCAACGGACTGACCGACACCGCACACCCCACGCAGAGCCTGTGCGACATGCTCACCATGCAGGAACACAGCACCAAGCCGCTGCAGGACATCGCCTACTGCTACCTCGGCGACGCCCGCAACAACATGGGCAACTCCCTTCTGTCCATGGGCGCCCTGCTCGGCATGGATGTCCGTATCGCTGCCCCCGCCACCCTGTGGCCCGATCCCGCACTGGTGGCCACCTGCCGCGCCCTGGCCATACGCAGCGGAGCGCGTATCACGCTGACCGAAGACGTCGAAACCGCCGTACGCGGCGCTGACTTCCTGCACACCGACGTCTGGGTCTCCATGGGCGAGCCCGCCGACACCTGGCACCAGCGCATCGAACTGCTTCTCCCGTACCAGGTCAACGACAAGACGCTCGCCCTCACCGGCAACCCGGAGGTGAAGTTCATGCACTGCCTGCCGTCCCTGCACGACCGTCGGACCGACCTCGGCCGGAACCTCTTCGACTCCTACGGCCTGGACGGTCTTGAAGTCACCGACGAGGTCTTCTCCTCGCCCGCCTCGATTGTCTTCGGCCAGGCCGAGAACCGACTGCACACCATCAAGGCTGTGCTCGTCGCCACCCTGGAGGACTGACACCATGCGCATCGTCGTCGCCCTCGGCGGCAACGCCCTGCTCCACCGCGGCGAACACCCCGACGCCGCCGTCCAGCAGGCCAACATCGACCGCGCCGCCACCGCTCTGGCCGCCCTGGCCCAGGAACACGAAATCGTCATCACCCATGGCAACGGCCCGCAGATCGGCCTGCTCGCCATGGAGAGCGAGTCCGACCCCGCACTCAGCGCCCCATACCCGCTGGACCTGCTCGGCGCGCAGACCCAGGGCATGATCGGCTCCCTTCTCGCCCGTACCCTGCACCACGCCCTGCCCGGCCGCCGGATCGTCTCCCTCGTCACACACACCCTCGTGCGGGCCGACGATCCCGCTTTCGCCCGACCCACGAAGTTCGTCGGACAGGTGTACTCCCAGAATGTGGCCGAGAGCCACGCCCGCGAGCACGGCTGGCACATCGGCCGGGACACCAGCGGCTGGCGTCGCGTCGTACCGTCCCCGGCTCCGGAACGCATTCTCGAAACCGACACCATCGGCGAACTGCTCGGCGGCGGCACTCTGGTGATCTGCGCGGGAGGGGGAGGCGTCCCGGTCACCGCGGACCGCGACACCGGCGCCCTGACCGGCGTCGAAGCCGTCATCGACAAGGACCTCACGGCCGCCCTGCTTGCCGAGGACCTCAAGGCGGATTTCCTACTCGTCCTCACCGACGTGCCCTGCGTGTACGAGCACTACGGAACCCCCGACCAGCGGCCCGTAGCCGGGTCCACGCCCGCGGAACTGCGCCAGGGCGCCTTCCCGGACGGATCGATGGGGCCCAAGGCCGAAGCCGTCGCCCGGTTCGTCGAACGCACGGCAGGGCTGGCCGCCATCGGAGCCCTGGACGCCGCGTACGAGATCGTCCACGGTCGCTCCGGCACACTCATCCGGCCCGATCTGACGGCCGGCTGAGGGGTGTACGGGCGCACAGCCCGCTCGAAAGCGGCCTAGGCCGTGTCTGACAAATGATCACGGTTCACGGAGCCAGAGGATGAGCGAGGCGAGTCGGAGACCAGCGAGGTAGCGGGCAGCCAACTTGTCGAAGCGGGTGGCCACGGCCCGGAACTGCTTGAGCCTGTTGAAGCAGCGTTCGACCACATTACGGGCCTTGTACTGCTCTGGATCGAAGGCTGGCGGCCGCCCCCCGGCCGATCCTCGGCGCTTTCGGTTGGCGATCTGGTCGGACCGTTCCGGGATGACCGCTCGGATGCCGCGCCGTCGTAAGCCGGTCCGGATGGCTCGTGACGAATACGCCTTGTCGGCGATGACCGTCTCGGGCCTGCGACGGGGCCGGCCTGCGGACAGGCGGGGCACTCGCACCGCGTCCAGCACCGTGTCGAAGACCGTTGAGTCGTTGACGTTGCCTGGAGTGACGACGATGGCCAGAGGCAGGCCACGGCCGTCGGCTGCGAGGTGGACCTTGGTGGTCAGCCCGCCGCGGGACCGGCCGAGCGCCTGGCCAAGCGTCGGATGTAGCGGATCTTCCAGTTCGTCTTGTGCCAGTGCTCCCTTTTGCGGGCTCCGGCGGCGTGCTGGTGGGCGCGGTTGATGGTGGAGTCCACCGACACGGTCCACTCCACCGTGCCCACCGCATCGTCTTTGACCTGCACGTACTCCAGCAACCTTGCCCAGGTTCCGTCCGTCTCCCAGCGGGCGAAGCGTTCGTAGACGGTCTGCCAGGGACCATAGCGCTCGGGCAGGTCACGCCAGGGTGCCCCGGTCCGCAACCGCCAGAGCATGCCGTTCATCACCTGGCGGTGATCCCGCCACGGCCGCCCACGACCATCAACACGCGGCAGCAGTGGGCCTATCCGCTCCCACGCCGCATCGGTCAGTTCACCCCGGCCAACCACAAGATCAATGATCAGGTATGGCTAGTCACCCATGAACCACAAGTAGCTGCCCGGCGTCGCCGCACACGCTTCGAGAAGCTCGGCAAGGTCGAGCAGAGCCGCTTTCTGCTGATCGTCAGTACACGCCCGTGTAAGCGCGGTGACTTCCTGGCGGGCGACTTGAGCTTCCTGCTCGCTGAACAGCGTGTCGCCGTACGGATCCACCCAGCCGAGCTTGCCCGAGCCATGCCGGTCGAGGGTGCTCAGCACACTCGCCAACGCCTCACCGTGCTCGTAAGAGCCCCGCAGCAAGGTCTCCCGGGACGAACCCTTTCGCGTGGGTCGCCCCGAGTGCAGTTCCAGCTCAATCCCCATGACCCCTCCTTCGGCTTCGGACAACGAAGCTTCGCAGAGATCATTTGTCAGACACGACCTAGGGGGCGTGCCTGACAATTGCCGCCTGCCTCGCGGGGGCTGGCACGCCCTCCCTCAAGCTCTTCGAGCAGGGGGGACCCTCAGCGGGCCGGCCCCCGCGAGGCCCGCCTTCCGGGCGGACGACGGGAATTGTCGGACCCAGCTGTATTCCGCCAGCGCGATGCGGCTGGTGCCCAACACACAACCCGGCCGTATGCGGTGGTCCCGCCCACGCGACGGTTCCCGGCAGCCGGGACTTTCGGCCCAGAATGTGGAGCCCTTCGGCATCCGCCGCGGGGTCGGGCATCCGACGAGAGTAGGCGGCGGCGGAGAGACGACGCCCGACATCCCGAACGGGGCGACGGGATCGGTGGTCCTGTCCGCCGAGCCCTGCCTTTCACACACGATGCTGGAATCGGGTTCCCGATTCAGGAGGTGGAGATCATGTCCCGCACCATCACCGTGGGCCTCGACGGCTCTCCCGAGAGCCGCGCCGCTGCGGAATGGGCGGCGCGCGAGGCGAAGCTACGCGCACTGCCGGTCAAGTTGGTGCAGGTCTGGGAGCCGGTAACGGGCTTGGTCGCGCAGGCACCGTTGCTCGGTGCCGAGACTCAGCAGTACTGGGCCGAACAGGTACCACGCGAGACCGCCGAAGGACTGCGACTGCGGCACCCCGGTGTGGAGGTGATCACCGAACACCCCACTGGAGCGCCCGCCGATGCCCTGGTCCGCGCAGCGCGAGACGCCGAACTGCTCGTCCTCGGATCACGCGGCCTCGGCAGTATCGGCGGCTTCATGGTCGGCTCGGTCGCGCTTTCGGTCGTGGCGCACGCCAAGCGGCCCGTCGTCCTGGTCCGCGCCGGTGAGCATGCCGTGGACGAACACGAGAACGATCCGGCGGGCGTCCCTTCGGCTGTCACCCCGTTCCGGCCGGTCCTGCTCGGGCTGGACGCGGGCGCCCCTGACGCGGCACTGGTCGAGTTCGCCTTCGACGCCGCGGCCCGGCGCTCGGCGCCGCTGCGGGTGGTACATGGCTGGAACCTGCCGTCGTCCTACGCTTACGCAATGGCCCCCGATGCCCAGGTCATCTCGATGTTGGCGCAGAGCCAGGCCGACGCCGTGCACGAGGCGCTGGGTCCCTGGCGGCAGAAGTACCCCGATGTCGAGGTAGTCGTGCAGTCCCGTCTCGGCAGCCCCTCGCTCTTCCTGATCGACGCCTCCCGCGAGGCGTCCCTGGTCGTCGTCGGCCGCCGCGTCCGCCGCTCCCTCACCGGCGCCCACATCGGATCGGTGGCCCACGCGGTACTGCACCACGCGAGCGCCCCAGTCGCCGTCGTCGCACACGATTGAAGCCCCCCAGAGGGAGGGGAGCAGCGGTGGTACGAGCCTTCGGCCAGCCTCTTGTCATCGAGGAGCGCCCGACTCCGAGCTCGGCCTGGTCCTCGTCCGGCGGGAGGCGTCAGGGCTCTGTCACACCGACATCCACGCCGCGCACGGCGACTGGCCGGTGAGGCCGGGGCCGCCGTTCGTGCCCGGCGACGAAGACGTCGGTCTGGTCGAGAGGCTCGGTGAAGGCGCACCAGGTCGGCTGTGGGGACAGCATGTCGCCGTTCCGTGGCTCAGCGAGGTGTGTGGGCGATGCGAGCACTGCCTGTCCGACTGGGAGACGCTGTGCGGGCAGCAGGGCAACACCGCATACGGGTGCGACGGGGGCATGCTGAGAAGTTGCTGGCCCGGGCCGACTTTGCCGCTGGTGTCCGACGGTGTCTCGGCCTTCGACGCGGCCCCGCGGACCTGTACGGGCGTCACCACGTACAAGGCGGTCGAAGTCGTCGGCGTCAGGCCGGCCCAGCTCGTCGCGATCTCGGGGGTCGGCGGCCTCAGTCATCTCGCCTGCAGTACGCCAAGGTCGCCGGTGCGACGGTTGCCGCGGTCGGCGTCACCGACGAGAGCTGGCGCTTGCCGCGAAGCTCGGCGCCGACATCGTCATCGGTGCTCGACGCAGGACGTCGGGGCGGAGTTGCGAAGGCACGGAGGTGGTAACGCAGCGATCGCAATGGCTGACCCGGCGACGTTCGAGGCCATCGGATCCGGTCTCAGGCCGGGCGGGAAGCTCGTCATGGTGGCCCTGTCCGCGCACGGCACGGTCCAGGTACCGATCTTCGACACCGTCCTGCGCGGCACGTCGGTGATCGGATCCGTCGTGGGGACACGGCAGGACCTCGCGGAGGTGTTCCACATGCACGCGGTCGGCTGCTCACGGCGTACGGAGCGGGGTGACGACAGGTTCGACATTCCCGGGCCGCGCCGCGCGGCAGCGGGACCCACACAGCCCGGTCTCTACGGCCCACTCGACCCGATGGGGTGGCGGCGACGCGTCCGCGCCCCTTTCTACGTCCTGGCGTGTCTGTTGAGGCGTGAGAGCCGGCTGCGCGGGATGCTCCCATCCGAAGGCCCCTCAGCTGTGGCCCGAACGGCCCTGTCCGGCACCCATGCTTCGGCGGAGGGTGGTTCGTACTACCCGCGCACACGTCTCCTCTTACGCCGCCCACACGGAAAGGACCCCCCCGATGTCCGTCGACACGCAGCAGATGCCCGGGCAGCTGGATCAGGATGAGCTGAGATCCCTGGACGCCCACTGGCGCGCCGCGAACTATTTGGCCGTCGGCCAGATCTACCTCATGTCCAACCCCCTGCTGACCGAACCGCTGCGCCCCGACCACGTCAAGCCGCGATTGCTGGGTCACTGGGGGACCTCCCCGGGCCTGAATCTCGTATACACACACCTCAACCGAGTCATCAAGGCCCGCGACCTGGACGCCCTGTGCATCTGGGGCCCCGGCCACGGCGGGCCCGCCGTGCTCGCCAACTCCTGGTTGGACGGCTCCTACTCGGGGACCTATCCCGGCATCACACGGGACGCGGCCGGCATGGCCCGGCTGTTCAGGCAGTTCTCCTTCCCCGGCGGAGTCCCCAGTCACGTCGCGCCGGAGACACCGGGCTCGATCCACGAAGGCGGCGAGCTGGGTTACTCCCTCTCTCACGCCTACGGCGCGGCCCTCGACAACCCCGGCCTGCTCGTCGCCTGCGTCATCGGCGACGGCGAGGCGGAGACCGGACCACTGGCCGCGTCCTGGCACTCCAACAAGTTCCTCGACCCCGTGCACGACGGTGCCGTCCTCCCGATCCTGCATCTGAACGGCTACAAGATCGCCAACCCGGCCGTGCTCTCCCGCATCCCGGAGACCGAACTCGACGAACTCCTGCGCGGCTACGGGCACGACCCGATCCACGTCACCGGGAGCGAGCCGGCAGACGTCCATCGAGCGATGGCCCAGGCGATGGACGCCGCCCTGGACCGCATCGCGGCGATCCAGCACGCCGCCCGTCAGGACGGTGCCGGCGAACGGCCCCGCTGGCCCGTGATCGTGCTGCGGACCCCGAAGGGCTGGACCGGCCCGGCCGAGGTCGACGGCCTGCCGGTGGAGGGCACCTGGCGCGCCCACCAGGTCCCGCTGGCCGCCGTACGTGACAACCCGCAGCATCTGCGGCAACTGGAGCAGTGGCTGCGCTCCTACCGGCCCGAAGAACTGTTCGACGAGAACGGCGCCCCGTGCCCTGACGTGCTGGCCTGCATCCCTCAGGGCTCCCGGCGCCTGGGCGCCAACCCGCACGCCAACGGCGGACTGCTGACGCGGGAACTTCCGCTGCCCCCCTTGGAGAAGCACGCCGTCGACATCGACAAACCAGGCGGCACCCTCCACGAGCCAACCCGCGTCCTCGGCAACATGCTCCAGGACGTCATGGCGGCCACCACCGAGCGGCGCGACTTCCGAATCGTCGGCCCCGACGAGACCGCGTCCAACCGCCTCCAGGCCGTCTACGACTCCACCGGCAAGGCATGGCAGGCCGAAACCCTCGACGTGGACGAACACCTCGACCCGCACGGCCGGGTGATGGAGATTCTCTCCGAACACACCTGCCAGGGCTGGCTGGAGGGCTACCTGCTGACCGGCCGACACGGCCTGTTCTCCTGCTACGAGGCGTTCGTCCACATCGTCGACTCCATGGTCAACCAGCACATCAAATGGCTGCGCACCACACGACACTTGCCCTGGCGTGCACCCATCGCCTCCCTCAACTACCTTCTGACGTCCCATGTCTGGCGACAGGACCACAACGGCTTCTCCCATCAGGACCCCGGCTTCGTCGACCACATCCTCAACAAGAGCCCCGAGGCGGTCCGGGTCTACTTCCCACCGGACGCCAACACCCTCCTGTCGGTGGCCGACCACGCCCTGCGCAGCCGTGACTACGTCAACGTGATCGTGGCGGGCAAACAACCATGCTTCGACTGGCTGTCGATGGACCAGGCGAGGGTCCACTGCGCCCGCGGCGCGGGCATCTGGGAGTGGGCCGGCACCGAGGACGGCTCCCGCGAACCGGACGTCGTGCTCGGCTGCGCGGGCGACGTACCCACGCAAGAGGTCTTGGCCGCCGCCCAGTTGCTGCGCCGACACCTGCCCGAGCTGGGCGTGCGAGTGGTGAACGTGGTGGACATCGCGCGACTGATGCCGGCCGAGGAACACCCGCACGGGATGAGCGACTTCGAGTACGACGGGCTGTTCACTCCGGACAAGCCGGTGATCTTCGCCTATCACGGCTACCCGTGGCTGGTCCACCGGCTGGCCTACCGGCGCACCGGCCACCGAAACCTGCATGTGCGCGGATACAAGGAGATCGGCACGACGACCACGCCCTTCGACATGGTCGTCCGCAACGACCTCGACCGATACCGCCTCGTGATGGACGTCATCGACCGCGTCCCCGGCCTGGCCGTCCGCGCGGCCAGCGTACGCCAGCGTATGGAGGACGCTCGGCAGCGTCACCATGTGTGGATCCGCGAGCACGGGGTGGACCTGCCCGAGGTCGCCGACTGGGCCTGGGACGGCTAGGGCCTGTCGTTTGGCTCAGGTCGCAGGATGCCGACGGTGCTTGTCGGCGGGGGTGAGCGGGGTCTGGTGCGTGCGGCTGCAAGGCGGAGGAGGGAGTCGACGGCGCGTTGCGGGGTCGACCTGCTGCTGAATGTAGGAGGGTGACCCCGCTGTTCGATTGCGTACTCGGCTTCGCCCGCGCGCAGACCCCCCAGCGGACCAAACACGCGGGCACGCCGAGGCGGGCGGAGAAGGCGTCGGCGTGTCAGGCCGTTGACGAGAGCGGGGCCGTCCACTCCACAATGGTGCCGCTCGGGTGGTTCGCGGACAGGTTGCACGTGCCGCCGACGTCCTCGGCCCGCTGCTGAAGGTTGTCCAGGCCACTGCGGCGGGTGATCGCCGCGTCGATCCCTCTGCCGTTGTCGGCCACACGCAGCCTCACGGCGGCGTCCGCGACCTCGACGCTGACATCGACGGTGGTGGCCTGCGCGTGTCGGGCGGCGTTGGATAGGGCTTCGCCGAGCACGGCCAGCAACTGATCGGCTTGTGAGGTGGACACGACCGTGTCCAACAGCCCGGTCATGCGCAGCGCAGGGGTGAAGCCGAGTGACTCGGTCGCCCGCTCGGTGGCTGCCACCACCTGGGCGCGCAGTCCACTGCCATGACGGGACCGGTCATGCTCACGGAGAGCGTAGATGGTGGAACGGATGATCTTGATGGTGTCGTCGAGGTCGTCCACGACACGCTGGATCCGCTCGCCGACCTGCGGGCGGTCGGCGACCCGGCCCAGCGTGGACTGCAGGGACAGCGCGCCGGCGAACATTCGCTGGATGACGAGGTCATGCAGATCACGGGCAATTCTGTCGCGGTCGTTGAGCACGACCATGCTCTCGGCGTTCTGCCGGTGCTCGGCGACGTCCAGCGCCAATGCGGCCTGGTTGCCGAACCCGGTGACCATGGCGACGACGGGGTCGGTGAAGTCGACGCCGCCCGGCAGGTTCGCCACCTGCAGCACCCCGCGGACGCGCTCCCGAGTGCCCAGGGGTACGAAGAAGGCGGGACCGAGCTCCACCACCGATGCGCTACCGCCCTCGGCGCGAGGGTCGGCGCTCACAGCTTCGCTCGTGATCGTCTCCCCGGATATGTAGACCTGTGCGGCCAGTGCCGTGGCCGGCAGGACCAGACCGCGGACCTCGTTCGCCCGCGTGCCCGAGGATGCCTCGACGACCAGTTCGCCGCGGTCGCCGACCGGAACCGCCAGGGTGACCAGATCCGCGCGGGTCATCTCCCGCACGGTGGCCGTGAAGGACTCCAGCACCGCAGAGGGCTCCGCACCGGACAGCAGGCTGCGGGTCAGCTCGTTACTGGCCGCCAACCACCGCTGCCGACGGTGCGCGTCTTCGTACAGCCGGGCGTTGTCGATCGCCACACCGGCCGCCGCTGCCAGGGTGCGCAGCACCGCCTCGTCATCGGTGTCGAACTCCGTGCCACTCTGCTTGTTCGTCAGGTACAGGTTCCCGAAGACCTGGTCACGCACTCTGACGGGGGCGCCGAGGAAGGTGGTCATCGGGGGGTGCCCGGAGGGAAAGCCGCTGGACGCCGGATGCTCCGCCAGGTTTGCCAGGCGCAGCAGCTCCGGGTGCCTGATGAGCTGGCCGAGGATGCCCTCACCGCGCGGGTAGGGCCCGATGCCGACGATGACATCCTCGTCCATGCCGACCGTGATGAACTGCTTGATCGTGCCGTCCTCGCCCAGCACGCCGAGCGCCCCGTACTGGGCGTCGACGAGGGCGACCGCCGACTCCACGATGCGTTGGAGCACCACCTCCAGGTCGAGGTCGGAACCGACCGCCAACACCGCGTCGAGCAAAGTGTGCACCCGGTCCCGGGCAGCCCGGACCTGTGTCACCTGTTGCTGCAGGTCGTCCAGCAGCGCGTCCAGGCGCAGCTGCGGAGCCACCCCGGGCGTCTCCACCACACGCGAATCCTGCCCGCGCTCGTCCACCACAGCTCTCCTTACAGTCGACGGTCCCTTTCCAGGATGCCCGACGGGCCTGTCTCGATCGACGGCGCCCGCGCGTTGGGGGCGCGGACGCGGGCGGCACCGGAACGGCAGGGCGATACGGTCCAGGGGCCAGGGGAAGGTCTCGCCGGGGGCGTGGGCGGTATAGCCGCACCGGGTGTGGAAGGCGGTCAGGTCGCGGTCGGCCTCGTACAAGCCGTACAGCAGGAAATGGGCGAGTTGCTGGTGGACCTGCCGGTCCGTTTGAACATGGCGGCGGCGACGCCTGGCCACGGACGGGTTCGGCGGCGGCCAGACTCAGGGCCATTGCCTTGTCGGCCGGGAAGCCGTTGTTCATGGCCATCTCGATGAGGGCCCGGGGGCGGTGGCGGAGACCACCCCGACGTACGGTCCTGCTCGTCGGTGGGTGGACGGCGGCGTGGTGGGCCGTCGAATGACCGCCACCGATTGGGGAGGACGCCGAACCGTCCTTGATCGCAGCCGGCAGGACCGGATGATCCTGACGCCGTCGCCGGTGGCGGCCATCAGGGCGTTCGCCGCCTCGACGTCCTGGCCACAGGTCAGGCGGATGCGGCTGCCGGCCGGGCCCATGATCTCAAGGCGGGCCCCATCCGCAGCGAGTGGCCGCCTTCAACTCCCGGCCAGCCACGTATGTCTGAACCACACCGACCCCCACCCCGGAAGTCGGCGCCGAATCGGGCGCCGGCACACCGCCGTCCACGCCCCGGTGCCCGCCCCCGACTCCCCGGCCCCGCCGCAGAAATCGCCGGACGGTGACCCGCCCCCGGCGTTGGAGTGGACTGTCGAGGACTTCCGCCGGCTGATGATCGAACCGCTGGCTCGGTCCAGCCGATCACTCGCGTCCGCGACGTCCTGGCGCGGGAACCCGACACCTGTGTGAGCTACACCGCGCTCGGACGCCGCCTGGACATGGAGAAGAAGAGCCTGCAGGGCAATCTCTCGGCCGTCGTCCGCACCGTCCGTAAGCACTGCAAGCGCCGTGGTTTACCCATGACCTGGGTGGAGACGCTGACCAGCGAGCCGGGCCTCAGGTCGGAGTTCTGCTGAACGGTGAACGCGACGACCGTCGGCCGAGCGCGCGGGCCCAGAACTGAGCCGGACATGAGGCCCGGTCACCGAAGAGGGCCGAGCGCCCTTCAGCCGGCGCAGACGACGACGGGGCTGTTGAGACAGTTGCTCGGCGTGTTGCCGCTGACGGTGTTGATCCCGTTCAGGGTGAAGGCGACGTTGGTCCAGATACCGCCGGGGGAGATGACGGCGTTGTTGTTGTGCACGGTGCTGTTGGTCAGCGTGACCGGCGTGGTGTCGTTGTGGATGCCGGCGGCGGAGGAGTTCTGGCCCGTCACCTTGTTGCTGTCGACGTGCGAGAAGTTGAGGAAGAGTCCGTCGGCTGACTGGCTGAAGATGCCACCGCCTACGGAGGACTGCCCGGAGGCGAGGTTCTCCGTCACGTCGACGTTGTTCAGGGTCAGGGTGCCGTCGAGCTGAGCGATGCCGCCCCCGGTCCCCTGCTGGCCGACGATGATGTTCTTGGTGATCTCGGCGCCGTTGATCGTGGTGAAGCCGTCGGACCGGAGGCCGCCTGCGGCTGGCGCGGAATTGGCCGTGGCGGTATTGCCGGCGATCGCGGAGGCGCTGATCTGCAAGGTACTCGCAGGGCCGTTGTAGATGCCTCCCGCGAAGGCGCCGTTGGGCGCGGAGTTGTCCACGATGCTGGTGCCGTTGATCGTCGTGATGCCGCCGCCCAGGTCGATGCCGCCGCTGGACGTCTGGCCGACGTTGTTCTTGACCGTGCTGTTCGCGATGAGGAGCTGCTGCGCTCCCGGGTCTGTGTTGACGCCGCCGCCACCTCCCTGGGCACGGTTGAGGTCCACGGTCGTCTGCAGCAGTGTCACGTTTCCCTCGGCGTCGATCCCGCCGCCCGCGCCGACGCTGGAGTTGTTGAAAACCCGACTGTTGTGCAGGTCGGCGCTGCCACCGGTTTCGACGCCGACGCCACCGCCGCGCTGGGTGGTCCGGCTGCGTTTCACCAGGATGGCGTCGGTGGTCAGGTTGCCGCCGTTCTGGACGAGGATGCCGCCGCCGTCCGTAGCCGTGGAACCGCCCGTGACGGTGAGATTGTCCATGTTCAGGATGCCCCCGCTCGCGATGTCGAAGAGGCGGAAGCCGGCGGAGCCCGTGGCGCGTTCGATGACGGCGGCATTGCCGTGGATGGTCAGGTCCGGGTTTGTGACGGGCGGCAGGCCGTCCTCGCCGGAGAACGCGCTCGTGACGGAGTAGAGGCAGGCGGGGCTGAGGTTGAGGACGTCACCTGGGCCGGCGCTGAGCATGGCGGCGATGAGGGCTACGGTGCTGCAGGGCACATTGATCGTGGACGCCACCGCGGGAGCGGCCGGGACCGCCAGCGCGGTCACCACCCCGGCGACGCACGCGGAACCGACTCGGCGCAGCCGCCTCGTCGACCGATAGTCAGGCATGGCACCGCTCCCTCGTCCGCTGTCCGGCTCGTGCGCCTCGGGTCGCCGATGTGTCCGTCAACCCTGCGCCTGCAACGATGAAGCCACCTGGTGACGGGGTTTCAGCGCCGGTCGCGCGGTGTCGCACGGTATCGGCCCGGAGAACCACTCTCCTGGACGAGCCACCGTGAAGCGGGCGAGAACCACCCGCTCGCAAAGGCGGGACCGGTGACCAGGGCAGAGTTCCGCGCGGCCGTGGCGACTCGGCCGGACAGCTCGATTTCGACAACAACGTTCTCGCTCGGCGGGTGAGGCTGCCGGGTAGTGGAGACAACCCCGCTTCCGGGCGGTGGAGCAGGGTCGTCACGCGCGGGTGACCGCGGATGGCGGGGCTGACCGCCGTTCCGATGCCGGAGGCCCGCATCCCCCCACTGTGGGGATGCGGGCCTGGCTTGCTGCGGGGGCTGGCGACGGTCGTCCATCTCGTCCTGGATGTCGTCGAAGGACTCCTGGCCTTGTTGGCGCTGCTCGTCGGCGCGCTGTCGGAGTCGCTCCTGCTCACTCCGGCGCTCATGAGGCGTCTCCTTGATCATCGGATCCGCCGTTGACCAGACACTCCCGTGCGCCGGAGCCGTGTGCTCGGGGAGTTGTCTCATGGGCGATGAGTTTCGTCAGGGGCGTCGGAGGGGTGTGGGGTTGGTGTTTCTGGGTGCGCCCGGGCCGGTGACGAATTTGAAGGGTTCGCACTGGGTCCGGAGGAGGTGTTCCGACAGGGGGCGGTTGGTGGGGCAGGTGGCTTTGTAGAGGCCGTTTTCAGTGAGGACGCTGATGTATAGGCGATCGTTTCCGGTGCGGTCTCTGTTGTGGGCACGGTCGGAGGCGGTGGTCAGGGAGACGCCGGTGGCGCGGCTTGGGGGATAGCCGGGGATGTTCGAGAGGTCGTACCACTGGTTGCGGCTGCGGGTGAGTTCTTCTCGAATCCAGGCTGTGCCCTGTGTATCGACTTCTGCCCAGTAGATGCTGCTCCCGCTGACGGCTGAGGTGATGCTGACCGTCGGCCCAGCGGGTCCGGTTGCGCCGTCTGCTCCGGTGGCTCCGGTGGCTCCGGTGGCTCCAGTGGCTCCAGTGGCTCCGGTGGCGCCGTCTGCGCCGGTGGGTCCCGCGGGTCCGGTGGATCCGGTTGCGCCGTCTGCGCCGGTGAGTCCGGTGGCACCGGCTGCGCCGGTGGGTCCCGCGGGTCCGGTGGATCCGGTTGCGCCGTCTGCGCCGGTGAGTCCGGTGGCACCGGTTGCGCCGGTGGGTCCGGTTGTGCCGGTGGCTCCGGTGGCTCCGGTGGCACCGTCTGCGCCGGTGGGTCCGGTGGTGCCGTCTGCGCCGGTGGGTCCAGTTGCGCCGGTGGGTCCGGTTGCGCCGGTTGTGCCGGTGGGTCCAGTTGCTCCGGTGGCTCCGGTTGCGCCGTCTGCGCCGGTGGGTCCGGTGGTGCCGTCTGCGCCGGTGGCGCCGGTGGTGCCGTCTGCGCCGGTGGGTCCGGTGGCGCCGGTGGTGCCGTCTGCGCCGGTGGGTCCGGTGGCGCCGGTGGTGCCGTCTGCGCCGGTGGGTCCGGTGGCGCCGGTGGCGCCGGTGGCACCGTCTGCGCCGGTGGGTCCGGTTGCGCCGGTGGGTCCAGTTGCTCCGGTGGCTCCGGTGGCTCCGGTGGCGCCGGTGGTGCCGTCTGCGCCGGTGGGTCCGGTTGCGCCGGTGGCACCGTCTGCGCCGGTGGGTCCGGTGGTGCCGTCTGCGCCGGTGGGTCCAGTTGCGCCGGTGGCACCGTCTGCGCCGGTGGGTCCGGTGGCGCCGTCTGTTCCGGTGGGTCCGGTGGGTCCGGTGGCGCCGTCTGTTCCGGTGGGTCCGGTGGCGCCGTCTGTGCCTGTTGCGCCGGTGGGTCCAGTGGGTCCGGTGGGTCCGTCTGCTCCGGTGGCGCCGTCTGCGCCGGTGGGTCCGTCTGCTCCGGTGGCGCCGTCTGCGCCGGTGGGTCCGGTGGCGCCGGTTGCGCCGTCTGTTCCGGTGGCTCCGGTGGGTCCTGTCGCTCCGGTCGCTCCGGTCGGCCCGGTCGGCCCGGTCGGCCCGGTCGGTCCGGTCGGTCCGGTGAGGTCGTAGGTGAAGCTTAGGGTTGGGGTGGCGGTGGTGTCAGTTGTCGCGACTGCCCCGCTTACCACCGACGTGGCGTAAGCCGAGGATCCGGCTCCGCCGCCGCCGCCGGAGGAGCCGCCGCCGCCGAAGAAGCCTCCACCGCCGCCGCCCCCAAAACTGTTGGTGGCGGCTGCGCCGCCCACGCCGGCGGTGCCATTCTGGCCGGTCCCCGCGTCACCCGTCCCTCCGCCGCCACCGGTGCTGCCGCCTCCGCCACCGCCAGGGAAGAGATCGTCATCCTCGCCGCCTCCTCCTCCGCCTGCGGTGGTGGTGGAGGCATCGCCGCCGTCGCCGCCTCCTCCCGTCCCGCCCGCGCCGCCGCTGCTGGTGGTGCCGTTGCCGCCTGAGCCGGTGTTCCCGCCGCCGCCTCCGCCGCCGATACCGAAGCCGCCGCCGTTGCCACCGCCGAAGGTGCTGCCGCTGCTGCCGTTGCCGCCGTTGCCGTTGCCGTTGCCTGCGTCATCGAGGTAGCTGCCGCCGCCGCCTGAGGCGACGATGAGGCGGGGCTCGCTGCCGGTGCCGTAGAGGCTGGTGCAGGGGCTTCCGGCTGTCGTGGCGCAGGTCTGGATGGTGGTGGCGCCGCCGCCTCCACCACCACCGTTGTCGCCGTTGCCGCCGCCGTTGTACCCGCCGCCGATACCGGGACTGGTGGCATTTGTGCCGTTGCCGCCGATCTCGACGAAGAGGGTTTGCGCGGGGGAGGTGGTGAGGCTGGTGGCCGTGACGGTGCCGCCGAACCCGACTACTGTGCCGAGGCTGCTGCCGGGGCCGCCGGCAGCGCCGACTGCGTTGATGTTGGTGAGTTGGATGACGCCGATGGGGGTGGTGAATGTGAATTCGCCGCCGGTGTTGCCGGACACGGTGTAGGAACAGGTGACCGTGCCCCCGCTTTGGGTGGCGGTGATGCCTGTGGTGTCGCTGGTGGCGGTGTTGGTTCCGCAGTACGGGTCCGCTGCGTGCGCGGGGGTGGCGAGGAAGGGGTTCAGTGACGAGAGGGTGACCGCTCCGGTGGCGAGGGTGAGCGTAATGGAGGAGGCGAGGCGGCGGGCCCGGCGTGCGCTGCGTGTCGGGGAGGGCGTCGGCATCGGGTCGGCTGCGGGGAAGTGTGCCGTCGCATACGCCATGGGGGGTCCTCTTCTCGTGTTCCTCGGGAGGCGGCCGGGCATGACAGGCAGTTTTCAGCTTGGCGGGGGGCGGGGTTCACTCGGTGGTGGCACGTGGACGCGGGCCCCCTGACGGGGCATCGGATTGACCCGATTGGGGGCTCTTTGTCTGACGAGCCGCGTTCTTCTGTCAGTTGATGAGGACGTCAGCTGGTGCTCTAGCTGGTGGGTGTCTGACTCAAGATCAGTACCGCGCTGGACACCGTTGGTGCTCACTCCATCGCCGCTCAGCCATGCTCGGGTGGCGGCAGTCGCCGTCTGAGCCGTTCGGTCCGTCAAGGGCGGCGGACTACCGCCGGTCTTGACGAGTGGACGAAGGCCAGGGATGGGCCCAGCACTTACGCCTGGTTCTGGATGGAGATCGTGGGGTTACGGACGCAGGTATTCCGCGAGGGGGACTGAGCCGAAGACCACCACGGCAACGCGTGGGCCGACGTCGGCGGGAACCAGCTCGCCAAGCAGTGGATCAGCGACGATGCAGCCGGTTTTGCCCAGCTCCCCGCCCTACTGATCGAGCACGGTGATGATAAGGACGCTCCGATCCCCGTGGCGATCGAGGTCTCGCGCGGACTGCTCGTGGCGTCTGTGCGAGGACTGGCCGGCCAGGCCCACAACAAGCTGCGGTCACAGCCTCTTCTGCCCGGGCTTCCTCGCAGCGTTCGCCGACGGACTGTGCTCCAGGGAGGCCTGACCATCCTGGCAGCGGCTCCTACGCTGACCACGGTCGCGAGGATGACGCGCCGACAGCTGCAGCCCCTGCTCAAGCAGGCCGGCCGGCTTCGCGGTGTCGAGGCAGAGGCCGAACGGCTCCACGAGCAGGACACTGGCTGGGAGCTGTCCGGCCGATCAGTGATGGAGCGTGTCTGGCTGCTGCTTGAGGCGCCTGTGACGACGGGTTGAATTCGCTTGCCGGGTGCCTGATGCTGCACGACCATCGTTGGATGAGTACGGATGAGGGTCGGAAGCTGATGAGCAATTGTCAAACCTTGTGGGTGGGCAGTGCCTGGTGGAGAGGTGGCTACCGCTCGGCGATGAGGGTCGGCAGCTCGCGCATGTCATGGAAGACGGTGGTGTTGGGGCCTTCGAGGCGTTCGGCCGGGGTCAGTCCGCCGGCGTAGCCGAAGGCTCGCATGCCGGCGGCGCGGGCAGCATGGACGCCGGGTTGGCTGTCCTCGACTACCACGCAGGCTGCGGGATCGACGCCCATCTTCTGGGCGGCGTAGAGGAACAGGTCGGGGGCGGGCTTGCCCCGAGAGACTTCGGTGGCACTGAAGATGCGTCCTGCGAAGCGTTCGTAGAGCCCGGTGCGGCCCAGGGTGTGCCGCATCTTGTCGTGGGAGCCGCTGGACGCGACGCAGGTCGGCAAACTCAGCGCGTTGAGTGCTTCCGGCAGGCCGTCTACCGGGGCAAGCCCTGCGTCCACGGCCTCGCGGTGGAGCCGCTCGAAACTCTCCGACCAGATCGCGGCCGTGTCCGAGCCGAGCTGAGCAGAAACCTGCTCGTGGATGGTCGCGTGCGAGCGCCCGATGAACCGGTCCACGACCTCGTCCTCGGTCAGCGGCCACCCAAGTTCGGCTCCGAGGGCGACTTGGACGCGTGCGGCGATGCGCTCGCTGTCGACCAGCACTCCGTCGCAGTCGAATATGACGAGTTCAATGGCCTTGATCATCCCCGCAGCATAGGCTCTGCTGTTCACGCTGCGGCGACCTCCTCGCGCTCGACCAGGACGCCGTTTCTGAACTGGGCGCCGGACCGGTCCAGAGCCACGAGGGAGGCTTCGCAGGTGGATCCAGTCGCTCTGGACCCCGAAGTCCCACTTTCATCGCCTACGTTGACCTCACAGGCAGCCAGGAGCACCGGCTTCCCCTTGGACTCCCCAGCACTCGGGAGCGTCTTGGACGTCGTCGAAGAAGCGACGCGCGAGCGCGGGCGACGTCAGGACGTCCTTCTCGCCCTGGAAGACGAAGAACGGGATCTCGAAGTCGGTGCCGTCCGGCCAGTCGTCGAACCCGGACGTGCCCAGGGTGATCTGCTCCGAGAAGGTCATGCCCTTGACGAACAGCCCCAGCTCCCGTAGCGAGTGCTGCGGCGAGAACCACATGGACCCCATGACGACCCTTTTCATCGTGTCCAGGGTCAGCGGGTCGCTGGTGGCCAGCAGCTTGGCCTGCATCGCGCGCTCGCGGGCGGTCCAGCGGCGCTCATCGGGGTCGAGCGCCTCGACTGCGGCCAGTTCCTTGCGCTTCCCGGTCGTCCGCAGCCGGGCAAGCAGGGCCTGGTGTACGGAGTCGTCGCGGCCGGCGTCGTGGATGTTCTGGTCGGTGCCGATGTACGCGGCGTAGCGCTCGGGGAACTCGCGGGCGAGCCGAAGGCCGAAGGCGCTGCCGAAGGAGTGGCCGAGCAGGACGACCTTGTCGACGCGCAGGCGGGTGCGTATGTGGTCGGTGACCTCGATCGCGTCCGCGTAGATCCGGCCGAAGGTCATCTCGCCCTGTCCGTCGGCGTCGCTGCGGCCGAAGGTCTTGAGGGAGCCGCGCATGTCCCAGCGGACGATCGTGAAGTGCTTCTCCCAGGATCTGGTGCGCGGCCCGAAGATCGCGGTCGAGGCTCCGGGGCCGCCGCCCCGCACTCAGCGATCGCGGAGGGCGCCTTCGCGCCGCAGGGCGGAGACCCGCTGGACTTCGGCCTGGAACGGATCCTGGACGGGGTGGCGACTCTGATCCCCAAGCAAGCTGGTCCGTAGCTGCCAGTCAGGCATTCACCAACCAAGTGATCGCCACATCGGGGCCGGGCGGTGATGCGTGGATGGTGGGCGAGCGAGGAGACCGCACGGCGCGAGCCGTCCACTTGGGGGGCGGGGGAGTGGGGCATGATGCTCGGCGTGCGTGTCTCCCTCACCGACGAGGAGATCGGCAACGTTCTGGCCGCCTGCTCCGACGAGCGACAACCCTTCCCGCTGAACGCACCTGCTCGGCTGCGGCCAGATCAGCCCGGCGCCCCAAGAGGGCGCGAGTGGCTGCCCAGCCAGGCCTACTCGTCCCGGGCGATCCGCCGGCATCTGCGGCGCCGCGGAATCCGGGCGGTGCTCCGGCAACCGGCGGACCAAGCCGCGAACCGCAAGCGACCGGGTAACCGCGGTGGCCGCCCACCGGCCTTCGACGGAGGCCCACCGGCAGCGGAACACCGTCGAGCGGTGCATCACCAAGCTCAAACAGTCGCGCGGCCCGGCCACTCGCTACGAAACTCCATTTCGCCGCCATCTTCATCTGGTCGGCAAGGTGATCCGAAAGAATGGGCCGGGGCGGCATCCTGCATGCTCAGCCGCGGCGCGCGGCCTGCGTGCCGCGCTGTACGGCGGGGCTGTGCGTACCGTGGAACCGTTCCGGTACGCGGCGATGGGTGACAGTGGTGTCTGCCTCCAGTCATACGGTCTTCGGTGCGCCATGCTGGGTCAGCCTCATGACCCGAGACCTGCGCGCCGCGGAGGACTTCTACGGCGCGGTGTTGGGCTGGCAGTTCCGGCCCACCCGCCTCGGAGAGGAGTTCTCGGTCGCGCTCTCCGACGGCGCCCCGGTCGCAGGGATCGGAGCGCTGGCCGGCAGCCTGTCCGCGCCGATCGCCTGGACGCCGTACTTCGCTGTGGACGACGCAGATCTCGCCGCGGCGCGCATCCGCGAGCGCAGCGCCACGCTCGCGGTGGGCCCGCTGCGCTTCGGCACCGGACGGGCGGCGCTCGCCGCCGACCGGGACGGGGCGGTCTTCGGTATCTGGGAGGGTGAGGCCATCCCCGACTGGACCGCCGGCCGGCACAAGGTGCCAGTCCGGCTCGAACTGCGGACCCGAGACGCCCTCGACGCGGCCATCTTCTATGCCGAGGTCCTCGGCTGGGCCGATGAACGGCCACACTCCTGCCAGGTGGCCTACGAAGACGACCGGGTTGTGCTGCGCCACGGCTGGCGCGCCATCGCCGGGATCATCGGCGGCGCTGTGGAGGCCGTCCCGGACCCGCAGATCCGTCCCCGCTGGCATGTGTACTTCGACGTGGACGACGTCGACGCCGCCGCACAGGCCGCAAGCAGTATGGGAGGCAGCGTCGTCACGCCACCACAGGCGACCGACACGGAGACCTGGGCCGCGCTGCAGGATCCGGACGGGGGACTGTTCACGGTCACGGCCACGCGCATGTGACACCGGCCCGGCCCAGGGCGGGGCCGCTCCCCGGTGTGCTTGGCCCATCCTTCCCTCGACGCACAGGCGTGCGTCCTGCCATCTGCGGTCGGGACGGACGCAGGCGAGGCTCCGGCCCGTCCCGACCGCACGGCGGCCAGCCCCGACTGCGTGGTGCATGACAGGGTTCGCCGAACGGACGCCATGTTCCGGCCTTCGGGCACACACGTCCTGCCGAAGGTGGAGGACTGTGACTGTGTCCTGCCACCGCGCAGAGCGTCCAGGACCTCGACCGGCCACGCACCCGGTTCGGCGGCCAGGCCAGCGGACCGGCTGTCGGCTTCCGGCCGGCTCCATGACCCGCGTCCGCAGGACCTGTGGAGGGTGGTTCCCGGGGTGGCGAAGAAGAGGAATAGGATCAAGACGACAGCGACGAAGAGGCTGGCGAGGTTGGGTGCCTCAGCGGGGCAGGGCCAGCTGATTTGCCAGCAGATGCCGGAAGGCGTGCTGGCTCCTGCTGGGGTGGGGCTCGGGTTCACGGGCCGGAGCAGGCCGCCGCAGTGACCTTGCTGTTGGAGGCGGCTGCGGACGATCTGGAGGCCGGCCGTCTTGAAGCCCTTGCGGCGGGGGCCACCAGCCTGACCATCGAACCACCGAACTCACCCTGAAAACCTCAGTAGCCAGCAGAACTGGAACCTGAGAGGTGGGGAAGGTCAAGATGTCACCCGAATACACAGCGGGCCCCCGCCGCCCTCGTCCGCGGTGTCATCGCTGCTGTCGTCCGATGCGCTGGCCTCCACTGCTCGGTGAGGGCCGCAGGGGACGTGCCCTGGGAGCCGACACCTTTGCATCCGGCTTCGAGGCTGCCGGGCTCGACGCCGGAGCTGTCGTCCCGCCCGCTTCCGGCAACGACATGATCACTTTTTTCGTCCCACGCGATCTCGTTCGAGCTGATCTGAACCCCGCCCTGCGTCGACGCCTGGGCCTGGTCATCTGTTGCTGGAGTGTGCTCGGCTGATCGTCTGCGTACGCCCGGATTCCTCGATCGCCCCCAGTGAGTGGTCCACGCTGCGGCCACGGCGGCGGCAGACCGGAGTGGCAGACCGCTCGACATCTGCCACTCCGGGGCCGATGGTGTTGGTCAGACGTGGTACTGGCCGACGGTGATGAAGTACCGCAGTTCCTCCGGAGTACCGCTGAGAGCCTTGTTGGCTGCGGCGCGCAGGGCGTTGCTGATGCCGGGGCGGGCCAGGATCCGGGCGACAGCGACGCGGTCGTCCTCGGCCTGGGCGAGCCGGAAACCGGTCTTCAAGAACGCGGCCCGGTCGGCCGGGGTGCCGTCGAGGGCCTTGCCGGCCTCGCGCTTGACGGCCTTGCCGGACGCGGGATCGGCCAGGATGCGGAAGATGGCGACGGTGTTGTCCTCATCCTGGGCCTTGGCGTAGCCGGTCTCCAGGAACGCGGCCCGGTCGGCCGGGGTGCCGTCGAGGGCCTTGCCGGCCTCGCGCTTGACGGCCTTGCCGGACGCGGGATCGGCCAGGATGCGGAAGATGGCGACAGCGTTGTCGTCGTCGGAGTTGACCACCGTGGACGCCGGCGTGGCAGCCGGGGTTGCGGCAAAGGATGGGGTGGCAAGCAGCAGGGCCGGAGCAAGCGCGGTGGCAGCCAGGACGAGCGCCGCGCGGGTCGTGTTCATGAGTCCCCCTCGTGGAAACCGATCAGCGATCGACTCCTTTGATGAATAAATCGTCATGATCGTATGCCAGTTGATCGTTGGTGGTCGAGAACTTTCGACGGGGGCCCATAGCCAACAGGCAGCGCAGTTTGAGTAGGCCGCAGGAAGGTGGTCCGGCTGCGAACGTCTATGAAGGTGTTGATCCCGTTGTCACGCCGGATGTAGATGCCCCCTGGTGGAGCGGCGCGCGATCTGGCGGGAGACTCGCGTGCCGAGGACCCATCGCGGGCCCGGCTTCCTCTGGGCGCTGGCCCGTCCCCAGGAGGTGAGCGTCCTTGACCGCCGCCTCGGCCACCTCCTGGAGGCCGGCCTCGATCGTCGTTGTGACGACCGCGGGACGTCCCTTGGTGAAGGTTTTCAGCGTCTTGACGCCCCTGCCGTCGGCGTCGACCACGGCCACGCCGGTACCGGGGCGAAGGGGTTCTGCTGATCGCCTTCATCGCCGCTGCAAGCCCTGTTGCCGAATCTGGCGAGGCGGGCCGGCGAGCCAAGGCCCTGGCGGAACTGCGGCGCCAAGAAGGTGTCGCCCTCTTCGCAGCCCTGCCACCTCTGCTGACCTCGCCCTGGCAACTGCGCATAGAGCAGCTGTGCTTGATGTCGACGGGCCTGACCTCGGCCTCAGCGGTGCGCTGGGCACGCCTGACCGACACGGGTTACGGGCGTTGTGAGTAGGCCGATCTCCGCCGTAAGTTCACCCGCGTGTGGGCCACTCGGCCTCCGTACAGGGACCTGAAGCCCCTCCTGCCCCAAGTACCTGACCTCGAAACTGAAATCGTGACTTTGAAGGAGGCCGAGATGCCCCGCACCATCACCGCAGGCTTGGACGGATCCCCGGAGAGCCTGACTGCCGCTGACTGGGCAGCCAGGGAAGCCCTGCTCCGGGACCTCCCGCTGCACTTGGTCCATGCCTTAGGGCGGCAGCAGCCCTACGCGCCCCTGGGTGGGGCATCCCAGCCGTCCCTGAGTCCGGACGAGCGGATTCGCCGGGCGGACCACATGCTTCGCAAGGCCGAAGCGACGATCGCGCGGCGCCACCCGAGCCTGCGGATCACCACCGACCGTCTTACCGAAGAACCCGTCACGGCTTTGCTTGGTGCGGCTCAGGCAGCCGACCTATTGGTGCTGGGCTCTCGAGGCCTGGGCGGTATAGCCGGATTCCTGGTCGGTTCCGTCGCCCAGCCGGTCGTGGCGGGCAGTCGGCGGCCTGTCGTCCTCGTGCGGGGTGGCCTGCGTTCCGAGGACGAACACCAGCTTGGCGCCGTTGGGCCCGGAGCCATGGCGTTCCGGGACGTCGTCTTGGGCCTCAACTGCGCGGCTCCGAACGACACCGTGATCGGATTCGCCTTCGAAGCAGCCTTGCAGCGTGCCACGAGGTTGCGTGTCGTCCACGGTCGGAGCCCGGAACTGCCCTACTACGACAACGGCGGCGACCTCAACGCCGAACTGCACGACGAACTCACCGGGGAGATGCACCGTGCCCTGTCCGAGGCGCTGGAGCCCTGGCGGGACAAGTTTCCGGGCGTCGACGTGACAGAGCAGGCCGTGATCGGCAAGGCCGGTTCGCACCTCGTGGAAGCCTCGCGCGACGCGTCCCTCGTCGTGATCGGTCGCCGCCTGCGCCGGACGCCGATCGGCACGGTGATCGGGCCGGTTGCCCACGCGGTGGTGCACCATGCCACCGCACCGGTCGCGGTGGTCCCCCACGATTGACAGGTTGCCGGGCGAGCCAGAGCCCGTATCCCACTGAAGGCGGCGTGAGAACCCTCCAGTCCTCACGCCGCCTTCAGTCGCAATCGAACACCGCGATCAGGCGGGATCGTGCTCCTCGTCCGCAGTGAGCCGGACCCCGCTGATCAGGTCGGGACGGATGCGTACCGCATAGTCCATGGTCTGGTTCACCCAGGGGGTGAGCAGTGCCTTGTAGCGGGCCAGCTCATGCGAGTCGGTCACCAGTCGGGCGTAGCCGGTGACCACGACGCTCCAGCCGAGGTGCGTGTCGGGGTCTATGGAGTCGGCCTCATATGCCACCACGACTCCTTGGCCGTCGGCCTGCCCGGCGCGTGCGGTCAGAGCTGCGCCCTCGTAGGTGCGGATGACGATGTCGCCGTTGTCAAGGACGTGGTTGACCGGGCGGACGGTCGGCAGTGCCTGGCGGGTGAAGACGATCCTGCCGAAGGAGACGCTGCCCAGCAGCCGCAGGGCTTCGGCGCTGTCCAGCTCTATGCTCCGGCGCGGCCCGGTCGGGACAGTCTGCGTGGTGTCAGGGGTCATGGGGTGGCTTCCGTGCGGTTTCGTTGCTCACTGCTGTGTGTCTTCGGTCGGCGTGACCAGGCAGCTACGTGGTCTGTCACCGTGGCGACGGGCGGTGCGCCGGTAGGGCATGTGCGACGTCCCTTCGAGGCCTGCGCGGCTGCCTGTCCGCGGCGCCCCAGGTCGGGCGGCCGCGGGCAGGCTCGATCAGGTCATTGGAACGGCCTGAGGGTTCTTCACGCCAGGGCCGTTCGGCCCTTGTCCGTTTCCGCCCGCCGAGGTTCGTCGCCGTAGTAGGCCATGCGCATGATCTCCTGCATGTCGTCGAGCATCGGCATGCGTGGGTTGGCGGGCGCGCACTGGTCTTCGTACGCGTTCAAGGCCTGTCGGGGCAGGGCGTCGAGGAAGGCGCGCTCGTCGACACCGAGGGCCTGGAACGACGGCTCGATGCCCACGGCATTGCGTAGCCGCTCCACCGCGCGGGCCAGCGACTCCACCCCCTCCAGCGCGGTGGAGGCGGGCAGGCCGAGGGCGCGGGCGATGTCCTGGAAGCGTTCGGGAGCGCGGTAGCTCTCGTACTTGGGCCAGCCCGTGAGCTTCGCCGGAACAGTCCCGTTGTAGCGGATGACGTGCGGCAGCAGGACCGCGTTGGTGCGGCCGTGGGCGATGTGGAAGGTGGCGCCCAGGGTGTGCGACATGGCGTGGACGATGCCGAGGAAGGCGTTGCCGAAGGCCATGCCCGCGATGGTGCCGGCGTTGTGCATCCTCTCCCGCGCGTCGGGTCGGCTCATGCGGTCGTTCACCGCCGCTTCGATGTTGTCGAAGATTAGGCGGATTGCATGCAGGGCCAGGCCGTCGGTGAAGTCGTTGGCGTAGACGGACACGTACGCCTCGATGGCGTGAGTGAGGGCGTCGAAGCCGCTGTCGGCCGCCAGCGCCGGGGGCAGGTCCGCAGTGAGTAGCGGGTCGACGATGGCCACGCTTGGGGTGAGTGCGTAGTCGGCGAGCGGGTACTTCTTGCCGCTCGCGGGGTCGGAGATGACCGCGAAGGGGGTGACCTCCGCGCCGGTGCCGGACGTGGTGGGTACGCACACGAGGCGGGCCCGGGTGCCGAGGACCGGGAAGCGGAAGGCGCGCTTGCGGATGTCGGAGAACTTCTGCCGCATGTCGGCGAAGTCGATGTCCGGGTGCTCGTACAGCAGCCACATCACCTTCGCGGCGTCCATAGAGGAGCCGCCGCCGAGCGCGATGATGGTGTCCGGGCGGAAGTCCCGCATGAGCTGGGCGCCGTGCTGCACGGCGTCGATGCTCGGCTCGGGCTCGACGTTGTCGATGATCTGGACGGTGACCGGTTCGTGACGGCGTTGCAGCACGCGACTGACGCGGTCGACGAAGCCGAGGCGGGTCATGGTGGCGTCGGTGACGACCGTGACGCGGTGGACGTCCGGCATGGAGGACAAGTAGCGCAGGGACTGCGGCTCGAAGTAGATCTTCGGCGGCACCTTGAACCACTGCAGGTTGTTGCGGCGCGCGCTGACCCGCTTGATGTTCAGCAACTGGACGGCGGAGACATTGTTGGACACGGACGTGTGCCCCCACGAGCCGCAGCCCAGGGTAAGCGACGGCAGTAGGCTGTTGTAGATGCCGCCGATGGCGCCCTGCGACGACGGGGCGTTGACGATGATCCGTACGGTCTTCATGCGCCGGCCGTACGCCTCCGCCAGCGCCGGGTCCTCGGTGTGGATGACCGCGGTGTGCCCCTGGCCGTGGAAGGCGACCATGTCGGCGGCGAGGTCGAAGCCCTGCTGTTCGGAGTCGGCGCGCAGCACGGCGAGCACCGGGCAGAGCTTCTCGCGGGTCAGCGGCTCGTCCGGGCCCACCCGGTCGGCCTCGACCAGAATCAGCGAGGTGTCGGTCGGGACGGTGAAGCCGGCCTGTTCTGCGATCCATGCCGGATTCTGACCGACGGCTTCGGCGTTGACCTTGGGCTCGCAGCCCGCGTTGGTGCAGTCGGTCGGGAACAGGAAGGCTTCCAGCTTCGCCTTCTCCTCGGCGGTCGCGAGGTGAGCGTGCAGGGTGTGGAATTCGGCCAGTGCGGCGTCGTAGATCTCGTCGTCCAGGATGACGGCCTGCTCGGAGGCGCAGATCATGCCGTTGTCGAACGACTTGGACAGCACTAGGTCGTTGACCGCCCGGCACAGCTTCGCGCTCCTGTGCACGTAGGCTGGCACGTTGCCCGCGCCGACGCCCAGTGCGGGCTTGCCCGCAGAGTAAGCGGCCCGGACCATGGCGTTGCCGCCGGTGGCGAGGATCAGCGAGACGCCGGGGTGGCGCATCAGAATGCCGGTCGCCTCCACCGATGGAGTCTCGATCCACTGCACGCAGTGCTGCGGCGCACCGGCGGCGACGGCCGCGTACCGCACGATCCGGGCCGCCTCCGTACTGCACCGCTGGGCCGAGGGGTGGAAGGCGAACACGATCGGATTGCGTGTCTTCAACGCCATCAGGGCCTTGAAGACGGTGGTGGAGGTCGGGTTGGTGACCGGCGTGATTGCGCAGACCACGCCGACCGGCTCGGCCACCTCGATCATGTCCTCGATGTCGTCACGGGCGATGACGCCGACGGTCTTCATCGGGCCCATGCTGTGCGTGACGTGCTCGCACGCGAACATGTTCTTGGCCGCCTTGTCCTCGAAGACACCGCGCCCTGTCTCCTCCACGGCGAGGCGGGCCAGCGCGGTGTGCTGGTCCAGGGCGGCGACCGAGGCCTTCTTGACGATGTGGTCGACCTGCTCCTGGGTGAGGGCGTCGTAGTCGGCGAGCGCCTTGAGTCCGTTCGTGACCAGTTGGTCCACGGCGATGGCGATGTCGGACGGCGCGTCGGCAGCCGCTGTTGCCTGGATTCCGGCCTGATGACGGGTCATTGGGGACGCCTCCGTTGACGAGAGCCGCCGGCGTTGGCCGACAGTGTGCGGACCGGAGCGGCACCGCGGGGGATTCGGTGCCGCTCACGCCTCCACTCTCGTCCCGCCTGATCCCGACTCCCAGGTGCCGATGGTCCCTTCCGGGGGCTGACCGGCACTGGTCCGGCGAGGCCTGGCGATCCGTCCGGGCAGCCCCCGCGCCCAGCGCAGGAACCACACCTACGCGAAGGAGGGCGACCGCGCCGCAGAGCAGGCTCACGAAGGGCTCTACTCCCGGCCGCTGTCGGTGGCGCCGCCGCGCCACGGAGGCGGAGTGGCCGACCTGCGAGCCTCCTCCTTGCGGTGCAGGACACGGTTCATCTGGCTGCGCAGCCGGTCCTGCAGCCGGTCCGCCAGTTCGTGTCCCGTGGCTTCCTGGGCATGAGCGACCACGAGGGTGTTCCCCACGACGAGCTCGGCCCCGGCGGACCAGGGCCGCTCGGCGTGGTGCGCCACCGCCCTGGCGATCCTCACCGCACCGCTCACGCTCGGCACCCCGGGCCGGCCGAGGACCGCGTCGACCTTCTCCCGGAGGTATGTGACGGCCTCCTCGTCCACATCGCCCTCCACGCGCACCTCCACGGCGGCCGGGCTGGTGACCTGGGTGCTGGTGTCCTTGGCAGTCATGTGCTCCGCTCCTTCTGATCGTTTCGCAGCGACTTCAGACTTCTGCGGGCACCGGTCCTGGCCCAGGGCTGTCGGGCCCCAGCAGTTGGGCCATTGGACCTTCACTCTTAGTGGCGAGTTCGTTCTGCGAATGTCAGGTTCATCACAGTTGGCCGTTTCGCACCCTGGTGGCAGCGATGTCTCACGGCCGAGGGGCATTATGTGCGGAAAACAGGGCCGACCGGCCCTGGTCCTTCGGCCCCGTGCGAGAAAGGATTCTCGACACTGAGGGCCGATTCCGTCCACGAGCGGACATCGGTACGCAACGCGGAACCAGGGAGCACTTTGATGGCGGACAGTGAGCAGCCCGGCGCCGGCAACCCGATCCGGGTCTTCCTGATGGACGACCACGAGGTGGTACGGCGCGGGGTGCGCGACCTGCTGAACGACGAGCCGGACATCGAGGTGATCGGTGAGGCCGGCACGGCGGAGCAGGCACTGGTGCGGGTACCCGCGTTGCGCCCGCAGGTGGCAGTACTGGACGTCCGTCTCCCCGACGGCGACGGCGTGACCGTGTGCCGGGAACTGCGCTCACGCATGCCCGAGCTTGCCTGCCTCATGCTGACCTCCTTCGACGACGAGGAGGCACTGCTCGACTCGATCATGGCGGGCGCCTCCGGTTACGTCCTGAAACAGATCCAGGGCTCGGACCTGGTGTCCGCCGTACGCACGGTGGCCGCCGGCCAGTCCCTGCTGGACGCCAGTGCGACCACCAGGCTGATGGCCCGGCTGCGGGGCGGCCAGCAGGAGGAGCAGCAGCCCGACGGACTGCAAGGTCTGACCGAGCGGGAGCGCGAGATCCTGGCTCTGATCGGTGAGGGGCTGACCAACCGCCAGATCGGCCAGCGGTTGTACCTGGCCGAGAAGACGGTGAAGAACCACATCTCCCGTCTGCTGGCCAAGCTCGGCGTCGAGCGCCGTATCCAGGCCGCCGTCATCGCCACCCAGGTCCAGGACCGTCAGCGGCAGGAAGGGCACTGAAATCCCGGAGTCGGCGCGGACCAGAATGAATCGCCGGGCAACGTGCTCAGCGCCCGGCTTGTCGCCTCCTCCACCACCGGGGACCACTCCGTCCCTGGCCGGTGACACGGACACGGTGGGCGCCGGTGGTGGAGGGTCAGTACGGCCCGGCGAGGATCCCGCTGTTCTGCCAGAAGTTGCCGGTCAGGCCCGCGACAGGTCTTCGCCGCCGTTCGCGGGGGCGGCCGTTGGCTCCGCAGGGCTTTGCGAGCGCGTCAGCTCGAACTCCACGTCGACGACGCCCTCGACGGCCCGGACCAGGCGCGCGGCCATGGGGACCAGGGATGTGTCCCGGGCATGGCCGGTGAGCGTCACGACACCGTTCCGTACCTCCACCCGCACAGCTGACCCCCAACACGGGACTCGCGCGGAAGCCCTCGCGGCTCATGGGGTGTGCGGGACCCATCTCGAGCGAGCCGTAAGGACATGGCACCGCCGACCGGTCGACACCCGTGCCGCGGGTCCGGCCGTAGCTCCTGCCCTCGATGGTCCAGTTCGCAACGGTGCTGACGATGGGGCTGACCGGGCCATGCCGTGGACCGAACGACCCATGTCCTGTGACCAGGAGCACCGGGAAACGGACGAGTTGGGCTGCCCAGGCCCACGGCAGCGGGACCATCGGGGTCGCGCATGGGCCGTGTGGCCGCTGATCGTGCCCCAAGACCGAGGCGGCTGACCGGTTCGTCGAGCACACCGGCGGCCTGGCCGCGATCGGCGCGCTGGACGCGGCGTACGAGATCGTCCACGCCAGGTCGGGCACGCTGATCCGGACCTCACGGTCGGGTGACAGAGAGGATGGCCGATCCCGCTCCGTGTCGCGTCCAGGACGGTTCCTATCGCTCGCCATTCCACTTGCGGTAGGCGGCCACCGCGGTGGGCAGCGTGGGGAAGATGAGGTCCGTGCCCACGGAGTCCGCCAGGCCGTACGCCTTCAAGTCGCCCAGCAGGTCCTGCTTGACCCGGGCCAGGGCGAACACGATGCTCCGGTTGGCCAGTTCGCGGCGCAGCTCGTCCACCGCGTCGAGTGCCGTGATGTCGACCTCGACGTTCGCCTCGGTGTTCAGGACGAACCATTGGACGGGCACGGTCTGTCGGTCGACGGTGGCCAGGGCGCGGCGTCGGAAGTCCTCCGCGTTGGCGAAGAACAGCGGAGAGTCGTAGCGGTAGACCAGCAGGCCCGGGATCGTGCGGGCCTGCGGATAGTCATCGATGTCGTGCATGCCCGCCAACCCGGGCACCAGCCCCTCGACCGCGTCGTGCGGTCGCGCCACCCGCGTCAGGAGTTCGGCCACCGACAGGCCGACCGCCACGATCACCCCGTACAGGATGTCGAGTGCGAGCACGCCGGCCAGGCAGCCGAGGGCGAGGAGTAGTTCGCGGCGACGGAACGACGCCAGTCGGCGAAACCCGGCCAGGTCGATCATGCGGACGGCCGCGTACACGACGAGCGCCCCCAGCACCGCCGAAGGCGTCCGGCTCAGCAGGGGGCTCAGGAACCGCAGAACGGCGAGGACCACCGCTCCGGCCACGAGCGAGTAGCCCTGACTGCGGGCTCCCGTCGAGGCGGCAAGCGCGGTGCGACTGGCGCTGCTGCTGACCGGAAAGCCGTGCAGGGCACCCGCACCGAGGTTGGCCGCGCCGAGCGCCAGGAACTCCTGGTTGGCGTCCAGGCCGGGTTCGTCGTCGGTGCGCCCGGTGAAGGCGCGCGCGGTGAGGATGAAGTCGGTGTATGCAACGATCAGGACGCCCAGCGCGGGCAGTACGAGGTGTGGAAGCTCGCCCAGGGCCGGCAGCGCGAGCGAGGGCAGCCCCGACGGCACCTCGCCGATCACCTTGATGCCGTACTGGTGGTCGAGGCCGAAGACGGTGACGACTGCCGTGCCGAGGACCACCGCGAACAGCGGTCCCGGCAGCGCCGGCACATACCGCTTCGCCGTGAACAGGAACACCAGCGCGACTGCCGAGAAGAGGACCGTCTTCGCATCGACGCCCGACAGGTGCCTGGCGAAGGACCACAGTTGGGCGAAGAACTCGGGACCGGTGGTCCGTATGCCGGTGAGCCTGGGCAGCTGGTCCACCATCATGATCAAGGCCACCCCTGTCAGATAGCCGAGCAACACCGGGCGGGAGAGCAGGTCCGCAAGGAAGCCGAGTCGCACCACCCGCGCGACCAGGCACAGCAGGCCGACCGTAACCGCGAGGGCCGCGGCCAACGATGCGTAGCGCCCCACGTCCCCGCCGGCGAGCGGGCCCACCACGGTGGCCGTCATCAGAGCGGTCGTCGACTCGGGCCCCACCGACAACAGCCGGGAGGACCCGAACAACGCATACAGCGCGAGGGCGGGCAGGATCGCCCACAGCCCGGCGACCGGTGGCAGCCCGGCAACCCCTGCGTACGCCATCACCTGTGGCACGAGGTACGCCGCCACCGTCACGCCGGCCAGCAGGTCGCCTCTCAGCCACGAGCGCCGGTAACCGAGCAGGGCGTCGAGGCCGGGTACCAGCCGACGCCACCACGAGGACCGTCTGCCCGCGTCCTCAGCCATATGCCGCCCCTCTCTGCCTGGGCCCAGCATCCATGGCTGGGCGATCTACCGCGACACTCGCCGGTGTTCAACCTGCCCGGTTCGCCACCTCCAGCCCAACAGGCCCGACATGCGGGGACGTTCAGCCCATCGGATGGAGACCTTCGGCATCCGGCGTGGTGTCAGGCATCGGACGAGAGTGAGACACGTCAAGGAGAAGACGATTCACACATCCCCGAAGGGATCACCATCATGGCCGTGCACGAAGACCCTCACCGGAGCCCGGGCTTCCACCTGTCGGCCGCCTTCCGCCGGCACAGGTCCGGCTCCAAGTCCGCTGTGTCGGCACGTCTGGGCGCGCACACCGCGCAGGCTTGCGCACTCGCATCCCTGCGCATCCTGACCGGGTTCGTCTTCCTCTGGGCGTTCCTGGACAAGACGTTCGGCCTGGGTTACGCGACCGCCTCCGGCAAGGGCTGGATCGACGGCGGATCGCCGACCAAGGGCTTCCTCAACTCCGTCGCCGCCGGGCCGATGGAGTCGACGTTTCACTCGTGGGCCGGCGACACGTGGGCAGACTGGCTGTTCATGCTGGGTCTGCTCGGCATCGGCCTAGCTGTGACGGCCGGTGCGGCGCTGTGGCCGGCCGCGGTGGTTGGGACGGCGATGATGGTGCTGATGTGGATGGCCGAGTGGCCGCCGGCCAGACACCTGTCGGACGGCTCGCCGAGCATGTCGACGAATCCGTTCGCCGACTACCACGTGATCTACGCTGTCGCGCTGATCACCGTGGCGGCAGCGGGCGCGGGCACCACCTGGGGCCTGGGCCGGCTGTGGGCGCGGCTGCCGATCGTGGGCGACCGCACCTGGCTGCGCTGACCCGCACGCGGTGGGACGGACCTCGTCCCGGGCCCGTCCCGCCGACCCGCTCCCGGGGCCCATGGCCCCCGCTGAAGGACCAGCGGCCCCTGTCCCGAACAACCCCCCGACACGACGCTGGAATCGGGCCCCCTCGGGTCCCGATTCAGGAGGTGGAGAACATGTCCCGCACCATCACGGTGGGTCTCGACGGCTCGCCCGAGAGCCGCGCCGCCGCGGAATGGGCGGCCCGCGAGGCGCAGATGCGCGGACTGCCGGTGAAGCTCGTCCACGCCTGGGAGCCGATCCCCGAGCACCTGGCCGAAGCCACGCATCGCGGCGCCGAGACTCTCCAGCACTGGACGGAGCGGATTCCCCGCGAGGCCGCCGAGGGACTGCGGCTGCGCCACCCTGGCGTCGAGGTGACCACGGAGCAGCTCACCGGAATCCCCGCCGAGGCCCTGGCCCGGGCGGCGCAGGACGCCGAACTGCTCGTCCTCGGCTCACGCCGCCTGGGCGGCATCGGCGGCTTCCTGGTCGGCTCGGTCGGCCTCGCGGTCGTGGCGCACACCGAACGGCCCGTCGTCCTGGTCCACGCCGGCGAGCAGGCCGGGGACGAGCGCGAGATGGACCGCGCGGGCATCCCGTCCGCGGCCACGGGGTTTCGTCCCGTTGTCCTCGGGCTGGACGTCGCCGGCCCCGACGAGGCGCTGCTCGGGTTCGCCTTCGAGGCCGCAGCTCGCCGCTCGGTTCCGCTGCGGGTCGTGCACGGCTGGAACCCGCCGCCCTACTACGCCTACGGCATGGCCCTGGAGCCCGCGGTCGAGCGGGAGATGGCGAAGGGCGACGCCACCATCCTGAGCGAGGTGCTGCGTCCCTGGCGGCAGAAGTACCCCGACGTCGAGGTCGTCCAGCAGTCGCAGTACGGCAGCCCCTCGCTCCTCCTGATCGACGCCTCCCACGAGGCCTCCCTGGTCGTCGTCGGCCGCCGCATCCGCCGTTCCTCCGTCGGCGCCCACATCGGCACCGTCGCCCACGCCGTCCTGCACCACTCCACCGCCCCCGTCGCCGTCGTCGCCCACGACTGAGAGACCACCGACGCACCCCTCCAGAGGAGAGAACAGGTCATGAAGGCAGCGGTCGTACGAGCCTTTGGTGAGCCCCTGGTCATCGAGGAGCGACCCGACCCCGAACCCGGCCCCGGCCAGGTCCGCATCCGCGTCGAGGCCTGCGGACTGTGCCACACCGACATCCACGCCGCCCACGGCGACTGGCCCGTCAAGCCCACCCCACCCTTCGTCCCCGGCCACGAAGGTGTCGGCGTCGTCGAGAATCTCGGCGAGGGCGTCACCCACCTGGCCGTCGGGCAGCGCGTCGCGGTCCCTTGGCTCGGCAAGGCGTGCGGACGGTGCGAGCACTGCCTGTCCGGCTGGGAGACGCTGTGCGAGCAGCAGATCAACACCGGGTACGGCTGCGACGGCGGCTATGCCGAGAAGATGCTCGCCTGGGCCGACTTCGCCCAGCCCGTGCCCGACGGCGTCACCTCGTTCGACGCCGCCCCACTGACCTGCGCCGGCGTCACCACGTACAAGGCCCTCAAGGTCGCCGACGTCCGGCCCACCCAGCTCGTCGCGATCTCCGGTGTCGGCGGCCTCGGCCACCTCGCCCTGCAGTACGCCAAGATCGCCGGGGCCACCGTCGCGGCCATCGACGTCACCGACGACAAGCTCGAACTCGCCGCGCAACTTGGAGCCGACCTCGTCATCGACGCCCGCGAGCAGGACGTCGGCAAGGAGCTGAAGAAGCACGGCGGCGCCCACGCCGCGATCGCCCTCGCCGTGAACCCGGCCGCGTTCGAGGCCGTCAACTCCGGTCTGCGGCGCGGCGGAAAGCTCGTCATGGTGGCCCTGCCCGCTCACGGCACACTCCAGGTCCCGATCTTCGACACCGTCCTCAACGGCACCTCGCTGATCGGCTCGATCGTGGGCACGCGGCAGGACCTCGCCGAGGTCTTCCAGCTCCACGCGGCCGGCCGCACCAAGGTCATCCACGAGACCCGCCCGCTCGCCTCCGTCAACGAGTCCATCGACGCGGTGCTGCGTGGCGAGATCAAGGCCCGGATCGTCTTCGATCTGGACGCGGGAAGGTGAGCCGGATGGAACTCGCCCTGGTCGTCGGCGTCGATGGTTCCGAGCCGAGCCTGTGCGCCGTCGACTGGGCGGCCGACGAGGCCGCCCTGCGCGGGCTGCGGCTGCGACTGGTGTACGCCTCGCTGTGGGAACGGTACGAAGGCACCGTTCTCGCAAAGGACCTCGGCAAGCCCTCCGAACAGGTGAGGGCCGATAACATCGTGGAGGCCGCCATGCGCCGTGCGCACGGCCGTCAGGCGGATGTGAAGATCAGTGTCGAAGTGCTGCCCGAGGAACCCGAGTACGCGCTGGTCCGCGAGAGCCGCACCGCTGCTGCCGTGGTCCTGGGTTCACGCGGCCGCAGCAGCCTGGCCGAGGCGCTCCTCGGCTCCGTCAGCGTCACGGTGGCCGGCCACGCGCACTGCCCCGTGATCGTGCTGCGTGGCAGCCACGACAACCGGGCCGCATCTGGCAGGCACGGCCGCATCGTCGTGGGCGTCGGCGAGAAGCCGGTGGACGCGGCTGCGATGCGCTTCGCCGCCGAGGAGGCACGGCGCCGAGGCGTGCCGCTGGAAGCCGTACGGGCCTGGCGCTGCCCCGCGCACGAGACGACCGACCACCCCCTGCTGGCGGGTGAACCGGCCCGACTGCATGAAGAGTGGGCCGCGGAGATGCTGGAAGCGGCCCTGCGGGACGTCCCGGCTGACGTGGAGGTGCATCGGCGTACCGTCGAGGGCCACGCCCGCCAGGTCCTGCTCGACGCCTCGGCCGACGCCGACCTGCTCGTCGTCGGGGCCCGGCGCCGCGAGGGCCACTACGGCCTCCAACTCGGCCGCGTCGCCCACGCGGTGCTGCACCACGCCACCTGTCCCGTCGCCGTCGTACCGCAGCGGGCATGAGCGAGATGACCGGTTTACAGGCCGGCCGCGTGATTGGGGACGTAGGTCTGCAGATCGCACGGCGGACGCTCGTACCCGGTCGACGCCGGCCGGTCCGGCAGCTCCAGCACCGGCGGCGGCACCTAGTGATACGGCACGGAGTCCAGCAGGTGAGCGATCATGTTCAGCCGCGCCCGGCGCTTGTCGCGCTCTCCACGATGTACCAGGGCGCCTCGCTGATGTCGGTGTGGATCAGCATCTCATCCTTGGCCCCCGAGCAGGCCTCCCAAGGGGTGATCGACTCCAGGTCCGTCGGCGACAGCTTCCAGCGCCGCAGCGGAACCTCCAGCCCGCGCCGGAACCGTTCCTGCTGCTCGGTGTCGCTCACCCAGAACCACTACTTGAGCAGCAGGCTGCCGTCCTCCACCAGCATCCGCTCGAAGATCGGGCACTGCCGCAGGAACAGCTGATGCTCCTCCCCGGTACAGAAACCCATCACGTACTCGACCCCGGACCGGTTGTACCAAAACCGGTCGAACAGCAGGATCTCCCCGCCGGCCGGCAGATGCTCGACGTACCGCCGGAAGTACCACTGAGCCCGCTCGCGCTCGGTCGGCTTCGGCAGCGCCGCGATCCGCGCCACCCGCGGGTCGAGGTGCTCGGCCACCCGCTTGATCGTGCCGCCCTTTGCCCGCCGCGTCCCGCCCCTCGAAGATCACGACCAGCCGCGCGCCCTCCGCCCGCACCCACTCCTGCAGCTTGACCAACTCGGTCTGCAGGGGAAGCAGTTCCTGCTCATACCCCTCGCGCGGCAGCTTCGCCGCCTTCATACCGGCCATGCCGCCTCCACCACCGACGACTTACTGAGGCACTCCCGACCACGGTGGGCCCCCGACTCCAAAGGAGCTCCTCACCATGACCGTACGTGTCGGCATCAACGGCTTCGGCCGCATCGGCCGCACCTACCTCCGCGCGGCCCTCGACCGAGCGGAGGCGGGCACGCAGGACGTCCGCGTCGTTGCCATCAACGACATCGCCCCGCCCGCCACCCTCGCCCACCTCCTGGAGTACGACTCGACGTTCGGGCACATCGGACGCGAGGTCACGCACGACGACAGCTCGATCACCGTCGACGGCCGACGTATTGCCGTCACCGCCGAACGCGACCCGGCAGCCCTCCATTGGTCCGACTACGGGGCTGGCATCGTCATCGAGTCCACCGGGCGCTTCCGCGACCGCGACTCCGCGGCCCTCCACCTGAAGGCGGGAGCCCACACAGTGCTCCTGTCGGCGCCCGGTAAGGGCGTGGACGCCACCATCGTGATGGGCGTCAACGACGACACCTACGACCGGGACCGCGACCGGATCATCTCGGCCGCCTCCTGCACCACCAACTGCCTCGCGCCGATGGTCAAGGTGCTCGACGAGAACTTCGGCATCGACCGTGGCCTGCTGACCACCGTCCACGGCTACACCAACGACCAGTCCCTGTTGGACGGCCCGCACAAGGACCTGCGCCGCGCCCGCTCGGCGGCACTGAGCATCATCCCGACGAGCACCGGTGCCGCCCGCGCAGTCGGTCTCGTACTGCCGGAGCTGGCCGGTGCGCTGGACGGGATCGCCGTCCGGGTGCCCGTGGAGGACGGCTCGCTCACCGACCTCACGGTGGTGCTGAACTGCGAGGCCACCGCGGACGAGATCAACGCCGGCTTCGCCGCGGCGGCCGAGGGACCGCTGAACGGCATCCTGCGCGTCTCGACGGCGCCCATCGTCTCCCGCGACGTCATCGGAGACCCGGCCTCCTGCGTCTTCGACGCCGCGCTCACCCAGGCCAACGGCACTCTCGTCAAGGTCTTCGGCTGGTACGACAACGAATGGGGCTACACGAACCGGCTGTTGGACCTCACTTCGCTGGTCGCCGACGTCTGATGGACAACGGCCAGGAGTTGTGGGTGGCCGCTGGAACCCGGTCAACGACAACGGCGTAGCACAGGGGTCACACGGGCCAGGTTCAGCCCGTATCCGACGCCGAAGGCGTGCGGCGTGAAGAAGGCGTCGCTGTCGGGATCCCAGAACTCGCGGGCGATCTTCTCCGGTGTGGGCCGCCGGAAGTCGTACGGGAGGCCGAAGATGCGCCCTGTCCATGTGCGCGCCTTTGGGGGTTGGCGCAGTTCCTTCGCCAGGGCTGCAGCGACGACCGCGCCGGCGGCAACGAGCACCACGTTCTTTCGCAGTTGCCTGTTCATGGTCAGACGCTACGCGGCGCCCAGGCCCGAGGCCAAGGCCATGTCGCAGCGCAACCAGGGGCCGACCGGCCCAACGCCCGGCCCCGGACAGCCCCTGGGACTGCCCTGCCGCCCGCTGGATGCTCGAACCATCGAGAAGCCTGGAGGAGATCCCTGATGTCGGACGCCGTGCTCAACCGACCCCCGGTTCACGCCCTGCTCGCGGATGGCACCACCGTGTGCATCCGTCCTGTGACCCCGGCCGACCACGACCAGGTGCAGGGGCTCTACGAGGAGATGTCGCCGGAGAATCTCCGTCTGCGGTTCTTCTCGCTGAGCCCGCAGTCCGCCGCCCTGTCCGCCGACCGGGCCTGCGCCCCGGCGCACCCCGGCTACCGGGCCCTGCTGGCCGAGACGCATGGTCAGGTGATCGGGCTCGCCGAGTACGACACGGCGGGTGAGAAGGACGAGGCCGAGATATCCATCGCCGTCTGCGACGGGTTGCACCACCGGGGAGTGGGCACCCTGCTCGTCGAGCACCTGGTCTCCGCTGCACGGGCCGACGGCATCACCACGTTCACCGCCGACGCGCTCAGCGAGAACCGCGAGATACTTCGGCTGTTCGCCGACCTCGGCCTGCGCACCGCCCGCCATTTCGAGGGTCCCGAGGTGCGCTGCACCATCCGGCTCGACGCGGACGACGCTTATCTGTCGGCCGTGGAGGCCCGGGGCCGGGCCGCCGACGTGGCCAGCCTCGAGCCGCTGCTTTGCCCGAACGTGGTCGCAGTCGTCGGTGCCGGACGCAAACCGGGCTCGGTCGGCCGGGCGATCCTGCACCACCTGAAGGCGGGCGGCTACACCCACCGCCTGTTCGCCGTGAACCCGAGCGTGAACCACATCCTCGGCGTGCCGTCGTACCCGTCCGTGAGCGCGCTGCCCAAGACCCCCGACCTGGTGGTCGTGGCCGTCCCGGCCGCAGTGGTCCCGGTCGCGGCCGAGGAGTGCGGCAAGGCCGGCGTCCGGGCGCTGCTCGTCGTCACCGCCGGCCTCGACGCCGGCCAGGCACGCGCGCTGCTGGCCACCTGCCGCACCCACGACATGCGCCTGGTTGGGCCCAACTGCCTCGGCATCTCCAACACCGACCCCGACCTGCGCCTGGACGCCACCTTCGCCGCCGACCACCCCCGCCCCGGTACCGCAGGCGTCGGCGTGCAGTCCGGCGGGGTCGGCATCGCCCTGCTCGACGGGCTGTCCCGGCTGGGTATCGGCGTCTCGTCCTTCGCCTCCCTCGGCGACAAATTCGACGTCAGCGGCAACGACATGCTCCAGTGGTGGGAGAGCGACGGCCGCACCGAACTCGCCCTCCTGCACCTGGAGTCCTTCGGCAGCCCCCGCGCGTTCTCCCGCACGGCCCGCCGCGTCACCCGCCGCATGCCGGTGCTGACCGTCGACGCGGGCCGTACCGAGGCGGGCCGCCGGGCCGCCGCCTCCCACACCGCGGCCGCCGCCACCCGCACCATGACCCGGCAGGCACTGTTCACCCAGGCTGGCATCACCGCCACCCGCTCCGTCGGCGAACTCCTCGAAACCGCCGCCCTGATGCACTCCCAGCCGCTCCCCGCGGGCACCCGCGTCGCGATCGTCACCAACGCCGGCGGTGCAGGCGTCCTCGCCGCCGACGCCTGCACGGAGGCGGGACTGGCGCTGCCGCCGCTGCCCGCTGACGTCCTCGACGACCTGCTCGCCGTGCTCCCGCAGGGTGCGGCGGTCGGCAACCCCGTCGACGCCACCGCGGCCGTCACGGAAGAACAGCTCGCGGACTGCATGGACCGGCTGACGCACCACCCGGGCATCGACGCCGTCCTGGTGGCCCTCGTACCCACGGCAGTCGCCGCCGCGACCGGTGACGACCTCATCCGGGCACTCACCGACGCCCCCGCGCACAGGGCCAAACCGGTTGCGGCCGTCTGCCTCGAACAGGACCTGCCGGTCAAGCTGCTGCCCGCCGTAGAAGGCGGCACGATCCCCTCGTACGCCGAACCGCAAGCGGCGGCACGGGCGCTGGCTCACGCCGCCCGCCGCGCGGCCTGGCTCTCCCGGCCCGTGGGCACGGTCCCCGCACTCGACGGCATCGACACCACCCGAGCCCAGGAGATCACCGACATCTTCCTGGCAGCGCATCCGGACGGCGCCTGGCTCGACCCGCGCACCTGCGCCGACCTGCTGGCCTGCTACGGCATCCCGCAGATCCCGTGGGAGTGGGCGGAGACCGAGGACGATGCCGTCCTCGCGGCCCAGCGGCTGCGCGGCCCGGACGGCCGGGTGGTGATGAAGGCCCACTGGCCGGGACTGGTCCACAAGAGCGAGCAGCGTGCCGTGCATCTCGACCTGCAAGGCGATGCCCAAGTAAGGTCCGCCTTCCGGGACTTCGAGACCCGGTTCGCGGGGCTGCTCACCGGTGTGGTCGTCCAGCCGCTCGCCGGGCGCGGCACCGAACTGTTCGCGGGCGTCGTCCAGGACGAGGTCTTCGGCCCGCTCGTGCTGTTCGGGCTCGGTGGCACCGCCACCGAGGTTCTCGGCGACCACGCCGCCCGACTGGCCCCGCTCACCGACCACGACGTGCACGACCTGATCACCGCGCCGCGCTGCGCGCCGCTGCTGTTCGGCGCCCGCGGCAACGGGCCGGCCGATCTCGAAGGGCTGGAGCAGCTGCTCCTGCGCCTGTCCCGCATGGCGGCCGACCTGCCGCAGCTCGCCGAGGTCGACTTCAACCCCGTGCTCGCGACCACGGCCGACGTATCCGTGCTCGACGCGCGGGTGCGGCTGGTGCCCCGCGGGCCCCAGGATCCCTATCTGCGCCGACTCCGCTGAGGAGGAACCCGAGATGAAGCACAACAAGATCGGCTCCGTGATGACCACGGACGTCGTCCGCGCCTCCTACGGCACCCCCTTCAAGGAAGTCGCCCGGTTGCTCGCTGACCACGGGATCAGCGGACTGCCGGTCGTGGACGAGGACGAGAAGGTCATCGGCGTCATCTCCGAGACCGACCTGATGGCCCGCCAGGCCGAGACCCCCGACCCGTACGAGCCGAAGCACCGCTCGCTCATCGTGGCGTTGACGCGCGACGGCAGGCGGAGGGCCGCCAAGGCCACGGCCCGCACCGCCGGCCGGCTGATGACCGAACCGCCCGTCACCGTGCGCGCCGAGGACACCATCGTCGAGGCCGCGCGGACCATGGCCCAGCGGCGCGTGGAGCGGCTGCCGGTCGTGGACGACGAGGACCGGCTCGTCGGCATCGTCACCCGCCGGGACCTGCTCCAGGTCTTCCTCCGGCCGGACACGGAGATCCGCGACGAGGTCGTCGAGGAAGTCCTTGGCCGCGCGCTGTGGCTGCCGCCGCAGAGCATCGACGTCTCCGTGGTGGAGGGTGTGGTCACGCTCGCCGGCCACATGGAGCGCAAGAGTGAGACGGAGATCGCCGTCTCCATGACCAAGCAGATCGACGGCGTGGTCGCGGTGGTCGACAACCTCACCTACCGCCTGGACGACAGCCACGTCCAGCCCGCCGAACAGGCCCTGCATGGCGTGGCCGACGACTGGCTGCGCCGCCTGTGAAGGGAGGCGGACTGCCATGACCGGCAGAGTCCTGGTCGCCTACGGCACGACGAACGGATCGACCGCGCAGATCGCCGAAGCCGTCGCCCATGTCCTGTGCAAGGAGGGGCTGACGGCCGAGGCACGGCCTGCGCCATCGGTGGCAAGCATCGAGACATACGACGCTGTGGTGGTCGGGGGCGCGCTGTACGCCGGCCGCTGGCACAAGGACGCGCGCCGCTTCGTCCGCCGCCACCGCCGCGTCCTGGCCGCACGCCCGCTGTGGTTCTTCAGCAGCGGACCGCTGGACGCTTCAGCCTCGGAGCGGAACATCCCGCCCGTGCCCGGCGTCAGGCGCGCCATGGACCGGCTCGGCGTCAGGGAGCACATCACCTTCGGCGGCTCCCTGGAGGAGGGCGCGCGGGGCAGAGTCGCACAGATGATCCTCTGCAACGGCAAGGGCGGCGACTTCCGCGACCTCCCCGCGATCGAGGCATGGGCGGAGCGGCTCGCAGAAGAAATGACGGTTGCTTAGGGCATCACCTCCCTGCCTTGCCGGGCCTGCGCCTCACGGCACGACGGCCACCGGACACCGGGCTTCGCGCAACAAGGCGTGCACGAAGCCCAGGTCCCCGCCAAAGCCGCGTACCACGACCAGGAGTGCGGCGCCCCTCGGCAAGGTGGAGCAACGCATGGGCGGTGTCGAGCAGTACGACGTCCTCAAGCACCGGAACCCGCGGTTACTTCACCGGCCAAGGCCGCAGCGCGTCGGTCAGCAGTGCACTTCATCGTCCTCCCAAGTGGCACGGTCCTCCTCGGGAACACCGAAGGGCAACCCGGCGGCGCAGGAGGGAAGTTCCCAGGCATGTAGGGCGTGCAGCCGTACACCCCGGCCTTGGGCGGCGCCGAAGGCGAAGTCGATGGCCCCCTCCGCCGGGTGACGGGCGTCGATCCCGAGGGCGACCTGTGTGACCCGGCGCGCCGGCGCTGCGACGGGGACGACGACGTCCGGTATGAGGACCCACGGCGCACGCGGAGGCGGCCGTAACGGCGAATGAGGCCTGGCCCATTGCCAGGCCGGTGGTGTCGTCCCCCGCCGCGGACAGGTCGAGCACGAGCATCACCGGGGTCCTCAGATCGTTCGGCGGTGAGCCGCAACGCACCTCGAGCGGCAGGTCGCGCAGCGACGCCTCGTGCGCCGGCCATTCCACGACCGTATGACTACGGCCTGTCCCGTTGGCGCAGGCGTGATGACCCGGCTCGCGACGATCGCCTCCCTGGCACACGAGTGAGCCGCTCTCACGCCTCTCACCGTGCCGAGCGCCCAAGGACCGGCGCAGGGGCCGAACGGACCTGCGAGAGCCCTTGCGGCCCATACCCGACCGGGTCCCCTCAGGAAGACGCTGGCAGTACCGAGCAGAACAAGCGCAGGAGGTGCGCACCATGCTGTCGCCCATCATCGCCGGAGTAGACGGATCGCCGGAGAGTCTCGCCGCCGCCGAGTGGGCCGCCCGCGAGGCCGTGCGTCGTGACCGACCGCTGCGACTGGTGCACGCCTGGAACTGGCATCCCCGCCAGACGGAAGGGGAGCCGGCGAACGTCGCGCAGCGGCATCTGGCGCGCCGCGTCCTGCGGCAGGCGGAGGGGCGTATCCGCAGCGCCGTACCCGGCGTGCGCCTCACCGATGAGCAGGTCGAGGGCCCGGCGACCGCAGCCCTGTTGAAGGCCGCCGAACAGGCCGACCTGCTGGTGCTGGGCTCACACGGTCTGAGTGGTTTCACCGGGCTCCTCGTCGGTTCCGTCGCCCAAGGGGTGCTCGCGAAGGCCATCCGTCCCGTGGTTCTCGTACGGGCAGGGGAGGAGGCGGAGGACGAGCACGTCCCGGCAGACGGCGGTAGCCCGTCCATCCGGACCGGCTACCTCGATGTGGTGCTCGGCATCGACCTCGCTGATGCCTGCGACGAGGTGATCGAGTTCGCGTTCGGGGAAGCCAAGTTGCGGCAGGCCCGGCTGCGGGTCGTGTACGCCTGGCAGCCGCCTTCTGCCATCAGCCTCGGCTCGGGAGACATCGCTCTGGTCAACGATCCCGAGCGGGCCGAGGAGTGGCAGGGATTCCTGTCCGCTGTCCTGAAGGTGTGGCGGGACAAGTACCCCGAGACCGAGGTCCTGGAGACCGTTGTGGAGGGCAAGGCCTCCACCGCGCTGGTCCGGGCCGCCTCCGCGGCGAGCCTCCTCGTCGTCGGCCGCCGCCTGGCCGAGCGGCCGACGGTTCCGCGCATCGGCCCCGTAACCCACGCCGCCGTCCACCACGTCGGCTGCCCGCTGGCCGTCGTGCCCCACGAGTGAGAGACCGGAGAGCGCGATGAGCACACCGACGACGTACGTGTACGCATTCGCTCAAGGCAGCCGGGAGTTGGCCGACCTGCCCGGCGGCAAGGGCGCCGACCTGGCCGAGATGACCCGGCTCGGACTGCCCGTGCCGCCGGGCTTCCCCGTCACCACCGAAGCCTGCAAGGTCTACTCACCACGGGCGAGGAGCCACCCGAACTCGGCATCGAGGAGGCCCTTGCCGGTGGGACCGACGCTGACCTGGACGTCAATCGCGAGCTCCCGCACCAGAAGCGAGCCGAACCCGCCGGGCTCCCTCGGATCTGTGAGCTGTGGCCGCGGGGGCTGGCGGCTGCCGTCGTGCCACGCCGGTCGTGGGCCGACTCGGCGACCAGTACGGCAAGCGCCGGATGTTGATCGCGAGCCTCGCGGGATGATGGTCGGGCGCTGGTCAGCGCGTTCAGGAGCACTCTGCCCCGATGCTCGTCGGCCGTACCCGGCAGGGTTTCGCCATGAGTGCGATGCCCGAGCCCCGGGGTCGGTCGGCGTGTGAACAGGGACATCCGGCCCCTGCCCGCCCCGTTTCCTTAACAAGTTCACTGACGGTTACAGGCGCCGGCCGCATCCCGTCGGCGCTGCGCCGTGCGTACACCGCTGCCCCCTCAGGGGTGGGACCGCTGCACGGCTCTTGACCACAGCCAGCCGCCCGCGACAGCGGGTGGCAGAACGGAGGACGTCATGACCGACGCTCCGCAGCAGTCTCGGGCCTACCTCGTCGGCGGCGGAATCGCCTCGCTGGCGGCCGCCGCCTTCCTGATCCGCGACGGCGGCTTCCCCGGCGAGAACATCCGCATCCTCGAGGAACTCCCGCTTGCAGGCGGCTCGATGGACGGTCGTGGTGAGTCCGACGGATACGTCACCCGCGGCGGCCGCATGCTGGAGGACGAGGCGTACACGTGCCTGTGGAATCTCCTGGAGACCATCCCCACCCTCACCGACGGGACCATGTCGGTGCGCGAGGAGATCCGCGAGTTCAGCGCCAAGTGGCCCACCGACGCCAAGGCCCGCCTCATTGGCAAGGACGCCGAGATCCTCGACGCCTCCGACTACGGCCTCGACACCCGGGACCGCATGGAGCTGACCCGGCTGCTGGTCCTCCCGGAGGCGGTGATCGGGTCGCGCCGGATCGAGGACTTCTTTTCCCCGCACTTCCTCGGGACCAACTTCTGGGCGATGTGGCGCACCACCTTCGCCTTCCAGAACTGGCACAGCGCCATCGAGCTCAGGCGCTACTTCCAGCGTTTCATGCAGGAGTTCCCACGCATGCACACCCTGGCGGGTGTGCGCCGCACGCGGCTCAACCAGTACGACTCGATCATCCGCCCGCTGCAGACCTGGCTGGTGGAGCACGGCGTGCGCTTCGAGCACGGCGTGCGGGTCACCGACGTCGACTTCGTCACCGAGGAGGACGGCACCCGACGGGTGCGCCGCCTCCACCTCGAACGCGCCGAACAGCAGGACGCGTACGACCTCGCGGACACCGACTACGCGTTCCTCACCCTCGGCTCAATGACGGCCGACGCAGCCTACGGCAGTGACGACACCGCTCCCGAGCTGATCCGGGACAAGCGTGACGGCGGATGGCGGCTGTGGGAGACGATCGCTGGCAAGGCGGACGACTACGGCCGCCCGGCCGCCTTCCACGGCAACGTGGACGAGGCGAAGTGGGAGTCGTTCACCTTGACCATGCGCAGCCCCCTGCTCCTGCACCGCATCGAGGAGTTGTCCGGCAACCTTCCCGGTACCGGCGCGCTGATGACGTTCAAGGACTCCAACTGGCTGATGTCCATCGTCGTACCGCACGCACCACACTTCGAGGGACAGCCCGAGGACGTCTACACCCTGTGGGGGTACGGCCTCTTCGTCGACAACGAGGGCGACTTCGTCGGCAAGACGATGGCCGAGGCCACCGGCCGGGAGATCCTCACCGAACTGCTCAACCACCTCGGCCTGTGGGACATCGAGGAGCAGATCGCGGCGACGACGACGGTGATCCCGGTGATGCTGCCGTACATCACCAGCCAGTTCGCCCCGCGCACGGTCCACGACCGACCGCTGGTCATCCCGCGCGGCGCCGTGAACTTCGCTTTCCTCGGCCAGTTCACGGAGATCCCGGAGGACGTCGTCTTCACCGTCGAGTACTCCGTCCGCGGCGCCATGCACGCCGTCTACGGCCTGCTCGGCCTCGACCGCGAGATCCCTGGGATCTACCACGCCCTCTCCGACCCGAAGACGGCCATCGGCGTGCTCAAGGCCGCCCTGGCCTGACCTGTGGTCGGTCCGGCCACAGCCGAGCACACCTCGGCGGTCCAGGTTGCTCCTGTGCTGCCGCAGGTGCCCGTACGAAAAGCCAGGCCCGGTCCACCGAAGGGGCACACCGGGCTGCCCGCTTGTGACGGGCACGCCCTGTCGGGGGGCCGGGCCGAGGGGCCCGGTCCTCCAGGGCGGTTCGGCCCTATTCCGGGTGACGGATACACCGGATGATCGATGTGCCGGTCGGACCCGCACGACGGATCCCGGCTGTGACGGTGAACGCCGTCCCTCTACCTATCCACATCTCAGGCGAGTCCCATGCTTTCGCCCGAGCCGGCCGCTGTCGTTCGTGCCACCCTGCCCGCCGTCGGCGGAGCCCTGGACGAGATCACCACCCGCTTCTACGGCACCATGTTCGCCGAGCAGCCCGATCTGCTGGACGGCCTGCTTTCCACCGCGGCAACCAGGCCGGCGGCGAGCAGCGCCGGGCGCTGGCCGGATCGATCGCGGACTTCGCCCAGGCCCTGCTGGCCGACCCCGACGCGCGGCCGGACGCCCTCCTTGCCCGGATCGCCCACAAGCACGCGGCGCTCGGCGTCACGGAGGACCAGTGCACGATCGTCCACAAGTACCTGTTCCGTGCCATCGGCGACGTACTGGGTGATGCGGTCACGCCGGGGGTGGCCGCGGCCTGGGACGAGGTGTACTGGCTGATGGCCGGTGCGCTGATGACCCAGGAGGCGCGCCTGTACCAGGAGGCCGAGGTCGATCCGCGCAAGCCGTGGCGACAGTGGGCCGTGGTGGAGCGGCGAGAGGAAACCCCGGAGGTAGCGTCCTTCCTGCTGCGCCCGGCCGACGACGGCCCTCTGCCCCAGGCGCGTGCCGGGCAGTACGTCAGCGTCCGGGTGCTCATGCCCGACGGCATCCACCAGACCCGCCAGTAGGCCTGTCCAACGCTCCCTGGCCCGGCCCGTGCTGATCCACGGGGAAGTGGAGCCAGGAGCAGCGAGGCCTCGAGAACCTGCCCCGCCCCGAGAGCCACCTGTCGGCCCCAGCCCGACCGAGCTGCCGGACGCGTCTCCAGCAGCGGCTCAGGGGTTCCCGGTCCGGTGGGACGGCGTGGGAGCTTCGATGTCATCGATGCGGAAGCGCAGCCCGTTCACCACGCCGACCACGCCGTCGAGGCGCCAGACGGCGTGAACGAGCTCCGGTACCTGGCTCCGCGCTTCCACCCGGCCCTCAAGGGTGACGACACCGTCGCGGACACGGACCTGGACGGCGTCGGACGGCAGGTTCAGCGTGGTGACGACGATCTCCTCGGTCACCTGGCGGCGGATGTCGTCGTCCGCGCGCAGGAAGACCCGCAGCAGGTCGCGACGGGTGGCGATGCCGATGAGGCGGTCGGCCTCGTCGACAACCGGCAGCCGCTCGATGCCGCGGCGCTCCATGAGCCGGGCGGCGTCCGGCACGGTCTGCTCGGGGTGCACGGTGACGGCGGGGCTCGACATCACGTCGCCCGCTGTTACGGCGGGCGGCGGAGCAAGGCCGTCCCGGTGTTGTGCCTGGCAGCGCATCAGGTCGCTGCGGGACAGGACGCCGAGGACCTTGTCGTCGGTGTCGACCACCGGCAGTCCGCTGATCCGGTGATGGTCGAGCAGGCGCACGACCTCCTTGAACGGGGTCGTCCGGCGGGCGTGCACGACGTCTGTGGTCATCATCTCGGCGACGACATGAGCGGTCACGGCGCATCTCCTTCACTGGTGCGGGCCGGGCGGGCGGCCTGTGGCGCCTACTTCTGCGGGCCGCCGCGCCACGGGGGCGGCGCGGCCGTCCGGCGGGTGGTGTCGCCTCGGTGGGCGACGCGTTCGGTGGCGGAGCGCAGCCGGTAGTGGAGCCCGTCGGCGAGTTCGCGGGCGCTCGCCTCGTGGACTTGGACGACGACGGGTTCGGTGCCGACCCGGATGTGGATGCGGCCGGACCATGGCGGTTCGGCGTGGTGGGCCGAGGCCCGCTGTACGCGCACCTCACCGCTCACGGGCGGCAGGCCGGGCCGGTCGAGGGCGGCAGCGACCTTCTCGCGCAGGTGGGCCAGGGACTCCTCGTCCACCTCCCCGTCGGCGCGGACCCGCACTGCGGCGGTTGGTCTCACGGGCACCGTTGTGCTCGGCAGTCATGTGCTCCACTCCCTGCGATCGTTCTCTGACATCTCAAGGCTGCTGCGTTCGCCGCTTTCACCCCAGGGGCGACCAGCCCGGGAGGGTGGAGCGGTCGGCCCCGGCCCGAGGGCCGAGCGGCCCGCCCTCGTCACCTGCTGTCGCTGCCCTCGGTCTTCTCCAGCGCCGCCCGGCCTGCCTCCAGTCGCGCCACCGGCACGCGGAACGGCGAGCAGGAGACGTAGTCCAGGCCGGCGGTGTGGAAGAAGTGCACCGAGTCGGGGTCGCCGCCGTGCTCGCCGCACACCCCGATCTTGAGGTCCGGGCGGGTGGCACGGCCCTCGGCGACCGCTACGCCCACCAGGCGGCCGACCCCCTCGCGGTCGAGGGTCTCGAAGGGCGAGGTGGGGAAGACGCCCTTGTCGAGGTATGTGGAGAAGAACTCCGCCTCGACGTCGTCCCGCGAGAAGCCCCAGGTGGTCTGGGTGAGGTCGTTGGTGCCGAAGGAGAAGAACTCGGCCTCCTCCGCGATCCGGCCCGCTGTCAGCGCTGCCCTCGGCAACTCGATCATGGTGCCGACCGGGCAGTCGACGCCGACGCCGGCTGCCCGGGAGACCTCGGCCAGTACCCGCTGCACCTCATCACGCACGAGCCGGAGTTCACGGACGTCCACGACGAGCGGGACCATGATCTCCGCCTTGGGCGTGCCACCGGCCAGCAGGCGCTCGGCCACGGCCTCACCGATCGCCCGGACCTGCATGGCCACCAGGCCGGGAACCACCAGTCCCAGGCGCACACCGCGCAGCCCGAGCATCGGGTTCTCCTCGTGCATGCGGTTCACGGCACTGAGCAGTTCGACGTCGTGCGGGTCCGGCTGCTCTCCGCGGGCCTGGGCGGAGGCGATGCGCACCGCCAGTTCGGTATGGTCGGGCAGGAACTCGTGCAGCGGCGGGTCGAGGAGCCGGATGGTGACGGGCAGACCGTCCATGGCCTCCAGGATGCCGGTGAAGTCCTGCCGCTGAAGGGGCAGGAGCTCTGACAGGGCACGGTCGCGTTCGGCGTCCGTGCCGGCCAGGATCATCTGCTCGACCAGCTTGCGGCGCTCGCCGAGGAACATGTGCTCGGTGCGGCACAGTCCGACACCCTGCGCTCCGAACCGGCGGGCCCGTGCGGCGTCTTCCGGGGTGTCGGCGTTGGCGCGCACCTCCAGACGCCGCACGCTGTCGGCGCGAGCCAGTGCCCGGGCCACCGCGTCGACCACGCCCTCGGCGTCCGCCTCGCCAGAGCCGTCCGCCAGATGCCGGATGACCGCCGAGTCCATCAGCGGTACCGCTCCCGCGTACACCGCTCCGGCGGAGCCGTCCACGGAGACGACGGTGCCTTCCTCGAGCACGGTGCCGTCCGCCGCGGTGAGGTGCCGGGCGTCGGTGTCGACGGCGAGTTCCTCGGCACCGCACACACAGACCTTGCCCATGCCGCGGGCGACGACGGCGGCGTGGCTGGTCTTGCCACCCCGACTGGTGAGGACCGCCTGGGAGGCGATCATGCCGGGCAGGTCGTCGGGGGTGGTCTCCTGGCGGACGAGGACGACCTTCTCGCCGGCGGCGGCGCGCCGTACCGCCTGGGCGGAGTCGAAGACCACGGCCCCGACCGCCGCACCAGGTGAGGCCGGGACACCGTGGGCAAGTGCGGTACGGGTGGCGGAAGTGTCGAACTGCGGGAACATCAGCCGGGCCAGGCCCTCGCCGCTCACCCGCGCCAGCGCCTCGTCCGGGGTGATGAGCCCCTCATCGGCCAGCTGGGCGGCGAGGACGAAGGCGGCCTCGGCGGTGCGTTTGCCGACCCGGGTCTGCAGCATCCACAGCCGGCCGCGCTCGATGGTGAACTCAATGTCGCACAGATCCCGGTAGTGCTCCTCCAGAGTGCGCATGTGGTCAAGCAGTTGTGCGTACGACGTCGGGTCCAGGCGTCCCAGGTCGGCCAGCGGGACGGTGTTGCGGATGCCGGCGACGACGTCCTCGCCCTGGGCGTTCGGCAGGTAGTCGCCGTACAGGCCGGGCCGGCCGGTGGCCGGGTCGCGGGTGAAGGCGACGCCGCTGCCGGAGTCGGAGCTCAGGTTGCCGAAGACCATCGTCTGCACATTGACGGCGGTGCCCAGGTCGTGGGGGATGTGCTCGCGGCGCCGGTAGAGACGGGCGCGCTCGCCGTTCCAGGACTCGAACACGGCCAGGACCGCGCGGCGCAGCTGCTCGGCGGGGGACTGCGGGAAGTGGTCCCCCGTCTCCTGCCGGATGAGGTTCTTGTGGGTCTCGACCAGTTCGGCCAGGTCGGATGCCGTCAGGTGCAGGTCGTCCTTGACGCCGCGCAGGTCCTTGAGGAGGGCGAGGGACCGTTCGAAAAGGGAGGAGTCGACTCTCATGACCGTGCTGCCGAACATCTGGACGAGGCGGCGGTAGGAGTCCCAGGCGAAGCGTTCGCTGCCGGAGACCCTGGCCAGACCGAGGACGGACTCGTCGTTGAGGCCGATGTCGAGAATCGTCTCCATCATGCCGGGCATGGAGAACTTCGCTCCGGAGCGGACGGACAGCAGCAGCGGGTCGTCCGGCTGCCCCAGAACCCGGCCGGCGGACGCTTCGAGCGCCGACAGATGTGCGGAGACCTCATCCCACAGGCCCGCGGGTTCGCTGCCCGTTTCCAGGAAGGCGCGGCACGCCTCGGTGGTGACGGTGAATCCCGGCGGTACGGGGAGCGCGAGGCGGGTCATCTCCGCCAGGTTCGATCCCTTTCCACCGAGGAGACCGGCCATGCCACGGCCCCCCTCGGTGAAGTCGTACACGTAACGGACCATGACGCGGCGCTCCTCAAGCGTTGGGGGCGTGACGTTTCCAGCGTCGGACGGGGGCGGATCCGACGCGAGGTGCCGGCCGTCCCGCGTGAGGGACCGTTGGGCCCGGATGCGCGTTTCACGTTGCGGAGGGACCATCGGTACCCCGCCGGGGCTTTACGGCCCGTGAACCACCAGCGCGGGCGGGACGAGGCTGAACGTCATCCGCATACAGCGATCGGGGAGGGGGGACACGTGATGTCGCACCACATCGTGGAGTGGTCCATGCCTTCCGGCCCGCCCCGGTTCCATCCGTGCCCCTGGTGTCCGCGGCTTCGGAGGGGCCGCCCCCGCCCCGAGGCCACAGCCCCAGGCGCCGGCGGACGAAGAGCGCAGCGTGACCGGGGTGCTGCGCCCTTGGCGCCGGGAGTACCCCAACGTCCCCATGGCCGCGACGGTAGCCGAGGGACGTGGCGCGGTTGTTCTGATACGGGCCGCCCGGGACGCGGGCCTCCTGGTGGTGGGCCGCCGCGGTATCGAACACCAGATCGGCGTGCACGCGGGGCCCGTCACGCACGCCGCCCTGCACCACGTCGGATGCGCTGTTGCTGTGGTTCCGCACGACTGACACCGCCGCGCCACGCAGGGGCCGAAGGTCCCGGCCGGCCGGGACCCAACGGGATCGCCCGATGCCCTGTCCGGCACTCCCCGCCGCGGACCCCCACGACGAGTATCGGCAGTGACGAGACTGTCCGACGAGAGGACCTGTGATGACCGCGACGATGACGACCGGCCCCCTGACCGCTGACACCTGGCGGCAGTTCGCCGGGCGCGGGTGGCGTCAGCGCATCGACGTACGCGACTTCATCCAGGCCAACTACACCCCCTACGAGGGTGACGCCTCCTTCCTGACCGGCCCCACCGACCGCACCCGTGCGGTCTGGGAGAAGGTCAGCGCGCTGTTTCCGGAGGAGCGGCGCAAGGGCATTCTCGATGTCGACGCCGCCACCCCCTCCACCATCACCTCGCACGCCCCCGGCTATATCGACCGCGATCGCGAGCTGATTGTCGGTCTGCAGACCGACGCCCCCCTCAAGCGCTCGATCATGCCCAACGGCGGCCTGCGCATGGTGGAGAACGGGCTGAAGGCGTACGGCTTCGAGCCCGACCCGTTCGTGACGAAGGTGTTCGACACCTACCGCAAGACTCACAACTCGGGTGTCTTCGACGCCTATACCCCCGCCATGCGCGCCGCCCGCAAGGTCGGCATCATCACCGGCCTGCCCGACGCCTACGGCCGAGGCCGGATCATAGGAGACTACCGCCGGGTCGCCCTTTACGGCACCGACCGGCTCACCGAGGCCAAACGCGCCGAGCGCGCCCTGCTGGACACCCGGGCGTCCACCGCCGACGTCGTCCGCGACCGCGAGGAACTCGCCGAGCAGATCCGTGCGCTGGGCGAGTTGGCCGAGATGGCCGCGTCCTACGGATGCGACGTCACTCGGCCTGCGGCCACCGCCCTCGAGGCGGTCCAATGGCTCTACCTCGGCTTCCTGGCCGCGGTGAAGGAGCAGAACGGCGCCGCCATGTCGCTGGGCCGCACCTCCACCTTCCTGGACGTCTATCTCCAGCGGGACCTCGACGAAGGGCTCCTCGACGAGTCCCGCGCCCAGGAGCTGATCGACGACTTCGTCATCAAACTCCGCATCGTGCGTTTCCTACGTACCCCCGAGTACGACGCCCTGTTCTCCGGCGACCCCACCTGGGTCACGGAGTCCATAGGCGGCATCGGCGCCGACGGCCGCCCACTGGTCACCCGCACCTCCTTCCGCTTCCTGCAGACCCTCTACAACCTCGGCCCGGCCCCGGAACCGAACCTCACCGTCCTGTGGTCGCCCCGACTGCCCGCCGGCTTCAAGGAGTTCTGCGCTCAGGTGTCCATCGACACCAGCTCCATCCAGTACGAGTCCGACGACCTGATGCGCCCGCGCACCGGCGACGACACCGCCATCGCCTGCTGCGTCTCCGCCATGGCAGTCGGCAAGCAGATGCAGTTCTTCGGCGCGCGGGTCAACCTCGCCAAGGCGCTGCTCTACGCCGTCAACGGCGGCCGGGACGAGATGACCGGCGACCAGATCACCCCGGAGATGCCCCCGCTGACCGGGGAGTACCTGGACTACGACGAACTGTCGGCCGCCTACGACCGCGTCCTGGACTGGCTGGCCCAGACCTACGTCGACGCACTCAACGTCATCCACTACATGCACGACAAGTACGCCTACGAGCGCATCGAGATGGCTCTCCACGACCACCCCGTGCACCGGTTCATGGCCTGCGGCATCGCTGGCCTGTCCGTCGCCGTGGACAGCCTCTCCGCCGTCAAGCACGCCCGCGTGGAGATCATCCGTGACGCGACCGGACTGGCCGTGGACTTCCACACCGAGGGCGACTTCCCGGCATACGGCAACAACGACGACCGCGCCGACGCCCTCGCCGTCGAACTCGTGGAGTCGTTCATGGCGAAGGTGCGCAGGCACCCCACCTACCGCGACGCTGAGCACACGCAGTCGGTGCTGACCATCACCTCGAACGTGGTGTACGGCAAGCACACCGGCAACACCCCCGACGGCCGCCGCGCCGGACAGCCCTTCGCCCCCGGCGCCAACCCGATGAACGGCCGTGACAGGCACGGTGTGGCCGCCTCCGCCCTCTCGGTGGCGAAACTCCCCTACGAGGCCGCCCGCGACGGCATTTCCCTGACCACCACCATCACCCCGGAAGGGCTCGGTCACGTTCCCGGGGAGCGGGCTGGTCACCTGGTCGGCATCCTCGACGCCTACATGGCTTCGGGCGGTTTCCACATGAACGTCAACGTGCTGGACCGCGCCGTGCTGGAGGACGCCATGGAGCACCCGGAGAAGTACCCGGAGCTGACGATCAGGGTCTCCGGCTACGCCGTGAACTTCGTCCGCCTGACCCGCGAGCAGCAGCTCGACGTGGTCAGCCGCACATTCCACGGATCGCTGTGAGCGTCATGTCCCCGACCATGGCACCGGGATCGGTCACCGGCCGGATCCACTCCTGGGACCTGTCCACCGGCGTGGACGGTCCCGGGACCCGGTTCGTCCTCTTCGTCAGCGGCTGCCCCCTGCGCTGCCTTTACTGCGCCAACCCCGACACCTGGCACCTGCGCGACGGCCGGGAGGCCGCCGTCGACGAGGTGATGGCGGAGATCGACAAGTACCGGGACTTCCTCGTCACGGCCGGCGGGGGAGTGACCCTCACGGGCGGCGAACCCCTGCTCCAGCCGGCCTTCACCGGAGCGGTCCTGCGCCGTTGCAGGGAGGTCGGCCTGCACACCGCTCTCGACACCTCCGGTCTCCTCGGCGCCCGCGCCACCGACGGCCTGCTCGCCGCCACCGACCTGGTGCTGCTGGACATCAAATCCTTCGACGTCACGACCTACCGGAAGCTGACCGGCGGCGCCCTCGCCCCCACCCTGAACTTCGCCACCCGCCTCGAACGGCTGGGCAAGCGCGTGTGGATCAGGTACGTCCTGGTGCCCGGCTGGACCGACGACGAGGACGCCGTCGACGGACTCGCCGGATTTCTCTCCGGCCTCGACTGCGTGGAACGGGTCGACATCCTTCCGTTCCACAAGCTCGGCACTGCCAAGTACGACGCCCTGGGCATCTCCTTCCCCCTGGGTGACACGCCGGTTCCCGACAGGGCGCTGGTGGACCGGGTACGTGGCCAGTTCCGTGAGCGCGGCCTCGTGGCCCACTGATGCAGGCGAAATGGGGGCCGACCGGCCCTGCACCTCGGTCATCCTGGAAAGAAGGGATTCCGACACAGACCGAGGCCGGGCCGACACCGCTGCGTCGTGGAGCGGACCGTGTCCTGACTGTCCGGCTGCCGAAGTCTCCACCCCCGTTGTGAGCGCAAGCCGGAACACTTCCTCGCCTTCACCGCCATCGCCGCGCCCGTCATATGTCATCGCCGGCTCACCAAGTGAAATAGACGTGGTCGGCGACCCCCCGCCTTGTGCGTCCTGGACGCCCCGCTCACCCAAACGCACGGCGACCTGGTAGACTCTTCGGCTCGTATCACAACGAGTGGGGCTACACGAACCGCCTGCTCGACCTCACCTCGTACGTAGCAACCCGGCTGCCCCGGGGTTGACGGCTCCGGCCGACCGCGGGGTCTCGCTGATCCCTTATCGTCTCCATGTTCGAGCCGCTACCGTGGCAGGTGCACGGGTAAGGCTGCGGCATGCGGTGAGGCGTTGGAGGAACAGCGGTGGTGAACGCCGAGGAGGCCCGCGAGGCACAGGTACGGCTGCCTCAGTTGCGGCTGGACGAGCTGCTGGAGGAGTTGCAGGCCCGTCTGGACGCAGCGCGCGGCACCCGGGACCGGGTCCACAGCCTCCTGGAAGCCGTGCTGTCGGTCGGTCGCGAACTCGACCTGGAGCAGGCGCTGCGCAGCATCGTCGAGGCCGCGGCGGCCCTGGTCGACGCTGAGTACGCGGCGCTCGGGGTGATCGGACCGGACGGCAAGCGACTGTCCGCCTTCCACACCGTGGGCGTCGACGCGGAGCAGATCGCGCGCATCGGCCCCTACCCGGAGGGCCACGGCATCCTGGGCGAGCTGATTCGCCACCCCGAGCCGCTGCGCCTGACCAAGCTCTCCCACCACCCCGCTTCCTACGGGTTCCCGGCCCACCACCCGCCGATGAACACCTTTCTCGGCGTTCCGATCCGGGTGCGCGATCACATCTTCGGCAACCTGTACCTGACGGAGAAGCGCGGCGGGCAGCAGTTCGACGAGGACGACGAGTCGGTGCTGGCGACGCTGGCCGTGGCGGCCGGTGTGGCGATCGACAACGCCCGTCTCTACGAGGAGTCCCGGCTCCGCGAGCGCTGGCTCCAGGCGAACGCCGAGATCACCCACACCCTGATGTCCGGCGCGGACCAGGGCCGGGTGCTGCCGCTGATCGCCGAACGGGCCAGGGAGATCACCGCCTCGGCCCTGAGCGTGGTGGCCATGCCGGTGAGCGGAACCGACACCCTTGCCGTCGAGCTCGCCGTAGGCCAGGACGCCGAAGCGTGGCGAGGGATCATACTGCCCGTGGACGGCACCCTCATCGGGCAGGCGTTCGTCCAGCGGGCGCCGGTCAGTAGCCCGGACATCTTGCGTGACTCCCGGGACTCGGCCGGTCCGCCGCGCTTCGAAGGGCTCGGCCCGGCCGTCGCCGTGCCGATCGGCACGGGCGACGAGGCCCGCGGCGTGGTGCTGCTGGTCCGGAAGTCAGACGGTCGGGAGTTCTCCGAGAAGGAGACCGAGCCGCTGCAGGTCTTCGCCGCGCAGGCCGCCGTCGCGATGGAGCTGGCGGAACGCCGCCAGGACGTCGAGCAGATCGCCCTGCTGGAGGACCGCGACCGCATCGCGCGTGATCTGCACGACCTGGCCATCCAAAGGCTTTTCGCCACCGGCATGACCCTGCAGAGCGCCGGTCGCCGCGTCCAGGACTCGATGGCCTCCGAGCGGATCCTGCGAGCGGTGGACGATCTCGACGAAACCATCAAGATCATCAGGTCGACAATCTTCGGCCTGCGGTCCCGCTCCGACGACGCGGCACCCGGCCTGCGTTCCCGTGCGGTGCGGGCGATCGGCGAGGCCGCTCCACTTCTGGGCTTCGCTCCCAGTGTTCGTATGGAGGGCCTGCTCGACACGCACGTGCCCGGTCCGACCGCTGACCACGTCATGGCCGTGCTCACCGAATCCCTGACCAATGTCGCCCGGCATGCCCGCGCCGACCGCGCCGACGTCGTGCTGGAGACGGACGGCAAGCAGGTCCGCCTGACGGTCACGGACAACGGCGTCGGCATCCCGGACGGAGGTCGCCGCAGTGGTCTGACCAACATGGCCGAGCGCGCGCAGAAGCTCGGCGGCGGCATGGAGTTGGAAAGCCCTGGTGGAAAGGGGGCGCGGCTGGTGTGGCACGCGCCGCTGGCTCAATCGCCGGACTCGACAGAGAGCGGCAGGTCCGCCGGGTGACGCACGGCGGCGGCAGGCGAGCCGCGTCATGACAGCCGCGACCGTGGTCGGATGGAAGGTGCCAGGGCGGACAACCGGCACCGTCCCGGCCCGCTGGCCCGGACTCGGGTGGGTGGGGCATCCCTGACGAGCACTCTGTTGAGCGCTCACGGGCAACGCGCCCGGCAGGGAGATGCCACGAAATGACCAGCCGCTGCGGACGCGCCATCAACGTCAGGGGCCTCGCACCCCACAGTCTTCCGCCAGCCATGGGACGCGTCTTTCCTGGACACCCCCGCGTCCCCCACGACAGCCGGGCCCCGTCGCTGTCCTCGATCGCCGGGGAGGCCCGGCGCCTGGCCGGTCTGCTGCTGTTCCAAGCCGCCGCGGTCGAACCCATTCCCGGACTGCCGCGGCGGAGGCGTCGACGTGACGCCCGTCGCCGGGGACGCCTTCGAGATGCGAGTACCGGGACACACCCTGACCGTCGATCAGCCCCGGGCCGAGGTGGTGGTGGGTCAAGGACCCGACACCCACACGCGTGGAACTCTTCGTCGCGTCCGTGGCCGCCTGCACCGCGCACTGGGCGGGCCGATATTCGGACCGGAACGGCCTGACCGTCCGGGCGGACTTTCGCACGGCCGACGACCGCCCCGCACGGGTCGCCGCCCTGTCGATGACCGTGTCAGTTCCCGTCCCTGCCGGTCGAGCCACTGGCCGCGATGCGTGCGGTGGTCTCCCACTGCACGGTGAGCAACACACTGGCCGATGCTCCCGAGGTACAAGTGCGCGTACGGTGTGCACCGGAGAGCGCAAAGACACCGCACCGGCACGTCGGCGCGGGGTGACACGCGGCAGACGGGCATTGTCGGCGGCGGGATGGCCATGCGCGGTGGGACCGGCGCAGCCTCCTGGCCCTCCCGTCCCTGGCTCGCACCGGCGCAAGCCGGAGAGCGTGGTGTTCTCAGAGCGAAAGCTGGACCGTACCGCCACGCCAGCGCCTGACCTTCACCGCGACACCGCACTGCCCGAGAGCCGAATTTGGGAGATCGACCAGAGACGGTTGCCCTCTTGGATGCGGGGGCGGGCAGCATTGAGCAGACTCCCCGTTTTGCTTCGGCCTTCTCGGGCACCTGGGCATCTCGTGAGCGTGAGGAAGTCGAGCAGGTGGGACTGGTGGGAGGAATAAGCGGGATGCTGTCCGCCTCAGTGCGTCGTGCGGGCGCCTATCTGACAGCTGGTTTGCGGGAGCCGGGGCCGGAGCGGGACGATCTCGTCCTTCTTGCCAAGGCGGCTCTGGCGGCGACCGCGTCGTGGTGCCTGGCGCGCTGGCTGCTGCCCGATGCTGTTCTGTCGTTCGCGCCGCTGACGGCGCTGCTGGTGTCGCAGGCGACGCTGTACCGCTCGTTGCGCCACGGAGCGCAGTATGTGGTCGCGCTCGTGATCGGGGCGGGGCTGGCGGCCGGGCTCGCTTCGTGAGCCGGTGTACATGTATGGACCTTCGTCCTGCTCGCGCTTGCCGGGCTGGTGCTGGCGCGGCCCAGGCCGCTGGGGGAGCATGGCTTTCAGGTCGTCGTGGTGGCCATCTTCGCGTTCGACGCGGGCCGCGGACACCTCGGGTACTGCCTGCAACTCCTGACGTCCGTCGCCCTCGGTGCGGCCTGCGGCGCGCTCGTGCAGACGCTCGTCGCGCCGGCGCGCCGCCCCGTGCGCCGCCGACAGCGGGTTGGCGACCTGTACACGAACCTCGCCGAGCTGCTGCGGACCGCTGCGCACAGCCTGCGCACCGACGACGCCTGCGCGGCACTCGCCGACGCGTCGACGTGGAGGGAGCGGGCCGCCCAGATAACGGACGAAGCGGTGGCGGCCGCAGCCTCCGTGGCTGCCGAGCAGGAGAACGCCCGGCTCAACCCCCGTCCAGATCCCGCCGACTCACCCCGTCTTCTCGCGCGCTCGCAGGCAGCCATCCAGACGGCTCGCCTCTGCGCCACTCACCTGCAGTCTCTCGCCAGGGAAATCGACCACGCGCGAGCCGACGGAAAGAAACAGTGCCTCTCCCAACGCTTCCGCTTCAGCTGCGCCGACTCGCTCCAGCATCTGGCTGACGGGCTGGAACAGACCGGACATGTCAAACGCACCACTCAGGAAGATCTGGAGGAGGCCCTGGCAAGGGCCCGGGCGTCGCTCCGCGAAATCATCGGCCTGCCCGGCGAAGCCGAGGCGCGCTGTCGGGACTGCCTGGTGCTGCGCGGCGCGCTCCTGAACGACATCGAACGCATCGCAGTGGATCTGAAGCACGCTCCCCCCGAGATGGACCAAGCCGAACAAGCCGTCCGCCGGCGACCGGGCAGGACATCCCCGGCGCGGCGCCGCTCCTCGGTCTGACAGCACTGCACAGCCCCAGCACTGTCCTCCACGGCCCCGGTCAGCGTCGCCTCCCGTCGGGATCCATATACGGTCAAGATCTCCGGACACCAGGCTGAGAGGGGTCTGAATTGCGTTCTGGCTCAGCCGGGGCTGGATGTGGGAACGCGGGGGCGGGCAGTGCACCCGAGACAGTTCTTTCTTGATGACCCGTCGTATCACCCGCGCAGGCGCCACCTGGACCAAGCCGCAGACCCCCACCGCCACCATCGCCTGGCACCGAAACCCACCCATCGCCGCAGGTCAACAGGCCCGACCTGTAGAAAAACTCACTTATCTTCCGCACAATATGATGTTTCTGCTTAATTGGGTGATCCTAAGCCTGCTTCTGATTCATTCTCATGCCCCCGGTTATCTCTAAGGCGCCGGAAGGCGGCAAGGGAGAAGGCAGGAGCAGGTATGACGTTTACGAGCCGCAAGCTGGTTGCCGCAGGACTCGGTGCGATGGCCACCGTGATGCACTTGAGCGTGCCTGCGTATGCGGACACCCCCGTGCCGTGCGGGTCCGATCTGGGCGCGGCGATCACCGGCGCCGCCAGCGGCGAAACTCTGACGTTGGACGACTACTGCGTCTACGTCCTCACGACCGCTCTGCCATCGATCGACAAGACCCTGGTCATCGACGGCAACCACGCCACCGTCCAGCGCTCCACCGCCACCGGCACCGGCAGCTTCCGCATCTTCGATGTCATTAGCGGCGGAGACCTGACGCTGATGGACCTCACTGCCATGAACGGATCGGCAGGTCTCGGCGCGGGTATCTCCGTCACCGGCGGAGGCAAGCTCACAGGCGACAACCTGACCGTCCAGGGCAACCACGGCTTTGTCGGGGGTGGCCTGTTCATCGAGGGCGGCGCCACGGCGATGCTCAACGGAGGCATGGTCAACGACAACAGTGCGGACCAGGGCGGGGGGATGCAGAATGACGGCAATCTCACCCTCAGCGGAACCCGGGTGAGCGGCAATCATCCGAACGCGGGTGGAAACGGCGGAGGTGTGCTGTCCCTGGGCGGATCACTGACCATGACCGCGGGAACCACCATCACCGGCAACACCGCCACCAGGGGCCCAGGGGGTGTGACAACCACCGGGACCGCCACGATCGACGGAACCTCCATCACCAACAACATCGGCGGATTCAGCGGAGGCATGAACGCCGCCGCCGGTACCGTCACGATCTCGAACTCCACCATCGCAGGCAACACCGCCCGACGGTTCAGGTCGAGCGATAATTTCTACGGAGGCGCTGGGCTGGAGACGTCCGCCACGACGACGCTGACCAACACCAAGGTCATCAACAACAGGAGCGTCACCGAACAGGGGCGCGGCGCCGGCATCTCGGCATTCGACGGCACGCTCACCGTGCAGGGCCAGTCCGTGATCAGCGGGAACGTCGCTTCCGGCCGGTACTCCCTGGGCGGCGGAATCTTCGCCACCGCAGAGGACGGCCCCACCAGCGTGATCGTGAGCAACTCCACCATCTCCAACAACAAGGTCACCGGCACCGGTGCCGCAGCCGGCGGGATCTACAACCTGGGTGCCGACGTCAGCCTCGACAGCGTCTCCGTCACTGGCAACTCCGCACCTTCTGCCCCAGCACCCGGCGGCATCTACACCACGACAGCGATCGCTCCGACCGGCACGACCACCATCACCGGTAACACCCCGACGAACTGCATCTTCAGCCCCGCCCCGGTGACCGGCTGCATTGGCTGACCCACTGTTGGCCAGTGGAAAGCGCCTGCCCTCGGCAGCGGAAGGGAACCCGGACGGTGCCGCGGGCGCCCTGGTAGCCCTTGTCGGCCCAGGGGATGTGGGCCTTCTCGAGGACGTTGATGATGGGTGTTCGAGGGCTGCGCGAGCGTCGTGGACGACCCCGCGCAGCGCGGGTGAGACCCACAGCAGGCAGCCGCATGGATCGGCGATGACTGCACGTTCACGCCGTGTTTCCTGTGCTTTCCGGAGCAGAAGGGCCGGTCGACGGAGATCCGGTCGATCGGGCAGCAAGGTGCAGTCCAGCAGTACGAACGCCTTGGCCGAAGCCGCGCGGAGCGCGTCCGCGAGGGCGGGGGCGAGTGAGGCCAGGACCTCGACCGCTTCAGCCGTGTAGCGGTATGCGGTGGTGGTCCCGATGCCGATGCCGATGCCGATGCCGATGCCGATACCGGCGGCGAGCTGAGCGTACGGATGGCCGTTGCGCAGGTGGGCGAGCGTGAGCAGGGCCTGCTGGCCTGCGCCAAGCGCCGCCACCACGTACTCGTCTACCTGCGGTGCCGGCGCAGCTTGGCGGACGGGAAGCGTAGGGCAGACCAGACACGTCGACGCCGGACGGGTACTTCTAACGGGGGGCGACAAGAGTGGCATGGCCCTACGGGCCGATTGATGATGATGCGGCCTTTTGGTCGGATTTACTGCTGTGTCTGGGTGACTACGCCTTGTGGCTTTTCGGGAAAGGACGGAGAGGCGGCTTTGCTTCAAGTGTCCAAGATACGGGCGAGGGTTCGTCTGTGCATCGAGGATGGCCGCACTTCAAGGAGAGCCATGAAACATAACGCCTTGTCCGGTATTGCCGCCCTGACCACGATCCTCGTCAATGGCGTGACCGCGGTACCGGCGGCCGTCGCTGGAGGAGCGGGATCGGGCTCGGGCACGCCGGTGTCGTGCGACACCGCATCCCTCACCACCGCGATCGACGCAGCGCCCTTGGGCTCTACGCTCGTCCTCGCCCGCGGCTGCACCTACCACCTGACGGCGGCCAACTCCGGAGACGACGGGCTGCCCCCCGTCGACAGGCAGCTCACCATCGAGGGTCGGGATGCCACCATCGTCCGTGACGGGCTGACGGCCGGCGACTTCCGCATTTTTCATGTCACCTCCACCGGTGACCTGCGGCTCAGCGACCTCACGATCCGTGGCGGCAACGCGCCTGACGGCGGGGGTGGGATCCTCGTCGAGGGCTCCGGCAAACTGAAGCTCAAGAAAGTCACCCTCGACAACAACACTGCCGCCGAAGAAGGAGGCGGCGTCGATGTCGAGGCAGGAGCCACGGCCGACATCTCCCGAAGCGAGTTCACCTTCAACAACGCGGGAGACACGGGCGGAGGCTTGCAATCGGACGGCGACGTCACCACCGACGGGGTCGTGTTCGACCGCAACTTCGCCGCCAATTACGGCGGGGCCATCGACCACGAGAGCGGTGACTCGGTCTACCGCAATACGACCCTCAAGAACAACATCAGCAGCGGTGATGGCGGCGCCATCGACCTAGACGCCGGCACCGCGCAGTTCATCAACAGCAAGATCATCAACAACACCACCACGGGTAGAGATGGCGGCGGAATCTGGAACGGTAACGCAGCGGTGCTGACGCTCATCAGGACGGAGGTTTCCGGAAACGTCGCCGGTGCCGCGAACAGCCGTGGCGGGGGCATCTTCAACTTCACCGGCGGCACCCTGGTGCTGCGTGACAGTTCGGTCACCCGCAACAGCGCGAACGGTTCCGGCGCTTCACAGGGCGGCGGCATCTACAACTCCGGCGGTGTGGTGTCGCTCGATCACAGTGAGGTGAACAGCAACGCCTCGACCGTCGCACCGGGAGGCGTATGGACCGACACGCAGTTCACGGTGACCCGGTCGGAGATCCGGCGCAACACCCCCACCAACTGCGACGGCAGCCCCGTCATCGTCACCGGCTGCGCCGGCTGACACAAGACAGCCCTGATCCTGTGTCCGGCGCCCCGGGCCGGTATCTGATCGCTGTCATCAGCGAGGTGCCCATCCTGCCCCCGCGACCAGGCCGTACAAGTTCTGTGGGAACAAGGCTACGTAGTCGAGGCCGCCGCCCGCGAGGGCGGCAGGACCGATCATGGCTGGACCCAGATGGCCACGACGAAATGGGCAGCCCTTTGTCAACCCATCGCTCCCTGACCTTGCTTCCCGCTCCCCGCAGTCCCTGACGGGACGCCAGTTATGTTTCGAGTCATGCCGGATCACGAGCGCCGAGCCTGACAGCGACCCATCCCGGGCCGCGGAAGACCTCTCACAGGCTATGACAAGCGCGATGCGGCGGGCCGGGGCGGCGGCAACAGCCGGAACGGCACTCGGTCGAAGACGGTGCTGACCGACGTCGGCCCGGTCGAGGTGAAGGTGCCCAGGGACGTGGCTGGCACCTTCGACCCGCAGATCGTCCGCAAGCGGCAGCGGCGGCTGACCGGTGTCGACGAGATGGTGCTCTCGCTGTCCGCGAAGGGCCTCGTCCACGGGGAGATATCGGCTCATCCGGCCGAGGTGTACGGAGCGGAGGTGTCCAAGCAGACCATCACCACGATCACGGACAAGGTGATGGAGGGCATGGCGGAATGGCAGGCCCGTCCGCTGGACCGCGTCTATCCGGTCGTCTTCGTGGACGCCGTCAACGTAAAGATTCGCGATGGCAAGGTCGCCTACCGTCCCATCTATGTGGCTATGGTGGTCACGGTCGAGGGCATCCGCGACATTCTGGGGATCTGGGCCGGTGACGGCGGCGAGGGCGCCAAGCACTGGCTCCAGGTCTTCACGGAGCTCAAGAATCGCGGAGTTGAAGACGTCCTGATGCTCGTATGCGACGGTCTGAAGGGCCTGCCCGACGCGGTCGAGACGGTCTGGCCCCGCACGGTCGTCCAGACGTGCATCGTTCACTTGATTCGCAACAGCATTTGTTACTGCGCCCACCAGGACCGGGACAAGCTCGCCAAGGACCTTCGCCCCGTCTACACCGCCCGTAGCGAGGCCGCTGCGACCGAGCGGTTCCTGGAGTTCTCCGAGAAGTGGGGCGCCAAGTATCGGGCCGTGGTCAAGCTGTGGTCCGACGCCTGGGCCGAGATGGTGCCTTTCCTCTCCTTCGACGTCGAGATCCGCAAGGCCGTGAGGGCCCGCGGCCACTTCCCCACGGAGGCCGCCGGGTTGAAGTGTGTCTATATGGCGCTGATGAGCCTCGACCCGACCGGCAAGGGACGGCGCCGCTGGACCATGCGCTGGAAGGCACCGCTGAACGCCTTCCAGATCGCCTTCGAAGGACGACTCACCCCCACCGCCGGCCACTGACCCTCAACCAACCAAGATCAGCCGTTGATTGGACACCCCCGTCGGCGCTGACGCGAACGCACGTATCACCGATGTGGGCCGCCGAACCGACTGTGTTGCGTCACCTGGGGCGGCTCATTTCGTCGGTAACCCCAGGTTGCGGGCCTCCCACAATCCTCTGTGTCACACCCCAGTGGCAGACTGCGGCACAACGAAGCTTCGGAAGGGCAGGGCGTTGCGGCAGGGGTCACCCGTCGAGCGCCACTGCTCGGGGTGGCTGGTGCCACGGGGGGAGATGTGCGGCTGTGATCTTCGACAGTCTTGATGTGTCGTACGGCGAGATGTGGGGTTCCTATCGGGGAATGACTCATCCGGACCCGATGTCGAGCGCGCTCGCGGCACGCAAGCATGCTGCCGGGATGGACTACGCGGTTCTGCTGTCCGCGCGGGAGCGACCGCTGGCACTGGTCGAATACTGGCCGCGCCGGATGTGGCGTGTGTATCTGTTCGACGACAGGTCCTGGTGCATGCAAATGATCGACCTCAAGCCGCACAGCACGGGGATGTTGCTGGCTGAGCGGAACACCCGATGGCAGTTCTCCAGCGAGCAGGAGCACTCGTCCGGTAAGTGGGATGTCCAGGAGACCACGACCGTCTCGGCCGACGGGCAGGTCGAGGTCAGGTCCGAGTTCGCCGGGCCGAGGGGAGCGTCGACGGAGCCACTGCACGCTCGAACATCCGGCCCGTCGAGCGCCCCCGTGCGGCGGTTCGCGGCGCCCGTCGAGGACTTCCAATGTCCCGTACCGGAATTCGGCGACTGGCAGGTGTTTGCGCCGTTCCTCGCCCAGCAGGGACACGAGCCCGCCACGACCGTAGTCCTGAACGACGTGTCGGTGGACGAAGGATCAGGACCTCTGCGCGCGACCGGAATCGAGCAACTGTTCAATCCGGGCGCGTGCGACACTCCGGACGGGCCGGCCGTCGTCGAGCCCGTTGAGGCCGGTCTGCTGCGGATCACTTCAGGGCAGCTGGCGGTCTCGGACCCCGGCTGGGTCGGAGACCCGCGGACCGTCGCTGTGCCACTGGGCGAGTTCCCGGTCACGCTATCGCTATTGCGCACGGCACGCGGGGCCGGAGTCGCCGCGGCCAGGGTGGCGTTCCTGGACACCCCGCCCCGCGAGTGGGAAATGGCCCTCCGGCCCGACGAGGACCTAGGGCTGCTCGGTGAGGGCCAGTTCTACGGGGTCGGCGTGGATACCGGCACAGCGGCTTTCATGGATGCGACTCGGACGGTGATCGAAGACCAGCTGGACGAGGACCTGTTCGTACCCCTCGACAGCCAATTCAGCGTCGAACTGCCCGGCACGAGTTCCGAGCCGAACCTCATTGCCTTCCGCGCCGGCCAGGGCGACGGGGCCTATCCCGTCTGGATCGGCCGCACCGATGACGGACAGGTTGGTTGCGTCGTCGTCGACTTCCAGCTCCATTCCGCCGACGGGCGAGAGTAGGGCGCTGCCGACCACCGGCGCGAGGCCGCACTGCCCGAAACCGAGACCACGACGAACCTCCAGAGTGCACAAGGCGATTGAGAAGCTCGACAACTCGAGCACCGACTTCGGCCTGGTGGACGCCTTCCCGGAAGACGTCAAGGAAGCTCGCCAGCGGTACTACGCGTCGATGCACATGGGCGATGGGGCCACCGACGTAATACACCGGCATGGTGGGCCAGCAAGTCCAGCAGGGCGTGTATCCCGCACAGATACGCAGAAGTTCCCGCACACGGGAGCCGCCTTCGGTGGGATCGGCGTCAGCCCAATCGCTCGGCCGACGACGGACACCCACGATCGGTCTCGCGCACACTCATGGCGGGCCTGAACTCGCCATGTTCGGGCTCGATGTCCACGCCATGCACCGCATGCTCAACACTCTCGGAGAGAAGTCCGCCGCGGGCGAAGCATTGGCGGACGGCCAGAGCCATTCTGATGTTGTCGTCGGGCATCGTGTCGCGCTCAGGCAGGTTGATCGCGGCTGGTACCGGACCTTCTTCGGGCAGGCCATCGGGTTCTACCGGCGGCCGCCTCTCCCCATGCTGCAAGTCGCGTGGCCTGGTGCCGAGGGCCGTTTCCACTGGGATAAGCAGGCTGGCGAGAGGCATCGTGAGTCACAGCCTCAGTTGTGGCTGCCCCGAGTGGCCATCCTGTCGGGATCTGGACGATCGAACTCTGATCTCTTGGCTGGGAAGCAGCGAGCCGACACCGGGCGATGCACTACTGAAGCAAGATGATCTTGCATAGGGGTTCGAATCCGGCTCGGCCATAGAGCTGTCTCTTGATCTTTTTGATGCGGTTCACGGCGCCTTCGATGCTGCCCGAGCTCCATTCCAGGGTGAGGCCGGCGGTCACGGCGTCGAGGTCGCGGAGCAGGTGGCGTGCGAAGCCGGTGAGCCCGGGCATCTGGCTGGCGTCGACAGCGTCGATCCATGCAGGGAGCGTGGCGCCGAGGCGGCCGGTGAGTATCTCACCAAACTCGCGATCGTGTCCGGCGGCCGTTTCCAATTCGGGACAGCGGGCCAGGACGTCCTTCAGGCCGACGCGGTCCTCCTCGCTCAGGGCGGTGGGGTGGCGGGTGAGCCGGCCGGTCACCTGCCGTACCGTCGGCGACCGCGGCGGTGCGGCGGACGGAGCCCCTCGCAAGGTGGCGATGTGCGCTCGGACCATGCCATAGGTGACGGGAGCTTGCTCGGCGACCAGCTCGCTGTGCAGTCGCGTGACGCTGGTGCATCCCTCGGCGAATCGCCGTTCCAGGTAGGGCTTGCAAGGGTCCAACCTGCTGGACCGGGGCCGGTTCTCGCGGATGGTGTCCTGTCAGCGTGCGGCGTTCGTGTATCGGAGCACGGTGTTGAGACCCCAGCTCAGGTGCCTGGCGATCGCCCGACGTGAGTGCCCCTGAGCGAGCATCCCGTGGACCAGGGCGTGTGCGGCCTTCTTGCGCTCGGCCCGCCGACCGACGGGCTCCGCGTCGGTCTGCGGCCGATCCGAAGCCGGTCGAGTGTCCTGTGACAGGAGGCTGCTGGGCCTCTGGTTGCGCAAGCAGTCGCGATGCGCGGCGACGCAAGTCTCCACGGCCCGGCCGAGTCCCTGATGTTGCAGCTCAGGGTGGTGTGGCGGACCCGATGATTGAGGGGTGCGAGGCTCCGGATAGGACAGCTGTCGACCCAGACTCGAAACCCCGATCGGGAGCCTCGCCATGCTGTCCTGCCCCGCCACGATTCCGCTGTCCAGCCGGACCCTGAACCACCTCGCCGACCGCATCCGCGGCCACCGCCAGCAGCGCCGGTCCCGCTGGCGGCGCCTCGAGCCCGGTCGCCGAGCCCTGCTCGCCCTGGCCCACCTGCGCATCGGTGACACCTACACCCGCCTCGCGGCCGGCTTCCAGATCGGCGTCGCCACCGCCTGGCGCTACGTTCAGGAAGCCATCTCCCTACTCAGCACAGCCGCCGACGGCCTGGACACCGCCACGCGGCGCATCCGGCAGCTGGCGTACGCGATCCTGGACGGCACGCTGAACTCGATCGACCGGGTCGCCGACCAGAAGCCGTACTACTCCGGCAAACACAAACGGCACGGCGTGAACGTGCAGGTATCGCGGACGCCGCCGGCGGCTTGTCTGGGCATCACCGGCACTACCCGGCTCGGCGCATGATCTACCGCCGCCCGGGCCCACGGCATCATCGACGCGCTGACCAGCGAGAAGGTGATGACCTTCGCCGACAAGGAGTACCAAGGCGCCCGCGGAAGCGTCCGCACGCCGTTCAAACGACGTCGATTCAGGCTCAAGCTGTCCCGGCGGCAGAAGGCCGTCAACCGCGCCCACGCGAAGATCCGCGCTCGCGGCGAACGGGCCATCGCTACCCTCAAAACCTGGAGAATCCTGGTCAAGCTGCGCTGCTGCCCGCGCCGAGCCACCGCAATCGTGCAGGCCATCCTCGTCCTGCACCATGTCGAGTCACCGCGCTACGAAGGATGAAACGGCTCACTGGATGCGGCTCGTCTGCGATCGATGTGCCGGCGCGGTCGCCGGTGCCCGGCAGGTCCTCGGCGAGCCGGCCTGCGAGTGCGCTCACCGGGCATCGGCCGGGTGAGGACGCCGAGTGTGAGCAGAGCGAGCGCCGGCAGCACGGCGACGATGATTCCCATCGGCAAGGCGTCGGTGGCGCCACCCGCGCCGGCCAGCGGAGCAAGTGCCCCGCCGAACATGAACTGGCTGAAGCCGAGCAGAGCGGCGGCCGACCCGGCGTGTCCGCCGTGGTCGGCCAGGGCCTGGGCCGTGGCGTTCGGCATGACCAGGCCCACGCTGGAGACCAGGACGAACAGGCCGATCAGGAGCACGGGCAGGGGTGCCCGTGTCAGCACCGCGCCCAGGACCGTGGTGCCACCGGCTGTCGCGCCCAGCAGACCGGCGAGCAGCAGCACGCGGGCGCCGGCCCGGGCCACCAGCCGGCCGCTGATCTGGGCGGCCACAATGAGTCCGGCGGCGTTGACGGCGAACACGGCGCTGTACTGCTGCGGTGACAGGCCGTGGATTTCCTGCAGGACGAACGGCGAGCCGGAGATGTAGGCGAACATCGCCGCGAAGACCAGGCCGTTGGCCAGGACGTAACCGGTGAAGACCCGGTCGCTGAGCAGCTGCCCGACGACGGCCGGCAGCGGCTGGCGTGACGCGGAGGGCCGGGTCTCCGGCAGTCCTGCGGCGGAGGCCGCTAGCATCACGGCGCCGAGTACGGCCAGGGCCACGAAGATTCCAGGCCAGGCTGTGACGCGCAGTAGCTGGCCGCCGAGGACCGGCGCGAACACCGGCGCCAGGCCGGTGATCAAGGTCAGTGCGGAGAAGAGACGTGCGGTGCGGGTTCCGGAGGTGCGGTCGCGGACCATGGCGTTGGCGATGACGATGCCGAACGCCCCGCCGATGCCCTGGACCAGGCGTAGGCCGACTAGGGTCCGGACGTCGGGCGCCACCGCGCAGAGCGCGCTGGCGATCGTGTAGAGGGCGAGGCCCGCCAGCAACGGACGCCGCCGGCCGTAGGTGTCGCTCAGCGGCCCGGCGATCAGCTGCCCGATGGCCAGCCCGGCCAGGCAGGCGGTGATGGTGAGCTGGGTGGCCGCGGCGCTGGCGCGCAGGTCGCCGGCGAGATCCGGCAGTCCGGGCAGGTAGCCGTCGATGGACAGTGGTCCCAGGGCCACGAGCGCTGCGAGCAGGACGATGAATCGGGTGTGCCGGCCGGCGGCGTCGTTGCTCATGGCTCAGTACGCCACGGTGATGCGCCGGCGGATGGCGGTGCCGCTCTCGATCGTGTCGGCCAAGGCGATCGCGTAGTCGGCGTACGAGATGCGGCTGTTGCCGTCGTCGTCGGTGAGCAGGGTGTCCCCGGCGCTGCGGTAGGCCCCGGTCCGCTCGCCCGCTCCGATGACCGCGGCGGGCGACACGTACGTCCAGTCGAGGTCGTGCACGCCGCGGTAGAGGTCGAGCGCTTCGGACTGGGCCTGGGCGTTGGCCTTCCACAGCGCGGGGAAGTCCGGGTCGTCCATGACCCGGGCGCCGGTCGGCGTGCGCAGGCTACCGGCACCGCCGATGGTGACCAGGCGGGTGACGCCGGCTCGGCGGAGTCCGTCGATCAGCGCACGGGCGGCACCGACGATCGTGGCGCGGTCGCTTTCCTGGCCGATCCGGGGGCCGACGGCCGAGAGCACGGCGTCGTGGGAGGCGGCGAGGCCGGCGACCGCCGCGGGGTCGGTGACGTCACCGGTGGTCACGGTCAGGGCCTTGTGCTCGAGGCCGTCGACGTGGCCGGCTCGGGTGACCGCGGTGACGGTGTGGCCGCGCCGCAGCAATTCCTCGGTGGTGGGCCGACCGATGTTGCCGCTGGCACCGAACAGGACGATCTTCATGTGTTGCTCCTTGTTTCTGATGGTCAGAGGACGGGCTGGCCGTCGGCGATGATGGCCGCGGTGATGCCCCGCTCGTCGGCGGCGTGCTGAAAGCGCTGCTCGATGTCGGGTTGTTCGGTGTAGAACGGCGGGTTGTGGAACAGGCCGTAGTGCATGGCGCAGACGGTGCCGGCGCCGAGTGCGACGGCGGCCTCGACGCCCTGCTCGGGGGTCATGGTCGCCGGGACGTTGGACGCGTAGCCCTCGAAGTGGGCGATGACGCCGTTGACCGGGACGAACGCGACGTCGAACGGGCCGTGGTCGCGGGCGATCTGCCACCAGCTGCCGTGCCACTGGGTGTCGCCGCAGTGGATGACCCGCCGGCCGTTGCCTTCGACGACCCAGGCGACCTGGTCACAGTCGTTGCCGCGCCAGTCCAGCGAGGTCACCGGGGTGACGGTCAGCTTTCCGATGCGCCGTGACTGGCCCAGGTCCTGGGCAACGGGGGTGATGCCCGCCTCGCGCAGCGCGGCCGCGCTCGGGGTGTGGCAGCCGATCGTGCCGGTGGCCGCGATCCGGGCGATCAGGTCGTGGTCGTAGTGGTCGGGGTGCAGGTGGGTGATGAGGGCGTGGGTGCCGGGCGGGGTGTCGACCGGGTCGACCGGCCGGTGCGGCGGTCCCATCACCGGTGCCAGCGGAGCGACGTTCTCGAGCGGGTCGATCAGCAGGCGGGTGTCGCCGAGACGGATCTCGACGCCGGCCCAGGCCAGCCGACGCACGGAAAGGGTGGTGGTCATGGGCAGCGACGCTAGACCGACGTTGTTGAGAAAGTCAACAAGGGAGTTTCGAATCTCAACGTCACAATGTAGGGTGGTGGCATGCGCACCTACGGGCAGTACTGCGGCATCGCGAAAGCACTGGACACCATCGGCGACCGATGGACCCTGCTGATCGTCCGCGAACTACTCGCCCTTGGTCCTTGCCGGCACACCGACCTGCGCAACGGGCTGCCCGGGATCGCCAGCAACCTGCTGGTCGACCGGCTCCGCGAACTCGAGGAAGCCGGCCTGATCCACCGCGAGGCCGCCCCGCCGCCGGTGGCCACCACCCTGTTCTCCCTCACCGAGCGTGGCCGCGCGCTGGAGCCGGTGCTGAAGGAACTGAGCCGATGGGGAATTCCGCTGTTGCGTGAGCCGGCCGGCAGCGACACCTTCCGTACCCACTGGCTGGACATGCCCGCCCGGGCACTGACCGACCACCGCCCCGACCAGCCGGCAATCGCCCTGCAATTGCACGCCGACGGCAACGAAGACCTGGTCATCGAAGTCAAGGACGGCTCGGTGCACACCCACGCCGGCCGGGTCGACCACCCCACCGCGTCCCTGACCGGACCGCCGCACCTGCTGGCCGCGACCCTGCTCGGCGACCTCGATCTGAGCGCCGCAGTACAGCAAGGCCTGCGGCTCAGCGGCGAACACGAGGCAGTACTGCGCATCCTGCCCCGCTGAACGACCGGCCGCTCGCGAGACTGCGACCTCAAGCTCTACCGAGTCTGCGCCGGCCTCAAAAACGGTCCATTGAGCGTTTTTCAACTGGCTTTGGGCAGCTGAGGGCGCGTATCGGGGTAGAGCGCGGGGTCGGGTGAGGCTCCCGGTAGGACAAGCAATCGACCAAGAAAGATGCCCCTCCCGGGCGCCTCGTTGCTGTCCTACCCTGCCGCGATCCCGCTGTCCACCCGAGCGCTGAATCACCTCGCCGACCTGATCCGCACCCATCGCCAGCAACGCCGATCACACTGGCGCCGCCTCAAACCCGGCCGTCAAGCGCTCCTGGCGTGGCCCACCTTCGCAACGGCGACACGTTCACCCGGCTGGCAGCCGGCTTCCAGATCGGGGTGGCCACCGCCTGGCGCTACGTCCGCGAAGCGATCACCCTGCTCGCGGCGACCGCCGAGCACCTGCAGACAGCCATGACCTGGATTTGCCTCCTGGCCTACGCGATCCTCGGCGGCACCCTTACCGATCGACCGTGTCCACCATCAGAAGCCCTATTACTCCGGAAAACATCGCCGCCACGGTATGAACGTCCAGGTCATCGCGGACGCTGCGGGACGTCTCGTCTGGGCCTCGGCCGCGCTGCCGGGCTCGACACACGACCTGACCGCCGCCCGGACCCGTAACAGCCTGTGTCACCGCATCAGAACGTCTGCGCGAAGGCCCTGCGGGACCTTCGCCAGCGGCTGGGGGTCGCGCCGGTGCGGTCACTGTTCGAGGTGCTCGCCGGGCCGCTGGCCCGCCCGACCACGCGATCGGGGTCGGTGTCGGGGACGGACTCGGCGGCCTCGACCATCACGGCTCGTAGGGACTGGTAGAGCGTGAGCAGGGCCCTGCCCTCATCTCCCGGGAGAAATACTGGGCAGCCCCTCGCCGACCTGGTGCGCGGCGGCCGGCTGCGAACGTTGGTCCAGAACGTGTTCCCGCTCGACGCCGCAGCCGACGCGCTGGCCGGCGTCGGGCGCGGAACCGCTTCGACGCCCCTACCGCGACCGTGGGTGCGCTGCACCCGCCATCGGTGCTTCATCGATCGAGTACCAGCTTGGGCACTTGCTGCCGCAGCGCAGCGCAACGGTCGCGCGGGCGGGGCCTGCTACCGAAAGAGGCACTTTGAACTTGTGCGGGCGAATCCCGTCCAGCATGGGGAGGTGGTACTCGAGTGGAGCACGTGTCCAGGGACCGCTGCATCACCAGGGCAGTCCGCGGCGGATCTGGGCAGTCCCTGGCAGGGGCTGCCCCGGTACCCCCTCCGCGCGCGCCCTACAGGGCCCATGCCGCCATACTCCGCTAAAGAGCGCAGGAGGCTCGCGGAACAGCGAACGCCTGTCGAGGAGTTGCTCGAACCGGATGGATCATGCCGGAGGTGCCACAGACTGTGCGGTGGCGGCTTGCGTGGTCGGTGCGGTCCTCGCCTTGGAACGGGCGCGCTTGCTGTAGCTGATGGTCCAGAAGATCAGTGCGCCGGTGACCACGTACGGCAGGACGCTGTTGACCGTCACCATCTGGCTGTGTGGGAGCGTGTAGACCAAGGCAATCCGGAGCACTGCCTCGACGATGAACGCCACGCCCCAGACCACGGTCAGGTTGCGCTGCACGATGCGGAATCCCTCGAACTGCCACAGCCCGTTCCACCAGGCCACCTGTGCCGCTGTGCCGTCGGTGGCGAATTTGCGGCCGAAGTAGAACATCAGCGGGCGAGGCGCTGTCAAGGTCACCAGGCAGAGCAGACCGAACAGGCCAGTGACGAAGGAGTCCTTTGCCAGAAGCAGTCTGGCGTCGTGCGGGCCCACGAACGAGATGACAGCGGTGAGCGCGACGAAGACCAGCGAAACGACTGCGAACTCGTCGGCTCGACGGTGCCAGGCCAGGTAGACGGCGATGTCGAGTACCGGGCCAAGGCCGGAGAGCAGGACGGAGGTGAAATCGCTGTAGCCATGAGCCTGGAGCTGGTTGTAGATCAGGATCGGCGCGATCACGTTCAGGCCGATGCTGAGCAGCCAGCCGAGCACAGCAGCGGAACCCTTGCGCGCAGGCGGATGTGAGGTCTGGTCAGACATGGGTGTTCCTCCCCCGGGGATGACACGGTATTGCGTGGATGTTTCATGGCACGTTCGCTGGAACGCCGACCCGGTGATCAGACCGGGTGGGCATCCGGAGCTTCAGCCGTCGAACACTGACTGAAGACTTGGGATCACCACAACACCCGTTCACTTGTCGGTTACATGATCGACAAGACCCTACTCGAACAACGCCACACGTACGCCTGGCCGTGGCTGAGGCGAGGTCAGCTGAAGGCGACGCTGGATACGCGGTCGTCGACCCTCCTTGGCTTGCCCCCACGGCCTACGCCGAAGCCCCGCCCGGGACGGGGCTTCGGGCACGGAGCGCGGCCGCTGGAGTAGGGGCCGCGTCACCTCCTTCCAGGCGACTCCGACCTCCATCACGGCGTCCCCTTCGACCGCCCGCGCCGAGGTCTTCGACTGCATCGAGACCTTCTGCAACCGCCGCCGACTGCGCAAGCGCAAGGTCGTCGGCTACCTCACCCCAGCCGAGACCCGACAGCGGCACCAACACGACCTCGCCGCATGAGGATCGAGTTTCCAAGATCACGGGGAGGCTTCACATGACGGCTCCCCCTGCTTCTCTGACTCGACGCTCCGATGCTCTCGCGCACCGCTGACAATCGATCTTGCTTCCAGGACCGGAGGAAGAGCCACGGGCCCTACGTGGTCCTGTCCTGATGGTCACGTATGATCCAGGCTCGCAATTCGATCAACTGTCGCAGTCAGCCACTTAGTTGGAGACTTCTCCACATCACGGACCATGGATGACTGCGCAGGGGGAAGGAAGAAGACCGAATGAAGTCGACCGGACTGCGTCGCATCGCCGGAACCGCGCTCGCCGCTGTGGCGATCGCGGCCGGCACTCTTGCGGCCGCGCCTTCGGCAGCAGCCAAGGCCAACGGGCTCGCCATCGACAAGGTGTCGTTCACGGAGCCGAACGTGCAGGTGAAGCTGACCTACTCCTGCGACCCCGGCCTGGGCCAGGAGCTCGTGGCCCAGGCGACGACGCTCGACGCCGATCGCACCGACGGTGGCACTGCCATGGGCGTCATCAGGGAAAGCAAGCTCGTCTGCGACTACAAGGACCACAACGCGAAGGTGACCCTGCGCCCGGCCTACGGCACTCACTTCGCCAAGGGCGACAAGGTGAGGGTCGCTCTCTACCTCAGTGCCGACGACGGGTCCGTCACCGCCGACCTGACGGCCGTCACCGTGCTGTGAGCCGGCAGCCGTACCGGCGGGGCGGCGTTCCGGCATCCCGGGCACGGGGCTGCTGACCCGTGCCGACGGGCGGCACACCACCTGGTGTGCCGCCCGTCGGCATGAAGAGGTGCTCAGGTGCGGGGGTGTTGAATGCGTCGCGTGAGCGCGGACCTCGCTGCGCAGGGTGGGCAGGTCGATGTCGAGCACCTGACCGTTCCACTTCGGGGCTCGCCGTTGATGAGGGCGGCGCTGATGTTGCGGGAGCCGGAGCCCAGCACCACGGTGCCGATGGGGCGTTGAGCGGCAGGTTGTTGAGCCCTCGGAGTGGACACCCTGACAATGGATCTTGATGATCCAGGAAGGGACTGTAAATCGTTCGGCTCTGTTCCGTAGTCGGTGGTGACGCTGCGTCCCCATTGTGGGAGGAGGATGCGGTGGCGGAGGAGGTCGAATCCGGCGCGTCCGTGCATCTGCCTCATGATCCGTTTGGTTCGCGTATTGACGCCCTCGGTGCGGCCGTTGTGGAAGGGCAGAGTGAGGCCGGCATCCACGGCGGCGCGGTGGAGCTCGAGACCGCCTGCGAAGGAGTGCAGGTGAGGCAGGGCGGCGGCGCGAACCGACGTGATCCAGTCGGTGAGCTTGGTGTCGTTGCCTTCTGCTGGGCTCAGGAGCTTTGCGAATTCGCCGGTGAGGCGGGCGAGTTCGGTCATTGAGGGGCAGGCTCTGGTGAGTTCGCGCAGGGGAGCGGTGTCCTAATCGCGCAGGTTCTCGGGGCGGGTGAGGAGGAGGCGGGCGAAGCGCTGCGGTGTGGTGGCCCGCCGTTCGCCCTCGGCGTGGCCCTGGGTGATGTAGCGGACCAGGAGGTTCGCACTGCCGGTGTAGCCCAGCTCCTTGATCTCGCGCAGGAGGTGAGTCACGGGCACGGCGGGTTCCTCGGTCCGACGCCGGTGAAGGTGGTCGCGGTAGGGGTCGACGAGCGTGGGTTTGTAGCGGGGCGCGAGGCGGTCGCCGGTGGGCTCCTTCATGCGGGCGTACGGCTTGACGGTGTTCAGGGCGACATATGAGGCGGCGGGCGCATTCGAGCAGGCCGACACGCTGGCCGAGCAGATTGTGGACCTTGTGCCAGCGCTCGCGGGTGGTCTGCTCGCGTACGCCCCCGGGCCGGGCGGGGTTCACCTCGGTGGCCCAGCAGGCAGCGTGGCAACGGACCTCGGCCAGTACCTTCCCGCACAGGTTGGAGCAGAGGTGCCACCTGTCGCTGACCTGCACCGCTTCGGGCAGGGCCTGGCGGATCGCCTCGCCGTAGGTAGCGGAGCCGTCGCGGCATATGTACTCGGCCCCGGGGTGTTCGCGCAGCCAGGCGGTCAGCGTGGGGGAGGTGCGGTCGGGCAGGACGTCGATGCGTTCGCCGGTCTCGGCGTTGATGACCACGGTCGCGTAGCGGTGCCGACGCTAGAGGGCGAAGTCGTCGACCCCGATCACCCGTGGGATCCGCATGGCCGGCGTGGGGATGCGGCCTGAGCAGACGCGGCGTGGGGATGCGGCCTGAGCAGACGCAGGGCGCCGGCGTAGGCGACCGGCACGGCCAGGGACCGGGCGAGGCGGGCGGCCGCCCGGCCGCATAACTCCTTGACCACCTGCGAGAGCTGCCTGGTCAGACGCGTCGTGCGGCGCTGCAGGCGCTGAAGCAGCCCGGGGATCTGCTCCCGGGACGTCTGCCGAGGACAGCCCCGGACCGGGCAGACCAGCCGGCGCACACGAACCCGGACCACCACCCGGCGGCCGTCCACCGGCATGCCTGCCAGTGGTACCCGTGCACCTTCCCCGTCGGCACCCCGCACACCGGGCACGGAACCGGGACATCCCGAGTCCGTGCCGTCACCCGGACCACTTCGCCGCCGCCACATCCTCGACGACCAGCGCCGACAACCCCCAAAACGCCACGTCGACAAGCGAGTTGCCATCATCCACGCCTCATCGTCGCAGAGGAGGACGCAGCGTCACCACCGACTACGGGACAGAGCCGAACGTCCTACAGCCCCAACCGCCGCGCCAAACTCACCCCAGCCGCGAAGATGGCGACACGCGTGCCCGCACTCCCATGCCGCGCCCCGCTTTGCAGTCCTGCAGGTCTGGATACCTAGCCGTCGGACACGCGTAAATCTATGTCGGAAGGAGTAGACATTGGGTGTCGGTGTGGTTACGGTTTCTCTTGTAGCCGAGATCAGTGAGCCCGGCAGAGATGACATGCCGGACAGCAGTAGTGCATGCAGTTGCAGTCCGCAGGGCGGTGCGGTGGTGGAGTTTCGAAGCCAGAGCGGTTGGGACGGTGACGGGGCTGACGACCGGACCGGGTAGCCCGCAGTGATCAGGGGCCGCCGTGTGCAGTACCGGAATGGCAGTACGCAGCAGCGAAGTCGAGCAGTGTCTCGGTGAAGGTGTCGGCTGCGGACGCGCGCACCGGGAAGTTCGGCAGTGTTTCATCCAGAGGGAAGAACGGAGGAGTCGAGCGCCATCAGGATCGCCCGGACGGGGCCTTGCGTCCGGGTACCGCAGGACATCGATAGTGAGGTGGTCTCCGGTCGAGCAACCGCGATCCCCGTACTCCCGGCATCTTCCAGGTCGGGTCGGCGGAAACAGAGAGCCGGCGCAGTGTCAGGGCCGGCAGATGGTGTAACCGTTCCTTCAGGGCCCTGGTGCCGTACGGCACCAGGGCCCCTCGGCGTGCTCAACAGAGAGGTGTAATGACAGCAGACGATTCGTTCGGCCGTCTCGATGACGACGACTACCCCGCTTACACGATGGGCCGTGCCGCCGAGTTGCTCGGGACCACCCCCGGCTTCCTCCGTGCCTTGGGCGAGCACCGTCTGATCACCCCCCTGCGCTCCGAGGGCGGCCACCGCCGCTACTCCCGCTACCAGCTACGCATCGCCGCCCGCGCCCGGGAAATCGTCGACCGGGGCACTCCCATCGAGGCCGCCTGCCGCATCGTCATCCTCGAAGACCAGCTCGAGGAAGCCCAGCGCATCAACACCGAATACCGCCGCGCCGCCGCGCCGGGCATTCCACCAAACGGGGCCTGAGCGGAGAACGTCGGCCTTCTCGAACGTGAGCGGCTCCTCGGCGAGTCGGCCTTTGGAGGAGCGGTGTGAGCATCGCGTCGGCGGACGCCGTGGGGTAGGGCGTGATGTTGGCCCCTTGGGGGCGGGCGGCTGAACGTTATGTGCGCTGGTTGGTCGTCCCAGCCGTCCATGCGCACGGTTATTGCCCTCCTTCGCCCACGGTCGTCGGGGGTATGACCGGCTGTCCGTGACACCAGAGTTGTAGTCCCTCTGGTGGAGGGTCCTCGTCTTTCTGCGTGTTGTGCCTCTAGGGTGGGCGGCATCTGTCGAAGGGAGGTCACCATGTCGGATGAGCCGATGGGCCCGCTGGGTACCGAGATGCGGGAGGTCACGTTCCCGGACCAGTCCCGCGGGATCATTCTGGTGCAGGCGGGGACCCCGCAGGACGAGGCCGACCAGATGGCTGCACGCGTATGGGCGGAGCTGCCGAAAGGCTAGTGCCCTGACGGGAAAGTTCGCCGGGTTGGTGGATGAATCTCGCCCGTCCCCCCTACGTCCGACTGCCCGCCGCCACCCGGACTAAGAACTCCTAACGGAATGAACCGGTGACCCGCTTGGTGCGCCTGAGTGAGTAGATCATTACTCTGCATGGGTGCTGCCCTATGACGAGATGACCCCGCCGGAGCGCGAGCTGTGGGACGCCTTCCCTGAGGGGCGTCGCGTCGACCTGCGCACAGGAGTACCCGACGCGGACGCTCCCGCTGTGGGTGACCGGTGGGGCCCCGACCGTACTGTCCGCGCGGCCGTCGTGGCGACGCTGTTGCTCGGCGCGAACGAAGACCGGTCTGGCACGGTAGCCGCCTTGCGACTCATGGGCGCGCGTATCACCGGTCGTCTCGACCTGTCCGGGGCGGAGATCTGTCACACGTTCTTGCTGCAGGGCTGTCGGCTGGACGAGGCGGTGCAACTGCACGGTGCGACGACCCGGACGATCCAGATAACGGACAGCTGGGTGCCGGGGATCAACGCCGAGCTCGCTCGAATCGAGGGTGACCTGGACCTGAGGCGGTCGACTCTCGAAGGCAGCTCCCTCATTCTCGTCAACGCTCGTATGGCCGGGAATCTGGTGATCTCGGATGCCAGGATCTCGGGCCCGGAAGAGTGGGCGGTGCGCGCGGGCGGCCTCGTCCTGGATGGCGGCGTCTTCGGCCAGCGGCTCACCACGCAAGGCGGACTGCGGCTGCCCGGCGCACAGCTGCTCAGCGGCCTGTTCCTGCAAGGCGCACGGCTGGGGAACACCGCGGGCGTTGCACTTGCCGCAGGAAGTATGGCCGCTTCGACGGTGGACTGCTCCCAGGGGTTCACCGCGCAAGGAGGCGTACTGCTGCGACGGGCCCGAATAGAAGGGCTGCTGACCTTCGAAGGAGCCCATCTGAACGGGGATGGCGTAGCCCTGGACTGCGTATCCATGCACGTGGGCGACTTCGACTACAGAACCGCAGCACCGCTCTCAGGACTGGTGGATCTCCGGTCCGCCCAGGCCACCTGGTGTCAGGACAGCGAGCAGAGCTGGCCGAGGAAGGTGCTCCTGGAAGGGTTCACCTACGGGTCCATCCGATTCGGGGACGCCCCGTCCGCGGCAGGCGACGACGGACCGCCTGCGAGGGACGAGGTGGCCCGTCGCCTGGCCTGGGTCCGCCGGAATCCTGGCTATGTCCCGCAGCCGTACGAGCAACTCGCGGGCTGGTATCGGCAAATCGGCCATGACGATGACGCCCGCCGCGTGCTCCTGGCCAAGCAGCGCCACCGGCGTCTCACCCTGTCCCCGCCGGCCCGGGTATGGGGGCACCTGCTGGACGTGACCGTGGGCTATGGCTATCGGCCCTGGCTGGCTGGCGTCTGGCTCCTCGCGCTGACCCTACTGGGCACGCTGGCCTTCAGCACTCACTCTCCCAGCCCGGTCAAACGAGACGAAGGCAGCCCGTTCCAGCCCCTCGTCTACACGCTTGACCTTTTGATCCCCGTCGGTGGTCTGGGTCAGCGCACGGGGTGGTATTGGCCGAACAGCAGCCTCCAGTGGCTGGCCTACCTGCTGATCGCCTTCGGCTGGATGCTGACGACCGCCATCATCGCCGGTATCACCCGCACCCTGCAGAAAAACTAGTGAGCAATAGTTGAGTTCAGCCGTCGCCAGCAGATCAGTACGCATCCGAGGGTGAGGAAGGTTTCGTGGATGTCGTCGCGGATCTCCCAGCGGATCCGTAGGCGGCGGAACCAGTGCAGATGGGCGAACGCGCGCTCCACGACCCAGCGTTGGGTGCCGAGTCCGGAGCCGTGCTCGGTGCCCCGGCGGGCGATCAGTGGCTTCACGCCGAGATCCCAGACCAGGCGGCGGTACTTGTCGTGGTCATAGCGGCGGTCGGCCAGCACCACGTTCGGGCGGCGCCGGGGCCGGCCGCGCTTGCCCCGCACGGGCGGCACGGCCTGGAGGAGCGGGAGCAGCTGGGTGACATCGTTGCGGTTGCCGCCGGTCAAGGTGACGGCGAGCGGGATGCCGGTGGCGTCGGTGATCAGGTGGTGCTTGCTGCCCGTCCTGCCCCGGTCGACAGGGCTTCGTCCTGTCTTGGAGCCCCCTTTAACGCCCGGATGTGGGAGCCGTCGACCGCCGCACGGGAGAAGTCCAGGACGTTCGCGCTGCGGAGCTCGGCAAGGAGGAGCTCGTGCAGCCGAGGCCACACCCCGGCTGTGGTCCACTCGGCCAGACGGCGCCAGCAGGTCATGCCCGAGCCGAAGCCGAGTTCCTGCGGCAGCTGCTCCCAGGCGATCCCGGTGTGCAGCACGAACACGATGCCCTGGAACACCAGCCGGTCGGGATGCCGTATACGTCCGGGGTGCCGAGCCCGACGCTCGACCTTCGGCAGCAGTGGCTCGACCACCGCCCACAGCTCGTCGTCGACTTCCCATGGCTTCGGCCGCGCCACCCCGCACCCCCAGATAATCCGTCCCGGAGTGATCCAACCATCTTGAAGATCATTTCGTTAGGAGTTCTAAGGCAACCGCGTCCCTACGGAACTCCTTCGGACACGGAGACTGACATCCCACCTGGACATCCCTTCCTGGACCAACAATCCATTCGCAGGGTGCCCACTCTGAAGGGAGAACCTCAGGAATCTGCTGGGCCGCCGTGCTGGACACGCCGATCTACGACGGCCCTCGCGCCCAGACCACCCTGGAACGCTGGCACCAGGTGCACGACCTGCTCGAGAAGGGCCCGTATGACGGTCCAAAATGTGACGGCGCTTCACTTTAAGCCTGATATATCCCGGCTAGGGTGGATGTTGTTATCCCGCGCCTGCGGGCTGGATGGTCACGGATGAGTCACCGGAGGAAAGCCGATGGGCCGACGATGTGTGAGTCTTGGAATGGCGGCGGGAGTACTGCTCGCCGGGGGCATGGCCACTCCGGCGCACGCGGTGACGCCGGTGGCGTGCACGGAAGCGGCGCTGCGCACGGCTATCGACAACTCCAACGCGGGCAGCGGCGACACGCTGTCATTGATCCCGTACTGTGTCTACACCCTCACCGACGTGGGTGGCGGAGCGCTGCCGACTATCACGCAGCCGCTGGTGATCCAGGGGAACAATGCCACCATCAAACGTGACACCGCGGCGTCCAACTTCCGGATCTTCGACGTCGGCGCCACCTCGCTGCAGATGAGCACCCTCACAGTCATGAACGGCAGGGTCACCGGCGATTCAGGCGGCGGGGTGCTCGTGACCACAAGTGGAGGATCCCTGACCGCCACCGACGTGAATTTTCAGGGCAACTCGGCGGTCCAGGGGGGTGCAATCTTCACCGCGAACAGCACGTCGGTCTCTCTCACCGGGGGCACAGTCAACGACAACCGCGCCACCGTCGACGGGGGCGGCATCTGGGCCCTGGGGGCGACCACGGTCACACTGACCTCAGTGAACATGACCGACAACCGCGCCAGCGGCGACGGGGGCGGCGCGTACCTCAACACCAGCACTCCGACGACCTTCATCAACAGCACCATCAGCCACAACACCGCGCAAGCGGCCGGCGGCGGCATCTTCTACGCAGGCAACAACTTGCTGTCCGTCACCGGCACCACGATCGCGGACAACCGGGTGACAGCCAGCACCTCCGGCGGAGGCGGAATTCTCTTCGTTCCGTCCGGGGGGACCGGCATGATCACAGGCTCCACGATCAGCGGCAACACCGTCACCGGCTTCACGAACGACACCACCAGCAACCGGGGCGGCGGCATCCACAGTGAGGCCGGCGCACTCACCCTGAACAACACCCAGGTCACCGGGAACCAACTGGTCGGCGCCTTCGGCCAGGGCGCGGGCATCGCAACGGACGGATCCGGTACAGCGTCCACGCTGACGCTGCAGAACGGCACCACCCTCACCCGCAACCTCGCCTCCGGCCAGTACTCCCAGGGCGGCGGCCTCTACACCGACAACACCTCCAGTCCCGTGACCGTGATGGTGGACGCCTCCCATATTGACGCCAACAAAGTGACCGGCACCGGCTCCGCCGCCGCAGGCATCTACAACAACGGCAGCACCTACTCCTTCACCACCGCCTCCAGCGTGAACAACAACCTCGCCCCGGCCGCCCCCGCACCCGGCGGCGTGTACACCACCGTCGCCATCAACAGCGTCGACGGCGCCACCTTCACCGGCAACACCCCCACCAACTGCGTCTTCAGCCCCCAGCCCGTCACCAACTGCATCGGCTGACACAGGCACTTGGGAGTGTCACGAAAGTAGGGACTGTCAAAGGGTGGCATGAGAGTGCATGGGAGAATTGGCGTCATCTCAGCGTGTGGCGGTGCGGCATCCCGGCCGGTTGGCGGCCATCAGGGCCGGTACGCGATGTGCTCCTCATGGTACGGACCGTCCGCAACATCCGAACGGAGCTGAGCTTAGGCTCCGTTCGGTGGAGACGTTCTGGATTACCGCGATGGCCGTACTGTGGGGTGCCGGTACGGGCCTGCTCATACCGCGCGCCGCGTACCGGCTCTCCGTGCCGCCGGAGCAGCCGTGGCGAACGGACTGCCCGGCGGGGCACCCTCTCGACGGGATCGGGGACGGGCGGCTGGGGCGGGCCCGCTGCACCGACCGGGATACATTTGGGCCGAGCACGCCCACCATCGCCCTGGTGATGGCCGTGGTCTGTGCTGTGCTGGCGGTGGCCACCGGCAGCCGTCCGGAGCTGTTCGTGTGGCTGTTGCTCGCGCCGATTGCCGTGCTGCTTGCCCCGTCGACTTCGCGGTGCACCGGCTGCCCGACGTCGTCACCCTGCCGCTCTCGGCGTCCGCGCTCGCCGGGCTCGGAGGGGCTGCACTGCTACCCGATGCCGACGGCAGTTGGCGCACCGCACTGCTCGGCTCTCTCACGCTCGGCGCCTGTTACCTCGTGTTGTTCCTGATCAACCCTGGGGGCTTCGGCTTCGGTGATGTGAAACTCGCACCTGCGCTCGGGGCCGTCCTGGGCTGGTACGGCTGGGGAATCCTGCTGATCGGCACCTTCGCCGGCTACCTGTTCGGCGCGGTGTACGGCGTCGGCCTCATCCTCGCGCGCCGCGCCGGGCGCAAGACGACGATCCCGTTCGGCCCGTTCCTCCTGGCCGGGGCGTTCGTCGGGATCCTCTTGGGCTCCCACACCCAGTGACTACGGAACGACTCGCGGGTCAGTCGATCGGACGGGGTTGGGGCAGCGGGGAAGGCCCGGAACATCTCCAGCGTCCACGTGACGTCGGAGGGGTCCTGGGCGGGCCCGGGCCTCATGAGTCTCTAACAAGGCGATATGCGCCGACGTCTCCTCGTCGACGCCGCCAGTATGCCGCAGCGGCGAGGGCCCGGTCAGTCCCTCGATCGATGTGACGGGCGCCCCCGCGACGGTCTCCCTATGCGCTCAACTGCAGGAACGGTGCGCTGATCGAGCACTTCCACCAGCTCACCGGCGTGCCCGTCGTCCTGAACACCCCCTTCAACGACCGCGAGCCCATCGTCGAAACTCCCGTCCATGCGCTCGCCACCTTCCAGGCGTGCGATCTGGACGCGGCATGTATCGGCGAATATCTGGTCGAGCGGTCCTGACCCGCCTCCGGCGGCTGCCACACTGGTGGGCGTGACACCCTCCACTCCGCCGCTGAGGGGATGTGGCGCTTCAGGGCTTTCGTGCGTGGCTGAGCGACAGCCTCGGACTCGGGCGCAAGCCAGCCATCATCGTGCCACCGAGCTGGTGCTGCGGGCGGAACCCGTCGAGGCAGAGACGGCAGGCGGACAGGTCCGCGCCTCCAACACGTAGGACCGGAGCGTGATGAGGATCTGTGAAATCGGCTCTGGCCGCAGTTCCGTGAACCACAGCGGCTGGTGCGTCAACAGAGACAGATGCGCCGATCCCCGTCTCTCGACCGTAGGGCATGCTGTTGCGGTGAGTGATCCTCAACCAACATGGCAGGAATGGCTGAACAGCCTGGACGCGCCACGACAGGCTGCCGCGGAATCGCTGCGTGCCCAGTTCAGCACCCTCGGCGTGACCGATCCCGTCGACTTGATCAAGTCGGAGGTCATGGAAGACGTTCCTCAGCTCGCGCGATTCGTGCTGCTACGGAGCCTGTGGCACGGTGCGATCGACGGCTGGACCGACCCTGGATCGCTCGATCAACTGCCAGCCGCGCAACGCCTTCTTGCCGCTGGCTCGGACCGGGAAGATCTTGTTCGTCTGGTCCGAGCCGTTGCCTATGAGGCGGTGTTCGCAACGCTCGACGAGCTGGACTCCGGCGGCGATGTGAACACGTCGGGTGTGGAGGCCGGCCGGATGGTCATGGAGTCGGGCGAAGATGGTTCTCCGACTGGGCGGACCTTGTCGGGCCTGCATGAAGACCTCCTGACAATGGATCCCAGCGGGCGCGACGGAGCTGACCTCTGGCAATAGGGCAGTGATTGGGCGGTTGACGCAGGTCACGACTGGGTGAGAATGGGGGTGTTCACGAGTGGGGCTGACCAGCTGCATACGGTGCCGGTCGGAGATCGTTTCCCGAGCGGCTGGTGATCGTTCCCCGGAAAGCAGGTCGCCGGTCTTTCCGGGCCACGTCTTCCGTGCCGACCATGTGCGGTTCCCGAGCGGGCCGTGATCACGTCTCTGATTCGGCGGTGTAGGCATACACCCGGACCGGATCGAGGTGCAGTTCGTGGGGACCCATGCAGTCCGCGGCAAGGGTTGCTGCGAGTGCTCCGCAGGCGCATGCCATGTTGCGGCCCCCAGTTCCGAGGGGCCCACAGCAGCCCTGGTGGATGCCCAGGGGGGCGTTCAGCTGGAGGTGCGGCGCATCGTCCGGGTGGACGATCACGGAGTTCCGGGGGCCTGCGGGCACCGTGCCGGTCAGTTCAGGCGGCATGAGAAGAGTACGGCTGACGGATACTCTGCCTTGCTGGGAACCTGATTCGACGAAGGGTGCACCCCACGGTTCGGGGTCGACGGCGTAGTAGCCCTGCGGCACGGTCGAAGGCGCGAGCATGGTTCTGAGGTCGCGGTCCCTGTCGTGGACGGAAGCATCGGGGACTTCCGGGAGTTGTTCAAGGTCAGGCGTGAGCTGGGCACCGCACCGCGCACAGTAGAAGACCGTCATGTCGGCCGTTATACCCCGACGTCGCGGGTCCGGCCGCGGTCGGGATGCGGTGATGCCCTTCGATTGCTGTCCCGGGGTCGGCCTTACAGAAGGGTTGTGGATGATGGTGCGATGACGAGCCTCACGGATGACCGCATGAAGGTCCATTTCCGGTTGGAGATGGATGAGGACGGCTGGCCTCCGGCGAGCGTCGAGAGCCTGTGGGCGGTGGATCTCGGCGACGACATGGTGCGGTTGGACAACACGCCCTGGTTCGTACGGGGAGTCTCCAGCGGCGACGTCATCCGGGTGGAGACCGACGATGAAGGCGTCCGCTGGGCTGGTGAGACGGTGCGGGCTTCGGAGAACTGCACAATCCGGTTGATCGTCATGAAGGACGGTGGCTCGGGCGCCGCCCGGCAGACCGTGCTGGAGACATTTCACCGACTTGGCACGACCGGCGAGGGGATCGAGCGGTTCCGGATGGTGGCGTTCGACGTTCCGCCAGACGCGGACTTGCCACGGATTCGGAAGCTATTGGAGCACGGGGATGCCGAAGGATGGTGGCACTGGGAAGAAGGATGCGTCACTGCCGCTTGGCAGGCAACAGCCACTGCCTGACTCTCGTGTCGGCGGCGATCGGCTGCCTTGGATGCCGTGCGCTCAGCCGCGGTTGCTGTCCGCCCATTCGTCGTTGTTCCACATGACGGGCATGGCTCCGACGGGTTCGAACCGGATGTCGGGGTCGTTGCTGTGGACCAGGGCGAAGAAGCGGCGCTGAAGTACGGCCGCGTGCCGGGCTTGGTCAGCGACGATGTCCAGAACGATCTGGGCCGCTCGCGGGCAAGCGGCGGTGAAGTGGTCGTAGTCGGTGATGGACAGGACGAGCCCAGTACCTTCTGGTGAGTCGTCGTAGGGGCCGTAGCAGGTCACATCGCCGAGACAGTCGTTGAGTGCGTCGAGGTTGTGGCCGTAGTAGTCGGGGAACTGCAGCGCGGTGGCAACGTCCCTGTGCATGTCCTGCTCTGAGGCCCACTTACCCGCGGCGAGGTGGACGACGCGGAAGCCGCGCTCTTCGAGCCGCAGTTCGGCTTCTGTGAGGAGCTGTCGGCGCCAGAAGAGTGTGACGAAAGTGTTGTTCGTGTACTCGATGCCGGGAAAGCGGGTCGAGGCAGCGCCAGGTGTTGAGTTCTGGGCGGATTCACTCCGGTATGCGTCCAGGAGGCGGAAGAACTCCTCGACCGGAGTCGAGCCCACGGGGGTGTTGCGTTCGATCTCGGCTGCCCAGGTGAGGGAGCCGGCGATGCCGCGTTGCTCTTGGAGCCAGCGGTTGAAGTCGTCCTCGGGCCAGAAAGCGAAGGGTTTCTCGATGCCGTGCACACCGAGCGCTGCCCGGTAGCCGGTGAGCAAGGACTGCAGCTGCAGGAGCGATCCGCCGGGGACCCACATTCCGGGCCGGAGCCGGATCTGATTCAGGAAGTCGTACACGTCCGTGCAGTCCTGCCAGTGCTTGGCAGTGACGTGTGGGCTGTCTTCGGTCGGCATGGCCCGACCCTACGGGGCGGAAGGGTGTTGTCGTCGCTCGGAGGGGTGTGGGTGCCTTGTGATCGCATGCAGTCAGTTGGCGGCACCTGCGGTCACCTTCTGCGATCTCTGCGGCCTTCCTTTACGCGGGCCAGGCCGGTCAGGTCGTAGTTGAGTTGGGCGAGGATTCCCTCGTCGCGCCAGGCGGTGTAGTAGAAGTAGACCGTGTGGCCCTCTGGCGGCTGTTGCATGGCGTCGCCCCGGACCGCGTACTCCTCGCCACCGAGAGACAACACGGGAGACGACGGGACTGGACGTGAATAAGAGGACGCCCGGCAGGAAACGGGGACTCGCCGTCGACGTGCTGGGCCTGATCATCGGCGTGGTGATCCTCGCAGCGAGCGCGCACGACAACGAGGCCGGCATCGCCCTGCTGGACCAGGCGGCCGAACGATGCGGGATGGGCCTGGAGAAAGTCCTGGTCGACCAGGGTCCGGGACGCGGTGGACCTGGTTGAAGCGGGGACACGACACCGCGGGCGAGGGCCCGCCAGCCGGGCACTGGAGTCTGATCACGCCTACCAGGAAGGCCGCGTGGTGGAGGAGCGGACTGCCTGGTTCGCAATCGCTGCAGCGGCTGCCGGTGAGCAACGACAGGGGAATGCCCGGGAGTGAACCAGGGCCGCAAGGTTGCGGCAGGGGAGGTGGCACCGCCGAGGGACTACCAATCGACTCGGCGGTGCCGGTGCGTGAGCGCCATCTACCAGGTGGCTCCGCGCGTTTCGAGCGCTACGACCACCGCCCCGACAACGCGGCCTCCCGCGTCTACTGGGCTTCGACCGCCGGCATGCTCCGTCGGCTCACCACCCCTGCTCCCTCCTGGTGGGACGACGTGGAGCTGGCCGCGTGAACGTCCACGAACTCCAACGTGGAGCGGCTGCTGCACGTGGTCGGCAGGCTGGCGCTGTGGGCCGAGGCAACGGGGATCGAGCGGTCCGCGGACGCGTGGCTGCGCAACGAAGTGCCGCCGGTGGACGAGGCGACCGCGGCACGGGCTCGGCCAGAAGGAACGGGCCGAACGGGATCGTCGTCTTGGGCCCGGCGCGGCGCGCGAGGATGAGGCCGACGCCGTACACCGCGCCGAACAGAAAGGTGAGCCGGTCACCCTTCACGGCCAGGGCCAGCACGTGCGCTGGTGGTGTTTATGCTCCGGCAATCGGTCTGCGCGAGTGTGAGGCATGATGGGTCTTCGTGATCAGGCTGAGTGTCACGGGGCGTCTGTGCCGAAGGCGCTTTGAGGGAAATGGCGGGGCGGGCAGAGAGCCGTCCGCGCTACGGGTCGCGACCGCCTGCCCGTAGCTCGTCGACTTCGACGGCCTGATCCTCCCGGGCCGCCCCAAAACCAACTGAATGAAAACGGCCATACCGTCCGGTAAAGTCGCAGCTCAGCAAGTGTCGGCCCCGCGCCCGCAGGGATGCTCCAGCGGGCTCGGGCCCGCGGCGGTACGGACCGCGGTCGGCCCCGCGCTCGCAGGGATGCTCCGATCCAACGCGTCCGCACCAACCGCGCGGCGTTGTCGGCCCCGCGCCCGCGGGGATGCTCCCTTCTGCGGACCCCGGATCTGGGGAGCGGGGGAGTGATGGCGGCACGTCAGCGGCGGCGGTTGAAGAAGCAGACCCGCAGGCAGTTGCAGGTCTGGGGCGCGGTGGCGGCCGGCCTCGCCGTGGTGTGGGTGGCCGGGAACTGGTCGACGGTGTGGCCCGTCCTGGTGACGATGCTTTGTTGGAGGTGGGTTGCCGACGAATGGCACAAAGCCTGGATGTCGCCGCCAGCCTTCTTGTGTAGCGGCGCCTTGGTGATGTCCATGGCCCAGGTCGATGCCCTGACGTGGCAGGAGTTCGAGACGTACATCGCGGAGCTGTGCCGGCGGGACGGCTGCAGAGAGGTCGTCGTCAGCGGCAAGAGCGGCGACCTGGGCGCGGACGTCGTCGGCTACCTGGCCGACGGCCGCAAGCTGGTCATCCAGTGCAAGAAGTACGCCGCGCACCGGAGCGTGCCCTCGCAGGACATGCAGAAGTTCGTCGGCACCGCCCGCCTCGAGCACGGCGCCGACGTCGCCCTGTTCGTCACCACCTGCAGCGCGTTCACCAGAGACGCACTCGGCCTGGCGCTGCGCCAGGACATCGTGGCCCTGCACCGCGACCTGCTGGGCTCCTGGGTCAAAGGCGCTCACCTGGAGAGCCTGATCCTGCTCAACGGCAGCGGCACCGGGCGGCGCCCCAGATGACGGACGGCAGGGCCCGGCGGGAGATCCGCCGGGCCCTGCCTCTTGTCGTACGCCCTCCGGGCCGCGAGAGTCGTCATCGTCGGGAGGAAGTCCAGTGGCTGACCTGTTGGCCGTGCCACCTTGCGGAGGTGCCCCGCTGTAACGGGGCCTCCTGCGTTCTGCGGTGCGTGTCCGGACCGTGGACCTGCGCCTCTCTTGTACGCGCGCGCTCGCGTCCGCGGACACGAGCGCCCACGCGCACGTGGGAACGAGTTCATGGTCTCGGAGGCGTGCAGCATCGGCATGACCCCGGTCACCAACCCTGGCCTCGAGGCCCTGACCCGCTCCCGCCTGGTCCACGTCGACCAGTTCTACCTGCGCGCCGACACCATCGCCGCGGCGAACGCGGCCCTGATCGAGGCCCAGTCCGACGTGCCGATCGTGCAGTTCTGGGGCGACGGGCTGCTGGCCTCGGTCGACGGACTGCGGTTCGTCGTCCCCGTCCGCACGATCAGCGCGGCGCCCTCCCCGAAGTACTTCGGGTTCAAGCGCGGCATCACCTGGCTCAACGCCGTCAACGACCAGGTCGCGGGCATCGGGCAGATGGTCGTCCCCGGCACTCCGCGCGACTCCTTGCACATCCTGGACGCGCTGCTGAACCTGGACGGTGGCGTGAAACCGGAGATGGTGGCCACCGACAACGCCTCGTACTCCGACATCGTGTTCGGGATCTTCAAGATCCTGGGCTACAACTTCAGCCCCCGGTTCAAGGACCTGGACGACCAGCGGTTCTGGCGGGCGACGATGCCCGGGGTGGAGACGGGCACGTACGGGGTGCTGGAGCCGCTCGCCCGTAACCGCGTCAACCTGAAGAAGATCGAGACGTGGTGGCCGAACATGCTCCGGGTCGCGGGCTCCCTGGTCATCAACCAGGTCCGGGCGTACGACCTGCTGCGGATGTTCGGCCGCGAGGGCCACCCCACGCCGCTGGGGCAGGCGCGCATCCTCCAGCGGGCCAACGACAAGCTCGGCACGAACTGGACCTTGCACGACGCTCGCCACACGGCGGCGGTCAGGATGGCGGGAGACGAGCGGCTCACCCTCGCCGAGGTGCAGACGATCTTGCGGCACGCCCACCTCGACACCACCGGGCGCTACCTGACGGCCCGCGTGGAGGACCTGCACGACAAGCTCCAGGAGCACTACACCAAGCCCCGCCCCCCGCGTTCCTTCACCGCTGGGTACGACCCGGACGACATCAAGGCGGTGTTCGGTGGCTGAACCCGGCACCCTGAACCAGCCGACCAGCAGGAAGGGCGTCAGCCGCTTCGTCAGCGTGAACGCCGCCCATGCCCCTGCCCCCGCTGTTCCGCCGCGTCCCCAGGGCGATCTGACCCGTGCCTCCGTCGAGGAGATCGCGCAGGCGGTGCGCACGACCTGGCCGACGAAGTCGGCCGACAATCGGTGGAACCGAAGCCGCGGCGCCCGGGGCCTCCTGCAGCACCTGAGCCAGTTCCCGGGCGATACCTGGCAGGAGAGGTGGGAGGCCAGCGGGTTCAACCAGGGCGGCAACCCCGTGTCCGTCCTGCGATCGGCTCCCAGAGAGAGAAGTCAGATCGGCACCGGCGCTGCCTGCCTGATGTGTCTACGGATCATCCAGCCCTCACTGGACGCATTCCGGTCGAACACCTTCCTCTACTACGGGCAGCGCTTCCTCGCCGCCCAGAACGACCCGCTGCTGGAGCAGTTCTGGGCCGAGACCCAGGCCACGCCGGTGAACCCGATCCAGCACGGGACCGCACTCTTCGACATCGCGGTCACCCTCACCACGCAGGGCATCGCCCTGGCCGACCTGACTCCTGAGGCATTCCTGCACTACGCGTGGGAGTGCCGCCGCCAGGGGCTGGTCCTGGGGGCACGCGGAGCCGGCAGCAGGTTCCCCGGACACCTGGCCTGGCAAGTGCTCCACACGATGGGCCACTTCCCCTCCCATGGGTCGGCGACGCTGAAGGCGGCCCTGCTCAACGGGCGGTCGACGGTCGAAGAACTGGTCGACCGCTACAAGATCCGCAATACGGGGGTCCGGCACCTGCTCGTCGCCTACCTGGAACGACGCAAGCCCGAACTGGACTATTCGACGCTGGACAACTTGTCCCGCCACCTGGCCAGCAACTTCTGGGCGACCGTCGAACAACTCGCCCCCAACCAGACCGACCTGCGCATCGACGGCGAGCTCTACCAGCGGTGGCGGGACCGGGTCGCGATTCGCGTGGACGGCAAAGGGCGGCGCGACTTCGATCCCATCCTGCGGGCAGTCCGCGCCTTCTACGCCGATCTGCAGGTGTGGGCAGCGGCGGAGCCCGAGCAGTGGGCGATGTGGGTGGCACCCTGTCCGGTCTCGGACGCCGAGGTCCGCGGTTACGGGGTCCGTAAACGACGCGTCAAGGAACGCATGGATGATCGCACCAGGCAACGGCAACCGCTGTTGAACACTCTCCTGGAACACCTGGAGAACCGGTACGGCCACCTCCGTGACCTACTATCGCAGGCCGCGGACATGCCCGGCGGGCAGACCGTCACGCTGGAGGGTCGCACCTACCGGCGCCTGTGGAGCCGGGTGGATGAACGCCGCGTCCGGCTCGGAGGGCTGGCGAACGTCCGCGTCCTCGATCTGGAGAGCGGCAAGAACATCAACGTCACGCATGCCGAGGACGCTGCCTTCTGGGAGTGGGCGATCGTTGAGGTCCTGCGGCACTCAGGCGTGCGCATCGAGGAGGCCCTGGAACTCACCCATCTCAGCATCCGGCAGCATCAACGGCCCTACGGCGAGGTCATCGCCTTGCTGGTGGTCGCTCCTTCGAAGAGCGACCGGGAACGCGTCATCCCGATGTCCGCTGAGCTGTTCGCCGTCATCGCGGCCATCGTCCGCCGCCACACCACCGGCAGCCGGGCCATCCCGCTGCTGCCTCGCTACGACCCGAAGGAACGTCAGAGCAGCGCGCCCATGCCGTTCTTGTTCCAACGCAAGATCGGCACCAAGCACGAGGTCATGTCGGACACCACCGTGGTGAACATGCTGAAGCGCCACTGCGTCGAGCTCGCCGAACAGCACCCCGGCTTCCTTGCGACCAGCTTTACCCCGCACGACTTTGGCCGACTCCTGGCCACGGAACTGGTCAACAGCGGGCTCCCGATCCACGTCGGAGCAGCCCTACTCGGACATTTGAATCCTCAAACAACTCGTGGCTACGTCGCTGTGTTCAACGAGGACGTTGTCCGGCGCTACCAGGGATTTCTCGACCGGCGCCGCCAGGCCAGGCCAACCGACGAGTACCGGCCGGTCACCGCACCCGAATGGCTCGGCTTCGAGGAGCACTTCGACCAGCGCAAAGTCGAGCTGGGAGGATGCGCACGCCCCTACTCGACACCTTGCCAGCACGAGCACGCCTGCCTGAGATGTCCCATGATCAACATTAATCCGAAGATGCTGCCCCGCCTCGACGAGATCGAGGTCGACCTTCTGGCCCGCCGGGCCCGGGCCGAAGCAGAGGGATGGCTCGGTGAGATCGAAGGGATCGACCTCCCCTTGTCCTTCCTGCGGCAGAAGCGAGACCAGACCCGTCGGCTCGCCAGGGTCGCGCCAGTCGACCTCGGCATACCCGGCATCGCGCCGCGATCAGCGGCCAGGCGAGAATGAGGGGATGTATTGCCTGCAGGCGGTCATCGCCACCGAATCCGTGCTCCGAGAGTTGGCCGGTTCCACGGCTGGGGCGTGCATCGTTCCTCTCGGCCAGCAACTCTGGCTCCTGCCGATGACCGACGCGCTGTTCGATGCGGTCACGGTCGCCGGAGCAGCCGAACTCGACGGGTTCTGGAAGGCACCGGCGGGCCTTGATCGCCTGCTGGCCACGTGCTCGGAGACAGGGCCGGTGGCCTACATCGAGGCCGATTACTTCGGCGGGGCAGGAACCCAGGCCGCCCAGGTCTGGGATGCAGGCCAGGTAGTCCTTGGCCCATTGCGCCTGGTCGAAGGGGGGACGTCGCCGACGACCGGCACTCCTATCTCTCAGGCGCTGCGGTGGCTCGGCGCCGCCAAGGGCGATCACGCCGACGAGTTCGCCGCAGTCGGCCTCGGCCCTCGTCGCGACACAGGCGACTGGCTCTCACCCAGAACCCGGTGAAGCCCGTCGGGCCGACCACTTGACTTGGTGCAGAGAAGCCGTCAAACGCCCTGGCTAGGCGAGCACCCACTGGGGCGGGTGTCCGGGGTCGGCCAGGCAGGTGAAAACGTGCAGGTCCCGGTCCCGGCCGAAGCGGAGCCGAGTGGGCTGGGCAACGGATTGGCCACCCCGGATCGACGTCTTCCCGCTCAGTGTCGGGTCACGGTCTTCCAGTGGCATCCAGCTGTGCGAGCCGGCGTCCATCTCGTAGCCCTCCGCTGTCAGCAGCAGCCGCATGCGGGTTGCGCAGGACGCGCAGTCGATGGTCCTCGGGCCCGTCGACGCCCAGCTGGGGAAGCCACCGACGCGCCAGCCGGGCGGGATCGACAGGTCGTACTGGTAGCTGGGGGCGTTGGGGCCGTGTTCCGCTACCTGGGCGTCGTCCCACGCGTCGATGCGCGCGATCAGCGAGGCGGGCAGCGTGTCGTCCTCCGCCCAGGGGTAGGTGTCCACCTCTTCCGGGTGCAGGACGCAGGGCTCGGGGAGTTCGTGTTCCCCTCGGAGCAGGGGGACGTGGGGCGGATCAACAAGGAAGCGTTCCGCTTGCTCGGTTTGCCCGGCCTGTCGCCACCGCAGGTGGTAGCGGCGCTCCAGGTGGGGGCCGTGGGTGAAGGGGCAGCGGAAGAGCTGCACCAGGTCCGCGTTGTCGGGTCCGCAGGCAAGGCCCGGGATGTCACGGTGGAAGAACTGGGCCAGCCCCACGAAGGGCACCGGGCCGTCCAGTCCGGGAGTTGCTGCGGGGGGCCATGGCCGGCTCGGCGGCCAGACCCCTGCGGCCCGGGCGCTGCGGATCTCCTCCGGTGCGTAGCCCTCGCTCTCGCGCCGGTGCGGCTCGTGGCAGAGCGGCCAGGGTTCGCTGTCCGGCCACAGCATCGGCCCGCCGACGTGACTGTCGTGCATGCCGGGCCGCCCCGGTCTGGGGTGCAACCGGGTTGTCCGAGCCCGGTAGTGGGCCAGCTCCGGGGACACGGCCTCTACAGACACCGGTCTGGCCGGCGTGGTCCTCGTCATGCGCAGACCGTACGCGGTCGGGCAAACGACGGGCGAGCGGATTGCCGCCGTCCCCAACCCTTGCCGCCTCGGGCCCGGCGGTCCAGGAGCTCGATCACTCGCGTTTCCGAACGTAGGAGCCGCTCGCGCTGGTCAGGAGGCAGAGAGGCAAGGAGGTCGACAAGGAATTGCTGCCGCGGAACGTAGACCATGTTGCCGGAGTAGACCCTGCAGCTGGAACACCAAGGGAGCCCGATGCAGCGCTCGAACATGGAGGACTCGGGCGGATGGAAGCGATACTGATACGAGCAGACGGGTATTCTGCAAGAGGCGCAGACCCGTCGATCACCGTCTGGAACCGTGCTCCAGTCTGTTACCTGCCGCCAACGCTCTCGCCCGGCCGGTGCTCTTCAAGTCGTCATGCCGAACATTCTCCCTCACGGAGTTCACGCAGCGCAGCCGTCCGAGGAAGACCCTCCGCGATCGCCTCGCTTGACTTGGTGCAGAGAAGGTTCCTGTGGGCCGTCGACGTCCAGTGGGACCGGGCCGGACGGACGGAGGCCCGAGACTTCGCACTGTGGCTGAAGATGGTCAAGAAGCCGCCGCGACTCCGGCGGCCGGACGCCCCGGCGCCCGGGTCGGTCAACCCGGTGACCGGCAAGCGGTACGCGGGCGAGAACTACGCCGCACGCACCCGGAGGCACGCGCGGGCAGTCGTCCGCAGCTTCTACGAGTACCACCGCGACATGCACGGGCGTCCGCTGCTCAACCCGTTCCCGAAGACCAAGCGCGCCGAGGACGAGCACCTCAACGCCCATCACAACCCGATGCACGCCTTCAAGCACCCTGTCCGCCGGGCCCGCTACCAACCGAAGGAACCACGGCGAACCCCGCGCGGCATCCCCGACCAGGCATTCAACGAACTGTTCGCGGCCCTGCCCTCGCACCGCGACCGCGCACTGGTCGCCTTCTACATCTCGGCCGGCCCGCGTGCCTCGGAGCTCCTCGCCGTCAGCCGGGACCGGGTCAGCCCCGGTGACCAGACGATCGGTGTCATCCGAAAGGGCTCCCGGGCCCTGCAATGGATCCCCGCCTCCAGCGACGCGTTCGTATGGCTGGGGCTCTACCAGCAGCAGATCCGCCCGCAGGCCCTCGACGGGCCGGAGGAGCCTCTGTGGTGGACCCTCCGGCGCCCGATCAGGCCGCTGAGGTACGACGCGGCCCGCATGGTGTTCACCCGGGCCAACGAGACCTTGGGAGCGAACTGGACCCTGCATGGCCTGCGGCACAGCGCGGCCAAACGCATGGTGCGCGACCCCCAGCTCTCGCTCACCGACGTTCAATGGGTGGCATGATCCCGCTGCTGGGCGGACAAGTCGTACGCCCCGCCTACCGGTGGCTACTGCGCCAGCGCCCTTCACAGCTGCTGGCGCACATCCGCAGCGTCACCGATCCCGACGGTTTCGCGGCGCTCAAGGACCAGTACACGGCCACCGGCCACGCGGGATCCAACGACTGCAACAACGCACTCAACCGCGTCACCTGGATCGTGACCCACAAGGGCGGCACCATCCACGAAGTTACTATCGGCGACTGCGTCGAGCTGCAGCACGCCATCGGCGAGCACCAGACCAACGGCTACCACGGCAAGCACCTCTTCTACGCGCTCCTCGCGAGCCTCGGCGTCTTCGGCCCCAATGCCCCAACACGGCTGAAGACCGTGATGCTGTCAGGGCAGTTGACACCGGAAGCCCTGGTCGACCGGCAGGGCATCACCTGCACCGCGATACGCGACCTCCTGGTCGACTACCTCACCGAGCGCGCGGTGGACGTCGACTACACCACGCTGGAGGACATGGCCCGCACCCTGGCCGGACTGTTCTGGCGAGACCTGGAGAAACACCACCCCGGCATCGACTCGCTGCGGCTGGACACCGACACCGTCACCGCCTGGCGGGAGCGCGTCCGCATGGTCCGTGACCGGCGCGGCACCCCCATCCGGCCGCGGGTCAACGCACACACCGTGTTCAGCTGGGTCCGCACGTTCTACCAGGATCTCGCCCGCTGGGCCGCCGACGAACCGACGCGCTGGGGCCCGTGGGTGGCACCCTGCCCGGTCCGCGACAGCGACACCGACCACAGCAAGAACCGCGCCCGCCGCAAGGCGGCCATGGATCAGCGCACCCGCACCCTGCTGCCCGCACTCCCGGCCCTGGTCAAAGCCGTCGAGCGCTAGTGTCCTGCGCCAGTAGTTGATCGTTAGTAGTTGTGTGACTTCTGCTGCTGATGCGTCAGTTCCTCGTCGAGGCCCGAAGCTGGAACCATTG